>HF985636.1:0-45533 GCA_000431155.1 Bacteroides sp. CAG:927
TTAGCCTATAATCAAATTTTTAACGAACTATTGATGTACGGATTGTAAAAGAAACCACCGTCTGCCTGACAATGACAATAAAGAATGGGATCGCACAAACTGAAACGAAATTGCAGTATTGTCAGGAGTTATGATTTAAACAGAATTCAGACTGTCGCACGACTTTTTATTTAGTCAAATATATCATATAATAAATATTTTCAGTATATTTGCGCTATTATATGGAAGTATAAAATTATAATTATAGGGCTTAACTTCATAGCTCGCCACCTTGACATAACACTTAAATCAATGGCAAAGAATACGATGGGTACTAAGCTACCCCGAAAACTGGAGCAGAAGATGGCACTAATGGGTGAGCAAATAAAACTTGCCCGATTGCGTCGCCATCTTTCAATAGCTCAAATTGCAGAACGAGCTACATGCTCACCACTTACGATAAACCGTATTGAGAAGGGTTCTCCGACTGTATCAATTGGCATTTACGCTCGTGTACTTTATGCATTGCAGCTTGATGATGATCTTACCTTAATTGCGAAAGAGGATGCCTTAGGTCGTAATTTGCAGGATTTGAATCTGAAACATCGCGGACGTGCTACGCAAAAGCTTCAGAAACCAGAGTGATTGATGACGATAATTATAGAATGTACCTTCATAACTTTGACATATGACCTCTCTTTTTGTTTATGCAGATTTTCTGTCATATCATGGGCCGGAAAGCAGGTCTTAATGTGGCCGAAACACGGACAATCAGCGGCGGTAATTTTCACATTTTTCTGTCAAAGCGCTTTGACAGAAAAGGTGATAGGAAACGGATTCACTTTGCATCTGCGCTGACAATGCTCGGTTTGACAGACGGCGACAATGCATCAACGGGTTATGGCTATACAGATATTGCAGATTTCATAATCCAACATGGGAGTAATGTGAGACACGATCTTGAAGAATTATATCGGCGTGTGGCATTTTATATAATTGTCGGCAACTCGGATGACCATTTCCGCAATCATGGCTTTTTATTGACATGCAAAGGATGGGAACTATCGCCAGCTTATGATATAAACCCTACTCTCAGTGAGAATCAGAGCCTATTGATTAACCGATCCACAAGCGTAGCTGACATTGAAATTTTATTGGCATCCGCCGGAGAATATATGCTTCCGGCAGAAAAGGCGGTACAAATTATCAGCGAGGTAAAAACAGCGATGAAATCATGGCGAACCGAAGCACGTAAACTTGGATTACCTCAACGCGATATTGACATGTTCGCACCACGATTTGACAAATGGATTGGCATTTAGACAGTACCTTGAATAGCATGAGGAAATGTCACGACACTGTTGATGCGTTATTGATTTTTATTGCTACTTTTGTCAATTATTGTCTGATTTTTATCATAACCTCTGAACTACTGTCAATAAAGAGGTTATTAGAATTTGCAATGGTTATAATAATATGCTTGTACTGATAGCGGAATCAAAAACAATGGCACCTTGTGCGGAGAGCATACGGCCATTGGGATATGAGGCACATGCGCCTGCGTTCGCGTCAAGGGCGGACAGTATAATGGAGGCTGCCGGCAAAATGAGCGTGGACGAGCTGGCGGGAAAGGTGAAAATAAGTGTGCCTATGGCGCGCAAACTGCACCAAATGGCATACGATTTTCCCCACAAGGAATCAGGGTGCAAGGCTATAGAAGCATTTACAGGCGTGGTGTTCAAATCGTTCGGGTACAAGAGTCTCAGCGAGTCGGAACAAAATACGGCTGACGGATGTGTGGGGATAATATCGTCGCTCTATGGATGGCTGAGACCGGATGATGTGGTAAAACCTTACAGACTGGATTTTACTACGCCAATGGCTCCCGACGGAGAAACTCTTGCGAACTACTGGCGCGAAAGCGTTACCGGCGAGATTGCAAAAAGGCTTGCTGAAACGAATGACAGTGATGTGCTGAATCTGCTGCCGGGCGATGCCGCCAAATGCATAGATTGGAAAAAGATAGAGCAGAAAGCGAAAGTGTGGAAAGCCGAATTCTACGAGGTGCGCCCCGGCGGAGAGCTCCGTACTCCGAATTCCAACAAACTTAAGATGCTGCGCGGCGAGCTTCTGCGACATATAGTGACAGACAAACTTATCAGTCCGGAAGATTTAAAGGGTATCGTTTCAGATAATTTTATGCCGGAGCCGAGCGAAATTCCGGGCAAGCTGATATTTGTCACAGCATGATAAATATAAATTTTCAAGGCTTTTGCAACGGCCAAAACAAAGAATGCGCAAATTCATAATCATATTATCAACAATCATGGTGATAATCGCCATAGGTGGCTGCATTGCCATCGGAGCCAACACTTTGGGGTCGCTTATGATACCGTGTATAGCCGTGGCGGTGGTGACGGCGGTATGCAGTGTGCTCATGAGGGGATTGTGGCAGAAACTCAGCCAGACATCAAATAGATGGATAAATATGTGGATAAGCATAATTGTGATGTTTCCGATATTGATGTGCACCGTGCTTGCCGTCAACTATTTCGGGTCCGATGACGCCTCGCTGCAAACAGAGAATGCAGTGATACAACGGCTGTACAGCAAAACACGGCACCACACCAAGCGGGTGTCGCGACGCACTGTAGGCGTGGGTGAGGCATACAAAGTGTATTATGCGGAAGTGGATATGGCAGGAGCAACCGTAAAAGAAATAAGCCTGAACCTCAAGCAATGGCAACGGCTTCACAAGGGTGACACAATCAAGCTGCAGGTGGCACGCGGAGCACTGGGAATGCGGGTTATAAAGCGGAGAGGTATGTCTGTGGAAGTGCCCCGCTCAAGATATAGATTTTAGAGCCGATTCGACAATATCTGTTAACAGCTCTTAGAATCCGGAGCTGCGGTCACGCCGAATGACCGAGTCATAAACAGACAGTATCGTAATATTTTAATGCAAGGGATGGATATTACACGGATTTTGTGTAACTTTGCAGCCGCAAAAAAGTACAATTTCAGCATGCAGAAAATTCGCAATGTTGCCATCATAGCCCACGTGGACCATGGCAAAACCACTTTAGTGGATAAAATGCTTCTTGCCGGACACCTTTTTCGTGAGAATCAGAATGCCGGCGAGCTTATACTTGACAACAACGATCTGGAACGAGAACGCGGCATAACAATTCTGTCAAAAAACGTCAGCATCAATTACAAGGGATATAAAATCAATATCATAGATACTCCGGGGCACGCCGACTTCGGCGGTGAGGTTGAGCGTGTGCTCAATATGGCCGACGGATGCCTGCTACTGGTGGATGCATTTGAAGGGCCAATGCCCCAGACACGTTTTGTGCTTCAGAAAGCAATACAAATGGGATTGAAACCTGTGGTAGTAATCAACAAGGTTGACAAGCCCAATTGCAGGCCCGATGAGGTGCAAGAGATGGTGTTTGACCTGATGTTCAACCTTGACGCCACGGAAGACCAGCTTGATTTTCCGACTATCTACGGCTCAGCAAAACAGGGCTGGATGAGCACCGACTGGCAAAAGCCTACTAATGACATAACAGCTGTGCTTGATGCCATCATTGAATATATTCCCGAACCAGAGACCTTGGAAGGTCCGGCACAAATGCTCATCACATCACTTGACTTTTCAAATTATGTAGGGCGTATTGCTGTGGGACGCGTTCACCGTGGAACCCTGAAGGAAGGCATGGAGATAGCATTGTGCAAAAAGGACGGGACGACCGTGCGCCAGCGCATCAAAGAGCTGCATGTGTTTGAGGGCATGGGACGCAAGCGAGTGGAAAGTGTGAGCAGCGGCGATATATGCGCTCTGGTGGGCATAGAAGGGTTTGAAATCGGCGACACAGTGGCAGACCCCGAAACACCTGAAGCATTGCCCCGCATAGCCATTGACGAGCCTACAATGTCAATGACTTTCACCATCAACGATTCGCCGTTCTTTGGACGCGACGGAAAGTATGTGACCTCACGCCATATCGGAGACCGCCTGACAAAAGAACTTGACCGCAACCTCGCACTCAGAGTAACCAAAGCAGACCATGAGGATGTGTGGACGGTATATGGCCGAGGAGTGCTGCACTTGAGCGTGCTCATTGAAACCATGCGCCGTGAGGGTTACGAGCTTCAGGTTGGTCAACCTCAGGTGATAGTGAAAGAGATTGACGGTGTGAAATGCGAGCCAGTGGAACTGCTCACTATCAATGTGAGCGAGGAATATGCCAGCAAAATGATTGATATGGTCACACGCCGCAAGGGAGACCTTGTGTCAATGACCACTCAAAACGACCGGGTGCAGATGGAGTTCAACATTCCGTCACGCGGCATTATAGGACTGCGCAACAATGTGCTGACAGCTTCTGCCGGCGAGGCCATCATGGCGCACCGTTTTCTTGAATATCAGCCGTGGAAGGGCGACATAGAACGGCGCACCAACGGGTCTTTGATAGCGATGGAAGGCGGCACAGCTTTTGCTTACGCTATAGACAAGCTTCAGGACCGTGGCCGTTTCTTCATCTTCCCGCAGGAAGAGGTATATGCCGGTCAGGTTGTGGGCGAAAACGCCAAGGATAACGATATAGTAGTGAACGTGACCAAGTCAAAGAAGCTCACCAATATGCGTGCATCGGGAGCTGATGACAAGGCCCGAATCATACCTCCGGTCGTGTTCAGCCTTGAGGAAGCGCTGGAATATATAAAGGGTGACGAATATGTGGAAGTGACACCTCACCATATACGTCTGCGCAAGATAATTCTTGATGAACTGGAACGCAAACGCGCCAACAAATAAGGATAACAAATATCTCTTTATATCAAGGAGCTGACGTGAATTTCGTCGGCTCCTTTTCTTTTGCTGAAACGGACAAGACATTTTCAACCAAAAGCTGAGAAAAGTATGTCGTCAACTTTTTTGATAAAAAAAGGATCAGCATTGTGCTTGTTGGCATAATATAATTCCCGCAGCCTCTTCTTGCAAGATTCGTCAAGAATGCCGAGATCGACCATGTTGGCTTTATTCAAATCATTGGGCTCAAACTTACTGAGTCCGTTTCCGTATTCACGGGCAGATGCCGAAAACAAATTTTTCGCGCAATTAGAAATAAGATAGGTGAAAAGCAAATCGGCATCAACTCCAAACAGATTTTCCTGAACATATATGCAATGGAAAGTTGTGAGATTGAGAGTATTGGTTTCATTTCGCACAAACTTCAACCCACTTCTATTGAAAACTCCTACCCAAATAGGAGCTGGCATGCGATTTTCCATGCCATACCATGGATTACGTTTAGATGTTAGGAATCGCTTATTAATATCTGTATCTTCTCCGAAGCGAATATATTCCACTACGTGTGCATCATTTAAATCAAGAGGATTAAAAATCATAACATCTTTATCAGCATTGAGAGCGTCACTGTAGTCAGAGTCGGAAAACAATATTCCGGAGACATCGGAGGAATGGCATATACATGGCTTAAAATGGCGACAATCAATACCCAATTGTCTGGCTTTGGAAAGATTGAAAGAGAAATATTCGTTGGCACCCGTGGCAATACCCCTCATAACCTTGGCATAAGTGCCGAAAGGGACTAAATGTTTAAGTTTTGGAGTCTCAAAAGATGAATAATAATTTTTCCATTTGACAGATGGGTCAATATTATCTACCGTCAGTACTGAATCAGCATTTTCCATGGAAGGATAGGAGTCTATCAGCCGATTAATTTTACCGATTTCGGCAGAAGTGTTAATCTTGGTAAAACCAACAGAGTGAGATTGCTTATCGTTAGCGCAAAGTATAATGGCGGAAGTGGTAGTGGCATCATCAAACACGTTTTCTTTAAAATTAAAAACTATGATGTGCCGAAGTGTACCTGATTCCAACAAATATTTTTTGACTTGTACGCCGTAATCGGAATTAAGGAATTCAGAAGGTATGATATATGCACATCGTCCTCCAGCAGCAAGCTGGCTAATGGATTTGAGAAGAAATACCGCATAAAGATTAGTGTGCATACGCAACCGGAAGCCCAAATTTTCGCGTATGGCTGTTATATATTTTTTATTATCATAATCATGGAACTTAAAATAGGGTGGATTACAGATTATGCCATCAAATTTCATGTTCCAATCGCAGTTGATGTAGTCGTCTAAAAGAAAATCCACACCACCATCGCTTACTTTATTATGATAATATTCGTATATGACCGGATCAGTGTCATAGCCTAAAACATTTACATTTTCGGCCTTTGAAAGAAGAATCCTTGAAAACACACCGAGACCGAAAGCCGGCTCCAATACTGAGGTTAGTGATTCGCACCCTAACAGCCAATCCACCATGATATCGGCTATGGCTACAGGTGTGAAGAATTGGGCGAATTTTTTTCTATGCTCAATGCCCACACTTTCTGAATAACCGGATTCAATGATGTCAATAGCCATTATTTATTAGAAATTTTCACGGTCAATATTAAGCAAAGAAATCAGATTATCAACATCCAGATAAGCGGTGCCGCCGTTGAAAGCGACATGAAAAAGCAATCTTCCTCGCGTCAATTCCCGTCGGACACTATGGTGGGAAGGCTCATCAACTTTGTGAGCAATCACATCACCGATAGAAGATTTGATTTTTATAGTGGTCTTATTATGATTTTTAGTATCCTGTTCAACAGAGAATATGCATCCTTCATTATCGCTATCGGAGATTATGGATAAAATACGCTCAAATGATATGCCATAAATTTTATCAAAGAACACCTGAAAATAAAAATGTGGCACATTGAAATTCTCAATCCACTTATACACGACCTTCAAATCCTCAACTTTGGGAGTTATTGAAAGATAATCACGCTTTTGAATTATTTTCAGATATGATTTGAGATTGCGCAAACAACCATTAAGCTGAACCAAATCAGCAGACGCCCTCCACCCGGGCACAGAGAATGACAGAGTATGAACGGTATCGCGATCAAGAGCTTCCAGTAATGCCCGGTATCTGCATCTTACAGGATGGTTCAGCAATGCAGTGTATTTAGCCAATATCTCGTTTTTGAGTTCAAGAGCCATGGCAATATTCTGTTCGGTGCGTTCGTTCATGTATTGCTCATAACGATCAATTAAAAACGCGCTTGACCTAACTTCGATACCGGCAATGGCTTTGCGAACATACTCGTCCAATTCGTCATGAGGAACGCGGCTTATATCCAAGCCTAAATCCTCACGAAAATCTGATTTATTAAATATCAGTATATCGGGACGCTTTCCTATTGTATCAAGTTCGTTTTGAAATTCTTCATAAAACTCATCAAATCCAACATCACCGGCCACCAAATCATCATTTTTACCATAATGTACAGCCACATAGTTGCGTGATGCGGCATTAATGGCATCCAACAACAGACGCTCGGCCCAGTCTCCCTGCTCCTTATTGGTAATAAAATCGGACGATGCCTGGGTTGGAGGCGAGGAATATTTACGCGGCTGAGAAAAGTCCACTATTTCTGTAGGGACGACAGAGGCCAGATTTCTTATTCTATTGTAATAATCCATACAGACATTGATTTCCGCAAAAATAGCAATTTAATCTTTTGTGTGCAACTGCGAAATGTGGGGGGAATATATGGATGAGTAAGAATATTTTGATTATCTTTGCGGTGTTAAGAAAGAACTGTTTTTATGACTAACGCAGTGAAATTTCGTTTTGTGTGCATAACGCTGTTGTGGGTTTGCCTGTCGTATATGGTGATCACCACTCAGCCGTTCACACTCAAAACAGTATTTATACTCGTTGCATCAGGCATAATAGTTTTTGTGCCCATGTACAAGAAATATATTCGCAAGCAGCCTCATGACAACACTTCAAGTTCCAAATAACAATTCTGTGCAGCCACTTGATCCGGAGCGATACCCGCTGCTCAGCCACATAAACTCACCCGCACAGCTAAGGGCACTGCCACAAGACAAGCTGCCAGAGGTGTGCGGAGATATACGCCGATTTCTAATTGACTCGTTGTCAAAACATCCGGGACATTTTGCCTCAAGCATGGGAGCAGTGGAACTTACCGTGGCCCTGCACTACGTGTTCAACACTCCCTATGACCGCATAGTGTGGGATGTGGGACATCAGGCATACGGACATAAACTGTTGACGGGGAGAGCCGAAAGATTTCACACCAACCGCACATTGGGCGGACTGAGCGGTTTTCCAAATCCGGAAGAAAGCGAATATGACACTTTTACCGCAGGCCACGCCTCCAATTCCATATCGGCGGCATTGGGCATGGCCGTAGCCTCATCTCTCTCGGAGCATGACAAGCAGAGAAACGTGGTGGCAGTGATTGGCGATGCGTCAATAAGCGGCGGTCTTGCCTTTGAAGGGCTCAACAATGTGGCCAACACGCCGAACAATCTGCTGATTATCCTAAACGACAACGACATGTCGATAGACCGTAATGTGGGATCGCTCAACTCGCATATGGCGCATCTGACCACATCAAAGGCTTACAACGCAGTGCGCTACCACACATATCATGCAATGTGCCGCATGCACCTGCTCAATGAAAAAAGCCGCGGACGGATACTGAGATTCAACAACAGTCTCAAATCGCTTATAAACAAGGAGCAAAACATATTTGAGGGATTAAACATAAGATATTTCGGTCCGTTTGACGGGCACGACCTGCCACGGCTCATAAGGGTGCTCAACGACATCAAGGATATGAAGGGGCCGCGAATACTCCATTTGCGCACTGTGAAAGGAAAAGGGTTTGCCGCAGCGGAAAAAGATCCCGCACACTGGCATGCGCCGGGCAAATTCAACCCCGAGACAGGCGAAAGGATAGAAGAAAAGGGAGCGCAACCACCAAAATATCAGGATGTGTTCGGTGACACGCTCGTGGAGCTGGCACAAGACAACAAAAAGATAGTGGGAATAACGGCAGCGATGCTTTCAGGCACATCCCTGAGCAAGCTACAGGCAACGATGCCGGAGCGCACATTTGATGTGGGAATATCAGAGGGCCATGCGGTAACATTTGCCGGTGGACTCGCCAAAGAAGGGATGCTGCCTTATGTGGCCATCTACTCATCGTTCCTGCAACGTGCCTACGACCATATAATACATGATGTGGCCATACAGCACCTTCCGGTTACTTTCTGCATAGACCGGGCAGGAATAGTGGGCGAAGACGGAGTGACCCATCACGGAATGTTTGATTTGGCATACTTATCGTCTATTCCGGGTATGACGATAGCGTCACCCCGCAACGAAGAGTATCTGCGTCATCTTATGTACACGTCGCAACTTCCAGAGCGCGAAGGGCCAATGGCAATACGCTATCCACGCGGACGGGGCACTACCATAGACTGGAAAGTGCCGATGCGCGCACTCAAGGCGGGCGAAGGCGAACAACTGAGCGAAGGTGCCGACGCAACGGTTCTGACATTGGGACCGATAGCACAGGAAGCGGCCAAAGCCATAGCCAAAGCACGTGAAGATGGTGTGAACGCCGCCCATTATGATATGATTTATCTGAAGCCGCTTGACGAATCAATAATGGAAAAAGCGGCCAAAAGCGGTGCGCCGATAATAACGGTGGAAGATGCATCGGTGGTTGGCGGCCTCGGGACAGCCGTAACCGAATGGATCAATGCCCACGGCTACAATGTACCGGTGCATACAATCGGTGCGCCCGACAAGTTTGTGCCTCAAGGCAAAGTGAAAGAGCTGTATAAACTTTGCGGCATGGATGCCGAAGCCATATACCACACCCTAATATCGCTAAAGAAATGAAGATAGTGATAGCCGGAGCCGGCGAAGTAGGCTCGCATGTAGCAAAACTGCTGTCGCGTGAGGATCAGGACATAACCCTGATTGATGCGGACGCAACCAAACTGTCAGTGCTGGATGCCAACTACAATCTGCTGACACGACGGGGATCGCCCACATCATTTGCAGTGCTGAAAGCTGCCGGGGTGGAGAAATGCGACCTGTTCATAGCGGTGACCCCTTACGAGAACACCAATGTGATAGCATGCTCCATAGCCAAGAGTCTCGGAGCCGTGAAAACGGTGGCAAGAATCGACAACTATGAGTTCATGACATGTGAAAACCGTGAATTTTTTGCTCGCCACGGTGTGAACGCAATGATATATCCCGAGTATCTTGCAGCACAAGAGATCGTGACCGCGCTGGAACGCTCGTGGGTAAGAAACTGGTTTGAACTGCATAACGGCGAACTGATAGTGGTGGGCGTGAAGATACGCGAAAATTCACAGGTGGCGGGGCTAAAGCTTAAAGAGCTTACAATGAGCAATCATTATTTTCATGTGTCAGCCATCAAGCGCCGCCATGAGACCCTTATACCATGTGGTGACGACACCTTACGCCCCAACGACATACTGTATGTCACCACTACACGTGAACATGTGGATGAGCTAAGGACACTGTGTGGTAAAAAACATCATGATGTGCGCCGCGTAATGATAATGGGAGGCTCACGCATAGCACTACGCCTGATAGCACTTGCGGGCGACAGGTACAAATTCACCATCATAGAGAGCAACCGCGACAGATGCCAGGACCTGTGTGAGAGATGCGCCAACACCACAATAGTGTACGGAGACGCCCGCGACATAGACACCCTGCGTGAAGAAGGGATAAATGATGCGGATGCTTTCATAGCCCTTACCGACAGTAGCGAAACGAATATTCTCACTTGCCTGACCGCAAAAGAGTGCGGGGTTAAAAAGACCATAGCTGAGGTAGAGAACATACAGCTCATATCGGAGGCAGAGAACCTGAATATCGGGACTATCGTCAACAAAAAACTGCTTGCATCAAGCAAAGTGTTCCAGATGATGATAGATGCGGATGTCAACTCCTCCCAATTCATGGCACTGGCTGATGCCGATGTGGCTGAAATAGAAGTAAAACCACATGCCAAAGTAACCAAAGCCCTTGTAAAAGACCTGAAACTTACACGCGACATGACCATAGCGGCCCTGATACGTGATGGGAAAGGGATGCTGGTTAACGGTATGACCCAGATACGCGAAGGCGACCATGTTGTGGTGGTATGCCTTGCAGGTGCACTCCACAAAATAGAGAAATATTTCAACTGATGCTCTTATAGATGTGATGAGATACATCAAGCGTTCACATATCAATTTTGCCGCAGTGCTGCGGGTCATAGGGATGCTTCTTACTATTGAGGCATTCTTCATGTTGGTGCCGCTTATCACATGCATAGCATATGGCGAAGGAGACGCACAGGCTTTTGGCATTACCGTAGCGATAACGCTTGTGGCCGGATGCGCGCTGGCATTCGGTCTGAAACCTTCAAATCCCGATATGGGAAAACGCGACGGATTTCTGCTGACAGCACTTGTGTGGGTGTTCTTCTCACTGTTCGGAATGCTGCCTTTTATGATAGGAGATGCGGGGATGAACATGAGCGACGCTTTTTTTGAGGCGATGTCGGGATTCACCACTACCGGGGCTTCGGTGATAGGGTCAATAGACGAGTTGTCGCGCGGAGCTGTAATGTGGAGGTCGCTCATGCAATGGCTCGGCGGAATGGGAATAATACTGTTTACCCTTGCCGTAATTCCGATGCTGAACCATTCGGGCGGAATGCAGATGTTCAACGCCGAGGTAACAGGCATAACCCACGACAAACTCAGGCCACGCATATCGCAAACGGCCAAAGGCTTATGGGGCATATACTGTGTGCTGACAGTGCTGCTTGCCGCGCTGCTTTGGGTGGGGCCGATGGATTTTTACACAGCATTATGCTACACATTCTCCACTATTTCCACGGGGGGATTCACGACTACCAACAGCGGCTTAACGGAATACGGCACATTGTATGTGAAAATAGTGCTGACCGTGTTCATGTTTCTTGGTGGCGTAAGCTTTTCGCTCATGTTTCGGTGGTGGAACGGCGACCACGGCTCATTATGGCGCAATGATGTGTTTCGTGCATATGTGCGCATAATACTTGTGTGTCTGATGCTGTTTATAATAACCATATTAGCAATCGGGGCATACACTGGCATAGAATCAGTGAGCATAGACCCGTTATTTCAAATAATCTCCACACTTACCTCCACAGGCTTCATGGTAGAAGGAGCCAGGAACTGGGGACCGTTTGTGATTTCGTTACTGTTTGTACTGATGTTTTTCGGGGCATGCGCCGGGAGCACCAGCGGAGGAGCAAAAATAGACCGCATGCTGTTTCTGATAAAAAATGCCAATAACGAGGTGTATCGCTGCGTTCACCCCAACACCATATTGGGGGTACGCATAAACGGAGTAACCGCCTCCTATGACACGGTGAACAAGGTTATAGCGTTTCTGTGTATCTACATGATGCTTATAGTAGGAGGGGGAATAGCGCTGACAGCCCTTGACATACCGATTGTTGATGCCTTCTTTTCATCCTTTGCATGCCTGAGCAACACCGGACTGGATGTGAACATTACCGGTTACGGGGACAACTATATGGCACTTCCGGCAGCGGGCAAATGGGTGTTATCGCTTGAAATGCTCATAGGGAGACTGGAGATTTTCACAGTATTGCTTCTTTTTACAAAGGGGTTCTGGAAATAATCCGTGTTTTCGTCTCAAAAGCCGGCAAATATTTTGCAGATTAGCATTCTTCACATAATTTTGCATTTCCAAACCAATCATTAATAATGAAATGAATCCAATACTCCCATGTATGGCCGGAGCGAGCATGCTTCTGTCACTCACAGCGTGTGTGGACGACAAGTATGACTTGAGCAATGTGGACACCACGGTGAAAATACCGGTAAACGACCTTGCGTTACCAGTTAATCTTGAACCGGTGCTTCTTGAAAATCTGTTTAACATTGATCCCGACGACCCTAACTGCCAGATGAAGGTGGTGAACGGGGAGTATGCCATGAGCCAGCAGGGAAATTTTGAATCGGACCCGATAGAGATTGAAAGCATCAGCCTCGGTCATCCTCACGTGAACGGTTCTGTGAATGTGATCAACATCGCATCGCCAGTGTCAAGAGCGCAGAACATGACGCAAGTATCGTATGCACTGAGATCAGATGAGAGAGAATTCACATACGAATCATCATACGTAAGCAATTATATAAGAGGTGTGGACAATGTGACATGCCAACTGACGCTCACGATGGATATAAGATTTGCAGAGCTGGAAGGCAAAGTGAACAAGGTGAGATATTCGGACATGCGAATACAGCTGCCCAAAGGGCTGGTAAATGTAACAATAGACGGTGCCGAAAGCAACTATGACAAACAAAGCGGCGTGGCTACAGTGGCACAATACCAAGAAAGCGGCAACAGTGTGCGCATAACAGTACATGCCACAGGAGCCGACATAGCTTATCTTGAAACACTGGGAGAAGCCACATTCACTCCATCGGCAACAGACGACAGCAACGGCCATATAGCAGTGAAAGGAGAAATGTATCTTCTTAGCGGCAATCTGACAGTAAGTCCGGAAGACATAGCGATTTCAAACATCAGTGCCCTCCCCTCTCAAATCACAATGTATGTGGACTATACTATAGCTGACACATATGTGACAAGTTTCAGCGGAAAGATAAACTACAATATAACGGATGTGGATATTCCGGCAGCAGAGCTAAATAACTTGCCGGATGTTCTTACACAGGAGTCCACAGACCTGAAGCTTGAAAACCCGCAAATATACCTGACCCTGACAAATCCATTGTCAAATTACGGGCTCAAGGCCGTGACCGGACTCAAAATCACATCGCAGCGTACCGGCAAACCGAACCGTGAATTCCTGCTTGACAAGGATATTGTGTTTGACTCAAAAGTAACACCCGGAGGAGTGTTCAAATATGTGCTGTCGCCAAAGAATCCGGAAGTGCGTATTGCGGGATATGAGAACGCGACATGGATAGAGTATGCGGAGATAAGCGATGTAATGTCGGGTGAAGGACTTCCCAACAGGATATTGTTTGATCTTGTCAATCCGCATGTGCCTACACAACCGGTATCAGATTTTGTACTGGGTGTGAGCGCAGGACGGATTAACGGAGAATATGACCTTATGGCACCGCTTGGAATGAAGCAGGGCTCACAGATAATATATACCGATGATGTTGACGGCTGGAACTCTGAGGACCTTGACCACTGCACAATAGAGCGTCTGAACCTGACAATGACCGCAAGCTCGGATGTGCCTATTGACATAAAGCTCACGGGCTATCCCATAGACACCGAAGGTAACCGGATTAATACCGCCGACGGTGAGCCAATCAATATCAACGGAGCCATCATCCCCCCGAATGCAAGCAATGTCCCCATCAATGTATATACCACCGCAATCATACCATCGGGAAGCAAGCTAAACGGTATAAAGTTCGTGGCAACAGCTGTGGCAACAGAAGAGAACAGTGCTCCCCTTACTCCCGACATGCAGTTCATACTTGACAACATACATGTCACAGTGACCGGATATTATCTTAAGGACCTTGACGAATAAAAGAATTCACAGAAATGAAACCACATAAATATTTATCATATCTAACAGCTGCAATATGCACTATGGCCCTATGCCATACCGCTACAGCTCAAAACACCACTTCAGGATACTTTGTGGATGATTACACATACCGCTTTCAGATGAACCCGGCATATGAAAACAGCAAAAACTTCATAGCCATACCTGCGCTTGGCAACATGAATGTGTCAATGCGCGGCTCACTGCAAGTAAGGGATGTGATATATAGCGTCAACGGCCAGACAACCACTTTTCTCAACCCGCTGGTAAGTGTTGATGAAGTGATGAAGAATATAGGCGAAAACAACCGTCTGGGAGCCGACATCAAGATACCGATATTAGCAGCGGGATTCAAAGCATGGGGCGGCTACAACACCATTACTCTCAGCGCCCGCGCATCAGTAGGACTTAAGGTGCCCGGCTCGTTATTTTCATTCCTGAAAGAGGGGGTAGCCAACCAAAGCTATGACCTGAGCGGCACGCGCGCTTTCGGTACGGCCTACGGAGAGATAGCGCTGGGCCACAGCCGCAAAATCAATAACAAACTGCGCGTGGGCGGTGCGCTGAAATTTCTTATTGGCGCCGGCGACATGAGCGCAAACTTCAAGACGGCCAACCTCAACCTTGACCAGAATGACTGGCAAGTGACCTCAGAAGCAGAGATAAATTCAAGCGTGAAAGGACTCACTTACAAGACTACAATCAACGACCGAACCGGTCATGAGTATGTGGACGGAATGGATTATGACAGCTTCGGGCTAAATGGTTTCGGTATGGCGATAGATTTGGGTGCCACCTATAATCTCACATGCGACTGGGAGCTGTCAATGGCCCTTCTTGACCTCGGATTCATATCATGGAACAACAATCAACTTGCCACCACCTACGGTGAAAAGAGATTCAACACCGACAGGTATGTATTCAGTGCCGACGATGATTCACCCAACAGTTTTGAAAACCAGTGGGACAACATGCGTGATGATATATCGGCAATATACGAACTTGAAGACGCAGGAAACGTGGGAGGACGCACAACAATGTTAGGTGCCACCCTCAATATAGGAGCGAAGTACACACTGCCGACTTACCGCAAACTAAATTTCGGCGTGCTCAACACCACCCGTATTCAGGGAGCGTTTTCATGGACTGATTTCAGATTTTCGGCCAACATAGCTCCGGTAAAATGGTTAGACGGCGGCATAAACATGGCTGCCGGCAGTTTCGGCGTAGGATTTGGATGGATTGTAAACTTCCATCCGTCAGGATTCAATTTCTTTGTCGGCATGGACCATACCATGGGCAAAGCGACCAAGCAGATGGTGCCTCTGTCAAGCAACGCATCTGTCAACCTTGGCATGAATATACTCTTCTAATATATTAACAGGTACAACAATGCCCCTGCTGACGGTAAATTACCGATGCAGGGGCATTGCTATTTTTTATCGGCGAGCCGGATAAAGACGCGCAATAAGATCGGAACGGTTCAGCCGCTTAAGGCTGCGGATAATATCGGCTCTTTGGGCCGGATCGTACCAGAAGAAATAGCGTCGCTGGGATTGCTTCTGCTCAGGAGTCGTGGCTGTAAAAAGCTTTTCCCCAGTGTAAGGGTGTATTCCGGTGTAAAATATCTCTGTGGCCAATGTCATGGGGGTGGGAGTGAAATCCTGCACCTGCTCAAGATGCATGTTCAAATCCTTGGTTTCGGCAGCGAGTTCGGCCATATCAACCTCGGTACACGCGGGATGGCTTGAAATAAAATAAGGGATGAGCTGCTGACGGAGTCCGCAGCGGCGATTGACCGAATCAAAAATGCGTTTGAAATCGTAAAAGAGGTGAAATTCGGGTTTGCGCATTACATTCAGGACATGGCTTACAGTATGCTCCGGGGCTACCTTCAATCGGCCTGAGACGTGGTGCTCTATAAGCTCCTCATTGTACCTACGGTTCACGGCATCCACACTTTTGCTGCCAGTGGGGTGCATTGAGAGGTCGTAACGGACACCGGAGCCAATGAAAGATTTCTTGACACCGGGAGTGGCATCGACAGCATGGTATATGTCAAGAAGAGCGGAATGGTCGGTGTTAAGATTGGGGCACGGCTTCGGATGGAGGCAAGAGGGACGGAGGCATTTTTCGCACACGGCCTTGTTTTTGCCACCAAGAGAATACATGTTAGCACTCGGTCCGCCGAGGTCGGAGATATAACCCTTGAAATCGGACATCCGAGTCACTTGCCTGACCTCACGCAAAATGGAATCCTTGGACCGGGAAGCAATAAACTTGCCCTGATGAGCCGAGATGGTACAGAAAGCACATCCGCCGAAGCATCCTCGGTGCATACAAACAGAATGGCGAATCATCTCATAAGCGGGGATAGTCTTGCCCTTGTAACGCGGATGAGGCAGGCGAGTGTAAGGGAGATCAAAAGAGGCATCAATCTGCTCGGTGGTCATGGGCGGATGCATGGGATTGACGCGCACGGCCACATTGCCGTGACGCTGCCAGATAGTGGCACCGTGCATACGGTTGCTCTGCTGCTCAATGTGCTTGAAATTCTCAGCCTGACAACGCTTGGACCGCAAGCAGTCCTCAAAACTATGCAGCACAATCTGAGTGTCGCCATCGGGAGCCTGCGGTATGTCGTCAAGAGGCTGCAAAGAGACGCACTGCAACGCATCGGCCAAATTCTCTATCGGTTCACCGGCATCCAGACGGCGTGCAATCTCCAACACCGGCAACTCACCCATTCCGTACACGAGAAGATGAGCCTTGGCATCCATAAGCAATGAGGGACGAAGCCTATTCTGCCAATAGTCGTAGTGACTCAAACGGCGCAAGGAAGCCTCAATGCCACCAAGAATGACGGGAGTGTCGGGATAAAGCTCGCGCAGAATATTGGTGTAAACAACAGACGGATAGTCGGGACGGGCACCATGACGGCCACCGGGTGTGTATGCGTCATCACTGCGACGACGACGCGCGGCAGTATAGTGATTGACCATGGAATCCATGGCACCGGGCGACACACCAAAAAACAATCTTGGCGCACCGAATTTTTTAAAATCGCGCAAATCGTCCTGCCAATTGGGCTGAGGTACAATGGCCACATTGAAACCGGCAGCCTGAAGAGTGCGTCCGATTACAGCGGCACCGAATGAGGGATGATCCACATAGGCATCGCCGCTGAAAAGAACCACATCCACGTGGTCCCAACCGAGCAGCTTCATCTCCTTGACCGAAGTGGGCAAGAAACGTGTGAGGTCAAAATCTTTATTGGGCAACATCGGCAGCTGATTTTTCTTTGAGATAATCTTCCATTTTCAAAATCTCATCACGAAGCCTGGCAGCCTCCATGAATTCCATGCGCTTGGCAGCCTCCACCATCTCCACTCTGCGTGAAGTAATGGCACGCTCCAATTCGGCAGGCGTCATGTAGGGTATGACGGGATCGGCGGCAATGTTAACGGAAGTAGAGAACTCATTTTCATATATAGCAGACACGTGACCATCGCGGCGTGAAGATTTGGCGGGAGATTTTCCGGAGCGGGATGTCTTGCCCTGCGGTTTTATATCTGCCGGACTTTCATCAGAATCCACTCCGATAATCTTGTTGCGGGCCTTCACAATGGCTTGCGGGGTTATGCCATGCTCTTCATTGTAAGCCAGCTGGAGCGTGCGGCGACGCGCAGTTTCGTCTATGGTAAGGCGCATGGAGTCGGTGATTTTGTCGGCATACATAATCACGGTGCCGTTAAGATTACGTGCAGCACGACCCACAGTTTGAGTAAGCGAACGATGGGAGCGCAAAAAGCCTTCCTTATCGGCATCAAGAATTGCAACCAATGAAACCTCAGGAAGATCAAGACCCTCACGCAGAAGGTTCACACCTATCAACACATCATAGACACCGGCACGCAAATCGTCAAGGATACGGATACGGTCAAGAGTGTCAACATCGCTGTGGATATAAGCCGCCTTTATGCGAAGTTTTTGCAGATAGTCATTCAGCTCCTCGGCCATACGCTTGGTGAGAGTGGTTACAAGCACACGCTCATTGCGCTCAATGCGAAGCTGTATCTCCTCCATCAAATCATCAATCTGATTGAGCGAGGGACGCACCTCAATAATCGGGTCAAGAAGACCCGTGGGACGGATAATCTGCTCCACGACAACACCCTCACTGCGCTGCAACTCATAATCGGCGGGAGTGGCACTCACATACATGACCTGAGGTGTGAGACTCTCAAATTCCTCAAACTTAAGCGGACGGTTGTCAAGAGCTGCCGGCAACCGGAATCCGTATTCAACGAGATTCATTTTGCGCGACAGGTCGCCGCCATACATGGCACGTACCTGCGGAATGGTGACATGGCTCTCGTCAATTATAGTAAGGAAATCTTTGGGGAAATAATCAAGGAGACAGAATGGGCGCATGCCGGGACGACGACCGTCAAAATACCGGCTATAGTTTTCAATACCCGAACAGTGGCCCACCTCGCGCATCATCTCAATATCATAAGTCACACGCTCCTGAAGTCGCTTAGCCTCCAGCAAACGCGCCTCATTGTTAAAGAACTGCACCTGCTCGCCCAAGTCCAGCTCAATCTGCGCAATACCGGATGCCATGCGCTCACGCGAGGTTACAAATATATTGGCCGGGAATATCTTGAAGGAATCGTGCTGACCGAGAGTGGCATTGTCGGAGGGATAGTATGTGGCGATAGATTCAATCTCATCGCCCCAGAATACCACGCGCACCACAATCTCCTCATAAGCCAGATATATGTCAACCGTGTCGCCTTTGACGCGGAAGTTACCGCGTGTGAAAGCTATTTCGTTGCGCGAGTACAGAGCATTGACAAGCTCACGCAAAAAAACATTGCGTGCGATGCGCTGACCGGTGTGAATGGAAATGACATTGCTATTGAAATCCTCGGGATTGCCCATGCCATAAAGACATGACACCGAGCTGACCACAATCACATCCTGCCGTCCGGAGAGCAATGCAGAGGTAGTGGCGAGACGAAGCTTGTCAATCTCATCATTAATCATAAGGTCCTTCTCGATATATTTGTCAACGGAAGGTATATATGCCTCGGGCTGATAATAATCGTAGTAGGAAACAAAATATTGTACCGAGTTATCGGGAAAAAAGTTTTTAAACTCACCGTAAAGCTGCGCGGCGAGAGTCTTGTTATGGCTCAAAATCAGCGTGGGTTTCTTGACCTGCTGAATGACATTGGCCATAGTGAAGGTCTTGCCCGAGCCTGTGACACCGAGCAATGTTTGTGCCGGGGCGCCATCGCGAATGCCCTGAACAAGCTGCTCAATGGCCTGCGGCTGATCGCCTGTAGGTTTATATTGGGATGATAATTTAAATTCCATTCTACAAAATTACTGAAATTATCCCTTATGGTCCACGGTAGTTTGAATAAATCTTATAACTTTGCGACCAGATTTGTGTTTTATTAATATATCATACTTAATTCTTCATACTAACGACCTATGACACATCGATTATTGATGTTACTCCTGGGTTTGTGCGCCCTTATAGCACCGGCCCAAGTGGTAACGACCAATCCCGTGATCGTGCAGACAGACTCCAAAGGTATAGTCATAACTTTTCATGCCGATCAGGGGAACAAGGGCCTGGCGGGCCTGACAGCCAGTACACCCATCTATGCCCATACCGGCGTGATAACCAACAAAAGCACCTCACAGAGCGACTGGCAATACGCACCGACATGGGGCGACAACTCGGCCAAATATGCGCTGACATACGTGAGCGCAAATACGTGGACCCTCACCATTCCAGACATAAACAGCTATTACGGAGTAGCAGCAGGCGAAACAGTAGAGGAACTGGCATTTGTGTTTCGCAACGCCGACGGCTCCCGTGAAGGGAAAACAGCCGAAGGAGGCGATATTTTTGTGAAAGTATATCCATCGGGATTTCAGGTGGTACTTGAAAAATCAATACCATCGCAAGTAGTCACCAACAGTGACCCGGTAACCTTCACGGCCTATACAACCTCGGCTGCCAACATCACCATATCGCTAAACGACGGTACCACCATCGGGAGTGCCAACAACGCCACCAGCGCCACAGCCCAAAAGAGCTTCAGCTCCATGGGTGACTACACCGTAACGGCACGTGCCACCACAGCATCAGGCACAAGTGCCACTACATCAATAACCGTGGTGAGAGTGAACAACTCGGCAGCGCAGAATTATCCCGGCGGCGTGCCCAAAATGGGAGCTGTGACCAATGCCGACGGCTCTGTAACATTCTGCATCTGTGCTCCCAACAAGCAGAGCATGATACTGATGCCCTCATGGAACAATTATCACGCATCATCAGCCACACTGATGAAATATCAGGACTACAACGGCTACCGCTATTTCTGGACAACAGTAAGCGGACTGGAGAAGAACAAAGATTATTTCTATTATTATCTGGCCGACGGCGAACGTGCGGTGGGCGACCCTTATGCCAACCTTATCCTTGACCCTTACAGCGACAAATACATAGATCCCAAAGTATTTCCCAACCTGCCTTCCTATCCGGTAGCGGATGTGCCGTACAGTGTGCCTTTGGCATGGTACAACTCATCGGCCAACAGCTACAATTGGAAAATAACTGATTTTAAGGGCGTGGACAAAGACCAACTTGTGATTTATGAATTGCTGATACGCGACTTCACCGGCACTAACGGTCAAGCTTACGGGTCGGGTACCGTGCAAGGTGTGATAGACAAGCTCGATTACATCAAATCGTTGGGCGTAAATGCAGTGGAGCTTCTGCCTATCATGGAGTTCAACGGCAACAATTCATGGGGCTACAACACCAACTTCTATTTTGCGCCGGACAAAGCATACGGCACACCAAACGACTACCGACGGCTGATAGACGAATGCCATGCCCGCGGACTGGCGGTGATTCTTGACATAGTGTTCAACCAGAGTGACGGACTGCACCCGTGGTACCAGCTTTATGACATAGCCGAAAATCCGTTCTACAACGGCTCCGCGCCACACGCCTACAGTGTGCTCAACGACTGGAAGCAAGAGAATCCTGTGGTACAGCAACAATGGCACGACGCTCTGACCCACTGGCTCACCAACTACAAGGTGGACGGTTTCAGGTTTGACCTTGTTAAAGGACTCGGCGATGACTCAAGCTACGGCACCACCTACTATCCCTCAACCAACACATACGCCACGCCAACGGATGCCAACACCAACAAATACAATGCTACCCGCGTGGCCCGCATGAAAGAGCTGCACAAAGTGATAAGCAAGGTTAACCCCAACGCTTATTTCATCAACGAGAATCTGGCAGAGGAAAAAGAGGAAAACGAGATGGCTGAGGATGGCGAGCTAAACTGGGCGAACGTAAATTCGCAGAGCGTGACCTATGCCTGCGGAACAGTGGGAGGAAGCGACCTGAACCGCTTCTATGCCCCTGACGACAGCCGTCTTCGCGGCTCTACAGTGAGCTATGCCGAAAGCCATGACGAGGAGCGTCTGGCGTATGTGATGACAACCGACAAGTGCGTGTCGGCACTGCGCACCAACACCCAGCGCCAAATGTTGAGACTGGGGAGCGTGGCAGCACAGATGCTGATGTCGCCCGGTGCACACATGATATGGCAGTTTGAGGAACTCGGGGCTGACCAAAGCACCAAAAACGCCAACGGAGGCAATAACACTGACCCCAAAACAGTGGTATGGAACTATCTTGACAACGAGTATCGCGCAGGGCTGAAAGATACTTATGCGGCACTGTGCGCAGTGAGAGCAGCAGCACCGGAGCTGTTCGGAAACGAAAGCACAGTGACAATGAACCTCAGCAACCTCAACTGGACCACACCGCGCACCATCAAACTCACCAAAGGCACCAAGGAGATAGTGCTGGTGGTTAACGGCAATTACACCCCGGCAAGCCGCGCCATGGATGTGCCGGCCTCATTTGACGCATCGCGCTACCGCGTGCTTGCGGCAAGCCACGGCACCAATCCCACACTCACGAGTGCCAAGAAAGTGTCATTGGCAGGCAACTGCTTTGTGGTGTTCGGAACTGATGACATATCTTCCAACGAGACCACTATCAGCGACATAACTGCTCCCGTGGATGTATGGGCCAATGAAAACGGCGACATAATGACAAGCGGTGACTACAATACAATGCATGTTTATGACCTGTCGGGTAGAGAGGTGCGCACCACTGCCCTGCCCAAAGGGATATACATAGTGCGCGTGGATGCCACCGTACACAAAATCGCAGTGCGATAATAAGAGCCGGTTTGACAATACGGCAATTAACGAGAAATCCGGGTTGCACGAGAATTTGCAACCCGGATATTTTTTTGTAATTTTGCAACTTAAACAGAAAAAAAACAAACCTTAATTATGTTGCGTCAACTCAAATCATTAGCTATGATCACTTCGGCACTGATGCTCGGAGCATGCTCCACGGGTGGCAACTCCGACGCCAAGATCATTGACAAGCCCGAATTCAATTCTCCTGACGGCCAATATACCATTGCAGCCCTTGAGGCTCTTGGCCGCGTAAGCAATCCGTCAGTATCTCCCGACGGCAAAAAGGTGCTGTATGGCGTGAGCTATGAAAGCGTGGAGGAGAACAAGAGCAATCTTGATCTGTATGTGATGAACATTGACGGCAGCGACAACAAGCGCATTACCCGTACAGCAGAGAGCGAAAACGGAGCCGTGTGGATTGCCAACGGGGAAAAGATAGCATTTCTGAATCCGGTTGACGGCAAGATGCAGCTGTGGGTCATGAACGCTGACGGCTCAGGGCGCAAAGCAGTGAGCAATGTGGAAAACGGCATACAGGGTTTCCTGTTCTCACCCGATGAAACAAAGGTGGTGATGATAGGCACCGTGAAGTATTCACAAACACCGGCAGATGTATATCCCGACCTGCCAAAAGCCAATGCGCGTATTATCGATGACCTGATGTATAAACATTGGGACGAATGGGTGACAGAAATACCGCATCCGCTTGTCGGCGATTTTGACGGCAATAATGTGAGCAACGTGGCCGACATAATGCAAGACGAGCCATTTGAATCGCCGATGAAACCGTTTGGCGGCGTAGAATCGTTTGCATGGAGTCCCGATTCAAAACAGCTTATCTATGTATCGCGCAAGAAAACCGGTATGGAGTATGCCATATCCACCAACTCGGATTTATATCTGTATGACCTCGCATCCAAATCCACCCGCAATCTCACAGAGGGGATGATGGGGTACGACACTAACCCGACATTCTCGCCTGACGGCAAAATGGTGGCATGGCTGTCAATGGAACACGACGGTTATGAAAGCGACAAGAACCGCATATTTACGCTCAACCTTGCATCGGGTGAAAAGACAGACCTCACCGAAAACTGGGATTACACCGCCGATGCCATAGCATGGAATCCTGACGGCAAAAGCATCTATTTCATAGCCCCGAAAGATGGTGTGACCCCGATATTCTCAGTGGCTCTTGACAACAAAGAAGTAAAAGTTGTGGCTGAAGGCGTATGTGACTACACATCTCTGGCACCTGTGGGCAACGACCTGCTCATATCTATGCACCACTCCATGCTGTTCCCCAATGAGATTGTGGCTGTGAAAGACGGCAAAACTACCCAGCTCACCAATGTAAACACAGAACTTTTGGGTTCGCTCAACATGCCTACAGTAGAAAAGAAGCTTGTGCCCACCACCGACGGCAAAGAGATGACTACATGGGTAATGTATCCTCCGAAATTTGATCCGAACAAGAAATATCCGGCCATTCTGTATTGCCAAGGAGGTCCCCAGCAGGCTGTAAGCCAATTCTGGAGCTATCGCTGGAATATAGCACTAATGGCAGCACGCGGTTATATCGTGATAGCCCCGAACCGTCGCGGTCTGCCGGGATTCGGCACCGAATGGAATGCCCAGATTTCGGGTGATTACGGAGGCCAAAACATGAAAGATTATCTGAGCGCCGTTGACTTCATGAAGAAGGAAAGCTATGTGGACGGTGAACACATAGGAGCCGTTGGCGCAAGCTATGGCGGCTTCTCAGTGTACTGGCTCGCAGGCAACCACGAAGGCCGTTTTGCAGCTCTTATAGCACATGCCGGCATCTTCAATACCGAGAGCCAATATCTGGAGACAGAAGAGATGTGGTTTGCCAACTGGGATCTCGGCGGCCCGTTCTGGGACAAGAGCAACGCTGTGGCACAACGCTCATTTGCCAACTCCCCCCACCGCTTTGTGGACAAATGGGACACCCCTATCCTGATAACCCACGGAGAGTATGATTTCCGTATTCTTGCTTCGCAGGGCATGATGGCATTCAATGCCGCCCGTCTGCGCGGCGTGCCGGCAGAAATGGTTATATTCCCTGATGAAAACCACTGGATTCTCAAACCGCAGAATGCTATACTGTGGCAACGAGTATTCTTCCGCTGGCTCAACAAGTGGCTGAAACCCGATGCATCGTATGCAGATCCGGAAGTTGAGCCCAAGAGCGCACCGGAGAAATAAGATTACATTAATTTATCAATACAACCGGCAGACCGAGTTTGGTTTGCCGGTATTTTTATATATATTTGTAATCTATGTCAAAAACTGCACTCAAAAAAGCAATAAAAGAGCTTGACCCGGAACAACTGCGCGAGCTGATACTGGATATTTATGAGGCCAAATGCGATTCGCGATATTATCTGGATTTTTTTGTCAATCCGGACATAAACACACGCCTTGAAGCAGCCAAAGCAGCTATAGGGAAAGAACTGCGGCGCGGAAGCAGAGGCATCAGCAAAGCACGAATATCGGTAGTGAAAAAAGCCATAGCCTCCATCACATGTCTGCAACCCGGGCCTGAAGAGTGTGTGGAGATAATGAAATATGGTGTGGTGAGTCTGTGTTTGACAGCGCATGTGTTTTCATTCAAAGAAGGGCTGGTTAAAAGCACGGCGAAACTGCTTAACGACACTCTGGTGTATGCCGACCGCAACCAATTGCTCGGGAGCTGCCTTACGACAATAGAACGGGCCATAAACGAACTTCCGTCGCCATTTTATCGCAGGAGCACACTTAAACAAGCATTAAAAGCACAGTTCCAAACCACGTTGGACAGTCTCGCAACTTTGTGATTACATAACAATAATTGCGACAACGGTGTTATTATAGGAAAGATTTCATATAAGAAATATGATGAAGATAGCAACTATTGTTTGCATGTGCGCGATGATGCTGCTCTGCAGCTGCTCAAAGCCGGATCACAGTGCGCTGCTGGAAGAGATAAAATCGGCAGACAAGATGGTGTTTGCATCCATGGCTATAACCAAAACCGTTAAGAGCGAGCGCACGGCGTGGTATAAAGTGGGCAAAAGAATAGCGGTGTATTCCTACGACACCTACATGCAGGCGTATATAGACTTATCGGAACTGCAACCCGAAGATGTGAAATTTGACGACAATGCAAAAACGGTGAGAATAACTTTGCCGGCTGTGGAGACAGAGCTTGCAGGCCGGGATATGCCGATGCGAAAAGAGTATGAGAACATAGGGCCGCTGCGGTCGAATCTTGACTCAAAAGAGAGAGCGGAGATGAAGGAGCTTGCCAACAGGTCGCTAAAAAAGGAAATTGAAGAGAACACCGCTTTCAACCGACAGCTGACAGAGACAGCCAAACGGAAAGCCCGACAATATTTTAAAACTATTTTTGAAGCGAACGGCTACACCGCAAGCGTGGATTTTAAAGCATATTGACATGATGAAGAAAAGCATCAAAGCTATCATAACAGTTGCGGCAATAGTAGTGGTGGCAATAGCAGTGTATCTTACAGTCTCGTTGCCCAAATCACCGACCATAGAGGCGGACAAAGGATATATCAGCAATATGGAGACTATGGCGCAGTTGTGTGCCATAGAGGTTTATAGCGAAGTGCCCATTGTTGACACAATTGACAACAAAGTGATATGTGCCATACAAAAACAAAGAGGCAGCATAACATTTGATTTGGAAAATATGCAGATAGCGACTGATGGGGATACCGTGAAAGTTATCATGCCCGATGAGATTGTATCCATAACTGAGGCTACTGACAATGATTCATGGAAAGTGGTTGACACCAAAGCTATAGGCCTGTTAGCAATGTTGCGCAGTGACAAACTCACTCTTGAAGAGGAGAATCAGGTGAAGGCAAAAATAGTGCGCAAGGCCAAGGTGCGCCTGTACAAAAACGGGACCGTGAAACGTGCACGTGCCGAAGGGGCACAAAATATCAAGAAGCTGCTTGAGAAGATTTACCGAAAACCGGTAAAAGTAACAGACCCGACACCCGAAGGATATTATGGGAAGCGATAGAACGACATCAAGGGCGAGCCACATAGTGACACGCCCTTGATGTAAGTATCTGAATTTCGTCTCTGAGGACGGGGAATTACTTAAGGATATCCTTTACAGCGTCGTTGGGAACCATCTGCTCCTGGAAAGTGTAGGCACCGGTTTTGGGGGACTTAACGACCTTTATCACCTTGCTGTAAGTACGACCTTCACCTTTTTGGAGTGATGCTACGGTTTTCTTTGCCATATCTTAAAACGTAATTAAGGGATTATTTAATTTCTTTATGAACAGTGACCCTTTTGAGGATAGGGTTGTATTTTTTGAGTTCGAGGCGCTCGGTAGTATTTTTGCGGTTTTTAGTGGTGATGTAACGCGAAGTACCGGGCATGCCACTGGCTTTGTGCTCGGTGCATTCGAGAATAACCTGTACGCGGTTGCCTTTAGCTTTCTTTGCCATCTTATTTTAGAATGATAAGTATTTGATTTCAGTTAAATAACCCTTCTTGGCAGCTTCTTTGATAGCGGCGTCAAGACCGTTTTTGTTAATGGTGCGGAGACCGGCGGCTGAGATAGTAAGAAGAATCCAAGCCTGCTCTTCCACCCAATAGAATTTTTTGGTGAAGAGATTAACATTGAATCTGCGCTTTGTGCGACGCTTGGAGTGCGATACATTGTTACCAGTAATCGCTTTCTTGCCTGTAATTTGACAAATCTTTGACATGGCTGTTGTGTTACTTAGCTCTGTTAATGTTAAAATTATCAAGTTGGTAGGTGGCCGCCATCTCAGTTCTCATATCGCCGCTAAGCGCATCAAATTTAGCGACTTTCAAGGATGAGCCACACAAACCGGGTGCAAAGTAAGTAATTTTTTGTGTAATATGCAACTGTCGGTATGTTTTTATGTGATTTTAAAGACATTTTTTGTAGTTAAGCCAAGTAATGTGTATATTTGCGGATATATTATACCTTAAGCTATACCGACAACAATCCATTTACCATACAAAAACCTATGAAATTTAAATTATTACCTGTGATCGCGTGGACAATAGCGGCCATGGGTGCAGCTACCGTAGGCGTATATGCCGCCGATTACTGCACATCAGGGTCCCTTACACGCACCGATGGCGGCCGTAAGCTAAACTCTTTCGCCCTTACCGACGGAAGCAGCGTGGCAGAAGTGGCCGTAAACCAATCGGCAAGCTATGGCAGTGCATCTTACTTTGACAAGACAGATGTGGTACTTGCCGTGCAGCCCGGAGCAGAAGTAAAGCTCAGTGACCTCAACTGGACCGGAGCATGGATGCATGCATACATGTATGTGGACTACGACAATGACGGTGAATTTGACACAGTGCTGAATGCCGACGGTGAAGGAGACGGCGAGCTTGTGTCCTATTCATTTTACTCCGCTACAGATTCATCAACAGGCCAAAACAGTATTGGCCAGACCGTGGGTCACGGAGCAGGCATCTCCACGAGCAACATTCCTGCATTCATAGTTCCCCAGACACTGGCATCGGGTGACTATCGTCTGCGTTTCAAAATCGACTGGAACTCACTTGACCCCTGCGGAAAAACCGTACAGAAAGACGGCGGTTCAATAACCGATATGACACTGCGCGTGGAAGCAGCTACCGAGCGTACCATAACAATCAAGAGCGCTGACGAGAGCAAGGGCACAGTAGCTATAGAAGGTGCCGAGGGGCTGAGTGTGACAACCGCCGAGGCTGTCACCATCACTGCCACACCTGTAGAGGGGTATATGTTCAAAAACTGGACCAATGACGCCACTTCACAGGTATATTCCAATCAGGCAACCGTAACAGTGCGCGGTGGCGGCGACCTGTCTCTGACAGCCAATTTCGGTGACATAGAGTATTCGGGCATGTACCGCACATTCACCAACAATTCGGGTCAGCAGAACCGTTACCTGCAACGCGTGACCACTGAAGGCACCCACACTCCCGAGGTGTTCTCCTGCTCTACCCAAGACGAATTGCCCTACACCGCCTTCACCGCAAGTGCCAATACCTATGTGGAGAGCGGCGCACTGATAGACAAAACAGCCACTCCCATAAAAGTGGACAATGGTGTGACATCATTCACCATCACCTATTATGGATGGACCAACGCCATAGGAAGTGCCACCAAGGAGATGGACTGGACCCAAGAAGCATACTTCGTGGACTGGAACCGCAACGGCACATTTACTGACGAAGGCGAAATCTCAGAAAAAGGCAACACGAGCACTCCCAATTCAGCCATATACACAGGATTCTCACGCATGGTGAAAATTCCTGCCGGACAAGAACCGGGCATATACAGAATGCGCACAGTGTTCTACGAGCCGTCAGAATCCGGCGAGAACTGGCAGGAGACACTGTTCACCACCAAAGACAGAAGGATACGCAATGGTGTGGCCTATGACTTTGACATCGAGATACTTCCCGCCAAAGACATGACCCTTGTGGAGGTAAATGCAACCGGACGCAACGGAAGCGTAAATCCGGGTCAGGAGGATGTGCAGATAGCCTCAATCAATGTGGCAGTAGACGGCACCCTAAATCCGTTCAACGCAACAGCGATAAACATGAGCTGGACCGGCGATGCAAATGTGAGCAATCTCCGCTGGGTATATTCCACTACCGGAGCCATCACATCCAACCAGATTGGTGACACCAAGGCTGCCGGCGACAATATGGAATACACATTTGATCAGACACTCCAGCACGGCAACAACTACTTTATTCTGCTTGGCAATGTGGCAGAAGATGCAGTTATAGACAGCAAAGTACAAGTAATGCTGAGCTCCATAACCATCAACGGTGAGGAGCACTCGCTCACATATCCCGACAATGTTGCACTGACAGTGTCAAACATCATTGATTACACCATGGGCAACGCCCTGTGGTTCGATACCCCTAACTCATCCACAACCGGAGCAGCCATATGGAACAGTAACGATTTCAGCTCATCATCATCCAACCCCGATGAAATATGGGAGCGCAAGTCATTCCCCATCGGCAACGGCTCATTCGGCGGCAATGTGCTCGGCTCAGTCAACCGCGAACGCGTGGTGCTCAATGAAAAGACACTTTGGAAAGGCGGTCCCGGCACCGGCGCATCCAACTACTGGAACATGAACCGTACAGTAAACGAGTCCACCCTTGCCAACATACGCCAGTATCTCGCCAATAACAACACATACTATGCCAACTCTCTTGTGTCAAGCAACTACCGAGGCAATGTGAACTACGACAAGAGCGTATTCGGTACCTATACCACAATGGGTGAAGCTTACGTTAGCACCGGCATTGACGAAAGCAATGTAACCAACTACAAACGTATCCTGAACATGGACCGCTCGATAGCCGTGGTGCAGTTTGACGCTGACGGCATATCCTACCAGCGCCGCTACTTCTGCTCCTATCCCGACAGCGTGATGGTGTGGCGCTACACATCGGAAGGCGGTACCCAGAACCTCACATTCTCACTCAACTGTCCGCAGATACTCAACAGCGTTACCTCGCCTGCCGACGGCACACTGCTGTACAACGGCAAGCTTGACAACAACAATATGCAATGGGCACTGCGAGTGCTCGTTCGCAGCAACGACGGAGGCACAGTGACAGCGGATGCATCGGCACGCACCATCACAGTAAGCGGTTCCAGCGATGTGGAATTCATACTTGCCGGCGATACCGACTACGCCATGAACTTCAACCCCGACATGAGCGACAACAATGCTTTTGTGGGTATGGATCCGGTAGCGAACGTGAACAAAATCATGGAAAATGCAGCGGCAAAATCGTATGACGAGCTGTATGCCGCCCATATGGAGGACTACTCCAATCTGTTTGACCGCGTGAAAATAGAAATCAACCCCAACGAGAAGTTTGACAACAAGCCCACTCCGAGCCGCCTGTCAGCTTACCGCAGCGGCACACTTGACCATGCGCTTGAACAGCAATATTTCCAGTATGGCCGTTACCTGCTGATTTCCAGCTCACGCGCAGGCAACATGCCTGCCAACCTGCAAGGTATGTGGCACAACAATATCGACGGACCATGGCGCGTGGATTACCACAACAACATCAACCTGCAGATGAACTACTGGCCTGCCACATGCACCAACCTGCTGGAGTGCATGACCCCGTTCATAGATTATGTGCGCGGCCTCGTGAAACCGGGCGAACTTACCGCCCAAGCATATTATGGCGCACGCGGCTGGACAGCAGAGGTGTCAACCAACATCTTCGGATTTACAGCACCGCTCAACTCCACTGACATGTCGTGGAACTACAACCCCACAGCAGGTCCCTGGCTCGCCACCCAGATATGGGAATATTACGATTACACCCGCGACAAGGACTGGCTGCGCGAAGTGGGTTACCCCATCATCAAATCCAGTGCCAACTTCGTGAGCGACCTTCTGTATCTGCACAACGGCACCTACACTTCCGCTCCTTCCTATTCTCCTGAACACGGTACTGCCGACCTCGGTGCCACTTATGCCAACGCCGTGACCCGCGAAGTGCTCATGGAAGCAATCAAGGGTGCTGAAGTACTTGGCGAAAACCCTGAGGAGCTTACCGAATGGAAAGAGAAACTTGAAAAGATGTATCCCTACCAGATAGGCAAGTACGGCCAACTCCAAGAGTGGTACAACGACATTGACACCTATGGTGACACTCACCGCCACACCAACCACCTGTTTGGTCTGCATCCGGGCTCAACCATCAACGCCATTGAGGACACAGAGCTGGCCGATGCCTGCAAAGAGACCCTCAATCAGCGCGGAGATGCCGCTACCGGATGGTCCATGGGCTGGAAACTCAACCACTGGGCACGCCTGCTTGACGGAGACCACGCCTACACCCTGTTCCAGAACCTGCTGAAAGAAGGTACAGCCGACAACCTGTGGGATCTCCATCCGCCATTCCAGATTGACGGTAACTTCGGCGGCACTGCCGGTGTATCGGAGCTGTTCCTGCAGAGCCACAACGGAATGCTGCACCTGCTCCCTGCCCTGCCCTCATCATGGACAGAAGGCAAAATCACAGGTCTGCGCACACGCGGTAATTTTGAAGTGGATATTTATTATACCGACAACCGTCTTGACCGCGCAATCGTGACCTCACATGCCGGTGAGCCTTGCAAGGTATATTACAAAGGTCTGGTAAAAGAGTTTGACACCGTTCAGGACGGCATATACACCGTGACCTACGATGCAGACAACAACACCCTTAACGTGAACGAAATGGGTGGCATCAACAACATTGAAGCCACAGTATCCACTGATGTAACCGTTACCCCCAATCCCAACGAGGGACATTTCACCGTGAACGTGACCGGTGCATGTGAAGGCAACCTCAACATCAGCATCTACTCTCTCAGCGGCCAACTGCTCAAAAACATGGATGTGAACAAGAGCGGCAGCAGCGTGAGCGTGGCTATGAGCCTGAACGCAAGCAGCGGAATTTATTTCGTGCATGTGGAAGGCAGCGAAATTTCCGAGACAAGGAAATTCATAGTGAAATAACAATCACGATAATACTTAATGACAAGGGGCCTCGCCAAACGCGAGGCCCCTTGCTGTATGTATATGAATGATGCTTGCGCTATCGCCCTGCGACGGCAATGCGCAGATATTCGGGCCGAAGATATTTTGCTGCGATACGCGATATGTCCTCGGGTGTTACGGTGAGTATGGCATTTTGCTTGGCTTCAAAATAATCGACAGGGAGGTTGCTCAAAAGCATATTGCGATAAAAAGCCACTATTTCAAGCGGAGAGTCAAGTGTTTCAAGATGCGAAACGAGTGCCGAACGGCGCATACGTTCCAGCTCCTCGCCTCGTGGAGGGTCTGACACGAGACGCTCAAGCTCAAGACGCACCTGTGCGATGGCGGCATTGACATGCTCATGACTGCACTCAAACGAAATTCTGAGCCATGAGCCTTCGTGCACCCCGAGAAGAGAAGCATTTACGCCATAGGTATATCCTTTGTCCTCGCGCAGATTCATCATAAGACGACTGCCGAAATAACCGCCGAGAGCGATTGCCGCAACATGAAGCAGCGGATAGTCAGGATGGTGACGGTCAACGAGCGGCATGCCCATGCACACAGCACTCTGAAGAGCATCAGGCACCTCAATTTTTTCTGTACAGGGAGACTCGGGGGCCAAAGGCACTATAGCGACTTCAAGCGGCTCGACACCGGACGGGGCAAGCGAGCCGATTGCGGAATAGACAGTATCAACCACCTGCGGAGTGAGGCTTCCGCCCACAAACAGATGAGTGAAACGAGGCTGACGGATACGCTGAAACAAGTGTGCCAATTCTTCACGCCGGAGGTCCATCACTTGTTGAGGCGTATTAACGATAGCCAGCGGATGAGAAGCCCCGCAAATCAATTTTCGCAGACAAGCATCGGCACGGAAGCTCACTTTCTGCATCTGCACGCTCAGCTGCTGCGCCACTTGCTCCTTTTTCAGCTCCAACTCATGCTCTGGAAAGGTGGCATTCTCAATCATGTCCACAAACACAGGCATTACTTGTGCCGTACGTGAATTGAGAGAGAAGATGCTCACAACAGAATGATGCCCGTAGGCACCGGTCTTAAGCCATGAGCCATTGCTGTCAATGATATTGGCTATATCAGTGCCGGTGTGGAGAGAGGTGCCCTCGCCCATAGTGGCAAGCATCATAGGAAACAAAGCCGGAGAGCCGACATCGGCGTTGCCGCCTTTCCGAACCACGCTGACCATGTTGACAGGCTGTGAGCATCCGTCATACCCAACTACAGTGACGCCGTTGTCAAGCTGCAACCGGGTGACAGGGGGCAACGCGGAGCCTTGCAACGGAGCAAGAGCAGGCGCGTGTGCCCTGAAATCATCCGAGGGCATAATCAGCGATTTAATGATTCAAGATACCGGCATGCAGCCTCAAGGTCGGCAGGAGTGTCAATGCCTATGGTCTCGCAATCGGAAATACCCACGCGGATATTAAAACCATTCTGCAACCATCGGAGCTGTTCAAGGCTCTCGGCAAGTTCCAGAGATGACTGAGGCAGACGAACGATACGGGCAAGAGTATCGGTGCGATATGCATACATGCCAATATGTGTATAGAACTCGGCTGATTCAATCCATTTCTGCCACTCCACCCCACGCACATAAGGGATAATAGAGCGGGAGAAATAGAGTGCCTTCATGTCATGGTCAAAAGTGACTTTGGGTGTATTGGGATTAAACAATGCATCCCACCCTTTGGCGGGATCAAACTTACGCACAAGAGTGGCGATGTGAGTGTCGGGGACATCAAAACAATGCATCAAAGCCCGAATTTGCTCGGGAGCTATAAAAGGCTCGTCGCCCTGAATATTGATAACGACATCGGCCTCCATGCCACATTTGGTGTAAGCCTCAAAACAACGGTCAGTTCCGGAACGGTGAGAGGAAGAAGTCATGATGCAATTTCCGCCAAAATTCTCAACAGCGGCGCGAATACGCTCATCGTCAGTGGCAACAAAAACGTGGTCAAGCACTAAAGAAGCCTGACGGTAAACACGCTCAATCATGGTCATGTTACCAATCATGGCCAGCGGCTTGCCGGGAAATCTTGTGGAAGCGTATCTTGCAGGGATAATGCCAATGAATTTCATAACTGAATATATTAGAATATGCAAAATTAATGGTTTGGCGCGTATAAGACAGCACAGCAGAGGTGTTAAAATATGTTATCCGACATTCTTCTATCCTCTAAAAGGATTTTTACCAGCGTATTATTATTTTAAAATGATAAAAATTAAAATGTAAGTAGCTATATTTGCAAAGGATAAGCCAATTTTAACCTAAAAAACATATATGAAGAAAACTTTACTCACATTATTTTCGGCATTGGCCATAGTGCTACCGACCACAGTAGCCGCCAAAGGGTATCAGTCGGTGGTTGTGAACAAGAGCGATGCCACGGTACTCGCAATCCAAGGCGAGCAGGGGATGAAATCGACAGTATCGGATGGCATACTGAGATTTACACTGCCCAATGAATCCTACATTGAGCTGCCACTTAACGAAGTGACAGGATGGGAATATTCCGAACAAACCGGAGATGCGCAATGGACTTCAATTTCGGGCATCACAGTGAATCCTGATGTAGTCGTGCGCCAGACAGCGACAGGTATAGCCATAATGAATCTGCCTGAAAACAGCACAGCAACCCTGACCGCCATTAACGGCGTCACCGTAAAGAGCATTAAAGCGAGCGGCAACTGCGAGATAAATTATGACGGATTGCAGAACGGTGTCTATCTGCTCTCATTCAATAACCAAACCATAAAAATAGCTCTGAACCGATGAAAAAACTCATTTTATTTTCTGTAATAGCTCTCATGGGCCTGACAGCATCGGCTCAGCACAAACATATTCATATCTATCATAACTCCACAGCATTCACAACCCATAAACTTGACAAAGTGGAAGAGATGAATTTCTACTCCACTTCATGGGGCGATGATGCAGATCAATTGTCGATAGCACTTAAAGACGGGAGCTATGACAAGGTGGATATAAACGATGTGTCCAAAACAGTGATAGGCACCAACGTGCCGGTGATTTATGTGAACCTCACAGACTATCCCGACCTTACAGACCTGATGAAGGACAGCCAGCACACAAAATCGTTTGTGTATGCAGCCACACTCAGCATGGACGGTAACGGTTTTTTTGATGACATACCTGAAACGGAAGTGGAATTTCGCGGTCGCGGCAACTCAACATGGAACATGCCCAAAACCCCCTATCGCTTCAAACTACCCAAAAAGCAAAGCGTGTGCGGTTTGCCCAAAGCCAAAACATTTGCGCTTATAGCCAACTTCATTGACTGCTCGCTGATGCGCAACACGATAGCCCTCAAAACAGCCAATATGCTTGAGATGCCTTTCAGCAATCATTGTGTTCCCGTGGCAGTATATCTCAACGGGCATTATAAAGGTGCTTATATGCTTACAGAAAAAATAGGTGTAGGCGGCGGCAGCGTGGATATAGACGAAAATGAAGGAATTTTATTTGAATTCGACTCAAACTACGACGAAGATTTCAGATTCCGTTATTACTGGACACCCTCGGGTAGCTGGAGCCAAAAGACACTTCCGGTGATGGTTAAGGATCCGGACCTGACTGAAATAGCAGCCGCAGACCCAACCGGGGCAACCACCGCCAACGATATTTTCAGTAACTGGAAGGCCGACATCACGACTATGCTTGACGCTGTGACAAGCCGCTCATCAAAAGAGAGTCTGTCGGATGTGCTTGACCTTGAGTCAGTGGCAAATTTCCTCATCGTAAACAATCTGGCTTGCAACCGCGAGCTTCAGCATCCCAAGAGCTTCTATATGTACAAAGAAGCACTCGGAACTGAGCATGTGTATCATTTCGGTCCGGTATGGGATTTTGACTGGGCATTCACTTTTGACGGTTACGAAGGGCAGTCAGCCACCCGCCTGCTGTTTGAGAAAGACGGAGACACAGCAGGAGCCACATTCTTTCAGTGCATCTGCAAAAACGAAGAATTCCGCGCGCTTTACAAACAGAAATGGGAGAATTTCAAGGAAAATCTGTATCCCGAGCTACTGCAATATCTTGAAGAGTACGCCAACCACATTGAGCCTTCTGCGGTGCAGAACGGCACAATATGGACAGGATACACCGGAGGCTACTACAAGACCGAAAGCACTTATAATTTCCGCGACAAGTATGCCACACTTATAAAATGGCTCAATGAACGCGTGGAATTTATCTCCAACGACGCAAACTTCGGGCTTTACAAATAAAAGCCTGTTGAATTCAAATCAAAAAATGAGGTTGCCAATCGGCAACCTCATTTTTTTTGTCACAGGAAGTCACTCAACAAAACAAGGGCACTCCGGAATGGAGTGCCCTTGGCAAGCTGTAAAAAAAGGATATAGAAAATATGCGAATGGATTATTTATCCAAATGCTCGTATTTAAGTGTCTGTGTGGGCTGGTCGCAAACTTCAGCAGGGCCGAAGTACTGGATAGGACCGGGGAACACATAACATTCGTTCATAGCCCATTCATCGCGCTTGGCAGCAAAACGACGGAAAGGTGTGCCATCAAGACGAACAAGAGCCTTCTGAATTACAGGCTTCATTTCACCATGACGACGCTCCATGTTGAACATCATAGTGATAGGAATACCGCCGGCGAGCCACTGTACTGAAGGTTTGGTGAGGTTGCGGAGGCTGGACATGTAACCGGTAACGCCGGCAGCTATGAGGCAAGCGGCATTGTAACCGAGAGCGTAGCAGTAGTCGGCATCAAAGTTGGAGGGAGCGGCGCAGCGACCTTCGTAACCGAAGAAGTGGTGCTGAGCAGCAAACTTGCCATTGAATTTGCCTTCTTTACGAAGCTCTTCAAGGCGGTTGGCAACCATTTCGCTGAGAAGTTTCTCAGTTTCGATAAGGCTAACCTGTACGTTTCCGTGGGGGTCACGGTCAAGAGTGAGCTGACGGGCAACACCTTCGGGAAGTGCAGCGTAAGTCTTGGCATTTTTGTCGCAGAGGTGATCGATAACAAACTGACGCTGCTCGGCGGGAGTCATGTTGGCAACATCGGGGTTCTTGGCGAGGAGGTCATTAAGCTCGGCAATGAGGTTTTTCATTGCAGGGATGAACTCAATAAGACCTTCGGGGATAAGAACGGTACCGAAGTTCTTACCATTGGCAGAACGTGCGGCAACGGTGAGAGCGATAGAGTTAACAATGTCCTCAAGAGTGGAGTTATTAGCTTCAATCTCTTCGGAGATGATGCAGACATTGGGCTGAGTCTGAAGGGCACATTCCAAAGCTATGTGAGATGCAGAGCGTCCCATGAGCTTGATGAAGTGCCAGTATTTCTTAGCTGAGAAGCAGTCGCGCTGGATGTTACCGATAAGTTCGGAGTAAACTTTGGTGGCAGTATCAAAACCGAAAGAAGCCTCAACCACTTCATTCTTGAGATCACCGTCAATTGTCTTGGGGCAACCGATAACCTGAACGCCGGCATTGATGCTCTTGTAGTATTCGGCAAGAACGGCAGCATTGGTGTTGGAGTCATCGCCGCCAATGATAACGAGAGCAGAGATGTTGAGCTGCTTAAGGATTTCAAGACCTTTGTCAAACTGCTCTTTCTTTTCAAGCTTAGTGCGACCGGAACCGATGATGTCAAAACCGCCGGTATTGCGGTATTCGTCAATGATGTCGGAAGTAAGTTCGATGTAGTTGTGATCAACGAGACCGCCGGGACCCATAAGGAAACCGTAAAGTTTGCTGTCCTTGTTGATTTTCTTGATACCGTCGAAAAGGCCGCAAATCACATTGTGACCACCGGGAGCCTGACCACCGGAAAGGATTACACCCACATTGATGGGCTTGCCAACGGCAGGATTGGGGTTCTTTTCAAAGCGGAGTTCGGGAAGACCGTAAGTGTTGGGGAACAGTTTGGCAATCTCTTCCTGGTCAGCCACGGAATGAGTTGGTTCGCCCTCCACAGCCAGCACAGCGCCGGTCAGAGTGACAGGGAGTTTGGGCTGATAAGCGGCACGCGCTATTTGCAATGCACTTTTCTTCATGAATTTAAGCGTTATGTTAATTAAAGATTAATCTATGGATTGAAAATTTGGTGCAAAGTTCGTGATTTTTCATGACATTTACGTCCTATTTTTTCGGAAAAATTATACAAATATTATAAATGGGTCAAATATTTAAGAACAAGATACGAAAATTGAAATGTAATTTGTAATTTTGGGGTATAAACAGAAATCAATCGCGACAGATACTGAAATGAAGCTCAGATATATATCGGCAATACTGATTGCCGCGACCTGTGCCGGGGCGGCCTTTGGCGCACGAAAGTCAAATGCCCGCGCTACGAAAATCACGCCCGAAGAGCTTCTCCAGCAAGCGCAAACCGAATTCACGGGATATAACTTTGAAGGTGCGCTGGAGAAACTTGAGGAGTATGAAGCCGCACAGCAAAAGGCAAAGAAACCTCTCAGTGACGAATACCATTCGCTGCTCAACCGTGTGCAAACCGGCACTTCAATGCTTGACCGCGTGGAAGATGTGGAAATCATAGACAGCCTGACGGTGGATGCAGACAAATTCTTCCGGTATTACCGACTGTCGGAACCATCGGGACGCATAACCGACAGCTCTTCCCTCCCCTCCGATGCCAATCCGTGGCCCGGAAGCACTGCCTACGTGACAGAAAATGGAGAAACTGCCATTTGGTCCTCACCCGACAAAAACGGGCATGCCCAGTTGGTACAATCCACAATGCTTGTGGACGGCAGCTGGGAAACTCCCACGCCGCTCGGAAGCAGCCTGAACATGGGAGGCAACGCGATATTTCCATACCTTATGAGTGACGGCGTGACGCTGTATTATGCCAGCGACGGTGACGGCTCGCTCGGGGGCTACGACATATTCATAACACGTAATGACGGAGAGAAATATCTCCAGCCACAAAACGTGGGTATGCCCTACAATTCACCCGCAAACGACTATCTGCTTGCAATAGACGAGCTTACAGGAGCAGGATGGTGGGCAACAGACCGCAATGCGCCGGAAGGCAAGGTGACGATATATGTGTATGTGCCGCGAGATGTGCGCAAGAACTACTCGGTGGACCGCGAGGACCTTGTGTCACTGGCAAGAGTGAACTCCATTGCCGCCACCCGCGAAAAAGGGCGCGACTATTCGGAGATAGTGAAACGCATTAATTCTATCGGCACCAATAATGCAACCGCAAGAGGCCAAAACGGGTTCAGCTTCGCGCTACCCACAGGCAAGGTGTGCAAGCGAATGGGTGATTTCCACAGTGTGGAGGGACGGCGCGCCATGAAAGCATACCTTCTCTATGAGGCCGAACTGGAACGCACGCAACAGCGCACGGAGGCACTGCGGGCACGGTACGCCAAAGGCGACACAAGTGTGGCCGAGGACATACTGCTGAACGAAAGCCGCGAGCAGGAACTGAGAAACGAGCTTAAAGCCAAGGCTGCTGAAGTGATACACGCTGAATGCGACAACCAATAAAAAGATAACAACCATTCATTATATGCATATATGGAAACAACTCTAATTATTGTATGTGTGGCACTTGTAGTGGTGCTGTGCATATTTTTCTACTACGTTCCATTTTTCCTTTGGATTTCGGCCCGGGTAAGCGGTGTGCGCATTTCAATGATACAGCTTGTGCTGATGCGCATACGTAATGTACCGGCATCACTCATAGTACGCGCACTTATTGAAGCCCACAAAGCGGGTCTTAAAGATGTGACACGCGATGATCTTGAAGCACACTACCTTGCCGGCGGAAATGTGGAAAAGGTGGTTCATGCCCTTGTGTCCGCATCCAAAGCCAATATAGATTTGGGATTCAAGATGGCAACCGCCATTGACCTCGCAGGCCGCGATGTGTTTCAGGCCGTGCAGATGAGCGTAAACCCCAAAGTTATTGACACGCCGCCTGTAACGGCAGTGGCCAAAGACGGCATTCAGCTTATAGCCAAAGCGCGAGTGACTGTTCGCGCCAACATACGCCAGCTTGTGGGCGGCGCGGGAGAAGACACCGTGCTGGCCCGTGTGGGTGAAGGCATAGTGTCATCCATCGGCTCCAGCGAGAGCCACAAACAGGTGCTTGAAAACCCTGACAGCATATCCAAACTTGTGCTTCGCAAGGGGCTTGACTCCGGCACAGCATTTGAGATACTGTCAATTGACATCGCCGACATTGATATAGGCAAGAATATAGGTGCGGCATTGCAGATAGACCAAGCACAGGCCGACAAAAACATAGCACAGGCCAAAGCCGAGGAACGCCGTGCCATGGCTATAGCCCTTGAGCAAGAGATGAAAGCCAAAGCACAGGAAGCACGTGCCAAAGTTATCGAGGCTGAGACCAAACTGCCTGAAGCAATGGCACAAGCATTTGCCTCCGGCAATCTCGGCATCATGGACTACTACAGAATGAAAAACGTGCAGGCAGACACAACGATGCGCGAAATGATAGCCAATCCCGTAAGCAACACCCCCAAGAAATAAAATGACGTACAGCCGTGGATGAGTTTATCATAGCATTAGGGGTGCTCATCGGAGGCTACTTTATATACGGTGGCCTCGTGGAGCGCATTATCGGCACCGACCCTAACCGTCCGATGCCGGCCTATACCAAGCGTGATGATGTGGACTATATGCCCATGAGCAACTGGCGAGCCTTTTTGGTACAGTTTCTCAACATTGCGGGTCTGGGGCCTATTTTCGGAGCAATAATGGGTATGATGTATGGCCCGAGCGCATTTCTATGGATAGTGTTCGGCACCATATTTGCCGGAAGCGTGCATGATTTTCTGTCAGGCGTGATTTCCATACGCATGGGGGGTGCCTCGTTGCCTGAAATCGTAGGCAAGGAGCTTGGCAGCGGCATTAAAAAAGTGATGCTGGTATTTGCCACGCTACTACTGCTTCTGGTGGCTGCAGTGTTCATTCTCACTCCGGCGGGACTTCTTGCCTCAATGACACCGGAATGGATGAATGCAACATTCTGGATAATTGCAATTTTTGTTTACTATCTCTTGGCAACGCTCCTGCCTATAGACAAACTTATAGGAAGACTTTATCCGCTGTTCGGACTGTCGCTGCTGTTTATGGCGATAGCGCTGCTCGGCATAATACTGTTTGGCGATGTGAGCCTGCCGCTTGGATTTGAGAACGGACTTGGTACCAGATTCACAGGGGCTGCGGCCGCATCACATCCTGTATGGCCGATGATGTTTGTGTCAATAGCCTGCGGAGCCATATCGGGATTTCATGCCACGCAATCGCCAATGATAGCGCGTTGCCTCACCAACGAGAAATATGCGCGTCCGATATTCTATGGAGCGATGGTGGCAGAAGGAATCGTAGCCCTGATATGGGCAGCCGCGACGATAGCGTTTACCGGAGGATATGAACAGCTTGACGCATACATGACAGCCCACGGCAACAATGCCGGTGCTCTTGTACACGACATCTCATTTGACTGGCTCGGCACTGTGGGAGGGATACTTGCCCTGCTCGGTGTTGTGGCAGCTCCAATCACTACCGGCGACACGGCCCTGCGCAGCGCACGACTCATGGTGGCCGATTTCGCAAAATTTGACCAAAAGAAGATATGGAGCCGCCTGATTATCACCGTGCCGCTATGTGTGGTGGTAGGCGGTATTCTGATGATAGATTTCAGTGTGCTGTGGCGTTACTTCGCATGGTGCAACCAAACGCTTGCCACCTTTACGTTGTGGGCAGTGACGGTGTATCTTGCGCGTCATGGCAAAGCATACGTCGTGTCGTTGCTCCCCGCAATGTTCATGACTGCGGTATGTGTGACCTATGTACTCTTTACCCCGCGTCCCGAGGGACTGGGAATGGGGCATACCGTATCGGCATGCATCGCCGTCGGCGTAGCATTGCTGCTTGGAGGAGTGTTCATGTACCACAGACCACGACTCAAACCTCATATCAATGACTGATTTCATGGATATTCTCGCTATAACCGAAGCATCTAAATCATATAACTTCCACAGCCACACACAGTTTTGCGACGGGCGTGCCAGCATGGCCGAATTTGCGAAAGCAGCCGTGGCAGAAGGGATAAAGCATTACGGCTTTTCTCCACATTCGCCGGTGCCTATAGAATCGCCATGCAACATGCGCCGCGAAGATGTGCCTGAATATATGGCAGAGGTGAAACGCCTGCAAGAGGTGTACAAGGATTCCGGCACACAGTTCTATGCCGCTATGGAAATAGACTATCTCGGAGAAGAATGGGGACCGAACCATCCGTATTTCAAGAGTATCGGCCTTGATTATGCAATAGGGTCGGTGCATTTCATCCCCAATCAGGAAGGAGTGCCGGTGGATATAGACGGCCGGTATGAGAATTTCAAAGCCAAGATGAGCCAGTATTTTCACAACGATATAAGATATGTTGTGGACAAGTTTTATGAACAAAGCCGCAAAATGATAGAGGCAGGAGGATTCAACATCATAGGCCATTTTGACAAAGTGGGCCATAATGCAGGACACTACTGCCCGGACATAGAGCTTGATCCGTGGTACGAGCGGCATGTACACGACCTGATAGACCTGATTGCCGAAAAGGGCCTGATAGCCGAACTGAACACGAAGGCATGGAGCGAGCATCACCGCATGTTTCCCAACACGAGGTATCTCAAACGCGTGCTGCAACGAGGAGTGCCTATAATAGTGAACAGTGACGCGCATTATCCCAACCTCATATCGGCATCCAGAGCCGAGGGATTCGCACAACTGGAAGCAGCAGCAAAACAGATTTAAGAACATACACTAACAACATTTTACCGATGGAAAAAACAAACATCCCCCCCTTGAAATTCCGTCCCATACTGAAAAGTGTGATTTGGGGCGGCGAAAAAATAGCCCCGTTCAAAGGTATTGAAACCGACCAGAAGCAAATAGGCGAAAGCTGGGAAATATCAGGAGTGAAAGGCAACGAATCGGTAGTGGACAATGGTCCCGACGCCGGTCTCAACCTCACTCAGATGATAGACAAATACGGAGCCGCTATTGTGGGTGAAAAGAACTACAAACAGTTTGGCGATTCATTCCCCCTGCTCATCAAAATCATTGATGCCGCAGGCGACCTTTCGCTACAGGTACATCCTGATGACAATCTCGCCCGCAAGCGCCACAATTCACTTGGCAAGACCGAAATGTGGTATATCGTAGATACAGAGCCAAATGCCATAATCTGCGCGGGATTGAGCAAAGAAGTCACCCCCGACCAATATGCGGCAAAAGTGGCTGACAACACACTGATGGATGTTGTGGCACACCACACCTCACATCCGGGCGATGTGTTCTTTTTGCCCGCAGGACGCATACACAGCATAGGAGCAGGCAATCTACTGGTGGAGGTACAGGAAACATCCGACATCACATACCGCATATATGATTTCGGACGCGTTGATGCCAAAACAGGCAAACCCCGTCAGCTGCATGTGGAAGAGGCCAAAGATGCTATAGACTACACAGTTTATCCCACTTACGTGACTACACCCGGCGAACCTAAAGACGGCGTGACCGAACTTGTGGACTGCAAGCATTTCATTGTGGATAAAGTGACAGTCAACGGCTCAAAGATAATCAAAAACACTACCGACAGCTTCACTACACTTACCTGTATAGGGGGCAACCTTACGATTACTGACGACCGTGGCAACACAGTGCCCCTACACACGGGCGAAAGCGCTCTGGTGCCTGCGATGGCAAAAGAATTTTCACTCAGCGGCAACGGCACGGTGATTACATCCACCAACCGTGGCACTCAGCTATAAACCACTGACATACACAAAAAAAGGAATGGAGGCCCGAAAGCCTCCATTCTTTTTTTATGTAAATGCGATATAAAATCAGAAAAGTGATTCGGGATATTCGCCATTGGCATGAAGCTCGGCAAATTTCTCCACTACACCGGGACGATCGGCAGCGTATGTCACGCCAAACCATTTAGAGTCGGTGTCAAGCACTTTCACAGTAGCCTCGCCATTCTTGATAAGAGCGTCAATGCAGAGGGGAATGAAGAATTCGCTCTTGGGAGTGTTGAGATCCTTGTCAAGGAATTTGCGGAATTCGCGTTCGCTGTAGTCAAAGTAATCGGGAGTGAAGCCCCAAAGATTCATTGACACAGGAGTCTTGGGATCCAAAGTCTGCTCAACACCGTTTTCATCGGTGAACACGATATTGTGCTGCGGATCATAGCTGATGGCTGTGCGCTCAACAACAGAAGTAAGCTCACCTTTAGGAGAAGTAGAGCAAACGCCGCGTGCCACAGAACCGTTTTCAGTCATAGTGTTGCCTACACGGAAACCGACCATGCAGTAATCACCCTTGCGGTCACGTGGACGAGAAAGCTCATTGGCGATAACCTCAAAGGCATTGCGGCCATAGAAATCATCGGCGTTGATTACGGCAAACGGCTCTTTGATGGCATCCTTGCCCATGAGGACAGCATGGTTTGTGCCCCAAGGCTTGGCGCGGTCAGCAGGACAAGTGTAGCCCTCGGGGAGATTGTCAATGGATTGGAACACAACCTCTACGGGTATATGACCTTCGTATTTTGAAAGGATTTTTTCGCGGAAATCTTTTTCAAAATCTTTGCGGATAACAAACACTACCTTGCCGAAGCCGGAGTGAATGGCATCATAAATGGAATAGTCCATAATAGTTTCACCATGAGGGCCCAGACCATCAAGCTGTTTGAGACCGCCATAACGACTGCCCATACCGGCAGCAAGCACAAAAAGAGTAGGTTTCATAACGGTTATTTTGGAATAATGATTATTTGATAGCAAATTCTATTACACGGTGATACTCCTGTCCGGGCAAAAGAAGAGTGGACGGGAAGTCAGGATGATTAGGCGCATCGGGCATGTCCTGACATTCAATGGCCACACCGTCGTAATCGTTGTAGGAACGTCCTTCGGGATTTTCGGGCGAACCGGCCAGCCAGTTGCCGGTATAAACCTGAGCGGCAGGCTGAGAAGTGCTCACTTCA
>HF985636.1:45575-57512 GCA_000431155.1 Bacteroides sp. CAG:927
CACACGTCCGGATTTCGGGGCAACAAGAGTTGCGACATGACGCATTTTGCCGGGGGTATAATCATCCACAACCCAGCAGTTGTCGTATCCCTTACCGTACACAAGAGCAGGAAAATCGGCTTTAATGTCACGTTTGAGAAGTTTGGGAGAGGTGAAATCCATGGGAGTTCCGGCCACGGGAGCAATTTCACCGGTAGGGATGAGAGTGTCATCGGTGGGTAAGTAATGCGAGCAGCCGAGCCACATGGTATGATCAAGAACAGAGCCGGAATTTTCACCGTCAAGGTTCCAATATGTGTGATTTGTGAGGTTCACCACTGTAGGTGCATCGGTAACGGCATGCAGGTCAAGAGTGAGTTTACAATCGTCGCTCCAAGTGTATCGGGCCGTAGCAGTAAGGTTGCCGGGATAATTTTCATCACCGTCAGGACTATGCAGAGTGAAAACGACAGCATTATTTTCGGTTTTGGCATCCCATATCTGATTCTGGAATCCTTCAGGACCACCATGGAGAGCGTTGGGTCCATTGTTGATGGCAAGCTGATAGGTTTTGCCGTCAACTACAAGATGACCTTTGGCTATACGGTTGGCATAACGTCCCGGCACTTTTCCGGCACATGGACCATCAGCAATATAATCAGCAGGATTGGCATATCCTATCACGACATTGGTAAGCGAGCCATCGGCTTCGGGAAGCTCCACTCGCACGATTCCAGCACCGAGAGAGGACAATGTGACCTTGGCACCCCGGGCGTTGGTGAGGGTGAACAGAGTGATTTCGCCTTTAGGCGAAGGGGCTGTGGTTTTGGTAATTTTCATGGTGTTGAATTTTAATATGGCAAAACTACAAAAAATAATCTGAATCAACCATTAAAAAAGTTCAATATCTATGGACCGTACGCTAAATATAATACCGCGAATGACACGAAGCACAATAATAAGAATCAGTTTTGAAGCTCAGGATGATTGTGCTTTGGTCTATTTATCGTAAATTTGCATTATGCTTTATGCCGAGATACTCCTACCCCTGCCGCTTGCCGGCACGTTCAGTTACAGTGTGCCCCCGGAGATGGCCAAAACCATATCCCCGGGACATAGGGTAGTTGTGCCTTTCGGTGCAAAAAAATTCTATACCGGTATCGTAACGGCGCTCGGTCATAGTGCGCCGGGCAATTTTGAAGTGAAACCCATTGCGCAGCTTCTTGACCGGAATCCAATCATAAAACGGCCTCAACTACAACTGTGGGAATGGATAGCCGACTACTATCTTTGCTCCACCGGCGAGGTGTTCAAAGCTGCCATGCCTGCGGGCCTGAAAGTGGAGAGCGAGACATTTATTGAGCGAGCAGAGGATTTTGAAGAAAATTCGGCCGATCGTCTGTCAGAGCGCGAGGTAATGGTTCTTGCCGTGCTCCAGCATGAAGGAAAGAGCATGAGCGTGGGCGAGATACAGAAAGTGACCGGAATTTCAAACGTGGGGGCAATAGCCTCCAGACTGCTTGAAAAAGGAGCCGTCGTAATATCAGAAAAGCTTGTGGAACGCTACCGTTCGCAAAAAGTGCGCTATGTGAAGCTTGCTATTGAGAGAGGAGACAATCAAGGACTTGAGGAAGCGTTTTCGGCTGTGAAAGGAGCCCGCAAGCAAGAGAAGGCATTCATGGCCATGCTTGAACTTACAGGATTCACACGACAAGGCACTCCCCTGCGCGAAGTGACACGCGAAGAGCTTGCAGAACGTGCCATGGTGACACCCGCAATAATCAAGGCACTTGCCGAAAAGAAGATAGTGGAAGAATACATCCGTGAGGTAAACAGATTCAAATACAACGGATTGCCCAGCGGCAAAATGCCCGAATTATCAAATCCGCAATCCGTAGCACTGGATCAGATTCACCGCTCATGGATGGAACACGATGTGACATTGCTGCACGGAGTGACATCAAGCGGCAAAACTGAAATTTATTGTCACCTGATAGATTACGTGCTGCGACAAGGCAGACAGGTGCTGTATCTTGTTCCTGAAATAGCACTTACCACCCAGCTGACAGACCGTTTGCAGAAAGTGTTTGGAGAAAAAGTGGTGGTATATCATTCCAAATTCTCTGACAACGAGCGGGTGGACATATGGAAACGGCTGCTTGAAAGTGGCGAAGCATGTGTGGTGATAGGTGCCCGCTCATCGCTATTTTTGCCATTCTCCTCGCTGGGGCTTGTGATAGTGGACGAAGAGCATGAATCGAGCTACAAACAGACAGACCCGGCACCCCGCTACAACGGCAGAGATGTGGCAATGGTGCTTGCCAGAATGCACGGAGCCAAAACTTTGCTCGGAAGCGCCACACCTGCCATAGACACCTATTACAAAGCCACATCAGGACGATACGGGCTTGTGGAACTTACCGAAAGATTTGGTAATGCCGAGTTGCCGGACATAAAGATAGTGGATTCAACCCGCGCACGCCGCCGAGGTGAGATGCAGGGCATTTTTAGCCGCGAACTCGCACAAAAGGTCATGAATGTGACCTCCACCGGCAAAGGACAGGCGATATTGTTTCTCAACCGGCGCGGATTTGCCCCGCGTGCAGTGTGCAAGATGTGCGGATGGACACCAAAATGTGAATGCTGTGATGTGGCCCTGACCTATCACCGGCGCATAGACAAACTCGTATGCCATTATTGCGGCAACATATATCCGCTTCCCACTGTATGCCCGGCCTGCAAAGAACCGGGAATAGAAGTAGTGGGATACGGCACCGAAAGAGTGGAAGACGAAGTGGAATCGGCGTTTCCCGACACACCGATATTGCGTATGGACCTTGACACCACGCGCAACAAGGATGGCTATGCATCAATAATCAGAAATTTTTCGGAGGGGAAAGCCAGAATACTTGTCGGCACACAGATGGTATCAAAAGGGCTTGATTTCGGAAATGTAAAGGTAGTGGGCATAGTGGACGCTGACGGCATGCTGAATATGCCGGATTTCAGGGCATCGGAGCGGGCATTCAACATGATGGAGCAACTTGCCGGGCGTGCCGGACGCCGTGAAGGGAAAGGCGAAGTCATAATCCAGACACGGCAACCGATGCATCCGGTACTGGAGCATGTGGCCGCTCACGACTACAAGGGTTTTTATTCCGAGGAAATAACCGAGAGACAACGATACCTCTATCCGCCGTTCACAAGGCTGATTTGCATTTATATAAAGCATCGCGACCCACGCGAAGCCGACTCACTGGGAGTGGCATACGGAAAGCGTCTCCGTGAACTGTTCGGCAACCGTGTGTTAGGGCCGGAAGAGCCTCATGTGGGAAGGGTACAATCTTTTTTCATCCGCAAGATTATGCTCAAAGTGGAGCTTAACGCCTCAATGAAAAAGGTCAAGGAGATACTGCGCAACACCCTTATAGAAATGCATGAGGCGCGCAACAGCGCTATACGCACCGCAGTGGTGTATTATGATGTTGACCCCTATTAACCGTAAAAAATCAGTATAAGATTTTGAAAAAGATATATAAAATAGTTCGCGCGATATTAGTCACACTTCTGGCACTTGCCTTTTTAGTGCCGGTGTCGGCTTATGTGCTGCTGTCGTTGCCCGGGGTGCAACGCGGCATATGCCACAGGGTTGAACGCGAACTGACCACATTGCTTGACATGCGCGTGAATGTGAACGCAGTGGCCATATCACCGTTCAACAGAGTAACGCTTCATCACATAGCCGTGCAAGACTCTTTGGGCGACACGGCTATTGCCGTGGACCGCGTAGGAGCCGGTATAAATCTCTTTGATTTTTTTGTGAAACGCCGCATAGTTCTAAACTATGCCGAGGTATTGGGGCTGGATGCCCGCATCAAACGTGATTCCGCCGGCACGCCGCTAAATATCCAACCTCTCATCACCGCACTTGCGCCCAAGGACAAAAACAAACCGCCCACACAGTTCAACATTGCCATTCGCACTGTGGTGATACGCAACTGCTCGGTGAGCTATGATGTGCTGTCAGCACCGCGCAAGGAGAAAGGTATTGACCCGAATCATTTGTCAATAAGCCGACTGCGTGCCGATGTGAATTTGCCACAGCTCAAAAATGATGACTTTATAATAGACCTGCGCCGGCTTGCCTTGTCGGAGCGCAGCGGCCTGCAACTTACAGACCTGAACGGACTGTTTCACATCACATCAGGAGGAGTGGATGTCAGTGGACTGGAACTGCGACTTCCACGCACCCAACTCTCGTTCAGTGACATTGCAGTAAGATATAAGTCCACCGAATGGCTGTCAAAAAACTGGCCAACCATTCCTCTGAATCTTGAATTGCAGCAAGGAAGCCACATCAATCCTGCCGATATGGCATGGGCCGTACCGATGTTGGAGAATCTGGATTTCAATGCCGACATAAGCCTGCATGTGGAAGGGACACCCCGGCATTTTGAAATGAAGCGACTTGAGCTGATGTGCCAAAAACCGATGTTTGATTTGAAGGCCCACGGTACAGTGACAGGTATCGGGCAAATGGAGAAAGAGATAGAAGCAGACATACCGGACCTTACATTAACCACATCCGCGCCGGAACTGACAGCAACCATCACCACCGTAAAGCCGTTGGGCAGCAAAGTTACTGACATGGCAAACGCACTCGGCATCATGAAGCTTACGGCTGAAGCACACGGAACGCCTTCGCGAGCCAATGTTGCAGCGACCCTCACCACATCCCCCGGAACCATAAACATGGAGGTGGAGATGAACCGTTCCAAAGCGAAAGTCACAGCATTTAAAGGCAATCTGGAAATTAAGGATTTTCAAGCCGCTACAATGTTGCAGCCGTTTGGAGGTGCGGCAGCCCAAACAGGCAATGTGGATATGCAGGCAAAATTTGACATAGCATTGCAAAACGGGATGCCCAAAGGCTCGGTAGAAGCATTCTTAAACAACATAACCTATCGCGGTCACACATATCAGGATATTACCGCCGATGTGGAAATTGACGGCACTAAATATTCCGGAAACATAGAGAGCGACACGCCCGGGCTGGACCTGTATGCCTACGGAGAGTTTGATGCAAACAAAACGCTCAAATCTCTGCGCATGGAGCTGGATATAGACGACATCAATCTTGCCAATCTCGGCGCACTGCCCAAATACGAGGGGTATTCACTGTCGGCTTCGGGAACAGCACAACTGTGCGGCACATCCGTGGACGATATAGCCGGAGAGGTGGCATTGCGCAATATAGATTTCCTGAACGACCAAGGTCACGGCATAGCCATAGACTCCATTATGGCAATATCCGTGGTGCATGCCGACGCACCTGACACAATAACCGTTCACAGTCCGATACTCACAGCCCAAATGAACGGCGAATATAAGCTGAGCACTTTGGTGAAAAGCGTCAAAGCCATGATTGCCAAAGAATTTCCCGCATTGTTCCCCCATGAAGCCGCATATAATGTGTATGCACCGGAACTCGCAGTCAACAATTTTGATTACAAAATAACACTATTGGATACAGACCCGATTGCCCAACTTGTGAAACTGCCTGTGTCAGTGATATATCCGATAGAAATCAATGGCAATGTGAGCACTATCGGGCGTAAACTCAGCCTAAATGTAGATGCCCCTTATCTACAGCAAAAAGACAAGCTGATAGAAAACACATCGGTGAGGTTTGATTTCAGCGGCGACTCCATGAGCACCGCTCCCGCCACACTGTGGTGCACTACGCAGATGCCCACCAAGAAAGGCGACATGATTCTGAGCCTGAACGCCAACGGCGGCAATGACCGTCTTGACACACAAATGATGTGGAATGTGAGGAGAGAACGCACATTCAAGGGGAATGTGAACCTTACAGCAGAATTCAGCCGTCCGGACACAGTGCCCAACGGAGGTATCGCCACTACCCTGCATATCAATCCCGGCAATGTGGTTTTCAACGACACAGCATGGCACATCTCGCCCGCACGCATAGATATATACGGCAAACGGGCAGAAATCAAGGATTTCCGCGTAGGTCACGACGGCCAATACATCACTGCCAGCGGTATTGCCTCCACCAATCCGACGGACACCGTTCTGCTCAATCTGGATGATGTGAACCTTGACTATGTGTTTGAGACACTGGGCATAGAGGCAGCCATGTTTGGCGGAAATGCCACCGGGCGTTTCTATGCCACAGACCTGTTTACAAAACTGCCAAGAGCATACACACCGGACCTGCATGTAAAGCGTTTCAGCTATAACGGCACTGTTTTGGGCGACACGCACATACGGTCAGAGTGGGTACCTGAAACCAAGACCATAACGCTTAAGGCAGATGTGACCGAAGAATCGGGCAAACATTCGTATGTGGACGGCAGAATTCTGCCTACATGCGATTCCCTGGACTTCCATTTCAAAGCCGACAAACTGCCCATAGGATTTCTGAGACCTTTCATGTCGGCCTTTGCCGACAATATAAGCGGTTATGCAAGCGGCGAGGCCCGGCTGTGGGGAACCTTCAAGCTGATAGACATGGTAGGAGATGTATATGGCGAGGACGTGAGTCTCAAACTCGGATTCACCAACACCACCTACACGACTTCGGGCAAGGTGAGCCTGACTCCCGGACGAATAGACCTGCGCAATCTGACGCTCCACGACATATACGGAAATACGGCACAATTGAACGGATGGCTTAAACACGAATTCTTCAAAAGCCCGAGTTTCAACTTCTCCATCACCGATGCGAGCAACATGCTGGTATATGATGTGCCTGAAAACACGGAGACAAACTGGTTCGGAACAATCTACGGCAACGGATCGGCGTCTGTAACGGGACGCCCCGGCATAGTAAATATAGGTGTGAACATGAGAACCGCGCCAAAATCCACGTTCACATTCGTACTGTCTGATGTCAAAGTTGCCAATGACTACACATTTATAACATTCCGCGATAAAGACCAAGCCCGCAAAGATTCCATAGCCAACCACGGATATGACGCGGTGGTGAAACAGCTGAAAAAACGTATAGCACAGTCGGTGGAACAATCGGCACCTACCATATACAATATGAACATATCGGTGGACGTGACCCCACAGGCCGAGGTGATTCTGGTAATGGACCCAGTGGGTGGAGACAAAATACGAGCATTCGGCCAAGGCAACCTGCGCATGAGCTATAATTCAGCCAATGAAGACCTGCACATGTACGGCACATATACCCTTGACCGTGGAAGCTACAATTTCACACTTCAGGACATTATCATCAAACCTTTTACCATCAGGGAAGGAAGCTCAATAGTGTTCCACGGGGATCCATACGCGGCCCAGCTTGACATCAAGGCATCGTACAACGTAAATGCCAACCTGAGCGATCTTGACGAATCGTTCCTTGAGGACAAGGACCTCAACCGCACCTCGGTGCCCGTCCACGCTATGCTGCTGGTAACAGGCGACATGCGTCAGCCGGACATTAATTTTGATCTTGAGTTTCCCACTCTGACATCGGATGTGGTTCGCAAGGTGCGGTCAATTATCAGCACGGACGAAATGATGAACCGTCAGATCATATATCTGCTGGCACTCAACCGTTTTTACACGCCCGATTATGTGAGCGCGACAAAGGGCAATGAACTGGTGTCGGTGGCATCCAGCACACTATCATCACAACTCGGAAACATACTCGGGCAGCTGAGCGACAATTGGAATATTGCACCCAACCTGCGCAGCGACCGAGGAGATTTCAGCGATGTGCAGTTTGATGTGGCATTGTCAAGCCATCTGCTCAACAACCGACTGCTGCTGAACGGTAATTTAGGGTACAGAGACAACACTCTTAACAACAACTCATTTATCGGCGATTTTGACATAGAATACTTTCTCAACCGTTCCGGCTCAATCCGTCTTAAGGCATATAACCGCTACAACGACCAGAACTATTATGTGAAAAGCGCACTCACTACCCAAGGCGTGGGGGTAGTGTTCAAACGTGATTTTGACGATATATTATCGTTTCTCAAACCAATCCGAAGGTGGCTTACACGCAAAAAAACGCAAACTGCAGACACCACAAAAACCACCCCTGCCGAACCACAAGAACCGGCTCCTACAACAGCAGAATAACAGTGCCGGAAGTTGATTTTGCGGATTAGGAATTAATATGTAAATTTGCGCAATACAATCATTTACACATTCATATGCCATTTCGGTCAGACTGCATGAAGAAACACTTTATATTTTTATTCACAATCATCTTGCTGTCAGCGGCAAACGCCGCTAAAGGCGGCACAAATCTCAGGAATTTATTAATATCAAGTGATTCTTTAATTTTCACAGCACAAAACGCTGTGGCGCAAGGATTATACGATAAGGCAACCGAGCTTGGGGAGCAGAATGTGAGAATGCTCAAAAAAGAAATCATAGAAGACCACGAATATAAGGCAAAAGCCATGCTGAGTCTTGCGCATGCATATGCAGCCTGCGGCGATTGGGAACAGGCATGGAAAAATGCCAACAATTCGGCCGGAATGTACAAAAGACTTTATACAACACCCGGCCCCCTCTATGCCATAGCACTGAGCGATGCGGCCTACTACAACGCCCGGCGGGCAAATTATTCGTATGCGAAAAATGATGCCGTCAAGGCACTTGAACTTTACTCGGAACAAAACGACAAAAATGTAACCGCCGAGAGCAAAATATTGAGCAACCTGGCTTACACCCATTTTTTATTGGGCGAATACACGCAAACCAAGGACCTTACCAACAAAGCAGTGAGCATGCTTGATGCCGCCGGGGCCAAACAGTCGGCGGAATATGCCTCAGCACTCAGTCTGCTGGCGGCTGCCACATCGCGCACGCAAAGCGACCAGAACGATGCCATAGCATTTGCAACTACCGCATTGGGAATACAAAACAAGGTACTTCCCCCTGTGAATTTTGACAAAGCCGTGACAATGGCACGACTGTCGTTGGCCCATATGCGCAAAACCGACACTTCAAAAGCCATAGAATCGGGCACTAAGGCTTTGGCAATATGGGATACGCTACACGTCATGCCGGTAGAGTACGAGGACTGCGCATGGCAGATGGCACTGCTGTTTAATGCCAACGGCCAATTTGAGCAGGCAAGATCGTTGTGCAAACGCCTAAAGGAAAATGCTGAATCAAATGACAAAACCAGTTCACTACAGTATGCCAACCTGCTGGCCGGAGAGGCCCAAGCCTTATACGGGCTTGAGCGTTATGATGAAGCAGCGGCCTTGCAACAAAAATCAATAGCAGTGGTGGAGCAAGTAAAATCAAAAGATTATGCTTCGCTCCCGTCAGCATATCACAATCTGAGTATCTATTATCTGAAAGGCGGGAAAAACAAAGATGCGGTCAAAGCTCAGACAGAAGCCGTGAAAATATGCGAAAAGACGGCAAAGAAACAGCCCAAACATGCGAACGCACTCAGCAAACTGGCATCAATACATGCCGTCCTTGCCAACTACACGGCTGCATCAGAAGCCCAAAGCAAAGCAAACGATATTCTTGCAGAATGTCAAAATGTGTCACGATTTGACCTCATGGACGGCCTCAACAACCTTGCGGCCTATCAGTTTCGCGCCGAGAATAATTCCGGGGCACTTGCCACGGAGCAACGCATCATAGAACTTTACAGTGTCTCCGGAGACACGATACACAAAAACTACTCCACGGCCCTTGCCAACGCAGCCCTGTATGCTGCCAAATGCCACAACAGTCCTTTGGCAATATCGTACCAGCGGCGAGGACTTGATGTGCTGAAACGCATCATACTTCCAACCGAAGAAGACTACACCAATGGGCTGACCCTGCTCGTGAAGTATTGCACTGATGTGTCCGACTATTCCCAAGGAGCAAAAGCACAGAAAGAGCTGGCCGAGCTTAACGCCCGAATATGGGGAGCGAAGAGTCAGCAATATGCCACGCAACTGGAGCTGCTTGCCAACCTGCTGTCACTTGACAAACAGATGGCACAAGCCATTGCCGTTCAAGAACAAGTGACAGAGATATACAATTCCTCCAATATTGATGATGCCACACGCAACAATGCCATAAGCCAGCTTGCCGTGCTGCACTCCAAAGCCGGTCATTACGATGAAGCATCCCGTCTGAGCACAACGGTTGCCAAGAAAATGACAGAATCAAAGGAGATGACACCGGAAGAGGCAGAAAAGCTAATGGAGGCGGCATCGCATCAGCAAATGGCAGGGAACCATGCAGAAGCGTTGCGTCTAAGCTCCGCAGCACTGGATATGCTTGAGCATACATCAGCAAAAGGGAGCAAGCAGCATGCCAACGCCCTGAGCGACCTTGCAGGATACTACGCTCTTGTACACAACAATGATTTTGCAATAAAATACGCATCAAAAGCAGCCGAAATATACGAACAGCTCAACGACACCATCAATCTGGCCACGGCACTTAACAATATGGCATTGTTTTATGCCAATTCCAAGGATGCAGCGAAGGTTGACTCACTCAGCCAACGAGCATTGCACCTTGCGGCAGAAAGCTGCGGAAAACGGTCACCGGAATATGCCCGTATCCTCAACAATGTGGCATCAAACACATATTCGCTGGGAAATGCCGAACAAGCCGCGCCAATCGGCAACGAGGCCATAAGCATATTCAAAGAGAACGGACTTGACACCACGCCGGAATTCGCGAATCTGCTCAACAACCAAAGTGTGTACCTGCTTAACGTGGGGAGAGAGAATGAAGCCCTGACCCTCATAGACCAATCAATAGCCATACGCAAGGCGTCGCTCGGCACAAGCCATCCGGAATATCTGCATGCCACAGTCAATCATTGCTTCATGCTTTCGTCTATTGAAGGAGAGCAAGAAAGACTGACGGCACGCGCCGTTGAAAGCACACGGCTGCTTACCGACATGCTTCGCCGCCAGTTCATATCACTTCCGGCAGCCGAGCGCTCATCATACTGGAACGCATGGAACAACTGGTATCGTCAGGACATACTCAATTATGCATCGGAATTTCCGTCACCCGAACTGATATCGGCCGCCTATGAGGGCACAATTTTTGCCAAGGGATTGATGCTCAACAGCGAATGTAATCTAAAAGATCTGATTGCGGAAGCAGCGTCAAGCGACATTGACCTTCTGTACACACGACTGCAAGGGATAAGAGCAAAACTTAACGACATTTATGAACGGTCCTCGGCTCCGGGCACCACGCCCCAGCTTGAGCTTACCGATTCGCTTGAACAGGCAGCCAATATGCTTGAGCGACAACTTGTAAGCGCGTCAAGCGAATATGGCGATTATACGGCCAATCTGAGCATTCCAGCTTCGGCTGTGCGCAATGCCATGAGTCCAAACGAAGCAGCGATAGAGTTTGTATCGTTCGGGAACAGTGCCAATCCGCGTTATTTTGCATTTGTGGTAACGCCGAGGGACACAGTTCCACAATACATCGAGATAGCAACGGCATCGCAAATCAATGCCATGCGCAACAACAGAAACGAGCTGAGCCGCCTGCTTTGGGAGCCTGTGGCCTCACACCTGCCTGCCGATGTAAGCACGGTGTATTTTGCTCCGGCCGGAGAACTGTACAGCTTGCCCATAGAATATCTTCCGGATTTTGCCAATCCCGGGACCCTGATAGGGGCACGATGGGAGTTGCACCGATTGTCCTCAACACGCCAGCTTGCACGCCGTGTGGACTCACCTAAAGGCTCATTGGCAAGCGTTGTGGGCGGACTTGAATACAACACCGACGGCACACCGTCACCATACGACCTGCCCCAGACCCTCATTGAAGCCAACGACATATACCGTCAACTGCAAGAACGCGGAAACGGGGTGACGCTCCTCACAGGCTCCGAAGGCACCGAAAAGGCCATTCGCGACATGAGTGGCAAACGCACCTCACTGCTCCATATAGCTACACACGGATTCTGCATAT
>HF985636.1:57547-61871 GCA_000431155.1 Bacteroides sp. CAG:927
AGAGGATGCCGACTATCAGGCAAGTGACATATTCACTACCGTTGCACCGGGCGAGAGTCATGGTGAAGAGAACATGCTGCGGCGTTCGGGACTAATGCTATACGGGGCAGCGCCCACGTTGCTGGGACGCGGAGACTCGGACAGGGCCAATGACGGAGTGCTTACAGCCATGGAAATAGCCCAGCTTGACCTGCGCGGACTTGACCTTGCCGTATTGTCAGCCTGCCAGACCGCACTTGGCGATGTGACGGGCGAAGGAGTGTTCGGACTGCAACGCGGATTCAAGAAAGCGGGCGCAAAATCGCTGCTTATGAGCCTGTGGAAAGTGGATGACACAGCAACGCGACTTCTCATGAACCGATTCTATGCCAATATATGCAACGGCATGTCCAAATCCTCGGCACTTAATGAAGCACAAAAATATCTCAGGGAGTACACTCCGCAACCGGAAACATTTGATAATGACGAGATGTTTGACCCCACGTTTGTGGATGACTTCACGCCTGAAGAACATCCTTATGACAACCCCCATTTCTGGGCCGCATTCGTGCTGCTTGATGCCATATAAACCGCCGACAGACAAATGAATAAATTTACAACCTACATAAAGGGATTATACAAAAGAGTGCTTTTGGCTCTGTCGCCACTGTTGCGTTCTCTGCACCGTCATGCCCCACTGCTCGCAATGGGGATATTAATCACAACGGTGCTAATGGTGCTGTGCTACATTTATGACAACACCCCACATTCACTGTTGGGAAGCGCAAACATGGCACAACGCTACGAGATAGCCAAGACCGCTATCACCGGGGCATGTGACAAAGTGCCTGACGACGTGCTTCTTGTCAATATAGCCTATGACCGAGAGCTGGTGAACCATTATGATGAGCTGCAACCGGATTTTCCGGCGGGAGTGGTACCGATCACGGACCGCAAATTGCTCATAAAGTTTTTTGAACGGTTATCGGAGAACCCTACTTACAAATATATACTGTGCGATGTGAGGTTTGAACCAAATGTGGATTCGCCGGAACTTGATGATTCGCTGTATGAAGCAATTGCCATGACACCAAGGATGGTAATCCCGATGCACGAGGGGGAAGAACCGGTTGACGCACGATTGTTTGAAAAAGCGGGCTACTGCGACTATGCCGTAAATTTTGTGGAATCAAATTTCGTGAAATACGAGTTTTACAAAAACGGCAATCCGTCAATGCCCCTCAAGGCGTATCATGAAATCACCGGTCGCACCATGACACCCCACGGTCCGATATACACTTCGGGCAATCACTTGTGCCGCAAATGCGTGGAACTGAAATTTCCGGTGCGCATATATTCCGAAGGCGTAGTGCCAATAGACTCACTGGACATAAATTCCGGCACCGGCAGCATATCCGGCACCCGGCGAGTATATTACAATCTGGGATCCGACATTCTGGATATGGATCTTGCGGAAAAAGCCAAGGACAAGATAATTGTGATAGGCGATTTCTCGGGGTCGGACAATCATTCCACGTACCTTGGGAGTATGCCCGGCGCAGTAATCAATTACAATGCATTGTGCGCATTGCTCAACAATGACCACATCATATCCTATTCTGAGATACTATTCCTGTTCATACTGTACCTGCTGATTACCATATACATACTGCGAGGCCGCTCGGTGATGCAGACATTCATGCCTCATCGCATGCGCATCAAACTGATGCGCAGTCTGCTTCCAAGCAAATCCGGACGCAGATTCCTATACATGCTCCGGCCTCGCGGAGCAGCGATGGTGATATGGTCACTTGCCGGCATAAGCGCCTTTCTGTGTGCGGTGTCAGCCCTATGCTACATATTCACATCCATTATAATATACCTTTTTATCCCTACCGTTATTTTTACTATTCTCAAAAACATCGTAATCTATGTCAAACTTCGCAAAACTAATGTTCGTAGCCGCAGCCGCAACAAGCTTAGCGATGCTCCAGCCACTTCATGCTGAAACATATATAATAAAGAAGCTCAACACTCCGACAATACGCATAAATGACAAGGATCTGGGTGTGGGAGACAAATTCACCGACGGTTCGGTGATATATTGGGCATCGGGATCACAGGCCATGCGGGTCATGAGCTCACACAACGAGCCTATAAACCTGCGTGCCGCCGGCAATACCAAACCGGCCCGCATGCGCACGTTAGTGGCCGGATTGGGCAAACTGTCGTCACGAGCCAACTGCACATCTCTGGCCGACCACAAACAGGCATTTGAAGGAGTGAACGGCAAACCACAGGAACTGCTGGACACCATAACGATTGCCTCGGGATGGCGGCTTGATGACAACAACTATTTTGAGATGTCGGTGCCCACAGCTACCGGCAAACGTGTGGTCAGACTGCCTTACACCAACAATGGCGAAGTAATCATAGCAAGATCAATGTTTCCAATGGCAAAAGACAACGAGGAGCAAGAGATAACCGCCGAAATCACCTATACAAACGGACGAAAAGGCGAGACACGGCTCATCACCTCTGCCATGCGCATCAATTTGCTGCCGGCGTTACTGCCTGCGGAGCCTTCGCAGCAATAACCCCCTGCCCTAAAAGGCCATAAAAATCAGTGGCGTTGCACACAGTCGGGGCGTAGGCTGAGGATTTGCAATTTTTTGTACTGAGGGTGTGCAAATATGCTGTCTTTTATGTACTTTTGCAGAAAATTTGCCAAATCACAGCGATGAAAAAGAATTTTCCTATCTACGATAAATTCAACCTCTCCGACATCAACAAGCAGATGCTTGCTGAATGGAATGCAAAGGCTCTATTCGAGCAGAGTATGAAAGAACGTGAGGGATGCCCCTCGTTTGTGTTCTATGAGGGCCCCCCAAGCGCCAACGGCATGCCCGGCATACACCATGTCATGGCCCGTACCATCAAAGATATATTCTGCCGTTACAAAACCATGAAGGGATTTCATGTGAAGCGCAAGGCCGGATGGGACACTCACGGACTGCCTGTGGAGCTGGGCGTGGAAAAGAGCCTCGGCATAACCAAAGAAGACATCGGCAAAAAGATATCTGTGGACGATTACAACGCCGCATGCCGCCACGAGGTGATGAAATACACCAAGGAGTGGGAGACTCTGACCAACTCAATGGGCTATTGGGTGGATATGGAAAATCCTTACATCACCTACGACAACAGATATATCGAATCGGTATGGTGGTTGCTCAAACAGCTGTATGACAAAAAATTCCTATACAAAGGGTACACTATCCAGCCTTATTCACCGGCAGCGGGCACGGGTCTAAGCTCCCATGAGCTGAATCAGCCCGGATGCTACCGTGATGTTAAGGACACCACCTGTGTGGCACAGTTCCTGATCACTGACCCCAAACCGGATATGACCGGATGGGGCAACCCATATTTCCTTGCATGGACCACCACACCCTGGACACTTCCGAGCAATACGGCCTTGGCAGTAGGCCCCGGGATAGATTATAACGTGGTGCGCACCTACAATCCTTATTCTGGTGAAAAGATTACAGTGGTGCTCGCCAATGCTCTCATGGGCTCGTTCTTCTCGGCAAAGGCAGCCGAACTGCCACTGGAAGAGTACAAAAAGGGTGACAAGCTGATACCGTTTGAAATTGTGGGCCACTATAAAGGTTCAGAACTCACCGGCATGCATTACGAGCAACTTATTCCGTGGGTCAATCCCGGAGAAGGAGCTTTCCGCGTGATTCCCGGTGATTACGTGACAACCGACGATGGTACAGGCATAGTACATATTGCCGGCACATTCGGTGCCGACGACCTGCGCGTGTCAAAGCAGAACAACATACCGCCGCTGCACATGATAGACCGTGACGGAAATATCCGCCCGATGGTGGACATGAAAGGCCGATTCTATCTGCTTGACGAGCTTGACCCTGAATTTGTGGCCAAGATGGTGGATGTGGAAGCATACACTCCGTGGCAGGGCAAATATGTGAAAAATGCTTATGACTCCACAAAACAGCCGGGCGACGAGACTCTGGATGTGGAAATATGCATGTGGCTCAAACAGAATAACAAGGTATTCAAAATCGAGAAACATACCCACAGCTATCCTCATTGCTGGCGTACAGACAAACCGGTGCTTTACTATCCGCTTGACAGCTGGTTTATACGCACCACCGCCGTGCGCGAACGCCTGATGGAGCTTAACAACACCATCAAATGGAAACCCCAGAGCACCGGCTCGGGCCGTTTTGGCAAATGGCTTGAAAACCTTCAGGACTGGAATCTTTCGCGTTCCCGTTACTGGGGTACTCCCCTCCCCATCTGGCGCACCGAGGAT
>HF985636.1:61915-123667 GCA_000431155.1 Bacteroides sp. CAG:927
GATTTGCATAGACTCCGTGGAAACACTGTACAACGAGATAGAGCGTGCGGTGGAAGCGGGCGTTATGCAGTCAAATCCGTACAAAGAACGCGGATTTGTGCCCGGAGATTACTCCAAGGAGAATTATGAAAAGATAGACCTGCACCGCCCGTATATAGATGACATAGTGCTCTTGTCTCCGTCGGGCAAGCCGATGCGCCGCGAAACCGACCTTGTGGATGTGTGGTTTGATTCCGGCTCAATGCCTTATGCTCAGCAGCACTATCCGTTTGAGAACAAGGAAGGGATAGATTCAGGCGAACTGTTCCCCGCCAACTTCATAGCCGAGGGCGTTGACCAGACACGCGGATGGTTCTACACCCTTCATGCCATAGCCGGAATGGTATTTGACTCACGTGCTTATAAGACCGTGATTTCCAATGGTCTCGTACTGGACAAGAACGGCGACAAGATGTCAAAACGCCTTGGCAATGCCGTAAATCCGTTTGAAGCGATAGAGAAATACGGTTCAGACCCACTGCGCTGGTATATGATAGCCAACTCCGCACCATGGGACAATCTGAAATTTGATCCGGCCGGAGTGCAGGAAGCAGCGCGCAAGCTGTTTGCCACCCTCCACAACACATACTCATTCTTTGCGCTCTATGCCAACGTGGATAATTTCACACCCGACATGCCGGAAATTCCCGTTGCAGAGCGTCCGGAAATAGACCGGTGGATAATATCACTGCTCAACACACTCGTAGCCACTGTTGACGAAGCATTGTCGGACTATGAGCCTACACGCGCAGCCCGCGCCATCAACGATTTTGTCAATGATGACCTGTCCAACTGGTATGTGCGCCTCAACCGCAAGCGTTTCTGGGGCGGAGAGATGAACGCAGACAAGCTTGCCGCCTATCAGACATTATATACCTGTCTGGTTACAGTGGCGCGCCTGATAGCCCCCATTTCACCGTTCTACGCCGACCGTCTGTATCGCGACCTGACCGGCAACGAAGATCAGTCAGTGCATCTGGCCATGTTCCCCGAAGCTGACAGCTCAGTGATAGACAAAAAACTTGAAGAACGGATGCGTCTTGCCCAGACCATCACATCGCTCGTGCTGTCGCTGCGCCGCAAAGCCAACCTGAAAGTGCGTCAGCCGCTACAGCGCATTATGATACCGGCCATTGATTCAGCGCAAGCCGAATCCATAATGGCGATGAAAGACCTGATATTGGGCGAAGTGAATGTGAAGGAGCTGCAACTTGTGAGCGGTGATGACACCATGCTTGTGAAACGCGTGAAACCTGACTTCAAGAAACTTGGCCCGAAATTCGGCAAAGCCATGAAACAGGTGGCAGCCGCCGTTCAGTCAATGAGCCAGCATGACATAGCCACACTGGAGCGCGAAGGAAGCATAACACTGCAACTCGGTGACACCCCGGCCACCATAGAGCTTTGCGATGTGGAAGTGATGTCGGAAGATATTCCCGGATGGCTTGTGGCAAGCGAAGGCAATGTGACTGTGGCTCTTGACATAACCGTCACTCCCGAACTGAGAATGGAGGGCCTTGCACGCGACATTGTGAACCGCATCCAGAACATACGCAAGGACCGCAATTATGAGATAACCGACAAAATCATTCTCACATTTGCGCCCGAGAGCAATGATGCCGACACTCGCGCCGCACTTGAGGCCTATGGCAGTTATATAGCCCGTCAGGTGCTTGCCAATGACCTTATGATCGGTGAGGTGGCAGCCGATGACGCCGATGCGGAAGTTCTGGAACTTGACTCGCTGAACCTACCGGTAAAAATAGTGTTAGTAAAGTAAAACACAACACTAATTTTATCACCATCAAAGCATCACGACCATGAATGAAAAAACAAGATATTCCGATGAGGAACTGCAAGAGTTCAAGGAGATAATACTTGCAAAACTGGCAAAAGCCCAACAGGATTACGACATGCTCAAAGCCAATGTGACCAATTCCGAGGGCAATGACACAGCCGACACATCACCTACTTTCAAAATTTTGGAAGAAGGTGCCAACACACTTGGCAAAGAGGAGGCAGGCCGTTTGGCCGAACGCCAGCTCAAATTCATTCAGCATCTTCAGGCAGCGTTGGTGCGCATTGAGAACAAGACTTATGGCATATGCCGCGTGACGGGGAAGCTCATTCCCAAGGAACGCCTGCGCGCAGTGCCCCACGCTACAATGAGTGTGGATGCAAAAAACCAGCAACGCGGCAACTAAGCCTGCGGTGCCCACACACCTAACCAATCGTTATGAAGCAGCATAAAGGATTGTTGGCTCTTGGAGTTATACTCCTTGTCATAATACTTGATCAGGCACTTAAGATATGGATTAAAACCCATTTCTATTTAGGTGAGGAATACGTAATCACTTCGTGGTTCAGGCTATACTTTATAGAGAACAACGGAATGGCTTTTGGCATGGAGCTCGGCAGCAAACTGTTTCTGTCGGTGTTCCGCATATTCCTTGCCATAGGGCTTATATGGTATCTGTGGAAACTGCGCACGAACACGACGGTTAAAACCGGATACGTGGTGTGCGTGGCCCTTATTACGGCGGGAGCCATAGGCAACATCATCGACTGCATGCTTTACGGGCTGATTTTCAACAATCCCATTCCGCCGCAGGTAGCCACTCTGTTCCCGCCCGAAGGGGGGTATGCCACTCTGTTTCACGGGCGGGTGGTGGATATGCTTTATTTCCCGCTGTTCAGCTTCACATGGCCACAATGGATGCCATGGGTTGGAGGCGAGCATTTCCTGTTTTTTCAGCCGGTGTTCAACCTTGCCGATGCCGCAATATCGGTGGGAATAATCCTCGTGCTGCTGTTTTATACGCGCTTCCTTGCCGAGCCTACGCTAAAAGCGCCGGAAGCCGATAGCGAAACACCGTCCGACACAGATGAATAAGCTCCTTGGCATATTAGGCGCAGCCATATTGTTATGCCTGACCGGATGCTCGCAACGCCCCAAAGGAGTGCTCAACCGCGAGGATATGGCGCAATTGCTCGCTGACTTACATATAGGCGAAAGCGTGGTGGAAAACAATTTTCGCCACTATGGCACCGATTCGGCCAGAAGTGTGCTGCGCCAGTCAATCTATGCCAAACACGGGGTTACAGCTGAACAGGTGGATTCATCGCTCATGTGGTATGGCCGCAATATGGACCAATACATAGAAGTGTATGACCGCGTGACAGAAATACTTAACAACAAAATAGTTGCCGCACAGGAACAGGCGGGCTCCTCAACTTCCGACCTTTCAGGACAGACATTTTCGTTTGAAGGCGACTCGGTGGATGTGTGGAGCGATATTCGCTACAGACGTTTGGGGATGAACATGCCCTCAAACTATATTTATTTTTCGCTGCCGTCGGACCGCAACTGGGAAAAAGGCGACGCATATGAATTGCGATCAAAACTTTTGGGCGGCAAGGGTATGGCCGAAGCGGTCATCACCGCCGAATATCACGATGGCACGAGAGAATATGTGTCCACGCGCATGGGTGGCGAGGGATGGAATTCGCTCAAGATAGTGCTTGATTCGGCACGCATGCCGTTTAATGTGGCCGGTTACATATATTATGAACCGAAGGCGGGAGAAACGGCGTTTATTGACTCTATTTCGCTTACCCGCACACGATGGGGGGCACACCAGCGCGAAGCCCGCAGCCGCGTAAAGAGTTTCAAAAAGAAATCGCAATTGTGATACAGCGCATTCTCGCACACAATATAGTGTGGCAAGGGCGCACCTACCACATGCATATAGCCGAACTTGACACCGAGACCGGTAAGGTAACCATGCGTGCGTTTGATCACGAAATTCCCTCCACCATATTCATTTCAGGCACCGTTCTGCTCATCACGGAGTGAATTTCAGTTCGTTGGTTGTGAAATTTAAAAATAATCATTGCTGTCCGATAAAACTCAAGGACAGCAACAATTGACAATAAACGTGGTTCGCTTCAGCTTAGCAATTGTAAAAGCTGAGGGAGCAGGCTTGGAGGCGTAATCGTTCTAACTTTACTATTTTTCCCACTCGGACACCCACTTTCCTCACAGATGAATGACATGCGCGTCATACAAAAAAAACAGGTCGCGGTATCCGCGACCTGTTAGTGTTGTCTTACCAGGATTCGAACCTAGACAGGCAGAACCAAAAACTGCAGTGCTACCATTACACCATAAGACAATCCTTTTGCCGAAGGCTTTCAGCCCTACAGCGGTGCAAAGTTAAGCATAGTTTTTATTTCGCGCAAATTGAAAGGGCATTTTTCTATGGAAAAATGCCCTTTGCGATATTTTTTCGTGCTTAAATTACTTGGCAATAAGCAGGAAATAATTTTTCTTTCCTTTCTGCGCAAGTATGTATTTGTCATTCAAGAGCATGTCAAGTGAGGTTTCAGCATACGGGTCAGTGACTTTTTCCTTATTGATGGACACTCCACCACCCTGCACCATTTTACGCATTTCACCCTTGGAGCTGAACACTGGTGCGGCTTCGGTAAGGAGATCGGCAAGCTTGATGCCATCGGCAATCTGCTGACGCGAAATTTCAAATCTTGGCACGCCTTCCATCACCGCAAGCAGTGTAGGCTCATCAATGCGACGCAAAGTGTCGCCGGCTTTGTTAGAGAAAAGTATCTGAGATGCCTCAACAGCGGTAAGATAGTCAGCCTCAGAGTGAACCATAGTAGTGAGTTCCTTGGCAAGACGCTTCTGCAAAGGACGCTGACCGGGATCAGCAGCCTGCTGTGCGACAAGGTCTTCTATCTCCTCACGTGTGAGGGTGGTGAAAATCTTGATGTATTTTTCGGCATCGGCATCACTTACATTGAGCCAGAACTGATAGAATGTGTAGGGTGATGTGCGGGCGGGATCAAGCCACACATTGCCGCTTTCGGTTTTGCCGAACTTGCCACCGTCGGCCTTGGTTATCAGAGGACACGTGAGAGCATATGCCTCGCCGCCGAGAGTGCGTCGGATAAGCTCTGTTCCGGTAGTGATATTGCCCCACTGATCGGAACCGCCAAGCTGCAGACGGCAGTTCTTTTCGCGGTAAAGATTGAGGAAGTCGTAGCCCTGCACGAGCTGATAGGAAAATTCGGTGAATGACATGCCCTGCTGGCTTTCGCCGGAAAGACGCTTTTTCACAGAATCCTTAGCCATCATATAATTGACAGTGATATGCTTGCCGACATCGCGAATAAAATCAAGGAAAGAGAAAGACTTCATCCAGTCGTAGTTGTTGACCATCTCGGCAGCGTTGGGAGCATCGCTGTCAAAATCAAGGAACTTGGAGAGCTGTTTTTTGATTGCCTCCTGATTGTGGCGCAGAGTCTCCTCATCAAGGAGCTTACGCTCCTGACTTTTCATTGAAGGGTCGCCAATCATGCCGGTAGCACCACCCACCAGAGCAATAGGCTTGTGGCCAGCACGCTGAAAATGCTTCAGCATCATGACTCCAACAAGGTGACCGATATGAAGACTGTCGGCAGTAGGGTCAATACCAAGGTATGCCGTAGTCATCTCTTTTTTGAGCTGTTCGTCTGTGCCGGGCATCATCTGGTGAATCATGCCACGCCAAGTAAGTTCTTCTATAAAGTCCATAGGGATATGTTGTATTCTATAATATTTAATTGCAAAATTACAGGAAATAATTGTAACGAGCAAACATACAATTATTTTCGGCGCACCACTATTGATATGCCTACCATCAGAGCAAGCACCCAAGGGTAAAACAGATACGGCCACGGAGCCGCCGGGCTGATTCCGGCCAATGCCGTAGCAAGGAGGGTCTGTGCGCCGTAGGGAATCAGACACTGGATAATGCATGAAGCAGTGTCAAGCAAAGAGGCTGCCTTGCGCGGCGTCACTCCGTAACGATGACAGATTTCACGGCTTATGGGACCTACGGTTATAATTGCCACGGTATTGTTGGCTGTACACAAATTGACTATAGCTGTGAGAGCGGCGACACAAGCCTGAGCGCCACGACTGCCGTGAACATGGCGCGTGAGACACCGGAGCACAAAATCTATGCCTCCAAGAGCTTTCACTATGCCCAACATACCGGCAGCCATAAGGGTAATTATTATAAGGTTGCCCATAGAGTCAATACCGTCACCGAGCAATTTGACACCATCCATGGGAGCCATGCCATATAAAAGCCCTATGATATATGTGACCACTATGCCGGTGGTGAGTACGATGGTAACATTAATACCCATCAGAGCAAGCACGACGATGAGCAGGTAAGGTAGCATAAGGACCCACTGCACAGATGTTTCCGTGACCGGATGCGTATATAAACCATTTCCGCCGAAAATATATATAAGCAATGTGATGAGAGCGGCGGGAAGCACTATGAGAATATTGGCACGGAATTTCGCTCTCATTCCACACCCTTGTGTACGAGTGGCGGCAATAGTAGTGTCGGATATAAACGACAGATTATCACCGAAAAATGCTCCGGACAGCACCGCAGCCACAAAACACGCCACACCGCCATGGGTGTATTGAGCCATCTCCACGGCAAGCGGCGTAAGAGCTACGACAGTGCCAACGCTCGTGCCGATAGACATGGATATAAGGCATGAGGCCAAAAAGATTCCGGGCACGAGAAAACGCGAAGGGAACACCCCTACCACGGCATTTACCGTGGCATCAACCGAACCTATTCCTTTGGCAAGCATGGCGAATGCTCCCGCGAGCACGAACACCCATATCATATACAGAATATCCGTGTTGGCCGCCGCACCGGAATAGGTGTCAATGCGCTTCACCAACGGCCGCCCGCGATATATGGCCACGCTCCATATAGAGGCGACACCCAGAGCCACGGCTATAGGCATCTTGTAAAAATCCCCTATTACTACAGACACTACCAAATACAAGCAGAGGAACAAGGCCACCGGTGACAATGCCACTAATCCGGCACGCCATCCGATTCTGGAATCTATGAGAGAATTATCCATCACCTGACACTATGTTATTAAAAAACAGTGCAAAGGTAGCATTTTTTCAACAAAAAGCGGGCCGGCCCCAAATACAAGGTCGGTCCGCTCAACGAATCAAAGGTATTCTCAGTTCTTTTCAATCTTTATTTTAGCGCTTGCAAGAGCATTGATGCCGAGCTGATTGGCAATAAAAGCTATGGCGTGGGCCGCTTTAGGCGACACACCTTTGGCACCAATCTTGGGCGAATATGCCGCAATGCCCATAACACCCGGCACAACACCGACAATACCGCCACCGAATCCGCTCTGAGCAGGCACGCCACTCATCACAAGCCACGGCAGCGACCTTTTGCGCATGCCTTTAACGGCCATAGCAGAAACAATGCGCTGCGAAATAGAGCCATCAAACACTTCACTTCCGTTTACAGGATTTTTACCATCGGCAGCGATGGTGGCACCCATAGCGGCGAGCTGGCCGGTTGTGGCACGCATAGCCGTGAGCCTTGTATAAAGGTCAATGGCGATAGGAGCTTCATCGTAAAGCACATATTCGGCCTCGGCGATACGGTTTTCCACATCAGCTTCACGATTGGCCTCAGAGAGTTTCTGATAAAGCTTGTCATCAAGTACCGGACTTGAACCGGCCATGCCTACCAACATGGAAGAAATTATATCAAATTTGCCATCGCTGTCACCCGTGGGCTGAATGGCGCTTACAGCACGCACACCCTTACGGCTTACGGGCAAATGATGGGGCTTGGGAGTTGTGGGACAAGAGCCTTTGCCACACATGCATCCGCCGGAGAGCTTGTCCATGACATCACGAGGGGACTCCATCTGCGAAAACAGAGTGGTCAATACGGGAACTTTGGCAATGTCACCCATAGGGAATGTGGCCTTAGTGTTGCCGGCTTCTACCACTGTGCCATCTGTCAGAGTTACCGTAATGGCGAAATCATCAGTATTGGCATCAAAGAAGCGGGCATCAACATCGCCGCATTGCTCATCCTTAAACTTGTCGTAGGCTTGTGCCACAACTTGTTTCAAATCTGAAAGTTTAATTATTCTATCCATAGTAAAGTTAGTTTTGTTTCTTATATCACTTAAAACCGTCGGAAAAGAACAAAAGTTAGAGCAACACCTATTAATTAACTTTTTTAAGATTTTTAGAAGGAGCTAAAAAAGTCGCCAAGCTTTATCACAAAGCCCGGCGACCAACCAATCTATTTTATAAACTCGTGTTCAGAAACAATAACGCAACCCTATGGACGGAGCAAACGCATGCACGCGATAATCGCCCTTGACTACAGGGTTTTGTTCAAGGCCCAAAGCGGGAAATGCTTTGGCAATGAAATTCTCGTAACTGCCCTGTACGTTATTCTTGCCGAGGCCGGCCACATACATAAACGAGAAATCCACACTGAGCTGCCTGATGGGACGGAACGACAATCCCACGGTGGGTTCAATCTTGGTCATTCCCGGAGTTTCGGGATTGTAATGATTGTCGTTTACAGGAGTCTGGTCAATCATCAAACCGGCACGTACATCAAGTTTCTGAGTAGCGGCCCATTCAGCACCCATATGGAAACACCAAGCATTGCGATATTTCTTGTCGATATGCTGATCAAATGAGCCATTTGCCACTCCGGGGAACTCAATGTCAAGGCGGCGGTAGGTTTTCCATCCCGTCAGCTGTATATCGGCAGCAAACGTCCAACGGTCAGTAGGATGGTAAGACGCACCGAACACCAGTACGTATGGCAGCGGCATGGAAGCGCTGAAGTTGGCCTGATCAATGAGGCCGACCTTGTCCTCAAGCAATTTCTTGGCTACCTCGTTGGCAAACGACACGTGGGCCTCACCGCCCTTAACCTTCATGAGCATTTTGGAACGGAAGGATGCGCCTACGGTCACTTTGTCGGACACATCAAACATGGCACCCACATTGAAGCCAAAAGCCATGTCAGCGGTACCCTTAAGATTAACCGAAGCAGGAGTGACCCCGTTGAACAATGGGTAAGTCTGACCTGTGAGCATGCCCACGACAGGGAGCACCTTATCAATATCATAGGCACTCACCAATCCCTTGTTGAGGTCCACTGTGCCCCATGTAATCATCAAACCGGCACCTACGGACAATCGCGGAGTAATACGCCATGACACCGTGGGCTGCACTGTGTAAGTGGCAAGGTTTACCTTTTGGTTAAGTACCGATCCGGGCCAGTTCATACCCCAGTTGATGGAACTGCCATAGGGAGTGTAAAACGATATGCCAAGCTGCAGATAGTCGCGCACACGAAATGCAGCATTGAATGCTATGGGAGTGCTGACTTTATTATGGCTGTCATAACGCACGCCATTGATAGTAGCCGACGACAGCGGTTTGATAGCAGTGAGTGTTCCGGTTAAGTCAAGTGTTTTGTCAGAAAACGAAAGGCCTGCGGGATTAAAAATCATGCTCTCGGCACCGAGCTTCAATGCTACACCGGTATGTCCCATACCTTCCTGACGTGCACTGAGAGTGTTGATCTGATACCCCTCGGCATAAGCGCTCATCGTAGCCACCAAGGCCGTAATGGCGAATAGAAAATTCTTCATTATGTCTTATTTTTGGTAAAAAACGCCACAAAGGTACGCATTTTTTAATATTACGCAACATCAAATTTTCAAAATAATGTTTCGGGGCGGTCATACCTCTGCCATAATCACTATATTTGCATCATGCAACAAGAAGCCCTGAATCCTTTTGCGAGTGTGCTGTACGTTATGCCGAAACCTGTTGGATCGGCATGCAATCTGGCTTGCTCATATTGCTATTATCTGGAAAAAGAGAAGACCCTTGCATGCGGCAATTCCGAAAATCAGCTCATGAGCGATGCCACACTTGAGGAATTTGTAAAACAATATATAGCAGCTCAGACAATGCCGGAAATTGTGTTCACTTGGCACGGTGGAGAAGCAATGATGCGCCCTATAAAGTTTTATGAACGTGCCATGGAGCTGCAACGCAAGTACGGTGAAAACCGGACAATAATCAACTGCATCCAAACCAACGGCACACTGCTCAACACCCGGTGGTGCGAGTTTCTGAAACGCAATAACTGGCTTGTGGGCATTTCCATAGACGGACCGGCTGAAGCTCACGACGCATACCGGCGCACGGCATTGGGCAAACCCACCCACCAAACAGTGATGCGTTCCATACGGCTGCTACAGCAATATGGGGTGGAATGGAACGCCATGGCAGTAGTGAACAGCATCAATGTAAAAGAACCGGAGCGTTTTTATGATTTCTTCAAGCAGATAGGGTGCCGATACCTGCAGTTCACTCCCGTGGTGGAGCGCAGAGCTGACAGCAAGAATGGGGAACTCTGTACACCTGACGATGTGGCAGGGCAACTCACTCCGGAATCCATAACACCCGAAGAGTGGGGTGAATTTGCGACAAGAGTGTTTGACCGCTGGGTGCGTGAGGATGTGGGGGAAATTTTTGTGCAACTTTTTGATGCCACCCTCGCCGGATGGGTAGGCGTAACGCCCGGTGTCTGCTCGCTGGCGCCATCGTGCGGACATGCAGCAATGATGGAGCACAACGGCGACCTGTATTCATGTGATCATTTCGCTTTTCCGGAGTTCAAACTCGGCAACATCCATGAGCACACCATCATAGAACTGATGAACAGCGATGACCAACGGCGGTTCGGAGAACGCAAGCAGCTTAATCTGCCGATGGAATGCAAAAGCTGCCCATACAAAAAGGCTTGTCACGGAGAATGCCCCAAGAACCGTTTTATCCGCACCTCCGACGGCCAACGCCATAACTATCTGTGTAAGGGTTACAGACGCTATTTCAGCCACGTGGCACCGGTGATGGACTTCATGGCATCGGAACTTGCAGCCCACCGTGCCCCTGCCAACATAATGAATCACCCTGAAATACTTGACACCCTGCACTGACTCACCATTCGTCAGGCATCTTGCCGTTGACCATTATGCGAGGATTGATGTAGTACAACTGTCGTGTGGCACGGGTCGTGGCCGTATAAAGCCAGCGGTAAAAATCCATGCCCTGCGCTTCGGGCGGAATGTAACCCATATCCACAAAAACTGAATCCCACTGGCCACCCTGCGATTTATGGCAGGTGACGGCATAAGCATATTTTACCTGCAAAGCGTTGAAATAAGGATCGGTGCGCAGCAATTTCATCCTTACATTCATCGGAGTGGCCGAGGTGAACAAATCCGGGTCGTTAAGAATATCGGTATAAAGTTGATTGAAACGCTGCGGATCAAGAGCCGGAGTATCGGAAGTGAGCGCATCAAGCATTATCTTGCACTCCACCTCCACATCGCGGTCCGGGAACACGAGCACAACATTGGCAAAACGCAGTCCATACTTCACCTCCATGCCCAGTATGCGGCTCACCGTGGCTATGTCACCGTTGGCTATGAAATCAAATCCCTTGACTTTGGCGCTCCACAAATAATTGTTCTTGGCCACGAGAAGCCTGTCGTCAATGCACAGCTCCTCCTCATAGCCGAGTATCTCCCTGCGGACACCCAAATTAAACTGCGTGGCCCGTTTATTGCTGCGCGTGATGATAAGAGCATTGGCGGCACCGCGCTCATTATATACCTTGCTGAGCATATCCAAAAGATCCTCGCCGTCAACAACATGCACATCGGGAGTGGTGTCATCAGCCACAAGCCGAGGCTGGGGCAGCGGCTCATGTCTCATGGCCTTACGCAACCAGGTGGCATTGCGCAAAATGCCGGAACGACCGTCCTGCCGCACCACTTTTGTCATTACGGCACGCGTAACCCGCAGCCCGAAACCGCGAAGCACATCGGCATCCATGGCCAAACTTTTCTCGCATCCCACCGGAGGGAGCTGGGCCGTGTCACCGAGCAATATCATGCGGCAGTCCACACCTGAATACACATAATGGACCAAATCCTCAAGCAAACTCGTGCGTGAGGCGTTTCCGGAGTCGTCGCCAATCATTGAAGCCTCATCAACAATAAACACAGCACCCTGCATGTTGTTGTCGGCCACCTCGCCTGAAAAACGCATTCCTCCGGGAGCAGCCTGCCTATAGATACGCCTGTGAATAGTTGTGGCCGGGAACCGGGCAAATTTACCGAACACCTTGGCGGCCCTGCCGGTAGGAGCCAAAAGCACCACAGGAACAGCCGCATTTCTCAAAGCCTGCACAAGTGCGCCGGTGACCGAAGTTTTGCCGGTACCAGCGTAACCGTTGAGAAGGAACACCGAATCGCTCGGCATTTGGGGGGAACAGAACCGCGCAAGAGCCGCGATGAGCTGTATCTGCTGCTCATTGGGGTCGTAAGGCAAGCTCAGAAATATCTGTTCGGCAAAATCATGCAAATCCATATATTTCACAAAAATACAAATTCCCTCAAAATCACAGCTCCGAACCTGCGATTTTTGACAATTATATTTATAAATAACATTGCGGGAATGTTAAAACAGCATTTTAGCGTTAAAAAAACAGTTGTTTTGAAAATTTATTATTAAATTTACACCGTTTTACCTATAAAGTGCCGTTCATTTCGGTACGAATACTCATGAATTAACTAATAATATAGAAGTTATGGAATTGCAAAACCAGTCTGCTGAACAGCTTGAAACCGCTGCCGCAGACCGCCCCCTCATCGACGAAACAACCGCTGTGGAAGTTTCCGAAACCGTTACCGACACCCCGGCACCCGCAACAAAAGACGAATTGCTTGCCTTGCTGCGCACTATTGCCGACACACAGAATGTTGCCGAAATAGACAATGACACCGTGTCGAAACTGAAACAGCAATTCTATCAGCTTCACAACAATGAGCTGCAAACCTTGCGAGCCGAAGCTGAGGCCAAAGGCGAAGAGCTGAAGTTGGAAACAATAGTTGACCCACTTGAGGAAGAACTCAAAACCCTCCTCAACACCATAAAGGCCCGTAAAGCCGAATACCGTATGCAGCAGGAAGCACAATGCATGCGCAATTACGAGCGCAAACGCGCCATTATTGACGAGCTGATGACCATGAGTGCCGACACCGACAATGTCAACCGCCATTACAACCGCGTGAAGGAGCTTCAGGCCGAATTCAAGGAGATAGGCGATGTGCTTCCCCAACAGCAAAGCGAAATATGGAAGTCATTTCAGGATGCCGTGGAGCATTTCTATGACCAATGGAAAGTGAACAAAGAGCTTCGTGACTATGATTTCAAGAAAAATCTTGCCGAGAAGCAACTTCTTATTACCGAGGCAGAGGGGCTGGACAATGAACCTGATGTAATCACAGCATTCAAGCGTCTTCAGGCCCTCCATGACAAATGGCGCGACATAGGTCCGGTGGCAAAAGAGCTTCGCGAAGATCTCTGGGCCAAATTCAAAGACGCATCGGCAGTAATAAGCAAAAAATATCAGGCTCACTTTGAAGAGCGCAAAGCCCGCGAAAAAGAGAATGAGGCAGCAAAAACAGCCATCTGCGAACGTATTGAGGCTCTTGACTTCAATGCACCATCCACTTATGCTGCATGGGATGAAATGACAAAAACCATTCTTGAGGCACAGGCAGAATGGAAAACACTCGGTTTTGCATCACGCAAGCTCAATAACGCACTCTTTACCCGTTTCCGCGCTCTGTGTGACGACTTCTTCTCACGCAAATCCGCTTTCTATAAAAGCATGAAGGATTCTTTGGCCGACAATCTGGCAAAAAAGGCAGCTTTGTGCGAAAAGGCAGAAGCGTTAAAAGACAGCACCGACTGGAAAAAGACCACCGACCAGCTCGTGGCACTGCAAGCCGAGTGGAAAACTATCGGTGCAGTACCGAAAAAGCAGAGCGATGCTGTATGGAAACGCTTTGTGACTGCATGCGACACATTCTTTGACCGCAAGAAAGAGGCTTTGAGCGGCACGCGCAAAACAGAGCAGGCCAACCTGAAAGCAAAAAAGGCAATCATTGCCGAGCTGAAGGCACTCAATGCGCCGGATTGTGCTACAGAACGCGATGAAGCAATAAAACAGATACATGCTCTGAGAGCAAAATGGCAGGAAACAGGCCATGTACCGTTCCGTGAAAAAGATAAGCTGCATGATGCTTACCGCACCGTAGTGGGAGAACTGTTTGACAAATACGATATTCACGAAACCAAAGCGCGCATGGCATCGTTTGAAAGCTCAATATCCGACCTTGCAGGCGACAACAACAAGCTTATGCGCGAGCGTGACAGACTGATGCGTACTTATGAAACACGCAAATCAGAACTTGCCACATATGAAAACAACCTTGGATTCTTCAATTCCAAGTCAGCAAGCGGAGAGGCTATGCTCCGTGAGCTGCAGCGCAAAATACAGCGCATCAAGGATGATCTGACAGAGCTTGAGCACAAGATCAGCCTGATTGACGCAAAACTTTGACACATCTCCAAGACACACTCCATGTGGAGTGTGTCTTGTCTAAATTTTTCACATTAATATATAGTGTGTACATCCGGAGAACCAATTTATGACAGTAATAAACCAAAAAGGCCGATACGGCAGATACATTCATCTGATATTGATTTTTATTGATTTCATTATCATCAATGCCGTATTCTTTACCATAGCATGGCTCGAACCTGAATTTGTGGCCGAAAGAGCCCGCACTGTATGGTTACTTGCCAACATGGCCTATCTGCCTGTGGCCTATTCACTGCGCAACACTCACAAAACCCGCTCCATCCAGATGGAGAACGTGGTGGCGAACTCACTTAAGGCCGTGGGAGGACACGCCCTGATATTCATCTCTGGACTATACTTTGTGGGGATAGACCAGATTCCATGGCAGATATTTGCGGAATTCTACGGTCTCCTGTTCATCGTATTTCCACTATGGTGGACTGTATCGCGCCTGTATATCAAACAGTATCGCCGCAAGGGACGCAACTTTTCACGCGCTGTAATCGTGGGCACCAATCCCACCGCCCAACGTCTGATGCAGGAATTATCAAGCGACAACGGATTCGGCTATAAATTCATGGGCTTTTTTGATGATGAAAAACGGCCCGACACACCCCAAGAGATGTATCGCGGACCAATCAGCCTGCTTGATGACTTTGTGCGTGAGCATCAGATAAATGAGATATTCTGCACTCTGCCGGGAGAGAATGCCGACGCGCTGTCGCGCACATTGGCAGTAGCAGATGCCAATGTGGCCCAATATTATTATGTGCCACCTATTTCACGATACATCAATCGCAACTTTGAGATGTATGCGCTTGGCTCCGTGCCGGTTATGTCAATAAGGCACAATCCGTTGATGCGCATGCGCAACCGAGTGCTCAAACGCAGCTTTGACATACTCTTTTCAACCGTAGCAATGGTTTTATTTCCCATCGTGCTGATACCGGTAGCGATAGCCATAAAAATATCGTCTCCCGGTCCGGTGTTCTTCAAACAGAAGCGCACAGGCTACAAAGGCAAAGAGTTTACATGCTACAAATTCCGCACTATGCGTGTCAATGCCCAGGCCGATTCCCTGCAAGCGACAGAGCATGATCCCCGCAAAACCAAAGTGGGTGATTTTATGCGTCGCACCAATATAGACGAGCTGCCACAGTTTATAAATGTGTTTTTGGGCAACATGTCGGTAGTAGGTCCACGGCCCCACATGCTCAAGCATACGGAGGAATACAGCAGACTGATTGACAAATACATGGTGCGCCACCTTATCAAGCCCGGCATTACCGGTTGGGCACAGGTAAACGGCCTGCGCGGACAAACCGACCAATTGTGGCAGATGGAACAAAGGGTGGAGCATGATGTATGGTACATAGAGCATTGGAGCTTCCTGCTGGACCTTAAAATTATTGTACGCACCGTAATAAACGCTATCCACGGGGAGAAGAATGCTTTCTGAAGCACTAATCCATGATCGCGCCACACAACTGCTGAAGCAGTTCTACGGATACGGCACTTTCCGGCCACTGCAACTTGACATCATCACATGTGTCATGCAAGGCAAAGACACACTTGTGCTAATGCCCACCGGCGGCGGGAAATCAATATGCTATCAACTGCCGGCCATAATGAGTGACGGATGCGCCATTGTGGTGTCACCACTGATAGCCCTGATGCAGGACCAAGTGCGGGGACTGATATCCAATGGTATTCCGGCAGCCAGCATCAACAGCATGCAAACTGAATCCGACAACCGAGCCATAATGGAGCAGGTGTTTGCCGGGCGCATAAAACTTTTGTACATATCACCCGAACGGCTGCTTGCCGAGCTGCCTAAATGGTCGCAGGAGATGCCTATATCCCTGATAGCCATTGATGAAGCTCACTGCATATCACAATGGGGACATGACTTCCGGCCTGAATACACCAAGCTTGGAACCCTCAAAGAGCATTTCCCCGACATTCCCATTATGGCACTGACCGCCACTGCCGACAAAATAACACGTTCGGACATTGCGCGGCAGCTTAATTTAAGCAAGGACCACCAAATGTTTGTAAGCACATTTGACCGTCCCAACATCCAGCTACAGGTGCATCCCGATCCGGGGAAGGCCCAACGCATATCCACAATCTCACGCCTGATAGCCACTCATCCCAACGATACGGGGATAGTGTACTGCATGACACGCAAAGGAGCCGAAACGATGCATGCCGAGCTTAAGAAGCGCGGGCACAAAAGTGCAGTTTATCATGCGGCACTTCCGACCCAAGAACGCAACAAGGCTCAACAGGACTTCATAAACGGTGAGATTCAGGTGATATGTGCCACAGTAGCTTTCGGCATGGGGATAGACAAAAGCAACATCCGATGGGTGGTTCACAACAACATGCCTGCGAGCATCGAACATTATTATCAGGAAATAGGCCGAGCCGGGCGTGACGGGATGCCGGCCTTGGCTCTGATGTTTTACTCCGTGAGTGACATGATCATGCTGCGAAAATTCGCCACGGAAAGCGGACAGGCGGAAATCAACCTTGCCAAACTGCAACGGATGAGAGATTACGCCGAAAGCACAGTGTGCCGCAGGCGCGTACTGCTGAGCTATTTCTCTGAGCCGCTGGAACATGACTGCAACAACTGCGATGTATGTTCATCGCCTCCGGTGAGGTATGATGCCCTTGTACCTGTGCAAAAAGCTCTCAGCGCAATAATCCGCACCAAAGAGCAAGTTGGCATGTCAATGCTCACCGACATACTGCGCGGATCACAGCGTGGAGACCTTGTGGCGCGCGGCTACAACAAAATACGTACCTACGGAGCTGGAGCAGACATGAGCGTGGCGCAATGGCAGCATGTACTCATGCAAATGGTACTGATGGGCATAGTAGAGATAGCCTACGATGAAGGGCGAAAGCTCAAAGTGACGCCCTATGGCATGAGCCTGCTCAAAGGAGATGTGCCGGTAATGATGACCAGAATGTCGGCCCCTGCAAAGCTAAGACAATCAAAACAACAGAGATTCAGCACCGACACACTTATGGAGCACCTCAAGAAAGTACGTTTGCAACTGGCGAGGGCCAACAATCTTCCGGCTTACCTCATATTTTCCGACCGCACTCTAAGTATAATTGCAGCGGAAAGGCCGCGCAACTATAGCCAATTTGCGAATATTGAGGGAGTGTCAAAACGCAAAGCCATGCTTTATTCCTCGGCAATAATATCAGCAATTGCCGAATGGGAGCGCACGCATGGCACAAATTAAGGGATATATCGCTGAAAATTTACAGATTAGGTTGATACTCTTTGGTCATTAAAAAAAAAGTTGTAATTTTGCAGTCGCTTTTTAGCATCCCGTGTGATGGGAAATTAAGGAGCAAAATCGCTTAATTTTTAGTAACACATTAACTTTCAACAAACAATGAAGACATTTCAACTCAGTGCTGAGCCTCGTACCAGCCTCGGCAAGAAAGCTGCCAAAATTCTCCGCAGTCAGAATCTTATTCCTGTAGTGCTCAATGGCGGCGAAATCATAACCCTCCCCTACAACGGCACCCTGCGTGAAGGTGAAAAAATTGTAGAAATTGATAACGGCAAAGGTCTCATAACCACCGACCTCACTGTAACAGCCGACAGCGTTCGCAAACTCATCTACACTCCCGACATCTTCGCTATTGAACTTGACATACACGGTGAAAAGCGCATGGCAGTGCTCAAAGACATCCAGTTCCACCCTGTTAAAGATTCCATTCTGCACATTGATCTTCTGGAAGTGAAAGAGAACAAGCCCGTAGCAATTGAAGTTCCCGTGAAACTTGAAGGCCACGCCGAAGGTGTGAAAGCCGGTGGTAAGCTCACTCTGAGCATGAAGAAGCTCCGCGTTAAAGCTCCGTACACCGCAATCCCCGAGCGTCTGGTTATCAATGTTGACAACCTTGGTCTCGGCAAATCACTTCAGGTTGGTGAACTTTCATTCGAAGGCCTTGAACTGATGAATGCCAAAAACGCAGTGGTTTGCGCAGTTCAGCTCACACGTGCCGCTCGTGGTGCCGCTGCAGCTGCTGCCACCAAATAAGTTGACAAGCTAATCAGAACTATATGAAATATCTGATTGTGGGATTGGGTAATATCGGCGAAGAATATCGCCATACCCGCCACAACATAGGATTTATGATATTGGATGCCTTTGCAAAGGCATCCAATATTTCTTTTATCACCGAACGCTATGGCGATGTAGCGCATATGCGGTTGAAAAACAAGCAGCTCGTGCTTCTCAAGCCATCTACATACATGAACCTGAGCGGCAATGCCGTTCGTTACTGGCGCGACAAAGAGAACATTGAACCTGACCATATCCTTGTGCTTGTAGATGACATAGCTTTGCCCTTTGGAACCATACGCATCAAAGGGCAAGGGAGCGATGCAGGTCACAACGGATTAAAGAACATAGCCCAGATGCTCGGCACGCAGGCTTATCCGCGCTTGCGGTTCGGCATAGGCAACGATTTTCCACGCGGCTGCCAGATAGATTATGTGCTCGGACAGTTCACGCCCGAACAACAGGCAGAACTGCCGGCAAGAATAGAAGTGGCTTGTGAGGCAATCAAAGAGTTTTGCCTTGCCGGTATAGGCAGAGCCATGAACACGTTCAACAACAAATAATAATGCCTAAATCAGAAGTCAGAATAGACAAATGGCTGTGGGCTGTGCGCATATTCAAAACACGCACCATAGCTACAGATGCATGCAAGAAAGGGCGGGTGAGCATAGGCGACACCCCGGCCAAACCGTCGCGCATGGTGAAAACAGGCGATGTTGTCAAGGTGCGCAAGCCACCGGTCACGTACTCGTTCAAAGTACTTGGCCTGACGGAAAATCGTCTGGGAGCCAAACTCGTGCCCGAATATATGGAAAATATCACTCCGGCCTCGGAGATGCATCTGCTTGACATGGTGAAGATAAGCGGATTTGTGGACAGACGCAAGGGCCTGGGTCGCCCCACCAAGCGCGAAGGCCGTGAACTGAACCGCTTTACCGAGCAGATTTTCAATCCCGACGGATGGGATTTTGACGACTTTATGGGTGATGATGATTTTGACCCGGAATTCTCAGAAGAGGACCTTGGTGAATAGTTTTAACATATATTGTCAACACGGCTGTCAAATTTTCCTTAATTTTGCGGATTAATAATCATACCACTAATGCTGGACCGTATCATATCCCCTGACAAAGTGCAATCCGTAAAAAATGCCGTGGAGAATAACCATCGGTTTGTGATTGTGTGCCACATGACTCCTGACGGAGATGCCTTGGGTTCCAGTCTGTGCCTTTGGCATATGCTTACGGCCATGGGCAAATCGGCAGTTATAATTACTCCTGACATGCCCCCGCGCAACCTCATGTTATTGCCGGGAAGCGACAAAATTGTGGTTGCGTCATGTCATCCGGTGCGCTGCTCCACGTTACTCAACAAAGCCGATGTGGTGTTCTGTCTTGACTTCAATGACTTTGCGCGCGTTGACCGCATGCGCCCGATGCTGGAACAAACACCGGCATTGACCATCATGATCGACCACCACCTTAATCCCGTGGCTAAGGTGGACATACTCATATCGCGGCCTGAGGAACCAAGCACATGCTCGCTACTGTACAGTCTGGCACACGAAGCCGGATGGACAAAGGAATGGCTGGATGCAGACGGAGCTACCTGCTGCTATACCGGCATGATGACCGATACCGGCAATTTCTCCTACAATTCCAATCATCCCCATCTCTATACCATCATAGCCGACCTTGTGGCCAAGGGCGTGGACAAGGATGCGATATACAATCACGTGATGAACACCAATAGTGCTGAACGCCTCCGCATCATGGGCTATGCACAGTATGCCAAAATGGAGATAATGCCCCAGCACCGTTGCGCACTCATCACTCTCAGCCGCGAAGAACTTGACGAATTTTCTTATTCCAAGGGCGACACGGAGTCACTTGTGAATGTGCCGCTGAGCATACCGGGAATCGTGTACAGCATTTATATGCGCGAAGACGAGCCGGAATTTGTGAAAGTGTCGATGCGCAGCCGTGGCGAATTTTCAGTGAGGGAGATATGTGAAACGCATTTCAATGGCGGCGGACATCATAATGCGGCCGGCGGAGAGATGCACACTTCGCTAAGCGAAGCGGTAACAAAGCTTCTGGACATTCTCCCCCAATACGACCACCTGTTACCCCAACAACCCGAATAATAGCAAAACATAATGAAAATATCCCTCAAACACATTCTTATAACTTTCGGCGTCATAGCGGGAGCTGCAATGATGCAGAGCTGCGAGGACGGAAAAAGCTATGCCGAAATGCTTAATGACGAAAACAAAGCCGTGAACCTGTTTTTGGTTGAACAGAAAGTAATTGGGTCGGTTCCTGCTGATTCAATACTGGAAGTAGGCGAAAACGCGCCATATTATCAGCTTGACGAGGACGGCAATATATACATGAAAGTGATGTCGGTCGGCACACAGGGCAATCCCGAAGACGGCGACAAGGTGATTTTCCGCTTTATGCGCACAAACCTGATGTACTACATTCCGGGTACAAATATCAATAATCTGGAATGGGAAGGCAATGCCGACAACCCGGTATCGAACACCACCTCGTTCCGCTACGGCGACTACACGACCCCGTCAAGCTCACAATGGGGTTCGGCACTCCAGCTTCCGCTAAGTTTCAAACAAGTGCAGCTGGGCAGCCGTGTGATGCTGGTGGTGAAATCGCAATATGGCTGGAGCGATGAAATCACTTATGTGCAGCCCTATCTCTACAATATATCCTACTATAAGCCACAAATCTAAATATTAAGATAACGACATGACACTCATCAAATCCATCTCAGGTATCCGTGGCACCATCGGCGGAGTGCCCGGCGAGGGGCTTTCACCCCTTGACATTGTGAAATTCACAGCCGCATATGCCAAATACATACGTACCACTACAACCAAAACAAGCAACATTATTGTAGTTGGCCGTGATGCCCGAATCAGTGGCGCCATGGTGAGCAGCATTGTTGTAGGCACGCTCACAGCCATGGGATTTGACGTGGTCAACATAGGCCTCGCCTCCACCCCCACCACTGAGGTGGCAGTGACCGGCGAAGATGCCTGTGGAGGCATTATCATCACCGCAAGCCACAACCCGCTGCAATGGAACGCACTCAAGCTCCTCAATGAAAACGGAGAATTCCTCAATGACGCTCAGGGCAAAGAGGTGCTACGCATAGCCGAAGCCGGCGAATATTCATTTGCCGATGTGCTTGAGCTCGGCCACGAACTCACCAACAACACATGGCTGCATCGCCACATCAATCAGGTACTTGCCCTTGATCTTGTGGACAAGGATGCCATAGCCAAAGCCAATTTCACAGTGGCTGTAGATGCCGTGAATTCAGTTGGAGGCACAGCAATTCCCCAGCTGCTCAAAGCTCTTGGTGTCAAAAACATCATTGAGCTCAACTGTGAGGTCACAGGCCGTTTCTCCCACACCCCGGAACCTATACCCGAGAATCTCACCCAAATAGCAGAACTCATGCGGTCAGGCAAGGCCGATGTGGGCTTTGTGGTGGATCCTGATGTTGACCGTCTTGCCATAGTTATGGAGAACGGCGAAATGTTTGTAGAAGAATATACCCTTGTAGCTGTGGCCGATTACGTGCTGTCGCACACTCCCGGAAGCACGGTGAGCAACCTCAGCTCATCACGCGCACTGCGCGATGTGACCGAGAAACACGGACAGACTTACAACGCATCAGCTGTAGGGGAGGTGAATGTCACCACCCTTATGAAACAGACAGGTGCTGTTATCGGTGGCGAAGGCAACGGCGGTGTTATATACCCTGCCGCCCACTATGGCCGTGATGCTTTGGTAGGCGTGGCTCTGTTCCTGACCCTCATGGCCAAGAGCAGCAAAAAAGTGAGCGAACTTAAGGCCGGCTACCCCGCATACGCTATTGCCAAAAACAAGATTCAGCTCACCCCTGAAATCAATGTGGATGCCATTCTTGCCAAAGTCAAGGAGATGTATGCCAACGAAAAGGTGACAGACATAGACGGTGTCAAGATTGATTTTGCCGACGGCTGGGTACATCTGCGCAAAAGCAATACCGAACCCATCATCCGCATATACTCCGAAGCTCACACCATGGCCGAGGCCGATGCTTTGGCAGACAAAATCAAGGCGGTGATCAATCAAATGAAGTGATCAGGGTACTGACAACGATACTTATGCTTGCAGCCGCCATAACTGGTGCTGGATCGCAACCCACATCCTCCCCCGCTCCACATCAGGAGTGGGGGCTGGTAAATGTGGCCTGCGCCTCACTACGTGCAGAGCCACGGCACGGAGCGGAACTTGAAACACAGGCCACGCTCGGCACTCCGGTGCTTCTTGACACGATATGCTCCGGCGAATGGCGCATCGCCACTTTGCCCGACGGCTACCGCGCATGGATGCATACCTCAGCATATCGTACGCTCACCGATGATGAATCAGAATCATGGCGCAAAGGGAAGCGCGTCATTGTAACTCATCCCTATGGGGAGACAGTTTGCTCCGACACCCTGTCATCACCTTTGGAATCAGCTGTGACCGATGCCACATTGGGAGCCATATTCTGCGGCACAATCACACCGGGAAGCCGATTCTGCGAAGTGAAACTTCCCGATGGGCGCACAGGCTATCTGCCCACGGCCTCAGTTGACGATTTCGCTTCGTGGAGCGAGCGCCCGATGAATGTGGATGGAATAATCCGCACCGCACGCAGCATGAACGGCGTCACCTATCTTTGGGGAGGCACCACGCCAAAGGCACTTGACTGCTCCGGATTCACTCAGGTATGCTACCGTAACTCCGGCACATTGCTGCCACGGAACGCCTCATCTCAGGCCAATATTTGCGAACCGGTGTCAAGCGACACACCTGCCGACTGGGCCACCGGCGACCTGCTGTTTTTCGGTCCGGACCCCGACACCACACGCATCACGCATGTGGGCATTTATATAGGTTCCGGACGCTACATCCATTGCAGCGGGATGGTGATGACCAGCAGCATAAACCAAGCCGACTCACTCTATCTGCCCCGGCGTGTACTTGCAGTGCGCCGAATCAACCGCAACTACAATCGTTTATCGAATCATCCGTGGTATTTTTGAATGTCACAACATTATTGCCTAATTTTGCGTTACATCTATAATACATTCTAACTATAACTATTGATTATGAAACCATCACGTATCTTCGCCGTATGCACACTGGCTGTAGCACTGTCGCTCACCTCGTGCGTAAGCAAAAAGAAATATCAGGCACTGCAGAGCCAGTATGACGCTTTGTCAAAAGATTACGCCGCCTCGCAGAACTCCCTCAACGAAAGCCGTGCCAACGGCCAGACAATTGACGCTCTGCTTCAGGAAGCCCGCGCCACCAATGCCGACCTTCGCGCCCGCTATGATGCCCTGCAAGGCAATCTGGCACAAAGCCTTCAGCAAAACGCCCAAGGGAATGTGAACATATCCAAACTTGTAGATGAAATCAACGCATCCAACAGATACATCAAGGAACTTGTGAATGCCAAATCCAAGAGCGATTCACTCAACATGGTGCTTACCAACAATCTTACCCGCTCGCTGTCGCGCGATGACCTTCGCGATGTGGACATAAAGGTGCTCAAAGGGGTGGTCTATATATCACTGAGCGACAATATGCTGTTCCAAACCGGCAGCTATGAAATCAGTCCACGCGCCATGGACATTCTCAGCAAAATAGCCAAGATAATAAAAGATTACAACTCTTATGATGTGCTCGTGGAAGGCAATACCGACAATGTGCCTATCAGCCGTCCGAACATCCGCAACAACTGGGATTTATCGGCTCTGCGTGCATCTTCAGTGGTGCAGGTACTTCAGAACCGCTTCGGGGTTAATCCCTCCCGTCTCACCGCAGGAGGCCGCGGCGAATACAATCCTATAGCCGACAACACTACCGATGCAGGACGCCAGCGCAACCGTCGTACAGAAATCATCATCACACCAAATCTTGACCAGTTTATGGACCTTATTGACAAGGCCCCCGACACCGATAAGAAATAAAACCCGCATCACATAGATCATTACAGCCACAGGCGCATCAGATTGATGCGCCTGTTGTGCTATATATCAACCCATAATACAGAGATGAATACAGATTAAATACATATCTTCACTTTTTACCATATGTTTCATTTTACATTATTTCACTATCTTTGCAAAGTCCGGTAGCCCCCGGAGGGAGGGTCGGGACATGGTTTATAGCACGTCAGGTATCAATCCGGCAGACCTATAAGCCAACATATGTATGAAACGTACTTTCTCTGCGTTAATTTCTGTCCATTAAATTCTCGTAGAATTTAAAATCAACCAAAGAAATCAACAGCAATGTCAGTGATGTTTATACTTGCTATGTACTTAGTTGCAAGGCGCAGAACACCCTTGTTAACCCGCATATCATCACGTAGTCAGACTGGCGTTGCTTATATTTGGTTGAAAACAATTCGAGAAACCAAAAGGATGGGATAAGCAAAAAGAAGCAGACCCCACGCGTTATCATTTACTACAATCTGAAAACCAATTATTTATTCATCTGTCAGGGGGTCGGCAGAATCACTTGAAGTTGCGCCCGACACGTATCATGAGGGTTTGCGAACAGATGAACCGTTTTATTATCGCAACAGCATTAGTTGTATTGGCCGGAACCTTTACAGCATCAGCACAAAAGAAAGCAGTCAAGCTCATGGAGCAGACTGAAGCCCGCTATGTAGAACCAAAAGTGAGAGTTTACATCACTCCGCAGATAGCAGACATGAAAATGCTCACGGAAGAACGTGAACAATTCGGTCCCTATCGTTTTGATGTGCCCGGTGGATTGGAAAACCTTGACCAATATGCTATTGACGAGTGTAAGAAACGTGCACTCTACAATGCCATTACCGAATCGGAAGGTGATGCACTCATCGAGCCTATCTACAACGTGCAAATTCTCAGTTCCGAACCCAAGGTAATGCTCGTAACGCTCTCGGGCTACCCTGTGAAATATGTCAATTTCCATCCTTTAAAAGACCCCAAGGAACTGGAAACAGTCCGCATCATCTACACGGGTAACGAAGGCAATACAAGCGCACACGAAGCGAATGTCGAGCCAAAAGCCACAACCCGTAGCGGTGTGAAAAAATGAAACAGCACTTATCAATTAACCATTTATAAACCAAATCTTTCAACACAATGAAAAAATTATTCTTAGCAACTATGGTTGCTCTCACAGCAATGGGTGCCAATGCTCAGATAGCCCGCAGCACCATGTTCCAGGCTCCCGAGCGCGAAAACAACATTATGTGGTACATTCGTGCCGGCGTAAGCATCAACAATGCTGCAGCCAACGGCAACCTCAAAGACACCTATAAAGACGATGATGGCAAAACCGACACAGGTCTTGGTTCAAAAGCAGGTTACGACATTGAATTCGGTTTCAATAAGAACATCGGTTCCAGCGATGCTTACTGGGGAATGGAATTCGGTTTCGGTACTCGCGGTTATTCACAGAAATTTGAAAATGTAAGAAGCGGCAACCTCACCGGCAACTACACTTACACAGCTACAAGCCTTGAAAAAAATTCTCTTCTTGCTCACCGTTTCAAAATCATGCCTTTGATGTTCGGTTACAAATACGGCATCACTGACAAAATCAAACTTGACGCCCACATCGGTGCATGGGTAAGCATTGACATGGCAGCTTCTTATAAAGAAGAGTCAGAATATTCTTTCACCAACACCTATGATCCTGACTATAACGAATTCCGCAGCGAAAAAGACAGCTTTGGTATCGGTGATCTGAAGAACTCTGATGACGAAGGTTACTACAATCGTTTTGATGCAGGTATCCAGGCCGGTATCGGCGTATGGTATGGCCGTTGGAACCTTGACTTCTCTTACGAGCGTGGTTTCTGCAGCATCTACGACTTTGAGAAAATGTATGGCAAAACCGACAAGAGCTACTCTCTGGCAGCATCCAACGTACTGATTCGTCTCGGATTTGCCTTCTAAACAAAAACGAATCTTCTAAATTTTTATTAGGATAATAATCCCCAATGGCCGCACCGATGCGAAATCCGGGGCGGCCATTTTTTTCATTTTCACTTATTGAATGTTTATGAAAAAACAGTTGATTACTTTTGCCACCGTCATACTCTTTGCCGCAAACATATCGGCTAAAGACACCAAAGAACATACGCCAGTGGATCAGTGGATGCTGTCGCACTCCACATCCGCCGACCGCGAAGTGGAAGGCGTGAAGATGTATTACCCCACAATGACCGACGGTGCAGCCACAATATCGGCCCAGCTTCCGGTGAAGAATCCCGATGCGGCACAGATACTCACCAACGCCCTTATATCCAATGGCGACAATGAGGAGCTGACAATAGCATCCGTTGAACCGGCACAATCATCATTCACATATACCGTTAAACAGCAGCGAGGGAGCTATAAGGATGCAGCCACATTCACATACAATATCACCGGAGAATGCCAGAAGGGTCAGATAAAATTTACGATACATGATATTGCAATAAACTATAAGGAAAAAGGGATTCTTCCCCGCACTCTGAAAATAGAGAAAATGAATCCGGCCACAAACCAAAGACACGCAACCCTGATTGACCTCATGGCCCTTGAGGCATCACGGCTCGTGGCGGAAATAGCCGCAAAAGCCGAGGCAGAAAAAACGGAAGATGTGAGCCACTGGAAACAGATTCTATCCGGAGAAGTGACAGAGGGGATGAACATGACAGAAGTGACATTGGCCAAAGGCAAACCTTTTTCAGTATCGGGACCTGCCAGCAAAACCAAATGGCGTTATGAGGACAATACCGTGATTATATTCAATAACGGCGTAGTGACCCGTATAATTTGACGCCATGCGATGGAGCAAGCCAAAAATTTTGTAATTTTGCATTATGAAATTCAAGCTTGAAGCCACCGACAGCAACAGTAATGCCCGTGCCGGAGTCATCACTACCGACCACGGTACAATAGAAACGCCCATATTCATGCCTGTCGGCACCCTCGGCAGTGTCAAGGGTGTGCACATGCATGAACTGCGCGACGACATAAAAGCCCAAATAATATTAGGCAACACCTATCACCTCTATCTCCGTCCGGGGATGGAGATTATAGAGCAAGCCGGCGGACTGCACAAGTTCAATGGCTGGGAACGCCCCATTCTCACCGACAGCGGAGGATTCCAGGTGTTCAGCTTGTCAGACAACCGCAAGCTCACCGAGGAGGGGGCATACTTCCGCTCTCATATCGACGGATCCAAACACCTTTTCACTCCCGAAAAGGTGGTAGAGATACAACGCTCCATAGGAAGCGACATAATGATGGCTCTTGATGAGTGTCCCCCCGGTACTGCCGACAGGGATTATGCGCGCAAATCACTTGACCTGACCAAGCGGTGGCTGGTGCGCGGATGGAACCACTTCAATACCACGCAGCCACGCTACGGCCACAGTCAGGCATTTTTTCCGATAGTGCAAGGAGTCACATATCCCGACCTGCGCCGCGACAGTGCCAAGTTCGTGGCCGATCTGGGAGCCGAAGGCAACGCCATAGGAGGACTCGCTGTAGGAGAGCCGACCGAAGTGATGTATGACATGATCGAGGTGGTAAACGAAGAGCTTCCCGTTGACCGCCCGCGCTATCTGATGGGAGTGGGAACGCCCGTCAACATACTTGAGGCCATAGACCGCGGAGTGGATATGATGGATTGCGTAATGCCCACGCGCAACGGGCGCAACGGGATGCTGTTCACGGCAAACGGCACCATGAACATGCGCAACCTCAAATGGGCCAATGACTTCTCCCCTATTGACGAGAACGGAGCAAGCTATGTGGACCGAGTATATTCCAAGGCTTATCTCCGCCACCTTTTCATAGCCCAAGAGCTGCTTGCCATGCAGATAGCGTCGATCCACAATCTGGCGTTTTATCTGTGGCTCGTGCGCGAAGCCCGCAAACATATCATAGCCGGAGATTTCAAGAGCTGGAAAACCACTATGACAGAACGCATGACACGCCGCCTTTAGCAGTATGAAGCACAATCCAATCAAAATATTAGACCGTTATATAATTGGCAAGTTTCTTGGCACGTACGTATTTGCCATCATACTGATACTTGCCATAACGGTAATGTTTGACATCAACGAAAAGCTTGACCCTTTTCTGCGTGCTCCGCTCAAAGCCACAATTTTTGACTATTTCCTGAACTTCCTGCCTTATTTTGCCAACCAGTTCAGTCCTCTGTTCACATTCATAGCGGTAATATTTTTTACATCCAAGCTCGCTGACAATTCAGAAATAATAGCAATGCTGTCAACAGGCATGAGCTATCGCCGCTTCACGCGTCCCTATATGATTTCAGCAGCCGTTATAGCCATAGCCACATACATACTGGCCGCATATATAATACCACCGGCCAACATAAAACGTATAGAATACACCAATACTTATGTGAAAAACAAGCGCGTGGACTACGGCTCAAACATAATGATGCAGGTGGGACAGGGCAAGATTGCCTATATATCGCGTTACGACAACACTACCCGTACGGGATATAAATTTTCGCTTGAGAACTTCAAGGACAAGAAACTTGTGTCGCGACTTACCGCGCAGACCATAGTCTATGACACGCTCCACAAATGGCAGGTGCGCGACTATATGATACGCGAATTCAAAGGCACACGTGAGGAGATAGAACGCGGCAACAAACTTGACACCGTAATACCAATGGAGCCTCAGGATTTTCTCATAGCCAAAAACGACCACGAGAAAATGTCCACCCCACAACTAAACGAATACATCAACCGTCAACGGGCAAAAGGTGTGGCAAACATAAAATCGTTTGAAATCGAATACCACCGCCGATTTGCAATGACTGCGGCCGCATTCATTCTCACCATAATAGGCATGTCGCTGTCAAGCCGCAAAGTGAAAGGGGGAATGGGCGTGAATATCGGCATAGGGCTGGTGCTGAGTTTCAGCTATATCCTGTTTATGACAGTGACATCCACGTTTGCAATATCGGGACTCACATCACCCATAGTGGCCATGTGGATACCCAACATGCTCTATCTCATTATAGCCATAGTGCTTTATCGCAGGGCATCGCAGGGCTAATATCGGCTGTGTTACCGAACCTTAGAGTCTGCAGCCTCGTTATATAGGAAAGTAACGAATCAAAGCAACAGAATTATGAAAAAGATTACGTATGCCCTCATGGCTCTCGCCACACTCGGAATGAGTTCATGCAACGAGGCCGCAAAACTTGCCGAAAACATTGAAGGAACCTGGAGCGGCGCTCCGGAACGAATTATAGATGACCCTTCGGGTAGTGCCACCGTAATTGAAAGCACCACCTTTGCCGTGGACAGCACAGGCAAGGGAGGCGACATGATTATAGTGTCGCTCATCTCCACTACCGGACAAGTACAGGGGTCCGCATCCATCATGCAGCCTCTGAGTGTGTCAGCGGCAGCGAAAGCCGAGATACTTGGCAAGTGGCAAGCTGTGGATGATGATGAGATACATGTGAGCATTGACCCGCGCACCCTCAGTGTAAGCGTAGATCCCGAGGGAGTGGTGCTTACAACAAATCTGCTTGACAACGCCGCACAAGCCACTGTGGCATCAATCAAGCCCCAAGTGGCAGAATCAGTCAAGAGCCAGATTACTAACGTCTTGCAAATGCGCTATGCATCAATCAAAAAGATTGACGACATAGACATCAAGGGAAATGTGATGGAATACGAAATCAATCACAAAGAATATACCGCTTCGCGTCAGGGTCCGGCAAATATGTAAATTACCGCTTCAATTTCACACCCAGCGAATCAAGCTTTACAAAGTCGTGCTCCATGAGGCCACAGTCCTCAAGGGGCACGGCTTCGTTATGGTCGTTAAGGTATATGGGCCGGGGTTCGGCATATTCTGCACTCACCAGAGATTTTTTGGGAGACATATACGGCGATTTCAGGCCCGCAAGCTGCATTGCAGTATGGAAGTAAGCACTTGATGAAGCAACATAGCGGTGAGCATTGTTCATGGCATTGCGTTTGAATTCAGGATATGCAGCATCCAAGCCGGGCGACACCCATACAATCATAGGCACATGAATCTGATAATAGCTCGGACATGGAGACGCATGCAGAAACAATCCTCTTTCATCGTCAAATATATCCTCACCATGGTCGGATGTGTACAGCATGGCACTGATGCCATCTGAAGAATGCAAGGCAGTCATCACGGAATCAAGCAAAGCCGAAGTAGCAAGCACCGAATTGTTATACGCATTGACCAGAGAGTTACGATATTTGCTTTTGGCCTCAGTGGGGTAATCGGGTTTGAAACTGCGCAAATTTTCAGGGTATCTGTCGGCATAGTTGAAATGTGACCCGTAGGTGTGGAGCACTATCAGCTTTTTGTGAGCACCGGAATTAAGGGCTTTGCGGAAATACGGCAACAGCGAGAAATCAGAATGCAGGCTTTCGCCATGCTCATAATCACGAATGAACAGGCAGGTGTCGGCCTCCATGCCGAAAAAGTCTATAAAAGAACGGTTGCGCAACTGATTGCTCAGAAACCATGTGCTGAAACCGGCCTCCTTAAAGGCAGTAATGATTCCTTTGGAACTGTAGATAGAATCACCGAAATTGGATGCATCAAGATAGGAAATAAGCATCGGCACACTCTTGTGAGTAGTGTTGGACTGCGAAAGCACCTTGTCAAAAGCCACAAGGCCATCCCTGCCGACAAGAGACGGATTGGTGGGGAATTCACTTCCGGTAAGCTGCCAGTTCATGGCTCGCGATGTTTCCCCTACCACGAGCACATAGGTTTGCGGCACAGTGTCGCCACGTTCTGCCACAGTGTGATATGAAAAGTCACGACTTGTGTCCGGATATTTGGATGTGAGCACAGTACGGTTGACGGCAGTGCACATATTATATATGGCATTTATCGGGAAAAGGTGCTTGTGAATAGCATAATTGTCTCCAACGAACTTGCCTATCACACCAAAGACAATGCCAAGAGCCAATACAATGCCCCCGGCCACGCGAAGTGAGTGCACGAAGTTAACCGGCAGCAGCCATCGGCGACACCATGCCACAATCCCGACTATCAATGGGGGCAAGAACAACACGAACACGGCAATCATTATGGGCGTGAGATTGCCGAGAAGCTCGCCTACCTCTCCGGGATTGGTGGTGACTACATTAAGGAACATATCCACAGCTATCACAGATCGTCCGTAGAGATAAATAAGAACCATCTGAAAGGCTGCAAAAAACATAAATGGGAACATGAGCACAGCCGCTTTGCCCACCTTGCGCGAAATGCCCATAAGCACCATAAACACGCCCAATGGTACTGCCACATTGGTAATACTCCCCCAAATATTCATGTCTTCGGTAAAAGATAGCTCTACGTTAGGGATTATGAGAGCTATGAGAGACCAAACCGCAAGCACTACTGCCGCTATGGTAATTGATTTCTTTTGTCCTGCAATATCAAAATGCTTCATTGATAGAGAAAATAAATGATGTTTCACCCTTACCAACGCCAAAATCCAAGCGCACATTGGTAAGATGCTTAAACTCCCATCTGTAGCCTATGCCGGCGTTAGGGAGGATATGTCGTGATCTGAACCGGCTGATTTTCGGAGCCACCGTTGCAGCCCCGGCCCATACTACAATACCGTTTCGGCGCCACACGTGCTGCCGCAGCTCCAAGGCGATATCCATTTCGCATTTATCGCGGAATCTGGCCTCATAATAACCGCGCATGTTGTTGCTTCCTCCGAAAGAAGACATCATGCTCCATGGCACATTACCGTAGCTTATGCGGGTGTGATAATTGGCAGCTATCACACCGCCTTTCCACACATTCTTAAACCAATTGGCCTGAAAGGATGTGTAGCTGAACGCATAGTCATTGCCCATGAAACGCGGACAGAACCTCTGCTCAAGCATCAGCAAACAACCATGACGGGTTGCCGTAAGATTATCGCGTGTATCATACTGCACTTTCAGGCCCACACCCGTGGTGAATGTGGAGTAATCCTGTCCCTGCCACAATTCGGGACGAAACACCTTATTAGCCCGTACATGCGCGAACTCAGCGGCGGGACCGATGTAGAAATTGCGCATCAGCCGCCACATCATATCCACATTGGCATGGATGTAAAGTTCATTGAATTTTGAAGCGTTATCCATATCTATCCCGTTGTCGTACCCTATGCCCCAGAATTTGCGCGGGAAAGAATAAAAATACAAGTTATAATTTATTCTGCGGCTGTCATTGCGAAATATATGATTGCCCCTGATGCCGATAAGATAGAAACCGACAGAGGAAATATCGCCATACAATGACACATTTGAAGGCATTGTAAGGCTATCGGCCATATTGGGACGATAAAATCCGGCAGCAACTATGCCGATGCCGAATTTGGTGTCGGACGAGTAATGGGGGCCGCCTATCACACTAAAATCAAACCTCTTGTATTCTTTGGGCTTGTTTGAATCCTTGAAATACTCCAGCACACGATGTATCACTCCATGCTTCTGAGGCACAGTATCAGTAACCGAATCTACCGGCACCGAATCGGCCAGTTCAGAAAGCCGGGAAGAGTCGTGCTGCGCGGAGGCGAAAAAAGCCACAGCGAGCATTAATACTGCTATGTATTGACGAATCATAGTGTAAATTACACTGCAAAAATAGTCATTATTACTGTATTTTAACATTATAATAATACAATATCCAATACCGGCATTCCTTAAATTCCATTTTAAGGCGAATTTCACATTAATTGTGACCTTTAGGCAAACCCTTTTTGGTTACTAACTTGTTAAAATACCAAAGTCTCAACTATTACTTATTAGCGCATTATGAATTCAAACATCACATATTTCATCATATTTATCCTTGCCATGCTACCATGTGCCGCAAAAGGGCAGGCTTCTGAGGCACAGGCGGTTGCTTCTACAACAATTATCACGGCCGGGGTTGACACACTCCAGCCGAAAACAGTCATTGCCTCAGACTCACTCATCAATCCTGATGCCATAGGGCGCCGACCCACCTTGTACGATTACCCTTACTCCCGCACCCTGAGCATCCCGAACTGGAACCGCTTGTGGGCCAACACTTCAGTACTCGTGGCCGGTGGAATCACCACAATGGTTGTTCTTGAGGCGCTGCCAAAAGAATCAACAGCATGGAACAAAACCGAAGATGCCAAAGTGTCAATGTGGAAACGGTGGGTACGCAATGTGTGCGACGGACCGGTATGGGACGGCGACAATCTGATTTTCAACTATGTGCTGCACCCCTATGCCGGAGCTGCCTACTACATGAGTGCCCGCAGTTGCGGGTTCAACTGCTGGGGATCGTTTGTTTATTGTTTTGCCATATCAACAGTGTTTTGGGAATACGGATTTGAAGCTTTTAACGAAATTCCCTCGGTTCAGGATTTGATAATCACCCCTGTAATAGGCTCAATTATTGGCGAAGGATTCTACATCCTCAAACGCAGAATAGTTGACCGCGGGTACCGGCTGTTTGGATCCAGAGTGCTGGGATATGTAGCCGCCTTCTTTCTTGACCCTGTAAATGAAGTATTGGGATATTTTCGCGGCGACCAAAAAAAGTATTATGACCGGGACGGACGCAGCGCCAACAAGCCTCATTTGGCGGGAGGATTCAATATAATGCCTCAGAAGGGGGGAATAACTGCAAATATCAGCCTTACTTACAATTTTTAATGCATTCCATACCATATTTTAAGGCTACGTCTTTATAAAAATTAACTATCTTTGTAGCCTTAATTATTTAAGCATATGAAAACCAAATCAACTATTATTTTAGCCCTATCGCTTGCCCTCTCCACACAATGCGCTACGGCTCAGCATATTGAGCACATAAAATTCGGTGATTTCAACCAATGGATCACACGCACGATAAAAGAATCGGCCGTGATAGGCGGTGACAAGCGCACCCTCTATGAAATAGGGCCTTCAGCCAATCTTTCAGGCAATAAAGCATACCATAACGGTCTGTCGCCATGGGGCACAAGCAATGTTTACGCCAAAGTGTCGGGTGTGACCAAGACATCCAATGCCGTATATCCCGCCATACGATCCGGAGCCAACAAATGCGCCAAACTATGCACGCAGATGGAGCATGTCAAGGTGCTGGGCATCATCAATATGAGTGTAATGGTGACCGGTTCTATCTTTCTCGGAGAGATGATTGAACCAATATCAAGCACTAAAAACCCGTATTCAAAAATGGATATGGGTATGCCCTACGCCAAACGCCCCAAAAGTCTGGTATTTGACTATAAAGTAGATATGCCCAATGTCAACACCCGCACCAAGGCCACCGGCTTCGGCTCACAAAAAACATTGCCGGGGCGCGATGAGGCCGCTGTGTTTGTGTTTCTACAGCGACGCTGGGAAGACGCCAAAGGCAACATACACGCAAAACGTGTAGGCACAGGTGGCCGCACATTCAACAAAGGATCAAATTGGGTCAACGGATTCAAGCTCCCCATAGTCTATGGCGACTGCTCTTCAAATCCCGCCTACAAATGGCTGGGACTGCGAGGAAAATCAAATGCATATTATGCACGCAACTCCAAGGGGAAGATGGTGCCGGTGATAGAAGAGGGATGGGATAACGCAAATGCTACGCCCACACACGTGATACTTATGATGAGTTCCGGCAATGGCGAGCCTTATGTTGGCACCGAGGGTCTCACGCTCTATGTTGATAACGTGGGATTTGATCTTTAGAGCCACTGCCATCGCATTTGCAAATACAATCAAAAAACGGAGGGAAATTCCTATTAGCAGAAATTTCCCTCCGTTTTATTTAGAGCCGGTTCGACAATATCTGTTAACGGCTCTAAGTTTTCTGCGGCGCTTGTTGGCGGGCAAAGAACAATAATACAGAGAATAATTGCCTTGGCAGTACCGGTAAAATGACGAAATATATGCTAATGGATCCATCCGATACTGCTGCATAGGGATGCAACAATTCGCATTCCTAATCAGTTATTACCTATAGATAATATTATATCCCGAAAAATCAATTTTACTATTATGATTAGACTGAATGTTTTCTTTCTCATTGAAAAGAGTGAGAACCGTGAACCGCTTATCAAAGCGGCCACCGAACTTGTTGAGCTGTCATTGCATGACAAAGGGTGCGTGGCTTATGATGTGTATTCTTCACTTACGGCTGACGATGTGCTGATGATTTGCGAAACATGGCGAACCAAAGCTGACCTTGAAGCCCATATGCAATCAGAACATTTCAAACGTCTTGTGCCTGAAATGCAAAAACTTGCAACTATGACTCTTGAAGAATTTAATTTTTAGTGCAAAATTGATTTTTAAAGTTATATTTGCGGAAAATCAAATTTCCAAAATTCAAGTGTTTATGAAAAAATTATTTGCAGAAGGTGTAGGCACTATGTTTCTCGTGCTTCTGGCATGCGGCAGTGCAGTTCTCGCCGGTCCGTCCATAGGAGGACTTGGCATAGGTCTTTGTTTCGGTTTGGTACTGATATGCCTGTGCTATTGCATAGGCAATATTTCCGGTTGCCATGTCAATCCCGCCGTATCGTTTGCCATGTATATATCAGGCCGCATGAGCGGAAAAGAGTGTGCAGGTTATATCATAGCCCAGCTTATTGGAGCCACCGTTGGTGCCGCTTTCCTATATTTCTTTGTAGCCATGGCTCCGGAGTTCAACTTCGGAGGAACCACAGCCCAGAGCGGCAGCAATCTCGCCACCAATGTGCTGCAACCCGGAGCCACTTCGGGCATGGCATTGCTGGCTGAAATACTGCTTACATTCTTCTTTGTGCTTGTGATTCTGGGTGCTACCGATGCTGACAAAGGATTCGGCAAATTCGCCGGACTCGCCATCGGTCTTGCTCTCGGCCTGGTAAATATTGTAGGAATTCCTGTTGACAACTGTTCGGTCAACCCGGCCCGCAGCTTTGGTCCTGCCGTGTTTGATCCTACTGCATGGGGCGATTTTTGGATTATGGTGGTTGGTCCTCTGGTAGGAGCAGCAATCGCAGCTCTTTGCTGGAAAGCCCTCAAATGCCATAACTGCAAGGAATAATTCCCTTTATTGAGGATATAAAAAATGTCGGGTCAGGAACTGATCCGACATTTTTTTATGTCAACTGAAAGTGGAGTTACAGACTGAAGAAGCGTGAGAATGCGTCAGTAATCAGCGAATGATCGGCAACTGAGGCTGTTTCACGCACAGAGTGCATGGCCCATATTGCTGCCCCCATATCCACGCCACGCAAATCTATTTGTGAGGTCAGAATATTGCCGAGCGTAGAGCCTCCGGCCACATCGCTGTGGTTGACGAAATACTGCACAGGCACGTTTGCCTTACGGCATATCTCGGCAAACACCGCCGCACTGTCGGCATCGCTCATATACTTACAATTGGCATTTATCTTTATTACGGGGCCTTTGCCAAGTCCGGGATGATTGGTGGGATCTTGCTTCTCAGGATAGTTTGGGTGAAGAGCGTGGGCATTGTCGGCCGACACCATGAACGAGTTTGCCACACCTATCAAATAGCTTTCCTCATCACCTCCAAGGCAACGATTGATACGCATGAGGGTATCTTTAAGCAAGGGTGATGCAGCGCCCTGTTTGGTGCCGCTGCCGGTTTCCTCATTGTCAAAAATAGCCATGACACGAGTAGCCTTGGCGGGTGTATGGGATGTGGCTATCAAAGCACTTAGAGCAGCATGAACCATGCTCAGATCATCAATGCGTCCTGATGTAATAAACTCGTTGTTAAGCCCCAAAAGACATGCGGGAGTTGTGTCGTACAAACTGAGATCAAAGTCAATGATTTGGTCCATCGGCACGCCTGTTTCCTCGCTAATCAGGCGCAGGAGCATATTATCTGCTTCAAGTTCGTTATTGACAATCGCGATTACGGGCAGCATGTCTTTCTGTTTGCTGAGAGGGTTGCCTTCGTTCACGGCACGATTGAAATGAATGGCCAGATGCGGAATTGTTAGGACGGGACGGTCTATGCGCATAATGACATGGCGCGGAGTCAGCGGGTTGTCCGACCTTACTATCACCCTGCCGGCTATTGACAACGGGCGGTCAAACCATGTGTAGAGTATCGGTCCTCCATACACTTCGGTATTTAATTTAACCACGCCGTTTTCACACTTCATTTCAGCATGAGGCTTGATGCGGAAACCCGGAGAGTCGCTATGAGCGGAGATGATGTGGTAACCGGCTTCGGGCGATTCACCGGCCACGAATGCCATCACAGCAGAATCGTTTTGCGTCACGTAGTATTTTCCGCCGGGTTCCAGATTCCAGTGTTCGGCACGGCTGAGGTGTTTGAACCCCGCCTCGTTCAAACGGCGGCATATCTCCCGTACGGCAAGAAAGTTGACAGACGAAGCGTCAAGAAACTTCATCAAATCCTGCACAAGAGGTCCGGATTGTGTCATTATATGATTGGATGGGGATTAATATTCTTGTTCGGTGGAGTTATAGCGCACGTAATTCAGAGCACGAAGCACATTGCAAAGAATCCGGCTCCAATAGCTGCCGAAATCATCCGACACGGCCTGAAGCGCATTCTGCACAAGGTAATCGGGTGCGTCACGTATAGTTTCCACAAATTCATAGCACACCTGAAACAAATCGGCAAGGCTCTCAGAGATGCTTGCGGCTATGGGAGTGTCGGAAAATTTCATATCCTCCTCAAACACTTCCAGATAGCTGTCATCGGGTCCCATAAGATTTTCAATATTGCGCCGCATTGCCTCATAATACTCTTCGTCAAGGGAAGACTCAATGTAACATTCCTCCATTGCGGTGCCGGAAGCGGCGAGATCTGTGGCCGAAATATACAGTCTCGGCAGCAATCTGAGCATAGATGCCACAAATTCATCACGTGTGGTTTCGCGGGCATTTTCTACAGCCGCGCAGTATTCATTGCATAGTCCTATGAATGCGAGTGCATTTGGGGTAAGGGAAGTATTCATCTGTATAAATGATGTTTTATAATATAATTATATACCCCTGAAGGGAGAAAATGGTTCATGTTTTTGCCTTCGGCAATGGCCCGGCGTATCATTGTGCTGGAAATTTCCATTTGCGGAGCATTCACCACATCCACGCCTGCGGGAAGTGATGAGGGGTCAATGTCGTGTTGCGGCCTCGGATAGATTATAGGAGAAAACTCATCAATGATTTCTTCATGGTTGCGCCATTGCGAGAATATCTCCCAATTGTCGCTCCCTATTATGAGCCGGAATTCGTATTCGGGACAAAGGCGCTTAAGCTCGCGCAGGGTCACAATAGTATAGTTAGGTCGTGGGAGATGCAACTCGATATCACATGGCTTTATCAAAAGGTCGTGACTGACAGCTATTTCCAGCATTGCAAGGCGGTGTGAAGCACTCACGGCATCAGGGTGCTTAAGCGGATTTTCGGGCGACAACACCATCCATACCTCATTGAGCGAAGTGAACTGCGCCAGCCAGGAAGCAAGCATCATGTGTCCGCAGTGAACTGGATTGAAACTGCCTCCGAGAATGCCTATTTGCAACCGCCCGGGCATCAGCGTGTGAATTCCTTTATTATGTGTTCGGTTTTGCCAACGGCTTCTTCCAAATCATCGTTAACCACCTCAACATCATATTTGGGAGCAAAACCAAGTTCATACTCGGCTTTGCCCACGCGCTGGGCTATTGCTTCGGCACTGTCAGTAGCGCGGGATTCAAGCCTGCGCCGAAGCTCATCCACACTTGGAGGCATAATGAAGATGCTCAACGCTTTGTCTCCGAACAGCTTCTTAACATTTATGCCGCCTTTCACATCTATGTCAAGCACCACATTTTCTCCGCGCTTGCACCGTTCTTCAACTTCGCTGCGCAAAGTTCCGTAAAAGCGTCCGGGATAAACCTCTTCATATTCCACAAAATCGCCGTTGGCAATATGCTGCTGAAACTCTTCAGTGGTCATGAAGTGATAGTGCACGCCGTCAATCTCACCGGTGCGCGGTGCGCGGTTTGTGGCAGACACCGAAAATTGCAACGGCACATTGCCACGCTTCATTATGGCGTTGATTATAGTGGATTTACCGCAACCGGAGGGAGCGGATACTATTATTATTTTGCCTTCCTTTTCCATTTTGGATAGCGGTTACATTACATTGAGCACCTGCTCTTTGATCTGCTCCAACTCGTCTTTCATACGCACAACCAGACACTGCATTTCGGCATGATTGCTTTTAGAGCCGAGCGTGTTGATTTCGCGTCCCATTTCCTGACTTATAAATCCGAGCTTCTTACCCTGACCGTGAGGAGCTTTCATTGTGTCAAGGAAATAATTAAGGTGCTGTGTGAGACGCTGCTTCTCCTCGTTTATATCAAGTTTCTCAATATAGAATATCATCTCCTGCTCAAGTCGTGAGCGGTCGTATTCTATCTGCGGCAGCTTTGTGAGGTGCTCTTCAAGACGGGCGCGAATACGGGCCACACGCTCGTTTTCATATTTTGGGACCTCGCTCAGGAGCGAGCGGATTTTTTCAATTCTCGTGGAGAAGAATTCATCCAACTTGTGGCCTTCAGCACGACGGTACTCCATGAGTGCATCAACCGCCTGCTGCATGGCATTGGTAACAGCCTCCACAGTGGATGAATCGGTTTCGGTAGGGACATCGCTCTTAAGCACATCAGGGAATCGCACAATCAAGGAATACCAGTCCTGCGGTTCAGCTATGCCAAGCTCCTTGGCCATCAGCTCGTACTGTGCCTTGTAAGCCTTCATCAGTGGAATATTGAACTGTACCGAAGTGTCACCGGCAGTGTTTTCCACATATACCGAGGCTTCCACTTTGCCTCGCTCAAGATTGCGCGCAATGATGTTTCTTAGCTCCATCTCATGCTCGCGAAGCGTGGGAGGCACGCGAAGCGAAAGGTCCAGCTGCTTGCTGTTGAGTGATTTGATTTCTACTGTAATTTTTTTGGTGGGCAACTCTACAATAGCTTTGCCGAACCCTGTCATGGATAAAAGCATTGGCTTTGGGATTAATTTTTGCAAAAGTACTAAAAACGATGGTTAAAAAGCGTAACTTTGCCAAAAATTTCAAACGCGCACTTACAATGGCAGTAATTCTTCATATTGACACCAGCACCAATGTATGTTCAACTGCCCTCACTTCTGACGGTATGATTCTGTGCCATCGCGAAGATTTTCAGGGACAAAACCATGCAGCGTTGCTCAGCGGCTTTATCAAAGATTGCCTGGATCACGCACGCGACCATGAAATGCAGCTCAATGCAGTGGCCGTGTCCATGGGTCCCGGGAGTTATACTGGACTGCGGATAGGCCTTTCCGAAGCCAAAGGGCTTGCATATGCACTTGATGTGCCGTTGATCGGTGTTGACACCCTTGAGCTGATGGTCAGCCATGTGATGTTTGATTTCTCACTGGAACTTCCTGAAAATGTACTGTATGCGCCTATGATTGACGCGCGCCGCATGGAGGTGTTTACGGGAGTTTATGATTTAACGCTTACACCACTCCTTGCACCGCAGCCATTGATATTGGACGAAAACAGTTACGGCCAATTCCTTGCCGACAATACGGTAGCGTTTTTCGGCAACGGATCACAAAAGTGGCAGCCTGTGTGTCAGCATCCCAATGCCATATTCGTGCCCGATGTAGTGCCTTTGGCTTCAGACATGACGGCACTTGCCGAGCGGGCCTACAGCCGTGGCGAATTTCTTGACATAGCATACAGCACTCCCCGTTATCTCAAGGAATTCCAGGCCACTAAACCCAAATCAGTTTTTGGCACTCATTGACCGAAAAAGCTCAAAAGGATGCTACTATTTGGTTAGTTAGTGAAATTGTGCTAATTTTGCTCTCATACGACAAATAACCCTCTAAAATTATGGCAACAAAACCGTTCAAGTACCAGCCTATGTTCCCTATGTCAAAAGACAATACGGAATATTATCATCTCACTTCCGAATATGTGAAAGTAGAGAAATTCAATGGCAAGGATATGCTCGTGATTGATCCCGAAGCACTTACCGTCATGGCACGCCAGGCCACTCATGACAACGCATTCATGCTTCGTCGCGAGCACAATGCCATGGTAGCAAAAATACTCCACGACCCCGAAGCCAGCGAAAACGACAAGTTTGTGGCACTCACCATGCTGCGTAATGCCGAAGTGGCCGCCAAAGGTCAGCTTCCGTTCTGTCAGGACACCGGCACAGCCATTATCATAGGTAAAAAGGGTCAGAATGTGTACACCGGCGGCAATGATGAGGAGCGTTTGAGTAAAGGTGTTTATCTCACATACACTGAAGACAACCTGCGTTACTCACAGAATGCTCCGCTCAACATGTACGATGAAGTCAATACCGGATGCAACCTCCCTGCACAGATTGACCTCTATGCCGTGGACGGTGACGAATACAACTTCCTGTTCGTGGCCAAGGGCGGCGGTTCTGCCAACAAAACATACCTCTATCAGGAGACCAAAGCACTCATCAATCCCAAAACCCTTGTTCCATTCCTCGTGGAGAAAATGAAGACTTTGGGTACCGCGGCATGTCCCCCTTATCACATAGCTTTTGTTATCGGAGGCACATCTGCCGAAATGAATCTTGCCACAGTCAAGAAAGCTTCGGTGAAATACTACGACAATCTTCCCACCGAAGGCAACGAACTTGGCCATGCATTCCGCGATATAGAACTGGAGAAACAGTTGCTTGAAGAGGCTCATAAAATTGGTCTTGGCGCACAATTCGGCGGCAAATATTTCGCTCACAATATCCGCGTAATCCGTTTGCCCCGTCACGGTGCTTCTTGCCCCGTGGGTCTCGGCGTAAGCTGCTCTGCCGACCGCAATGTGAAAGCGAAAATCAATCGCGATGGCATTTGGATTGAAAAACTTGATGCCAACCCCGGCGAGCTCATTCCTGAGAAGATGCGCAATGACAATGAAGGCAATGTGGTGAAGATTGACCTTAACCGTCCTATGCCCGAAGTGCTTGCCGAATTGTCCAAATACCCCGTTTCCACACGCCTGTCACTTAACGGCACTATCATAGTGGGTCGTGACATAGCACATGCCAAAATCAAAGAGCGTCTGGATCGCGGTGAGCCTATGCCACAGTATCTCAAGGATCACCCCATTTATTATGCAGGCCCTGCCAAGACACCCAAAGGCATGGCATCAGGCTCCTTCGGCCCCACAACAGCAGGCCGCATGGACCCCTATGTTGACCAGTTCCAGGCTGCCGGCGGCTCAATGATAATGATAGCCAAGGGCAACCGCAGCAAACAGGTAACAGACGCATGTCACAAACATGGCGGCTTCTACCTCGGCTCTATCGGCGGTCCGGCTGCGGTTCTCGCCAAAAACAGCATCAAGAAAGTGGAACTTCTGGAATACCCCGAACTCGGGATGGAAGCTATCTGGAAAATTGAAGTTGAAAACTTCCCTGCATTCATTCTCGTGGATGACAAGGGCAACGACTTCTTCACCCAGATTTCCGAGAAATGCAAATCCTGCGGTCTGGCCAAATAAGCCTAACCAAATATAATCTTTATACAACGAGAGCGGACTCAGCGGCCCGCTCTCGTTGCGTAATATCATATGCATGATTTATTTTACCAATGCGCGCCCGGCCCATGTCAGGAGCACGCCACATGCTACCGTAACAATTATATATCCCAATGATGTCAGCCATTCACCACGGTTCCCGAGCACCCATATATCATCGGCGAAAGTGGAGAATGTGGTAAAACCTCCACAAAACCCGGTAAAGAGCAACGCGCTTTCAATAGGTGAGATTGCATGATTTCTCTGCAGCAGTCCGAAAAACAATCCTATGATGAAGCATCCTGCCATATTGACCACAAATGTACCCATAGGGAAAGTTCCATGCCAAAGATGTGTACACCACCGCCCTATCAAAAATCTGCCGCATGTGCCGATAAAGCCGCCACAACCCGCTATAAGCATCAATTTTATCGTTTCCATATCCGAAAATTTAGCAAAATAACAAAGGGCAGCCGTATGGGCCGCCCTGGTATTCCCGTAGGGAGTCGAACCCTAATCGAAAGAACCGGAATCTTTTATTCTATCCATTGAACTACGGGAACGGATGCAATGTGGATGCAAAAGTATGAAACTTTTGCAATTTGTGCAAATATAATCTTTTTTGTAGTTTTGTGTTATGAATGTGAAGATTGATACTTCGTGGCGCGATGCGCTGAGTCAGGAGTGGGACAAACCTTATTTCCACTCACTGGTGAACTTTGTTAAGAGCGAATATACCTCTACCAGGGTGTTCCCTCCTGCATCAAGAATTTTTGCCGCCTTTGATTCATGCCCTTTTCAGGATGTGAAGGTGGTTATTCTGGGACAAGATCCTTACCACGGAGACGGTCAGGCCAACGGATTATGCTTTTCGGTAAGTCCGCAGGTGCCGGTGCCCCGCTCGCTCATCAACATATTCAAAGAGGTGCATGACGACACGGGCGCACCCATACCTCCAAATGGAGACCTCAGCCGCTGGGCGCGGCAAGGTGTTCTGCTGCTCAATGCCACTCTCACCGTGCGAGCCCATGCCGCCGGGTCACATCAGGGCAAGGGATGGGAAGAATTCACCGATGCCGTGGTACGCAAGCTGGCGCAGGAGCGTTCAGGGCTTGTGTTCATACTCTGGGGCAGTTATGCAGCCCGCAAAGGTGAATTCATTGACCGCTCCCGCCACTTGGTGCTCACCTCCCCTCACCCGTCACCTCTCAGCGCCTCACGCGGATTTTTCGGCAACCACCATTTTTCGCGTGCCAACAGTTATCTTGTGTCGCAGGGAAAAACACCCATACAATGGTAAGAAAACTGCTGCATACCTTTATGGCGGCCGTATGTGCTATCACAGCCATGGCGCAGGTGGAAACCGGCGACACACGCACCGGAGTGTTCCATCCGCAAATACACTCTCTGCAGGTGCAGGCTCTCGGCAACGATCAGAGGCCGCCTGTGATTTCGCTTGACGGCACAGGCCGAGTGGTGGTGAAATGGGATGAGCTTGCCGAGGACCGCCGTTATATGCGATATGAGCTAAAGCATTGCGACTCGCAATGGCGCGTGGACAATCTCGTGGATTCAGAATTTCTTGACGGTTTCAATGAGGGAACAGTGGAGGATTTTGCCTATTCCTATGGGACAAAAACACATTACGTAAATTATCGCATCACATTGCCTGACAATAATATGCGGCCGTTGGTGTCAGGCAATTACCTGCTCCGGGTATATGACGAAAGTGAGCCGGAGGCAACATTGCTTCAGGCACGGTTTTATGTGGTGGAACCGCTGACAAAAATAAGTGCCGAAGTGTCCTCACGCACGGATGTGGACTATAATGCCGCCCATCAGCAACTCAAGGTGGCGGTAGAAGCTGAAAAATTGCCCATGCACGATTATTTCAGTAACCTGTGGCTTGTTATATCCCAGAATTCACGTGTTGACAATGAGCGCACCGTTTTCCATCCCCTGCGCGTTGCTCCCCCCAATCTGTATTTTGAGAGCAAACCCGAATTGATATTCCCTGGCGGCAACGAATACCGCCGCTTTGAAACAATTTCCACCACTGTGCCGACAATGGGGATAGAGGATGTGAGTTACGCCGAACCATACTACCACTTCACTCTCTACACAGACAAGCCGCGTCGCGAGGATATGTACGCGTATGACGAGACCCAGCACGGGCGTTTCCGTGTAAGGGAATACAATTCATCCTCAGGCGACACGGAGGCGGAATATGCCGTGACGCATTTCTCGCTTGACATACCCGAAATGCACAATGCCGATGTGTTTATTGACGGAGATATGATGCTGCGGCGTTTTAACGATGAATCGCGCATGGTTTACAACCGCACAACCCGAATGTATGAGGCTTCTCCGCTTCTTAAGCAGGGAGCATACAACTATCAATATCTTGTTGTGCCGCGCAACGGGTCCATGATCGGTAATACAGGGCCTATTGAGGGCAATTTTTACCAAACCATCAATGAATATATGATACGCGCCTATTACCGCCTGCCCGGTGACCGTTACGACCGTCTTGTGGGTATCGGCATGGCGTTTTCAGGACGATAATCATGAATGAAACTTACGAAACAGTTATGCTTCAAATCCAAGACGCACTGGTGAGCCTTGACCTCGCCGAACGATATTTTCACTGTGACCTTGACAAATGTCTGGGCGAATGCTGCATAGAAGGCGATGCCGGAGCACCTATAACTGAGGACGAGTACCAGAAACTCAAGAGTCTGAAAGATGTGGTGTGGGATGACCTGTTGCCTGCGGCACAGGAACGCATCCGCGAAGCAGGCGTTGGATACATAGACGAAGAGGGCGACCTTGTGACTCAGATAGTGGACGGCCGCAATTGCGTGTTCACCACCTACGGCAAGAACGGCATGTGCATGTGTGCGCTTGAAAAAGCATACCGCGAGGGACGCACCGATTTCCGCAAGCCCATATCATGCTATCTTTACCCACTGCGCCTCACTGAATACCCCACATTCACTGCCGTGAACTATCATCGGTGGAAAATATGCCGCTGTGCCGAAGTGCTTGGCCGAGCAAAGAAAGTGCGCCTGTTTCAGTTCATGAAAGAGCCGCTTATTGAGCGTTTCGGCAAAGAATGGTATGACGAGCTGGCAGAGGCATGTGAAGCCTATCTCGCAGAATACGGCGACAAATCCTGATTCCAATACTCCCGGTTGAGTGCCCAAAGTACTATGCCGCGTGTGAACAGATAGACTATAAATGCCAGCCATAGTCCATGATTTCCCATATGTGGATAAGCAATGTAATAAACCAAGAAAAACAGTACTGTGGCGCATACCATTGACTCAAGCATTCGGCGTGTAGCCGTGACACCTATCGACACCCCATCCCACATAAAAGCTGCGAATCCCACCAACGGGATGCTTACCGCCCACCAAAAATATTCCCCGGCAGTGGCTACTACCTCCTTATCAGAACTCAACAGGTGCAATGCCTCCTGACCTAAAAGCATATACAGAACGGTAAAAGCCAATGCCAGCACTCCGGCACATCCCATAAGAGTATGCACCACACGGCGAAGCATTATCATATTGCCGGAGCCTTTGAATCTGCCGCACAATGCCTCGGCAGCGAAAGCGAAACCGTCCATAAAGAAAGAATAAAGGGTGAACAGCTGCATGAGCAACGCATTCACTGCCAGCATCTCGGCTCCCTGTATTGAGCCGACTCTCGTAAACCACATTGTCACGCACACCAGACAGACGGTGCGGAGAAAAATGTCGGTATTGATGCTGAAATATTTCTTTAGCTCAACTTTGCGAAGCACAACGCGCAGGGACGGCATTGTGACATGATATTTACGCCTGCAAAGCACCAATCCCAATATGAAACCTGCCCATTGTGCAGAAAGTGTGCCTATAGCCACTCCTTCTATTCGGAGGCGCAGCACATACACCATGGAGACACTGACGGCAATATTGAACACATCCACAAACACGCTCACCCACATGGGAGTGCGTGAATCCTGCATGCCAAGCCACCAACCTGTGAGCACGAAAGTGCCGAGCACTGCAGGCGCTCCCCAAATACAGATGGTAAAATAAGTGTGAACAGTGACACGTGTAGCCTCATCGCAGTCCATAAACAAAATAACTCCATCAAACACCGGCACCTGAAGCAAAATCATGGCGATACCCATTCCTATAGCCACCGCCATGGCCCGCGCAAGCGATATAGAGCAGCCGCTGATGTCACGTGCCCCATAGCACTGGGCGGTAATGCCGCTTGTGCCCATGCGCAAAAATCCGCACAGCCAGTAAAGCATATTGAATACCGACCCGCCTACAGCTATGGCGGCAATATACACCGCGCCGCCCATGTGACCCACAATGGCTGTGTCTGTAAGGCCGAGTATGGGAGTGGTGATGTTAGTGATAATAGCAGGGATAGCCAAAGCGGCTATCCCCGAAACAAGTTGTTTATGTCCGCGCATGAATCAAAGTTTCTTTACACGCATGCTGTCATAAATCAGATACATGATAAGGAGGAGGTAAACCACAACACCGAGACCCTGATTGAGGGCGGTGCTCATGGTGTTGGTGTATTCAAATCCTGCAAAACGTGTCAGGGCTGCAAACACTCCAAAGAGAGCACCTCCGGCAATAAGACCCGAGCTTATAAGTGTGCCTCTGTCGCGGCGGGCATCATTGATGGCCTTGTCCTTGCTGCGTGAGCTTACGTACCAAGCAATGGCACCGCCTACAAGCAGCGGGGCATTGAGCTGCATGGGGATGAACATACCCAGACAAAATGCCAGTGCAGGAACACCGAGCCAATTCAGCAGCAACGCGAGAACAGCACCTACGAGATAGAGTATCCAAGGGGTGTCACCACCCATCATAATCGGTTCTATAACCTTGGCCATGGCATTGGCCTGAGGAGCTACAAGCGCATTTTCTCCCGAAAAACCATATACATTGTTGAGCAGCAGAATCACACCGCCAACAGTTGCTGCTGACGCGAGAGTGCCCAAAAATTTCCAGCTCTCTTGCTTGCGGGGGGTTGAGCCAAGCCAGTATCCGATTTTAAGGTCAGTCACAAATCCTCCGGCCATACTGAGCGCTGTGCACACCACTCCACCAATTATCATGGATGCCACGATACCGGAAGTGCCGCTGATACCCACGCCAACGAAAATAGCCGATGCAATGATGAGTGTCATAAGCGTCATTCCCGATACGGGATTTGTGCCTACTATGGCAATCGCGTTTGCAGCCACAGTGGTGAACAAAAATGCAATAACCGTAACCACTACCCATGCCACAAGTGCCTGCCAGAAATTGTGCAGCACGCCGAGCCAGAAGAAAACGAGCACGGCCACAAGAGCTATGGCTATGAAGAATACGATATGCTTCATTGAAATATCCCATTGCCAGCGCACTGTGCCTTGCTTGTCGCTTGACCCCTTGAATTCACGGGCCGCAAGACCTGCGGCCTGAACTATTATGCCCCACGATTTGATGATGCCGATAACACCTGCCATGGCAATACCACCTATGCCTATCAGACGGGCATAGTCGGAGAAAATCTGCTCCGGAGCCATTGAGGCTATCTCAACAGAGCCATAGGTGCCCATAAGGGGAAGTATCACCCACCATACAAATGCAGAGCCGGCAAATATCACAAATGAATATTTGAGACCAACGATATATCCAAGGCCAAGTAGCGCGGCACCGGTATTGCAGCTGAACACCACTTTAGCCTTTTCGGCTATGCCTGCGCCCCATGATGTGACAGCGGAACTGAGATTCTCGGCCCAGAACCCGAAAGTGCTGACCACATAGTCATAAATACCGCCTATAAGGGCAGCGATAACAAGAGTCTTGGCTTGTCCGCCGGCATTCTCTTTGCCTTTGGCTTGTCCGCTCATAAGCACCTGAGTGGTGGCTGTAGCCTCGGGGAAGGGATATTTGCCGTGCATATCCTTGACAAAATATTTGCGGAACGGGATGAAAAACAATATTCCCAATATGCCTCCAAACAGAGAACTCAGGAAAATTTCCATGAAGTTGACAGTTATGTCGGGATATTTTGCCTGAAGAATATAAAGTGCCGGCAAAGTGAATATTGCACCGGCCACTATTACGCCGGAGCATGCGCCTATTGACTGTATAATCACATTCTGACCGAGCGGATTTTTCTTTCCGAGAGCACCGCTGAGACCTACGGCTATAATGGCAATAGGGATAGCCGCCTCAAATACCTGCCCGACACGCAGCCCGAGATATGCCGCCGCCGCGCTGAATACAACGGCCAGAATAAGACCCATGGTAACTGAATACGGTGTCGCCTCGGAATAATCGCGCGCGGGGTGCATCACCGGGCGATACTCTTCATCCTGTGCTAATTCCCGAAACGCATTTTCGGGCAATTCCACAAGATCGGCATCGGTGTAGATGGCGTCATCCATCTGCTTGTTGCTCATTTCTTTCATTGCTTATAATGTATTGATTGATTTCATTGGTTGGCGGGGCGGGACAAAATCTCAAAGTTATCCACCATTATCTCGGTGATGGAGCGTTTGATGGCGTTGCGATCCTCCCATATGCGGGTGCGTAGTTTACCCTCGATGTAGAGCTTAGTGCCTTTGCGAATATATTTTTCGGCAGTATCGGCATTGCGGTCCCACATCACAATGTTGTGCCACTCGGTACGTTCCGGCACCGTTATGCCGGCAGCAGTGGTTCGCGCACGCTCGGTGGTGGCAAGTGAAAATTCGGCCACAGGCCGTTCGGCTACATATCTTATTGTCGGGTCTTTGCCCACATTCCCTATGAGAATAACTTTATTGACTGACATGCCACAAAGTTACATCTTTTAAAATATATATGCTTTGTTTCTTATGATTTTTTGTATTTTTGCGAATTATGAAGAAACTATTGTCACTTCCGCCAGATGCAGCCGGATGCTTCCACAAACTCACCGGATATGATGCCGAAGAGTGGTTCACGACCTCCGACCCCGCCGGTATAAAGCTCGGTTCCGGGGGCGGTACAACCTGGGCTTTGGACGAATGGATCAGATGCGGAGGCGATATGAGCCAAAAAAAGGTGCTCATACATGCCGGCGGTCAGAGCCGCCGCTTGCCGGCTTATGCTGCTTGTGGCAAAATTCTTGCGCCGATACCTGTTTTTCGCTGGCAGGCCGGTCAGCGTCTCAATCAGTCTCTGCTTGATTTACAGATGCCACTGTATGAGAAAATCATGAGTATGGCTCCGGCGAATGTCAACACGCTTGTGGCCAGTGGCGATGTGTATGTACGCCCGGGAAAAAGGCTGCCCGAAGTGCCCGATGCTGATGTGGTGTGCTACGGATTATGGGTCAATCCCACGGTGGCTTCGCATCACGGGGTATTTGCCTCCCGAATACAGTCGCCACGAGTACTTGACATGATGCTCCAAAAACCGTCGGTAGAGCAAATGGCAGCTATGTCCCAGACGCATGTGTTTTTGATGGATGTGGGTATATGGCTGCTGAGTACACGGGCAGTAGAACTTCTGCGCAAAAGAAGCATGGCTGATGATGGCATGCTTACTTATTACGACATGTACACTACATTCGGCGGTGCCTTGGGAGTAAATCCGCATGTCAACGATGCCGAAATAAATGCTCTTAAGGTAGCCATTCTTCCGCTTGACGGAGGGGAATTCTATCATTTCGGCACAACGGCTGAGATGCTTGGAAGCACCCTGCAACTGCAATGCAAAGTCGCTGACCAACGCGAATTGCTAAGCCGCAGCGCCAAGCCACATCCGTCACTGTTTGTGCAGAACTGTATTCTTGACCGACCGCTTACAGCGGCCAACAGCAATATTTGGATTGAAAACTCTCATGTGGCTGCCGGATGGAGCCTGACCAAGAATAATGTGATAACAGGTGTGCCTCGCAACAACTGGACGCTGTCATTGACAGATGGGGCATGCATCGATGTAGTTCCTGTGGGCAATGGCCGTTATGTGCTCCGCCCGTATGGTTACAATGATGCCATGCGGGGCACTGCTTCTGACCCAGCCACAAGGTATCTTGACAAGCCTTTGCACTTATGGCTTGAGAATCACGGATTGGAGATGCCCGGAAATGTGGACATACAGCCAATGCCTCTATTCCCTGTGTTTGACTCCATTGAGCAGATGGGACTTGTGGCGCAGTGGATGGTTGACGAGACTCCCGACCTGCTTGGTGAGGCAGCCCGGTTGTATCATGAAGCCGAGCACCTTAGTGCCGATGATATAATGATGAGCGTGGATTTGCCGTCATTGTGGGAACAAAGACGCAAATTTATGGATCACGATATAGAGCTCCTTGCCACAAATCACGCACGGAGCGTTATCTATCAAGTTGATTTAGTACATCTTGCCGATTACATATCACAACGCAATCTTATGCCGCCAGCTCCATTGCCCGAAAATGCGCCGATGATGAAGCGCATGCGCAACCTGATGCTGTCATCGCGTGTCAACAATGATGATACAGCCGAGCAACAGGCGTGGCAGATAATGCGCCGTGGAATACTTGATGCCTGCACTGTCAAGGCAGCTCCGCGCATAGACGTGATGTCCGACCAGATTGTGTGGGGAAGGTCACCGGTGCGCATAGACCTTGCCGGCGGCTGGAGCGATACACCCCCTTACTCACTATGCAACGGAGGCACAGTGCTCAACATGGCTGTGGAGCTAAACGGTCAGGCCCCATTGCAGACATTTATAAAACCGTGCCGTGAGCCACACATAATCCTGCGGTCAATAGACCTTGGCTCCACAGAGACGGTGAGCACTTATGAGGAACTTGAGGATTATGCCAAGATAGGCTCGCCGTTCTCCATACCTAAAGCCGCATTAGCATTAGCCGGATTCAGCAACGAATTCTCAATGGATTATTATCCCACACTCCGCCGTCGCCTTGAGGCAATGGGGGGAGGACTGGAAATAACCCTGCTGTCGGCAGTCGGCGCAGGCTCCGGGCTTGGCACAAGCTCCATACTCGCGGCAACGGCACTTAGCGCATTGAGCGATTTTTGCGCACTGGGATGGGACACAGCCCAGATTTGCCGTGCCACACTCGCACTTGAGCAACTGCTCACAACCGGAGGTGGTTGGCAAGACCAGTATGGAGGAGTACTGTCGGGCATTAAATTACTACAGAGCACTCCGGGAATGAGCCAGGATGCAGCTGCGAGCTGGCTTCCGAGCCAATTGCTCACTGATGCGGAGTATGCTCCGTGCCACATATTATATTACACCGGCATAACCCGTACCGCAAAAACTATTCTCGCCGATATAGTACGTGGCATGACGCTCAACAGCGGAGAGCATCTGGCAATTCTTGCAGACATGAAGCTGCTGGCACAAGAACTCGCTTCCACGATTCAACGACGCGATTGGAAGATGTATGGCGAATTAGTGCGCCGTTCATGGCAGCTAAACAAGAGACTTGACCGTGGAACAAATCCCGATGCCGTGGAACAATTAACGCGCCTGATAGACAAATATGCCGCCGGGTATAAACTTCCGGGTGCAGGAGGAGGAGGCTATCTCTACATTGTGGCCCGCGATCCGCAGGCTGCCTCCAAAATACGTGAAATATTAACTGACGCCCGTCCCAACAGTCGCGCCCGCATAGTGGAGATGCGGCTAAGCAACACGGGCACACAAATATCAAGATCATGACACAAGGAATGAAAAAATGCCCTTATTGTGGCGAAGAAATCAAGGAAGAAGCAATCAAATGCCGCTATTGCGGAACCGATCTTCCGGGCGCATGCCGTCAGCCTTACGAGCAGCCTTCTTTCGGAGCATACAATGCTTTTGAACATAATGATGCATTTGCCGACAGTCCCGAGGGCAAAAGCCGTGGAATAGCGGCATTACTCGCCATATTCTTGGGTAGCCTCGGAATACATTATTTCTATATGGGCAAAAACACAGCCGGAATAGTGTATCTGCTCATCACGCTATTGTCATGCGGCTTAGGCGGTCCCATAATAGCCATATTGGGACTGATACAAGGCATAATAATGTTTGGCATGACCAATCAGGCATGGAGACAAAAATACATTCTTTCCCCTAACACATTCCCGTTCTAAGCATATAATCCAAGTAGAATATAAACTGCATTCCAAAGCTTCTGCGACAGACTTTGGGGTGCAGTTTTGTTTTACCTTTTGTCTGGCGGCAAATTTATTGTTAACTTTGTGTGAATTTGTTACCCGTAAAACAATTATTTAGAGCCAATGACATATCGCCTCATAAACTGCCTGCTGGCTGTAATGGTATCAGCCACCCTGCAAATATCAGCCAGGAATATTCAGCCACAGGAAGCTCTCAAAAGGGCACTGCAATCAGAGCAGACAACCGATGGTGCAAAACACACCCAATCTGTTGACAAATCCGAGCTATACAAACTCGCCTACTCCTCGCCCACTGGTTCCTACCATGTATTCAACCGGTTGACCGGCGGCTACATAGTGGTGTCGGGAGACGATGAAGCCTGTCCTCTGCTGGCTGATGTAAGCGACGGTGTATTCTCAACCGACAGCGTGGCTCCCGCTGCACAATCCATGCTTAACCATTATGACTCGCAGATACAGATGCTGAGTCAGACCAATGACAGGATGCCCGGGCTTATGGACTATTACTCCGAATGGGAAGACATCCCCGCACTGATGACCACCAAATGGAACCAGAACAATCCTTACAATATATATTGCCCGATTATTGAAGGACGCACCGCCTATACCGGATGTGTGGCCACAGCCATGGCTCAGGTAATACGCCATATAGGTTACTACAATGGCAACGGCTACCGCAGTCAAAACGGAGTCAATTATAAGGGCGAAGCGATAGAGTTTGACTTTGGTGCCAACACCTTTGATTTTGATGCGATGTATGACACCGGCGTAAATACCACCGCAGAGGAAATAGACCAAGTGGGCCGTCTGATGCTTGCCTGCGGACTGAGTGTGGGCATGGGTTATGGTATAAGCGGCAGTGCCGCATCATCGTTATCGGTACCTAATGCGCTGATTGATCATTTCGGCTATGACAGTAACCATACGCGCCTATATGATCACGAGAATTACAGTCAGGCCGAATGGGAAAAAATGATATATGACGAACTGCGGCTCAACCGGCCAATTTATTATAGCGGTTCCAACGGCTCAATGGGCCATGCCTATGTTGTGGACGGCTACAAAACTGCCGGGCTATACCACATCAACTGGGGCTGGGGCGGTATGTCTGACGGCTATTACCGTCTTAATGTGCTTAATCCGGCACAAGTTGGTATAGGCGGCGGCAATGGCGGCTATAACCTTGGCCAAAATATGGTTTTTGCCGTACCGCCCGGAGCGCAGCCCGGCACTGACAAAAGAAATCTTTACGGCTCTATAAGCTATGTAGGTGACAACACCTTTGCATTATACTACAAAAGTTTGGTTGACAACGTGATGGATGCAACTCTCGGAGCCTTGATAACCGACATGTCAAAAAACAAAGTGACGGAAGTTACTTTCTGGACAAACCAGTCCATAACGGCCAACTCGGCATTGCGCAGCGACAACTACAGCTACGATTTCTCACAACTGAAACTGTCACCGGGCGAATACCGCATATATACGGCTTATCGTCTAAACGATGGTGAATATGTCATCACCGCTCCCATGTCAACCATGCAGCACTATGTCAATCTATCTGTTTCCGACAATGGTGCATATACCTTCACCAATGATCCTGTAGCGATAAAAACCATTGCACTTAACATACCTGAAATAATAGGGGGCTATGACTTGCATTCAGGTTTTTCGGGAAGTTTCAGTTTCTATGCAATCAACAACGGCAACCTTGACTACAACGGTGTTATCAAACTCACGATGCTTGACAATGACGGAAACGAAATATGTAGATTCAATTCAAGCAGAGCTACTATAGCCGCCGGAGCCATCACTACGGTAGGTTGCTCCATGCCGGTATTTGACGAGTCAAACCATCTGATACCTGCAGGAACATACGGATTGTGTTTTGCTGACAGCGATGACAATATGATTTCCGACCACCTACTGAGCATAACAATTAAGGACGGAGCACCATACACCGCATGGAAATCGGAAGAAAAAATTGAGGTGAACAACTGCAGCACCCTACCCTCCATTCTGGCCACAGGAGACATCTGGCCTCACACTCCGCATATAGTGGCTACGCAGACACATCGCAACATGACACTGCGACTGGCATTTTACAAGCCATCGGAAGTGGCATCTTCCAAGGTGCTGATGTGCTATCAGGGCAACATTGAAAGTATGGACGCTGATTTTCCGATTGACCCTGTTGAGGTGGATGTGCCGTTCGGCACCTATGAGGTGTGTTATCGCAAAGGCTATAACCAAATATCACAAAAACGCCTAATCCGCATAGGTGAGAACATCAACGGGATAAGTTATCTTCCCGCCGACGGCAATAATGTGTCAGCCTCTACGCTGCTCTACAACAGCAGCCCTACCGAAATCATCATACCCTCACAGATCACTGTAGGCTCTACAGACCTTACTGTCACAGAGATTGAGCCTGAAGCATTCCTCGCCAACAGGGTACTGGAAGTGATAGATTTGCCCTCAAGCATCAAAAAAATAGGTGCCGGAGCTTTCACAGTATGTCCCTCATTGAGTCAGATAATCCTACGAGCCCAAGAGCCGCCGTTCACATATCGCAATGCCATAGCACCGGGACTCAGCTCGGCCACCGAGTTTTATGTGCCCGCATCGGCTTACGACAAATACCGTCCACTGCTTGAAGGGTATAATCCGTTGTATTCCTTAGTGGAGTCTATTGAGTCAAAGACAGAGGCAGTGACCTCGGCAAATACTCCGTTGTCACTGTCGGTATCACCTGCTCACGAAGCCATCAATCCCGCTTTCATCATCACTCCGGTTGACAATGCATCGGCAGAGGTGGCTGAAGTGACAGTAGCCTCAGTAACACCGGGTGTCCTCAACCTCAACGTGAAAGCGCTACGAAAAGGCACAGCCACTTATCATGTGTACCCCGCACACCGCAGCGATGATTATTCCGTATTGACTCTGGAAGTGCTGGAAAGTGCCGGCATTGACAAACCACAGGCCGATGACGACAACTCTCCGCGTGCCATATACGATTTGCTCGGCCGTCCGGCGAAAGCAGACAACAACGGGAAATCGCCTAACGTACGTATCATTGTACATTCCGACGGCAAAGTAGTCAAATTCATAAAATGACACTTCCCGTGACTTTATAAAGAAACTTAATCTGTAAACATTATTTTTTCACTTCCTCAAATCTAACCATATCTGATTACCAATATATTGGTAATGTATGGTACAAATATGAATATTCAAGTTCATAGGAATGACATCGGTTACTTTGTCGTTTTGGGTCTCATCTTGATTCTTCCCATTCCTTTTTAACTCGCTCGACTTCCGCTATCAACTGCTGCTCTGTGGGGAGGTACAGCTGATATTTTGACGCAACTATTGTATTGTTATCTGCAGGAAGAGTCATTTTAACCAATGTGTCGTTTTTGGCAGTGCATAGTAATATGCCGATTGTTGGATTCTCCTCCGGTAGTTTCTCAGTACGGTCGTAGTAATTGACGTACATCTGCGATTGTCCCAGATCCTGATGAGTTACCTCGCCTGTCTTTAACTCAAAAATCACGAACCGGCGAGCAAGACGGTTGTAAAAGACTAAGTCGATGAAGAACTCGTCATCTTCAAGCAATATCCTTTTTTGCCTGGCGACGAAAGTAAAGCCATTGCCCAGTTCAAGTATAAATTCCTGAAGGTGATTGATTAACTCAGTTTCAAGGTCACTCTCGTAGTAATGTGCTTTCTTTTCCAAACCCAGGAATTCCAAAACCATTGGATCCTTGACAATTTCCTGCGGTTTTTCAGGCTTCTTCTCTTTCCTTGCCATTGCGAGCACAGATGCCTTATCATTGCTAAGAAGCAAGCGTTCATATAGCATCGAATTGATCTGACGTTGCATCTGGCGTGCAGTCCAGCAATTACTTGCCGCTTCAAGCTCGTAATATTCACGTTTGTCTTTGTCTGAAATTTGAATTAATGCACGATACTGAGTCCAGTTGAATTGTGAACGCAGTGCGTTCACTTTTGGGTATTCCAGGAAAAACTGCCTTGCAAAATTAAGCTGACGGTAGCTAAAACCACTTCCGTATTCGGGTTCTATCTCTTGGGCAAGATTCTTTATAAGACCTTTCCCATACTCAGCACGCGCACTCCCGCCCTGTTCTTCCTCGACAATGCGTCGTCCTATTTGCCAGTACATCTGTACGCGACAAAAGTCAACTGAGCGGACAGCATTAGACCGGGAGGTTTCAATAATCGAGCGTATTTCAGATACTAAATTCTTCATTTTTGTTATTTTGTATCTTCCCTTTCCGGAAAGATAGTCGAAACCCAGTTGGGAAGCTCAAGTGTACTATAAACTTTTATTGTACGGAAGTAGCTGAGGATAGCTGAAACTTCGTTACTCCTAATTCTTTTAGTATATCTATGATATCGACAACATCTGAATACTCAACATCTGTATCTGTTTTAATAGTGAAATTCGCATCTTTATCAATATTACTCATTTGCATCCAAGTTTGAAGTTCATGCTTTTTGTCGGCACTAAACATACTAATTACAGCTGGTTTGTTATCTATACCATTTCTATTATCAAAGCATTTCAAACGATTCTTGTTTGTTATATAAAGTATAATACCACTATTTGAACTTGGATTCTCATTTTGCTCCAGTTGCATTACTTCTGTGGGGCTTGATTTAATAGTGCTGGCTATTATAATAGGCGCGAAAAGGCTTAACAAACTTAGACAGCAAAATATGATACCACTCACACTTGGCCACTTTTTATCAAAATGCTTATTTGCCGACACTAAACCTATTATTGAAAATATCAAACCCATTAATCCCAAAAAACCACCAATTAATATAACCAACATATATAATGCGGCTGCTGGGAAATCGCGCTCTCCTATATGCGTAAATACAAGCACATTAACTACCCATATCAAAACGAGAACCGTGAGCGATAATCCAAAGCCAAGCCAAGCAATGACTTGTGATGGTTTTCTTACTGGAGTTATGACTTCCATGATATTATATGATTAAAAAATTTATTCGTTTACTTTATGCAGATTAGGATGATGCAATCAGATATTACTACTCCTATCATTACGGAGTTTTGCTATTGTTTTCTCAACTCTTGCGCGAGCCTCATGCGAGGCCGCCTCAATACCGGCAGCCACACGCTCGGCAGCCCGGCGGGTGCTTTCGCGGGCATCCTCGGCAACCTCACGCATAATCTGAGCCATGCGCTCGTCGCCCGGCTCCACCATCGACGTCAGTCGATAATTATTCATCTCAGCTTCGGACATAGTATAATCTTTTCTTATTCAACGCCAAAGTTACGAAAAAAGTGTGAACATAGTATCTTTATCGGTCAAAAGCCCCTATTATCAACCTTCCTATCTGTCCGAATGGATGCCAAAACGGCTCCATTATCTATTAATAAGTTGAAAAAATCATGAACTTAATTAATTATGATTTCGCATTTCAATATTGTTAATGCGAAAATTTTATTAAATTTGCAATTGTATGCGTCAAGGTTACTCTTGGTGAGATACTGATGCATATAACTACTGTACACAACTAGAAAAATTTACTGTCGAAGGTGGAAATACCAGATTTTTAGCGCAGGATGGTGTCCTTTATTCAAAGGATATGGAAACGCTTGTAAGCTGTCCGGGAGCTATGGCTGGTTCATTTATAATTCCTGGCGGCGTAAAAGAAACAGCCGAGTATGCTTTCTATGGTTGTAGAAAATTAACTTCAGTTACCTTACCGGAGAATTTTGAAAAAGTAGGGAGCTACACTTTCAGGATTGTCATTCATTAAAAGAGGTTCGTAGCTTAAATGTAACGCCTCCTGCAACCAATAAAATCAATGCTTTTTATGAAAATACAAATGTTGATATACTGTATGTACCCGTTGAAAGTCTGAATAAGTATAAGGATAACAGCAGTTGGACTAATAACGTCGCTGCAATTCTTCCCATCCCCATACCTTGCGAAAGCCCTGAAATAAACTATTCTAACGGTTGCCTTACTTTTAGTTGCCAAACGCCCGGCGCTGAAATACATTATGAAATAAATGTCCCGGACATGAAGTCAGGTGTGGCAAAAAATGGCCAGGGTCTGGAGCTCTCTGCGGTGTATGAGATATCAGCCCATGCTGCTGCACCTGATTATGAGGATTCAGAGTCGAAGACTGCCTATTTATATTGGTTGCCTGCCGGCGATAAATCAAGTTCTAACATTTGCGACATAGAACAAAGACCGATATTGGTAACATGCAATAACGGCTACATTTCAATTTCTGGCTTGGAAGAGAATGAGCGAGTGGATTTTTACTTGTTAGACGGCACATACCTAAGTTATTCGTTTGCCAAAGAAGGAACGGTAACATATACACATGCCAAAAGGGAATTGCTGATAATTAAAATAGGAAATAAATCTTTGAAATTAATGGCTCGCTGAGTCAAGGCCGCAGCAAACAGATATGATGTTTCAAATAATAGGAAATCAGATCTGAGTTTTTGTGCACTATGTTATTGAATCTTAGGTATGCGGTATAATAACACACAAAACGGCGTGTAATCTTGTGGATTGCATGTCGTTGATGCGTTAGATGCTCCTGCGGGAGCTGTGTGTTACTTCACTTCTTAAAACATGAATAATGCTGAATTACAGCATTATTCATTAGCGTACTCCAAATATGCTTACTTTATAGTCAAAACATATTAATCTTAATCAATCTAATCATATCGGACCTCGGAAGCGGTCGGTTCTTGATTCTTAGCCTTCAATTCTCCAATGACCTCCATTGGCTGAGCCGATTCGTTTTATTAACCCCATTGTCTGCAGTCCTTTTAATATATATTTAATGCCATCCTCCGTAATATCCGGAAAATCTTCCGCAATCTCCTTTCTTGAAGCACTCGGGTTGACCTTTATATAATCCAAAACAGCTTTTGGGTTAATAGTCAATTTCCGAATAATGTTTTGGGTGTAATCTCTCCATAGGTATTGGCAAATGCTCAATATTTGATTTTGAAGTAGTCTAATATCGCTTTGTAATTGTCCTGCGCGGTGAGGCAAGTATCAGTCAAATATCCGGGAGTATGTCTCCATTCGTGGAGTCCTCGGTAGTAGAACAGCTTCAATTCTTCAGTAATAATAAAGGGTACTATGCCGAATCGAAGACAATCTTTGAACATGATAAGCCTGCCGATACGCCCATTTCCGTCCTTGAACGGATGTATAGACTCAAATTGCTGGTGAAAGTCCAACATGTCATTAAAGGATGGATTATTTTTTGATTTATATTCCTTTAACAACATCCGCATGGCAGAGCCTACTTTCTGCGGCTGAACAGTTTCAACACCACCAACTTCATTTGGAAATCGCTTGTATTCGCCAACGGCAAACCAATCCTTTTGGGCATCGGTAGTTCCCGTTTTGAGAATAGCGTGAAGCTGTTTAATCAAACTTTCGCTTAGTGGTTCTGTTGAATGCTCTATGATAAAGTCAATACAACGGAAGTGGTTCGTTATCTCAATAATATCATCGATTCTGATGGCTTCTTCTGAGATGCCGATAGTATTGGTTTCAAATATATATTTGGTTTGTTCCTTAGTAAGGCGACTTCCTTCAATATGGCTTGAGTTGTAAGTAAGGTCAATTTGGGTACGATGGTAGATTCCGCCTTTCATTTTGCTTTCTTTTTGAGCACGCAAAGCTTTCAGTAGCGGTGAAATCTTATTATGAGCATTTATTCTTTGAGGCAAAGGTTGATCGGAAGGAATGCTCCATGTCTTGCCAATGAGGACCGCTCCCGGAAACTTGCCTTGCGCACAATAGTTACGGACTGTCCTTTCTGACAACCCATGCTCTTGTGCATATTCTTTTACAGATATAAATGCCATAGTTTATTTTGCCGAGTGGATATAAATTCTTGCCGATAGGAGGATTGTGTATCCAGTTATGCCGCAAGAGGTAAATTGAGATTAATGTTGCTATGGGGTGTATCTTATTATCAGAGAATTAGTGGAAATGTCTGATAGGCGAGCTGCTGAAATGCATTCGTGCAATAGCACAAAAAGAAAATGGAGCGTAACCTTTTGAGTTACACTCCATTTTGTTATTGTTGGTTAGTTGGCTTACTTTCTCATATTTGAAATCCCCTGAATATCAGCGCAATGCAATCATACATTCCAAATATGGCAATAATAGATTGAAGATAAATCAATATGTATCTAACATGATAAAGTAGGGCTATTATTATAGCCATTGACATGTTTATGTGTTGTCATGCCTATATCGTTTATAGTGTCTCACCCATGTTAATTGCATACTATTAGTTTACAATAGTTCGTTAAAAATTTGATTATAGGCTAAG
>HF985637.1 GCA_000431155.1 Bacteroides sp. CAG:927
GAACTATTATGATTTTTTAGTGGACACTAATGAGTCAGAGGGACTTTTCTCCCATAGCTGTCACTGAAAATGCCAAACACAAATTGTCCGGCGGCAAGTCCTATAGTGCATGTAGCCAATGACATCTGCACTAATGACGGAACAGTATTGTAAAACTCAGCTATCTGAGGGAACGAAGCAAGGTACATATCCATTACAAACGGTCCGAATGCACTTAACATCCCAAGAAAGCCTTCAAGAAATAATTTTGAGTTCTTCTTTCTCTTTTTTATCATAATAGTATTATTCATTTCCGGTGTGCAAAGTTAATTGACATGCAACAGATAAGCCGTTACATTTCTTATCCAAAATATTTCATTTTTGGAACAAAACATTATTTAATATTTAATCTTATCATTAATTTTGTACTTTATCAATCACAAGGAATTAGAATCTGTATGTTATTGCAACCATCCGACACATTACAAATAAGGTATTTTGAGACAAACTTTTCAGAGTTGAATAACCGTCCTATACGCTTAGAGTATGGAATATATATGGCCGTTGTTTCAGGAAGTGCTATTTTGGATACAGGTACAGATACATATCATCTCATTTCACAAATGGAACTGTCGTTTATTTCCGGCAGTATAATCCGTTGTTCAAATCGTTCTGAAGATTTATGCGTGAGAGTGTTTACATATACATTTGAACTGCTTACCCAAATATCATTGCCGATTGACCATATTTACTTTGATTACAATGAAGCACATCCAACCTATATTCATACTCCTGACAAACGCAGTCAGCGAACATGGCGTGAACTATTGCTATGGATGGATATAGCAAAGATGCTTTTTGCAGATGGAACAAATCTCAAATTCCAAGGAATGCAAGAGAAAACATTCCTGCAAGGATTTTGGATGTGGAATTTCGGCACAATACAGGAACGAATTGAGCCAGATGCAGGCTTTTCCAATACTCAATTGATTGCTCACCGCTTTATCCGTATGGTCAAAACAGAAGCTGTTTCTCATCACCGCGCTGACTATTATGCGGATAAATTGAATATAACACAACGCTACCTCAATAAAATTATATTGCAGCATACTTGCAAGCGCACCCCAAAGCAACTGATAGATACACAGCTAATTGCCGAAATAAAGGAAAAATTATTGGATACTACCCTTTCCATAGCGCAGTTGGCATACTTACTTAACTTTCCTGACCAATCCTATCTTAGCCGATTTTTTCGTCGTCATACAGGTATGTCACCGGTACAATACAGGCAGAAAAGTTACGCATCCCGAAATACATAGGCAAATATTACTCAACCTTTTATGCCGCTCGGCCCTTTTGCCGCACTCATACATGCCCACTGCTTCATCATTGCCGAACATCTACCTGTACTTCTCCATGCCGAAATGAAGGACTGCGTCAATGATGCTCCGGAATACTTGCTGTGAGATGCAAGTCGTGTGGCCTCCGCTATTCGGATTAAATTCGTACCTTTACAGAAATAATATATGAAAATGAAAAAACTAAGTCCTAAAGGGATGAAGCTACTAAAAGTATTTCATCTATTTTTTGCAATATTGTGGATTGGCTCTGCTGTATCTTTGAACCTGCTACGTATATTAGTTAGCGTTGAAGATGGCTCAGGCATGTATTGGATAGCAGAAATACTTGACGCCATTGATATGAAAATATTGGTGCCCGGAGCAATCGGCTGCCTGATTACCGGACTAATTTACAGCATATTTACCAACTGGGGCTTCTTCAATTTCAAATGGCTTACCGTTAAGTGGATTCTGACAATCTTCATGATATCGCTTGGCACATTTTATATGGGCCCACTAATGTCCGCAAATGTTGAAATAGGTAAAGCCATTATGGAGGGTAGGGGCGATGTCACACAATATTGGCATAATGTTACCTGCAACTATTATTGTGGAATACTCCAAGTCTGTCTTCTCACATTTGTACTTATAATTTCAGTATATAAGCCATGGATGAAAAAGCGATCAAATTCAAAACACTAAAAGGCAGTAAAATATTATATAACAATAACTCTGACCTCAGGGGCATTAGTATAAAATCAGCGTAGCAAGGATTGAATTTTGGCGACCATAGCCGGAGCATCTGTGCAACCAAGCATATATTTACGGCCATCCTTAAGTGTTACTAAAAAACAATCCGATGATTTTCCATAATAAGCAAAATACTTGCCTGTGTCGCCCTCACGGAACCATCCATACCAGCCAAAGAATCCGCCACTGCCGCATATGCGTATTGCGCCCATTGTCGGCTGACATAATTTCACTTCCGCAATATCCACTATCGGAATGCTTTTAATACGCCATGAACGATTGATGTTAAGATTTTTATTGTCAACAGAAATTGAAAGAGGCATATAGAATAATGTTGACAAACATAGTACGATGATTACCATGCCAAGCACGATAGCGGACCATATATGATCAGCTTGCTTCAAGACATATACGAACACACCGCACAACAGCGCAATTGTCAATGCCGAAACAACAAAGCAATAACTGCTCAGTTCAACTCTTTTCTTCATTGAAAGCAACTCGCAGCAATCATCAGTTGCTATTTTATAATCAGCTCGTCCAAAGACCGTTTGGGAACATGGTGCACACCATCCGGAGTTCGGTAATACTCTATGCTTTCAGGTGAAGACATAGGCTCAATCACAACCTTTTCAACAGGATATCCCATGGCAATCACATAGCGAGGTTGCATATTGCAAGGCAATGAGAGCACGTTTTGTAGCTTGGGCGCGTTAAATGATTTTATAATGCAAGCACCAATACCAAGAGCTGCGGCACCAAGTGTTATTGCTTGAATCTGCAGGCCATCGTCGCATAGGCAATTGTTAGTAAGATCAGTATCCAAGCACTGCACAAGATATGCCACGGGCCGCTCTGATTGTTCGGGGCCATTCCAATCACTGAGGTATCCAGCCCAAGCCAAAAGAGGATACACAAGTTGACATTCAGCCTCTTTCACAACTATGCGATAACGCAATGGTTGCAAATTGCGACCCGATGCACAATAACGCGTCAGATCCACAAGGTTCCTCAACGTATCAATGTCAATACTTTGAGAAGCGTCAAATCGGCGTATGCTTCTGTCTTTGAGAAGCAACTCTTTTAATTCTTTGAAAGCATCCATTAAAATTCGCTCGTGAAATGAAACTTAATCTTGGGAAAATCATTCTGAGCCATTTGGAGCACATAGTTGGAGTCGGCGAGGAACACATCTCTGCCTTCTTTATCTACGGCCATAAACTGATGCTTACGCTTTTTGAATGCGTCAAGAGCCTGCTCATCATCACTTTCAATCCAGCATGCTTTATACAAAGATATTGGCTCCCATCGGCACTGTGCGCCATACTCATGCAAGAGTCGGTATTGTATGACTTCAAATTGAAGCTGACCCACGGTACCAATAAGTTTACGACCATTGAACTGGTTGACAAACAGTTGAGCCACGCCCTCGTCCATAAGTTGCTGAATACCTTTTTCAAGCTGCTTTGACTTCATGGGATCTGTGTTCTCAATATATTTGAACATTTCAGGCGAGAAACTTGGCAATCCCTTGAAATGCAATGATTCTCCACCTGTTATCGTATCGCCTATTTTGAAGTTGCCGGTATCAGGAATACCCACAATATCACCCGGATATGCTTCATCTACTATACTCTTTTTCTGAGCCATAAACGCAGTAGGGGAGGCGAATTTCAAAACTTTATTTGAGCGCACATGCTTATATGGCGCGTTACGCTCAAATTTACCTGAGCATACTTTGACAAATGCAATACATGAGCGATGATTCGGATCCATGTTGGCATGAATCTTAAACACAAATCCCGAGAACTGATCGTCTTCTGGCTTTACTTCCCGCTCAACTGCCATAACGGGCTTTGGCGACGGTGCAATCTGTACAAAACAATCCAAAAGCTCTTTGACACCGAATGTATTCAATGCCGACCCAAAAAATACCGGAGCTACATGCGCATCAAGATAATCCTGAACATTGAATTCAGGATATACACCCTCAATCAACTCCAAATCTTCGCGAAGCTTGGCGGCATCGGTCTCGCCTACAGCTTCATCTATTCTGGGATCATTGACATCATTTATCTCTACGCGTTCCGAAACTTTCTGTTTGTCGGGAGTAAACAAATCAAGAGTCTGCTCATAAATATTGTAAACCCCCTTGAACTTGGCACCTATATTAATAGGCCAGCTAAGAGGACGAACATTTATTTTAAGCTCTTGCTCAAGCTCATCAAGAATTTCAAACGGATCACGCCCTTCGCGGTCAAGTTTGTTTACGAATATTATTACCGGAGTATTGCGCATGCGACACACCCCCATGAGCTTACGGGTCTGCTGCTCCACACCTTTTGCCACATCCACCACAATGATAACGGAGTCAACTGCTGTAAGCGTGCGATATGTGTCTTCAGCAAAATCTTGGTGGCCGGGAGTATCAAGAATATTTATCTTATAATCGCCATAATCAAAACCCATAACCGAAGTGGCAACAGAGATACCACGCTGTTTCTCAATCTCCATCCAGTCACTGGTGGCGGTTTTCTTGATTTTGTTGCTCTTCACAGCACCGGCTATGTGTATTGCGCCACCAAAGAGGAGCAATTTTTCGGTTAGGGTAGTCTTACCGGCATCCGGGTGAGAGATAATGGCAAATGTACGCCTGCGGCTTATTTCGTCAGTGAGTTGCGACATGATCAGTTGTTTTGTAAACGGTTAATACAGTCCACAAGGCTCTCTTCCCAATGAGGAATGGTTATGCCGTAAGTTTTTTTGATGCGCGTTTTATCAAGAACGCTATATGGAGGTCTTGCGGCCAAAGTAGGATAATCATCAGTAGCTATTGGCTTCACATTGCAGCTCTTTATTCCTGCGATACGATGAATGGCTTTGGTAAAATCATACCATGAGCACACTCCCTCGTCTGAAAAATGATAGATTCCGGGAACCCATTGACGAGCCGTAAGAATAGTGTATATGGCCTCTGCCAAATCAAGAGCATACGTGGGTGTGCCAATCTGGTCACATACCACTCCAAGTTCCGAACGCTCTGAACCCAGCCTCATCATGGTTTTAACAAAGTTATTGCCGTATGGAGAATACAACCATGCTGTGCGTATTATTACAGCATCGGGACTCATGGACAACAGCACCATCTCGCCCTTGCGCTTTGTGGTGCCATAAGTAGATATAGGATTAACCTTATCGCTTTCCTTATACGGAGTATGAGCGGTACCGTCAAACACATAATCAGTGGACACGTGTATAACTTTTACACCATAATCTGCCGCAACCTCGGCTATATTTTTCACAGCATCGGTATTGATTTTTGCACACAAAGCCGGTTCATGTTCAGCCTTGTCAACAGCCGTATATGCCGCACAATTTACAACATGACTGATTTCATTGTCGATTATAAATTTTTTCACCGCTTCGGAATCAGTCAGATCAAGATCTTTAATGTCGGTGTACATTGTAACTCCGGGCATTTTCTGCTCCAGAACATTATGCAATTCGTTTCCAAGCTGTCCGGCTGCACCGGTCACAAGTATTCTCATATATCAATCGGTATGTTTTGAAATGCAAAGTTACAAAATTTTATGTTACTTTTGTGCTATGAAAGCATCCAATAGCATTATAAAACTTGTATCCTCGCTTGACAAAGCGAAAGCACGCCGTGAAAGCGGCTTGTTCGTTGCCGAAGGGAATAAATGCGTTGGCGACCTGCTTAATTCTTTCTCGGTACATTATCTCATTGCATCCGAAGAATGGTTATCAGCCAATGGTGAAAAGTTCAAAGGGTTAGAGCCGGACAAGATACTTACCGCCTCTCCGCGCGATATGGATAGAATGAGCCACCTGTCAACTTCGTCGGGCGTAATAGCTGTATTTGGCCTTCCTGAATCAAAAATACCCGATGTATCATTAGGTGAGACAAACCTTATTCTGTTACTTGATGACATTCGCGACCCCGGCAATCTCGGCACTATAATCCGTGCTGCCGATTGGTTTGGAGTGCGGCAGATATTGTGTTCCGTAACCAGTGTGGATGCTTTCAATCCCAAAGTTGTGATGGCTACCATGGGGGCTTTGGCACGAGTGAAAGTGTGTTATTGCGACCTAAACGATTGGCTGAACAAATACAGCGGTCCGATTTATGGCACATTTCTTGACGGTGAGACAATATATACCGCCAAGTTGGAACAACACGGCATTATTGTGATGGGCAACGAAGGCAAGGGCATAAGCGAAATAATTGCATCCAAATGCACCAACAGACTCTTTATTCCCCCGTATCCCGTTGGAGCCATAACATCTGAATCACTCAACGTGGGCATGGCCACATCAATAGTACTCAACGAATTCAGAAGACGAAATGGCTAAAACAAAAACCATATGGTACTGCACAGAATGTGGTGCCGACTCACCGAAATGGGAAGGAAAATGCCCTGCATGCGGTGCGTGGAACACACTTGTAGAAGAGCGTGCGCCTGCCAAATCTGCAAGCCGAAAAACTGGCGCAGGAGGTCTCAAAGCCCGTCCGGTGAAAGTATCGGATCTTGAGGCCACCGAAGAATCGCGCATAAAAATGCCGAGTCAGGAACTCAACCGCGTACTTGGAGGCGGACTCGTTGCCGGTTCTTTGGTGCTTATTGGAGGTGAACCCGGCATTGGCAAATCCACATTGGTGCTTCAGAATATACTGTCTATCAAAAGTCGTAAAGTACTGTATGTGTCAGGGGAAGAGAGTGCCACGCAAATAAAACTCCGCGCTGACCGAATAGGCAAAATAAGTGATAACGTGTATATCGTGTGCGAATCCTCGCTTGAAAACATATTTGAGCACATTAATGAGCTTGAGCCACAACTTATCATCATTGACTCCATACAGACAATAGCATCCGAAGCCTTGGAATCTTCGGCCGGGAGCGTCAGTCAAGTGCGCGAATGTTCGGCACAGTTGCTGAAATACGCCAAAGAAAGCAATGTACCGGTAATACTTATCGGCCACATCAACAAGGAAGGAAGCATTGCTGGGCCTAAAGTTCTTGAACATATAGTAGATGCAGTACTCCAATTTGAGGGCGACCATCACTATATGTACCGGATACTCCGCAGCATTAAGAACAGGTTCGGAAGCACTTCCGAGCTTGGCATATATGAAATGTGCCAACGTGGCTTGCGAGAAGTTTCCAATCCAAGCGAAATGCTCCTTAATCATTATGAGGAAGACATGTCGGGCGTGGCAATAGGGATTGCCATGGAGGGAATTCGTCCATTTCTTATTGAGGTGCAGGCCCTGGTCAGCAGTGCCGCCTATGGAACTCCACAGCGTTCTGTCACAGGATTTGATGCCAAACGTATGAACATGCTTCTTGCCGTACTTGAAAAAAGAGTCGGATTCAAACTTGCTCAAAAGGATGTGTTTCTAAACATAGCCGGAGGTCTTAAGGTTAGTGACCCTTCGTTGGATTTGCCCATAATATGCGCCATATTGTCTTCTAATGTTGACATGGCCATTCCATCTGGAATCTGCATGGCCGGAGAAGTTGGACTTTCAGGTGAAATAAGACAAATCACAAGAGTGGAACAACGCATCATGGAAGCTGAAAAGCTTGGCATGCACACAATCCTTATACCAAAACACAATCTTAAGGGCATCAATACCGAAAAGTTCAGCATAAAGATAGCCGAAGTAGCTAAAGTAGAAGAAGCATTTAGAACACTCTTCGCTTGAAAATAAAAATGCCCTGTTGCATAAACATTGCAAACAGGGCATAAAAGGTTATTCTCTAATGGTTAACGCGGAAGCACATTTACCTTTAGCTTATTATAGGCTCTTTCGGCTTTATTCCGGGCTTCCTCCACTGTAGATGCTGTGGCAAGAATCACACCCATGCGGCGATGCCCCTTGATTTCCGGCTTGCCAAAAATACGTATCTGCACTCCAGGTTCACTAAGCACTTCTTCAAGATTGTCCATTTCAATCTTGTCAGTGTCACCTTCCACCACGATGGCACGTGATGCAGAAGGACCATAAAAACGGATATCAGGCACAGGCAATCCAAGCAGTGCACGCGCATGCAGTCCAAACTCGCTGAGATCCTGTGATATCATTGTCACCATACCGGTATCGTGGGGACGGGGAGACACTTCACTGAAAATAACATCGTTACCCTTAATGAACATTTCCACGCCGAATATGCCGAAACCACCGAGCGCATCAGTAACTTTCTTTGCTATATCCTGTGCTTTAAGCAATGCCTCATCAGTCATAGGCTGCGGCTGCCATGAGTAACGATAGTCACCATCTACCTGAACATGTCCTATAGGCTGACAATAAGTAGTACCTGATATGCTGCGCACCGTAAGCAGAGTTATTTCATAATCAAAATCCACAAACCCCTCTACGATTACACGACCAGCTCCTGCACGCCCACCTTCCTGAGCTATTTTCCATGCTCTCTCTATGTCCTCTGTCTTCTTGATAACACTTTGGCCATGTCCAGATGAACTCATTATTGGCTTAACCACACAAGGAATTCCGATAGTATTCACTGCGTCCACAAATTCCTCATAAGTAGAGGCGAAACGATAATTGGAAGTAGGAATGCCCAAAGTTTCCGCAGCAAGACGACGGATTCCCTCACGGTTCATGGTAAGCAAAGCAGCCTCAGCCGTAGGAGTGACATGAAATCCCTCCTTTTCAAGCTGACACAAAACCGGCGTGGCTATAGCCTCAACTTCAGGGATTATGTGATCTGGGCGCTCCTGTTCAATTACCTTACGCAGCTCTTCGCCATCCAGCATATTGAACACATGCGAACGATGCGCAACCTGCATGGCAGGAGCATTGGGGTATTTATCGCAAGCAATAACCTCTACGTTGTAACGCTGCAATTCCAAAGCAACTTCCTTGCCAAGTTCGCCGCTGCCCAACAATAAAGCCTTACGGCCTACAGACGTAAATATCGAACCTATTTTAGCCATAAAAGTATAGTGTGTAAGTGATAAAATGGATTAATGCAAATATAATAATTTTTAACCAAGGCAACAAGTCCAATAAAAAAATCCCGGCAGAAGCCTGTCGGGATTTTTTTATAGCATATCAAATTTACTTTTTGCGACGGTTGCCATAACGGCTCATGAACTTATCCACACGACCGGCGGTGTCAACGAGTTTCTGTTTGCCGGTGAAGAAAGGGTGTGAAGAGCTGGTGATTTCAAGCTTTACGAGGGGATAGGTAACACCATCCACTTCGATAGTCTCCTTCGTAGCTACAGTGGAACGAGTGATGAAAATCTCTTCGTTTGACATATCTTTGAACACAACTTCACGATAGTCGGAAGGATGAATATCTTTTTTCATTTTTGATTATTGTTTAGTTTTCAATCAGTTATACATCCCGCTGGTAAGGCGGCATCTCGTAATGGCCTGCAAATTTACGCATTATTTGCATAAACCGCAAGTTTTCAGAGAATAATTTTTTAATCTTGGAACTCAATGAGTGGTGCATCGGTACCGACAACCTGATCAGGCTGTACAAAAATGCGCTTTATAACCTCATCTTTATCGGCAGTAACATCGTTCTCCATCTTCATTGCCTCGTAAACGAGTAGCACTGTACCGGCTTTAACAGCCTGCCCGGGTTTCACATTAATTTCTATAATGCGTCCTCCCATGGGAGCAGTAAGGAGTTCACCTGTGATTGGTTCTTCCGGTGCCTTAGCTTCCTCTGCAGCCTTTTCTTCGGCTTTCTTCTCAGTCTGCTTGGCATTGAATTCCTCAGCACGACGACGGCGCAAGAAACCGTTTGCTACCGACGGCAACAGCTCAAGCAGAAGATACTCTTCATCATTTGAAGCAAGTTTAACACCACCAAGATCCTCAAGCACGGGATTCTCAGGCTTTTTATATGATGATGTGTCATAAGGACGCTCCTGAGCACTGCCGGTAATCTTTTCGCGGAAAGCCGGATCAATAGCCACGGGGGTATGACCGTATTCACCCTTTATAAGAGATATGAACTGATTGGAGGCATTGGAATAATCAGGATTACCTTTCTTGCGATCCATTGCAAGACTGACTGCCTGACTGCCTACAATCTGGCTGGTAGGAGTAACCAACGGCACAAGACCGGCATCACGGCGCACCTTAGGAATGAGGCGCATGGCATCATCAAGCAGATCGCTTGCCTGAAGTGCTTTGAGCTGGGCCACCATGTTAGAATACATGCCGCCGGGCACCTCTGCATTCTTTACAAGTTCGTTGGGTTTGGGGAATCCGAAATATTCCTCAATAGCATGACAAGCATTCAGCAGACCTTCCTCATCATTGGCCTTGGCACATTCTATAGCCTTGTCAAATTGTGCCGAAATTTCCTGCGGCAGAGTGTCATTAAGAGGATCAAAGTCAATAGGCATCTGCTTGACGAGATCAAACTCGGCCAAATCCTTACGTGCATTGAGAAGTTCATTGCGTATCTTGCCTACAGCTTCCATATTCACATCCACTTCAATACCCATGCGATTGGCAAACACATAGATAAGCTCAATAGCCGGAGCAGCGGAGCCGCCACCAAACCACCAGATGTTAGTGTCAAGAATATCTACTCCGTGGAGCATTGCCATAACCGACGATGCAAGACCATAACCGGGAGTACAGTGCGTGTGGAAATCAACCGGAACAGAGAGCGAAGCCTTAAGTTTGGATATTATCGAGGCAGCACGAAGAGGGTTAACCAAGCCGGCCATATCCTTCAGGGTGATGATTTTTGCTCCGAGATCCTCCATCTTTTTGGCGATATTTACAAAATATTCATCGGTGAAAATCTTTTCTGGAGCAGCAGGTTTTGAGCCGAACATTGATTTAAATTTACCCATAAATCCTGAAGGAGCCTCAGTAGCTTCTTCTTTAGGATCTACAGTGTAGCAAACGGCACCATCGGCTATGCCTCCGAGCTCATTGATAATTCTTATTGACTCCTTGACATTATCAATATCATTAAGCGCATCAAAAATACGCATTACATTCAATCCATTTTTGATAGCCTCCTTGTAGAAACCCTCAAGCACGCTGTCAGGATAAGGGACATAGCCAAACAGATTGCGGCCGCGAGACAATGCAGACAATAGCGATTTGCCTTTCATGGCCTCGCTTGCCTTACGCAGACGATTCCAGGGTGATTCATCAAGATAACGCATAACGGAGTCGGGAACAGCACCTCCCCACACCTCCATTATATAGAAACCGGCATTTTCATATAAAGGAAGAAGACGATCAATTGTGTTCTGACTCATGCGGGTAGCAAACAATGACTGCTGGCCGTCACGCATGGTCAAATCTCTGATTTTAAGCTTACGTGTACTCATATTTATATATGATAAAATTAGGCTACAAAATTACTTATTTTCCGCGACAATCAAACCATATCACTCAAATTTGAGCGGATTATCCACCACCTCATCAAGCAAAGCAGCATCGATAACCTGAGATATGTCGCTGATATACACGAATTCAAGGCCGGAGATATATTCCGATGAAATTTCTTCAATATCCTTGCGATTTTGTTCCGACAGCACAATCGTATTTATTCCGGCACGCTTTGCCGCAAGAATCTTTTCTTTGATTCCTCCAACAGGGAGCACTTTGCCACGAAGAGTAATTTCACCGGTCATAGCTATGCGGGCTTTTACCTTTCGCTGAGTCAGAGCCGAAACAATAGAGGTAACCATAGTAATACCGGCAGATGGTCCGTCTTTTGGTATGGCTCCTTCCGGCACATGTATATGAAGTTGATATTTTTCAAACAAGTCAGACGGTATGCCAAACATATCGGCGTGAGATTTGACATACTGCAAAGCAATTATAGCCGACTCCTTCATAACATCTCCCAGATTACCGGTGAGGGTCAGCTTTTCACCTTTGCCCTTGGCCAAAGAAGATTCCACGTAAAGTATTTCACCGCCTACTGAAGTCCATGCAAGACCTGTTACTACTCCGGCATAATCATTGCCCTCATAACGGTCTTTGGTGAATTTTTCAACTCCGAGAAACTCCTTTACGCCTTCTGCCTTGAGCATGCGTGGCACTTTCTCTCCGCTTACTTTTCTTAGGATAATTTTTCTTACTACCGAAGCAATATGCTTCTCAAGCTGACGCACTCCGCTTTCACTTGTGTATCCCTCTATTATCTTGACGAACGCATCATCCGACATATTGAAATTACGCTTCGTAAGAGTGTTTGCCTTAAGCACACGCGGCAGAAGATGACGCTTTGCAATCTCAACTTTCTCTTCAATAAGATAGCCCGAAATGTCTATTATTTCCATTCGGTCAAGCAATGGCTGAGATATGGAAGATAAAGTGTTGGCCGTAGTAATGAACAGCACTTTCGACAAGTCGTAATCCACATCAATGTAATTGTCGTGAAACGAGCAGTTCTGTTCAGGATCAAGCACCTCAAGCAGAGCTGCGGAAGGATCGCCTTTGAAATCTGAGCCGATTTTATCAATCTCATCAAGCAACAACACTGGATTAGACGAACCCGCACGCTTCACTGCGGTAATGATACGGCCCGGCAGGGCACCTATATATGTGCGACGATGACCCCTTATTTCCGCCTCATCATGAAGGCCACCAAGGGAAACCCTCTGATATTTTCTTCCGAGAGCTTTGGCTATTGACTGTCCGAGTGAAGTTTTTCCCACGCCGGGAGCACCGACAAGACAAATCACCGGTGCTTTGCCATCAGGGGTATGCATCAGCACAGCAATCTGCTCAAGAATGCGTTCTTTCACTTTTTCAAGACCAAAATGGTCTGAATCAAGAATTGTTCGCGCTTTGGCAAGATCAGTATTAAGCGGATCCGAGACATTCCATGGCAAGTCAAGGAGCATCTCAAGATAAGAATACTGAATGGCGTAATCCGGACTTTGAGGATTATAACGCGTCAGTTTTGACACCTCACGGTTGAATATATTTCTTACATTCTCCGGAAAATTCACGCTCTCTGACCTACGCATCAGCTCGTCTTCATCACTATCCTCACCATACAACTCCTGTTTTATGGTTTCCAACTGTTGATGAAGAAAATTATTACGCTGGTCGTTGGTGATATTGACCCGCGTTTTTTGTTGAATTTCGCTTGTTATTGATAGAAATTCCTTATGCTTGGCAAGCTCGGTTAGGATTATAAAGGCCCTGTTTTTAGGCAAGAAAGTGCTTAATATCTCATACTTTTTGGCAGTGTCAAAAGGCATGAAGGTGCTTACAATATTAAGCAGCAACTCAGGATCATTGCATTGGTCTATATTATAAGTCACTTCATGATTCTCTTCCTGCACCATCTTTGCTATTTCGCGTGCAGTATTTTTTATTTCACTTGCAGCCGCAAGAAACTCCTTGTCACGCAGTGGAGCAGGAACATTTTCAACGGGCTCTACCTTCACCCACGGAAATGCAGAAACATTCGGATTATTAACACTTTCAATTACCCGACACACTTCCCGTGAGTGTATAATGGCGGTTTTATGTCCTTCCGGCAGTTCAAGCACCTTCATGACATCGGCAACTACAGCATAGTCATATACATCTTCAGGCACCTGCGGATGCTCGGTTGCCGGATCCTTCTGGCATACGATACACAAAGGCGTGGAATGCGCGTATGCGTATTCAGCCGCAGCCACCGAAGATTCACGGCCTAAAGCAATGGGGAAAGAAACACCCGGAAAAATTATCTGGTCACGCATGGGCAACACCGGCATACAATCATAATCAGGTGTTGACTTTAATTTTGTGGCATCAATCTCTATCTGACCCAAAGATATTGTAGATTTATCGAAACTCATATTACACCTTAAATAATAAATATATAGGGAGAATACAGTAAAAACACACTAACGAAAAATCTGGTTGCAAATTTCATGCCAAAGTTACCCATTTTTGGCCTATAAAATGCTATAACAAATACAAAAAATAAACTTATGTTGTGTAACATATAAGAAAGAGCATAAATATTCGCGAATTTTTAATATTTTGCACCCGCTTTTTGAGAAAGAGTTCTTATAAAAGCAGTGAATGATTCGTTATAAAATTTCTAAATTTCTAATAACATGAAGGTTTACCAAACTAACGAGATTAAAAACATAGCCTTGCTTGGTAGCAAAGGCTCGGGAAAAACCACACTCGCTGAAGCTATGCTCTACGAGTGTGGAGTTATAAAACGTCGCGGCACCATCGACGCAAAAAACACCGTTAGTGACTATTTCCCCGTAGAAAAAGAATATGGATACTCTGTATTCTCTACAATTTTCTATGCTGAATTCCTCAATAAAAAACTGAATGTAATCGATTGCCCCGGAGCAGATGACTTTGTAGGCAACGCTATAACCGCCTTGAATGTAACCGACACCGGTGTAATTCTCATTGACGCACAATATGGCGTGGAAGTTGGCACGCAAAACATTTTCCGTACCACCGCTCAACTCTCCAAACCCGTAATCTTTGCCATCAACCAGCTTGATGGGGAGAAAGCCGACTACGACAATGTCCTTGAACAAATGAAGGACATATTCGGCAACAAGGTAGTGCCCATTCAATATCCGCTGAATGCAGGTCCCAACTTCAATGCTATGATTGATGTGCTCCTCATGAAAAAATACTCTTGGGGTCCTGACGGTGGCGTCCCTACCATTGAAGATATTCCCGCTGAAGAGATGGAGCGTGCTCAGAAGCTGCATCAGCAACTCGTTGAGGCCGCAGCTGAAAACGATGAAACCCTCATGGAGAAGTTCTTTGAACAGGAACACCTCACTGAAGACGAGATGCGTGAAGGCATCCGCAAGGGTCTTATTGACCGTTCCATCTATCCCGTATTCTGCGTAAGTGCTCTTAAAGATATGGGTGTGCGCCGCATGATGGAATTCCTTGGCAATGTAGTGCCCTTTGTAGAAGAAATGCCGGTGCCTTTGGATGAGAAAGGTGCAGAGGTAAAACCCGACAGCAACGGACCGCTGAGCATATACATGTTCAAGACCACTGTTGAACCTCATATCGGCGAAGTAAGCTATTTCAAAGTGATGTCAGGTACATTGACACCCGGCGTGGATCTTGACAATGTAAACAGAGGCACCAAAGAACGCATTGCACAGCTATATTGCGTATGCGGACAGATCAAAACCCCGGTTGACAAAATGTGTGCCGGCGATATCGGTGCCACAGTAAAGCTCAAAGATGTGCGCACAGGCAACACTCTTGATGAGAAAGGTTGCGATTATGCATTCGACTTCATCAAATATCCCGCTCCGAAATATCAGCGTGCCATCCGCCCCGTAACAGAGAGCGATGCAGAAAAACTCTCAGGCATACTTACACGCATGCACGAGGAAGACCCGACTTGGATCATCGAACAGTCCAAAGAGCTCAAACAAACAATCCTTTCCGGTCAGGGTGAATTCCATCTCCGCACTCTTAAATGGCGCGTCGAGAACAATGACAAACTCCCAATCATATTTGAAGAGCCAAGGATTCCTTATCGCGAAACCATCACCAAAGCTGCACGTGCCGACTATCGCCACAAAAAGCAGAGTGGTGGCGCAGGACAATTCGGTGAAGTACACATCATAATTGAACCTTATACCGAAGGAATGCCTGCACCCGACACTTACCGTTTCGGCAATCAGGAATTTAAAATGAATGTACGCGACACCCAAGAAATTCCATTGGAATGGGGCGGTAAACTTGTTGTATGCAACTGTATTGTCGGTGGTGCTATTGATACCCGTTTCATCCCTGCTATCGTGAAAGGCCTTATGGACCGCATGGAGCAAGGACCGTTGACCGGTTCATACGCTCGTGATGTGCGTGTATGCATTTACGATGGTAAGATGCACCCGGTTGACAGTAATGAAATCTCGTTCCGTCTGGCAGCCCGCAATGCATTTAGCGAAGCTTTCCGCGCAGCCAATCCCAAGATTCTTGAACCGGTATATGATGTTGAAGTAATGGTTCCCGGTGATGTGATGGGTGATGTCATGAGTGACCTGCAGGGACGCCGTGCAATCATCATGGGCATGAACAGCGAAAATGGATTTGAAAAAATTATCGCCAAAGTACCTCTCAAGGAGATGTCAAGCTACAGCACAGCCCTCAGCTCCATTACCGGTGGCCGCTCTTCATTCACCATGAAGTTCTCAGCTTATGAATTGGTTCCTGGTGATGTTCAGGAAAAACTGCTGGCCGAATATGCTGCCAAGAACCAGGATGAATAACATCGCATCATAGGCTCACATATAGGGCTACCGCTTATTTAACTGCACTCCAAAAGTCGATTCATAATTTTTGGGGTGCAGTTAATTTAATGTCTTTTTTATTGTAAACATTTACTGCTATAGCGGTAAACATCTGCAAACGATACAATAAAAAAGTCCGGTATATTACCGAACTTTTCTATTATATGATTTAGCGATTGTTAAATTGCTTGGCAGGGGATTACATTGACGGCTTACGGGTCTCATGCTCCACCACATAGTCCTTTACCTCACGAAAAAGTTTAGTGGCGAACACAAAATTATCCAACGCCTCATTGGATGTTGTATATATCTGATCCTTATTACCTACCCATTCACGATAGCCCTTATTAATGAATATAATATTCTCGCCTATGCCGAGCACAGAGTTCATATCATGGGTATTAATAATGGTAGTGATGTTATATTCGTGGGTGATGTCACTCAACAATTCATCAATAAGTATGGATGTTTTTGGATCCAATCCGGAGTTAGGCTCATCACAAAACAGATACTTTGGATTAAGAGCTATGGCACGGGCTATGGCCACACGCTTTTGCATACCGCCAGATATTTCAGACGGATATTTTGAATCGGCTCCTTTCAGATTTACGCGCTCAAGACAAAATTGTGCACGATCACGAATCTCTCCGGGCTGCATGGAGGTAAACATAGTCAAAGGAAATGTCACGTTACCCAACACAGTCTCCGAGTCAAACAACGCAGAACCCTGAAAAAGCATTCCAATCTCCTTTCGCAGATTTTTAATGCTTTCGGAATCCATTGTAACAACATCTCTGCCGTCAAACAAGATTTCGCCACTATCGGGCTGCAACAATCCCACGAGACATTTCATCAGCACTGTTTTACCGGAACCGCTCTGGCCGATTATCAGGTTGGTTTTTCCTGTCTCAAACTCGGCATCAATGCCATGAAGTATAGTACGGCCGTCAAACGACTTGACAAGATTCTTAACTTCAATCATCACAATAGGAGTTTAGTAAGGATAACATCAAACAGTAATATCAGAATACTGCTGGCAACCACAGCATCAGTGGAAGACTTACCTACATCAAGTGCTCCACCTTTCACATAATAGCCATAAAAAGCCGAAACCGAACTGATTATAACAGAGAAAAACAACGACTTAATCAAGCCATACCATACATACCATTCATTAAACATGGTCTGAATGCCGTAAACGTATTTTGACACAGAAAACAAGTCTGTCGTTATTGCCACGAGATATCCTCCGAAAAGTGATGTGCCGATACAGAATGTAGCAAGCACCGGCATAAAGAACAAAAATCCTATGACTTTTGGAAGCACGATGAAATTCGCCGAATTAACGCCCATTATTTCAAGAGCGTCAATCTGCTCGGTCACACGCATTGTGCCAATTTCTGATGCTATGTTAGAACCAACCTTGCCGGCAAGTATAAGACAGAGAATAGAGTTGGAAAATTCCAAAAGCACTATTTCACGTGTGGCAAGCCCCACTGAATATGACGGCATCAATGGCGATGTCGTGTTAAGCTGCATCTGTATGGCGCAGACGGCACCTATAAACACGGATATGACAATAACCAAAGGGATACTGTCAACACCGAGTTTATTTATCTCAAACACCGTGCGCTTACCAAATACGCTCCATTTATCCGGCACTGAAAACACCCGCTTCATGAACAGGCAATACCGGCCAAATGTGATCAGAGACTCTTTTATTATCATATATAATCAATATCGGTATTATCACGGCAAAGTTAATCATTTTTTGTTATGCAAGCCAATTATTGACCATTCGGAACAAGATTTGTTCCCTATCAGAACATACATACCCCAAATGGTGTTGGAATTACATAATCACATATATTCACAAGGTATGAAACATTCATTTTCTATTCTAAGCTTATTGGTGCTTGTGATTGCCGGACTAATTCCCGTTCAGAAGTCCAACGCCTGTTCCCGAGTTCTCTATGTCGGTGACAGCACTCTTCGTATAGTAGGTAGGTCTCTTGACTGGAAAACGCCTATCCCAACCAATATTTATGTTTATCCAGCCGGAATGCAAAAAGTAGGCAACTCAGTGCCGGGGTCCGTAAAATGGACATCAAAGTATGGAGCCGTCTATGCTGTGAGCTATGACGGTGGCATAACAGAAGGCATGAATGAAAAAGGACTCGTCATCAACGGGTTATTCTGCAAAAATGCTATATATGTAAACGACAGCACATTAAATAGGCCCTCAATGTCGCTTGCCGTATTTGTGGCATGGTTGCTTGACATGAATGCCACTACCCCCGAAGTTGTAAAAGTACTTAAAGAACATAACTTCACAATCTCCGGAGCTACATTCGATGGCGGTACAGTGTCTGCATTACATTGGGGTGTGACAGACGCAGAAGGTAGGTGTGCACTGTTTGAATTTGTTGATGGCAATATCAATATTTATGAAGGTCAGGACATGCCGGTTATGACCAACGATCCAAATTACCCGCAAATGCAGGCAATCAACGATTATTGGAAACAAGTAGGTGGTGTGAACATGCTTCCGGGCACCGTAAGAAGCCCGGACCGTTTTGTAAGAGCGGATTTTTTTGACAAAAATGTAAAGAAAACAGGCAATCTCAAAGAAGCTTTACCTATAATAAGAAGCATTTTAATGAATGTGTCAGTGCCGTATCATTACACTGTCAATGGAGAGCCAAATGTATCATCAACCCAATGGCGTTCATTTTCCGACATAAAGCATAAATGTTACTATTTTGACTTGGTTACAAATATGGGAATGTTTTATGTTGATTTGACCAAATGCAATTTACAAAAAGGAGCACCTGTACTTAAACTTGATACATCCAAATCAGAAAATTATGTGGGAGATGTGACCAATAAATTGCATAAATCCGAGCCTTTTACCCCGATGTATTAGTTGCAATTACAACTGCAAATCATTAATTTTGCAGTCCGAATCAACTGCATGAGGCATGAAACCCACAATTGTGTTCTCAATAATTTTATTCATGTTCATCTCCGGAAGACAAAATGCCTTTGGAGGTGAACATGAATATTATCATGATGCCGTCATTGCAGTTGACGACAGCATTAAAATCCACAATTCCGAGACGGATTCCAATAATAACGACAGCACAGCGTTCGCGGAAATGCCTTGGTATAAGCAACTGATTATTAATGGGTTTCAGATACATGACCCGAGAATAAATTATCCTAAATTTCCACGATTTTGCTTAAAAGTATATGATTGGGGCGACAGAACATTCAACAGCTACAATCCCGAATACGTTATAAGCACTCACAAAAACTGGAAATTATTTGCCAAAAACTATAACTGGATGGAGAGTTACACAATGCTTTTCCCAAATAATCAAACTCTCCATTTACGATCTGACATATACTGCGATATTGGTGCGTACATCAGTTTGATGGCCGTAAGTTTAGGATATACAGCCAAGCTCAACAACATGTTTGGCAGCGGCGAAAGCACCCGAAGCAATTTTCAATTCAGCTTTCAGACCTCTCTTTTCACAGCCAACATCGACATTACCAAATCCCATGGTGGCACGAAAATATTAAAGTTCGGCAAGCGTAATGATTTCCCGTCACAATTAGGTGATGCAAGACTTAGTTCTCTGTCGGGCGATGCATATTATTATTTTAACCATTGGAAATACTCACAGGCAGCTGCGTACTGTTTTTCCAAATACCAGCTCAAAAGTTCCGGCAGCCCGATTCTCGGATTTGCATTTAATCATCAGAACATAAACCTGTCGTTTGATGACATACCCGAAAGCATCCGTAATGAGCTGCCGGCCCTTCAGTCTTATTATCATTTCAAATATACCGACTACAGTATATTAGGAGGTTATGCCTATAACTGGGTTCCACGGCCTAAAACATGGCTAGTCAATATCACTATACTTCCGTCTGTTGGCTACAAACACGCTTACAAAGGATCGTCGGATGGCCTTCCTCACATGGTGTCCACCAACCTGAGAGGGTCTTTCAGCGTTGTGTATAATCACAGGGCTCTGTTTGTGGCATTGATGGGAAAAGCCGACCTCCATTTTTATTTTGCAAAAAACTACACATTTTTCAATTCCATTGAATCTCTTTCCTGCAATGTGGGTATGAGATTTTAATACTCTAAATTTTCAACACTTACCGACTATGGATTTTAGCGAATTTCATCTGCCTGAAAAATATGCATCTGACTCAAAATTTGTTGCCGAATGGGAAAAGATGCTTAAAGGCGAAATTTATGAAGCAACATACGAACCTTTTTTAGAACTGCTTCTGCGCACTCGCAAACTAATCAAAGTTTACAATAGGCTTGACTCCGAATGCAACGACAGAATGCATTCTATCCTCAAGTCATTGCTTAGATCTTCAGGCAATAACATTATCATCAATCAGCCGTTTCGCTGTGACTACGGATGCAACATATCAGTAGGGGAGAACTTCATGGCCAATTTCAATCTCACAATTCTTGATGAAGCATTGGTAACTATAGGCAACAACGTGTTTATTGGACCGAATGTAAGTATATTTACCGCTTGCCATCCGATAGACCCCGTAGAGCGCAACAAAGGAGTGGAGTGGGCTGAACCTGTAACCATTGGCAATAGCGTTTGGATTGGCGGCGACACCACCATTCTGCCCGGAGTTACCATCGGCGATAATGTGACAATCGGAGCCGGAAGTGTTGTCACAAAAAACATCCCTTCCAATTGTGTGGCAGTGGGAAATCCATGTAAAGTTAAACGTGAAATCCCGGCTCACGAATAATATCAGCTATTTTTTTGCTCAATTATCCTTTTTCACTATCTTTGTATCGTGGCGCAGAAGATTGCGCTTTATCCAACTATTTATTCCCCGTTCAAAAACGGTGATTCTAAAAGCATTAACCAAATATGTTAAAGCGTTTTTTTGAAAATTTCTTAGCTGTGCTCGCCGGGTTGTGGGTCACAATATTTCTATGCTTTCCTCTTTTAATGGTGTTTGTAGGTGCAATTGTTTCATTGACATCCACCGATGCCAAACCCGATATGGCATCCTTGAAAGACCATAATGTGTTGCGGATATCACTTGACGGGACAGTAACCGACCGCGCCACACCGATAAACCTCATGGACCAATTATATGGTGACAATGAGACATCACTGCCCCTGAATGACATTGTACGTGCCCTCAAATTGGCATCTGAAGACAAAGCTATTGACGGCATAATGCTTGATTGCAAAGGCGCGTCAATGGGTATGGCACAAATGCAGGCCATAATAACCGCCATAAATCAATTCAAGGAATCAGGGAAATGGGTATTTGCTTACAGCGACAACTATACACAAGGCAATTATGCTCTTGCCTGTGCGGCCGATTCCATCTTCATCAATCCCATCGGAATGGTAGATGTGCATGGTCTAAGCACAACAGTAGTATATTTCAAAGACATGCTTGACAAGCTTGGAGTAGATGTACAGGTAGTGAAAGTCGGAACCTACAAAAGTGCTGTGGAACCATATATCCTGAATGACATGAGCGATGCCAACAGAGAGCAGACCTCTCAATTTCTCTCCAATATCTGGGGAAATATTTCTGAGCACATAGCCAAAAACCGCAAAGTCAGCACTGATACGGTTAATCAATGGGCCAACGGCTTCCTATTCGCAAAAGCCACAGAAGATTATGTGAAACTTAAAGTTGTTGACGGTATGAAATATCGTCATGAATTTGACGACATGATAGCGGCGAAAATCAATGAGGATGAACCCAACTATGTTGATTTCACAAGTTATGTCAGCTTGCAAAAAAACATCAACAGCAGTAAATCCGGTAAGCAGATTGCTGTTCTTTATGCCGTTGGAACCATTACAGAATCTGCTAAAGACGGAATTGCTTCCGAAACCATAGTGCCTCAGATATTGGATCTTGCCGAAGATGATGATGTTGACGGTTTGATACTCCGCGTGAACTCCGGAGGGGGAAGTGCATTTGCTTCCGAACAGATTTGGGAAGCCCTTCAACAATGGAAAAGTATAACGGGCAAACCATTCTATGTATCTATGGGCGATTATGCCGCTTCAGGTGGCTATTACATATCATGTGGAGCTGACCGCATCTATGCCGAGCCGCTCACACTCACCGGTTCTATAGGAATATTTGGTCTCATACCCAATGTCCAGAAGCTCCTCAATGACAAAATAGGCATACATACATCTACTGTCAGCACCAATACCAGCAACTTCCCTGATTTCTTCCGAACAATGAATCCGGAACAACGGGCAGCCATGCAAGGATATGTGGAACGTGGCTACGAATTGTTTGTGAGCCGTTGTGCCAATGGACGCCACATGCCCGTGGACTCCATTAAAGCTATCGCCGAAGGACGAGTTTGGGACGGAAGCGCTGCTTTGCGCATTGGTCTTGTTGACAAACTTGGAGGACTTCAGCAAGCTATAGCCGATATGGCCTCTGAGTTGGAAAGTGCTGAAGACTATTATGTAGTTGAATATCCCGCTGTAAAATTCAAATGGTGGGAAGAACTGTTAGACATGAGCAATCAAATGCAATCCAAGGCAATGGAGAACCAGCTTAAAGAGTGGGTTCCCTACTACACAACCATTAAGAATATAAAACAGTTGGCACCTCTTCAGGCACGCATGGATTACATTGAACTCCGATAAATTCCCTATTATCCGCCATGGCTAAAAACAAATTGCTATCAGCCTTGATTCTTGGCCCCATATCACTTGTTTATCGGGGAGTCATTGCTGTGCGCAATTATTTGTTTGACAAAGGCATACTTCCGCAACATGAATTCAATGTGCCTGTAGTGGTAGTGGGAAATATCTCTATGGGAGGTTCCGGCAAAACGCCGCATACTGAATATATTGTTGACGCTCTTAAAAATCAGTATCATATAGGAATACTTTCAAGAGGCTACAAACGCAAAACACGCGGATTTGTGCTTGCCACCAAAAATTCACATATGGACGATCTCGGTGATGAGCCATACCAGCTTTATCGTAAATTCGCACGTGACAAGGTGACGCTTGCTGTATGCGAGGATAGAGTAAAGGGAATCAACGCAATGCTTGAGGCTGATCCACGCATAAATCTGTTGGTTCTTGATGACGCATTCCAGCATAGGTATGTCAAGCCGACCGTATCGGTAGTGCTGATGGAAAGCAGCAGACCTGCCTTTCGTGACCGGCTATTGCCCTTAGGCCATTTACGCGAGCCTCTTAGCGCCCTCAATCGCGCCGATATTGTTGTTGTGACAAAATGCACAGAAACCATGCGTCCCATGGACTTCACCTTATTTGCCGAGGATTTGAGTCTGTGGCCATACCAGACGCTATTGTTTTCAAAATTTGAATACCAGCCCCTGCAACCGGTATTTGAAGATGAGTGCCCCGGATTTGCACCACAGCTGAACTCTCTAACCGAAAATGATACAGTTCTGATTGTGGCAGGAGTGGCCAATCCCAAACCTTTTGTAAAGCAAATACGTCGCTCCAAAGCCAAAATCAAACTGAAAATTTTTCCCGACCATCATCATTTCACCAGTTCCGACATGGATGCTGTGCTACGGAAATTCCAAAGTATGCCCGGGAAAAACAAATATATCATCACAACCGAGAAAGATGCGATGCGGCTAATGAATTGCCCGTACTTCCCCCATAAATTACGCTCATGCACATTCTATTTGCCCATTAAAGTGCAGTTCATACCAACCGCCGGCGAAAACCGCCCTCTTGAGGAAGTGATAAAACAAGTAATATCGCAAAAAACAAAGGTCATCTAACTTTTGAAGCCTTTTTATCGTTTAATATTTATTAAACCCATAACTATAACCAAAATGATAGAACAGATTAAGCAAACTGCTGCTTATATCCGCAGTCAGGTGCAGGAAATCCCCACCACAGCAATTATTCTTGGCACTGGACTTGGTGCACTCGTTGATCATATTGAAGATAAAAAATACATTCCCTACAAGGAGATTCCCAATTTCCCTGTATCAACAGTTGAAGGGCATAGCGGTAATCTCATTTTTGGCAAACTCGGCAACACTCCGGTTATAGCCATGCAGGGACGGTTCCACTACTATGAAGGTTATGACATGAAGCATGTTACTTTTCCTGTAAGAGTAATGAAGGAACTTGGGGTTGACACACTGTTTGTAAGCAACGCCGCCGGTGGCATGAACAAAGAATTTAAGGTTGGTGACATCATGATTATAACCGACCATATCAATCTTTTCCCCGAAAATCCTCTGCGAGGCAAAAATTATGAGGAACTTGGCCCGCGCTTCCCGGCTATGACCGAAGCCTACAACAAACACCTTGTGGCTCTCGCTGATGAAATTGCTGCGGAAAAGAAAATCCGTGTTATGCATGGCGTGTATGTCGGTGTTCCGGGTCCAACCTTTGAAACACCCGCAGAATATGAGTATTTCCGCATTATAGGCGGCGATGCCGTAGGCATGTCAACTGTGCCGGAAGTCATTGTGGCAAATCATGCCGGCATACGTGTATTTGGCGTTTCGGTCATTACTGATTTAGGCGGTAAGGATGTTACCGAAGTTCCGACACATGAGGAAGTGCAAAAAGCTGCCCAGCAGGCACAGCCCAAAATGATGGAAATAATGCGCGAACTTGTCAACCGCGCTAAAGCATAACTTTAGAATTTATGAGCCAACAAACTGAAATATCTCAGATTGGCGAATTCGGTCTGATTGACCGGATAACCGAAAAATTACCGAAATTCAACGAAAGCACCATTGTGGGGGTAGGTGATGATGCCGCTGTGCTTCATTACCCGGACAATGTGGATGAGCTCCTCACCTCCGACATGCTACTGGAAGGAGTTCATTTTGACCTCACATACATGCCGTTAAAGCACCTTGGCTATAAAAGTGCCGTGGTAAACTTCTCGGATATATACTCCATGAACGGAATTCCGCGTCAGATAACAGTGAGCCTCGGCATCTCCAAACGGTTTACAGTAGAGCACATTGAAGCCTTGTATGCCGGAATACGCTTGGCATGCGAGAATTATGGTGTGGATATTGTTGGTGGAGATACTACAGCATCACATGCCGGTCTGGTAATTAGCATATCCTGTATAGGAGACTGTCCAAAAGGTGAAGCCGTGTTACGAAGTGGGGCTAAAGACACCGACCTGATATGTGTGAGCGGTGATCTCGGATCGGCATATATGGGACTCCAGCTCCTTGAACGCGAAAAGGTGGCAAGTGCCGGACAAAAAGATTTTACTCCGGATTTCTCCGGCAAAGAATATCTTGTTGAGCGTCAGCTTAAACCGGAAGCACGACGTGACATAATCCAATCGTTGCATAACGCCAACATCCGGCCGACAGCAATGATGGACATAAGCGATGGACTGTCAAGTGAGCTTCTGCACATCTGCAAGTCAAGCAATGTGGGGTGCAGGATTTATGAGGACCGTATTCCGATTGATTATCAAACCGCTGTAATGGCCGAAGAAATTGGCATGAACCTTGTGACAGCAGCTCTTAACGGAGGCGAGGATTATGAACTCGTTTTCACAGTTCCACTGCATTATCACGAGCAGATTCAAAACATACCAGGAATTAAAGTCATAGGACATATCACCAAGCCCGAACTCGGATGTGCCATGATCACACGCGATGGAGCTGAAATCGCAATCAAGGCACAAGGATTCAATCATATGTCGGAAGAATAAATTCCCTTGCCACATATTGTATCAATATAGTTGCAGCGCTTGCGTTCATTGCATGAGCTGCAGCTTTTGTTGTTACTTGATGATAATTTTGGATAGAGACGCGAAACTGTGTAACTTTGCAAAGATAAAAAACCGAGAAATGTTCTGGCTATTTCTGAAAGACATGTTTCAGCTCATTCTTTCACCTGCAAAGGGGTGGGAGGATATATCATATGATGGAGCCGATGAACGCAATCTTGTCAAATATGGATTGTGTCCCTACCTTGTATTGGTAGCTCTGACAGTTCCGGTGCAATTGCTATATCATTCCGACCTCTATTGGTTCACCGAGCTTCAGCAAGCTATAGTAACTTTCATAAAGTTTTTTGTGAGCTATTGCATAGGTGTTTTCGTATTGCTGATTAACCTTCCCGGACACACTATTGCGGAAATCACAGAAAAGCGTGTTCATACATTCTGTGCCTATATCACCGGACTGATGGCCACACTGGATTTAATTCAGAATTGTCTTCCTATGGAAATAGCATGGATTTGGTTGTTGCCCCTCTATATAGCGTTCATTACATGGCGTTCGGCAAGCTACATGACAATATCCCCGCGCTATGATGTGAAATTTGTAGTAATAGCCTCATTAAGTCTTATTTTGCCCCCATACGTAATCCAAATCCTATTTAATTTTGTTGTCTCTTAATATACAGTAAAGCTACAATGAAATCCTCAGACATCAACATACGCAACAAACGCGCCAATTTTGACTATGCCATTTCCGAAACATTTACAGCCGGAATAGTGCTTAAAGGCACTGAAATAAAATCCATCCGGCAGGGGAAGGCCAGTCTGGTTGATACATTTTGTTATGTTGCCAATGGCGAGGTATGGATTAAGAACATGTACATAGCTGAGTATTTCTATGGTTCGTACAACAACCATGAAATTCGGCGCGACCGAAAGCTGCTGCTCAATAAAAAAGAAATAGCCAAGCTTGCCAAATCAGGCAAAGAAACAGGTTTCACAATCGTTCCGCTTAAAGTATTTATAAATGAACGTGGCCTCGCAAAAATGGTAATAGGCATAGGACGCGGTAAAAAAGAATACGACAAACGCCAAAGCATCCGGGAACGCGAAGACAAACGCAGCATTGCTAGAGCATTCCAAAAACCGATCAAATAACCTCGCACACAGCAATCCAATAGTTTCGGACGCCGTTCAATCCCACACCGTACACAAATAATTCGCCGCCTTGCATTATTCCCAGCTTCTTGGCAAGTTGCGGAGCCGACATCACAAAACCTCTTGTTGTGACATTGGCTTTCGGGAAATTGCTGTTTATATACTTTATAGTGCGCTTGTTGAACTGCGAGGCATAAACAATACGCATCCTGCGGCCGGGGAAGCTATTATTCAAATCATCTGATATATATAAATGGGTGTCACGGCCAAGTTTATTCACCTCATACTCCATAGCCAATCTGTCAAACAGCCCTATCTTCATTACGGCCGGATACGGCTCATACAGATACTTGCCTTCACAAAGTTCATTGGTATATGTAATATCTTCAGTATCCTTTTGGCGGATAAAATCACATATCATGGTTTTATCTTTAGCCAAAGTAACCGCATGCATTTCGGGGACATTTTCATATCCTCGTTCACAGACAATTACGAGTTCCTTGCATTCTGTTGTGGTACCAATGGAATATATACTCTTTACGCATGACAACTCTCTGACAGCTGCGGTAGCATCAAGCATAGGGGACGCCTTTACTATGATTTTTTTAGCCACCCTGAGCATCAGGGACATCAAATCGGCAATATTGGGAGAGCAGTCTTTGATAAAAAACACTTTCTGACTATTATTGCGTCTGGCCGGATCCACAAATATTGTGTCAAAACTGTCATCCCCAATCGTCTGAACATATGCAGAACTATCGGCACAAACAGCCTTGAAATTATTAATACCCAACACATGTGCATTATGATTGGCAACATCAGCTATTTCGGGATTTATATCCAAGGCGAGTACAGACTTACTTTTTCCGGCGATATGAAATGCGTCAATTCCCAATCCGCATGTCATATCAAGCACAACACCGTTATCCGGCACAAGATTAGCGTGAAATCGTGCCAGCAGTTCTGAAGTGCATTGCTCTGCCGACAGGGAAGTCGGAAATATGAAATCGTCATTAGCAAGCATTTTCGGAAGCTTTGACGATGCTTTTTTACGGCATTCAAGCTGCAAAATAGCATCTAAGGCATCAGGATTTGAGGCATATTTCAACCTCAGCTTCGCGAAGTCCATCCCGGCAAAACTCTTCATTAAATCTTTTGCTTCCGCGCTAATAGGTATCATATTGCAAATTTAGTAACTTTTTGGCACGTTTTTTGTTCTACTTTGAGTAAATTTGTATTATGACTTCAAATCAGCTCCAGATCATAAAAGATCGCATCAACTCATATTTGTCTTCCTACCGGATAAACCCTGCTCTTGAAGAACTTGACTCATTGGCAGCGGCAACAAACGCGTCATGGAACATCCGCGAGAAAATAGCGTCTATCAGAGAAAATTATAATCTGATGGGAAAATACGCCTTGGATGGCATTAATGACTCATCTCGTACTCAGGTACGCAATGACATCATTTCCGGGATTACAGCCACAACCGATATTATTCTGCGTGAGGCCAAGCTTCAGGACTCACCAAAACTGTATTTCAGTGCCCTGCGTTATGAGCGATTACAAGGCGATACCACCATTGCTTCTTTGATTGAATTATATAAAGAAAAAAACAATCGCATGGCTATGGGCCTCATGACCGGCAATACCGATATCAAAGAGCCGGACGGCCGTAATTTGTCGGAAGTACTTGACAACATTGCCGCGAGAATATTCAACAAGGTCTGGACAACACATCCCTTCACTCAGTCCGACACCCACGCCTTGAGCATGTTTATGAAAGATGCCACTATTTCAAAAAACATCAAGTTGCAACTTATTGGCGCAGTTATGCTTGGAGGAATGGAATATTTCAGCGAAAACCGGCTGTTGATGTTAGGTGAAATTTACAACGGAAACATGCCTGAGCTTGAGATACATGCTCTGTGTGCACTGCTCTTGACAATGTGGATGCAACGTGAACACATTCACACTTCCAAAATAAAGTCCATGATAGCGACATTATCGGAATTACCTGCATGGCAAGCCGATGTTAAAATGGCCTTTTTACAGTTTATACGCACACGTGACACCGAGCGTATCAATCGCACTATGCGAGAGGATGTCATACCTTCAATGATGAAGATTCGCCCGGACATAAACAAAATAGTCAAGGACGACCCCGACATACTTGACCCTATGTCTTTGGAGGACAACCCTGAATGGGAAGAATTGTTTGAAAAATCCGGGTTGGGGAGCAAGCTTCGTGAGTTATCAGAAATGCAAGCTGAAGGAGCCGATGTGATGATGAGCACTTTCGCACATCTCAAATCTTTCCCTTATTTCAATGAAGTCGCGCACTGGTTCCAACCATTTTTCCCGGAGCAGCACCATGTGAGCAAAGCTCTTGGCGGCAATTCCATTGAACTCGCCGAGATGCTTGAATCTACCCCGATGCTCTGTGACAGCGACAAATATTCTATGGCATTTTCACTTGAGCAAGTTGCAGGTGCTGCACGCAAAGTCATGCTTGAGCAAATCAAGGCACAGAACATAAATATGGCTGAACTCAAAAACTCATCATTATTGCCTGATGCCAACTCACGTGAGAACATAGCCAACAAGTATGTACAGGATCTTTATCGTTTTTTCAGCTTGTACAGACGTAAAAACGAGTTTGCCAATCCTTTTGCTTCTCCCGTAAATCTTGTTGAGATACCTGAAATTGCAGCTGCCTTTGATGCTGATGACACATTGCAGCTTGTAGCACAATTTTACTTCAAACGCAAGTATTTCAATGAAGCATATACCATTTACTCCATGATGTTGGAGCACGGCGCATCCGATGCACAGACGCTGCAAAAAGCCGGTTACTGCATGCAGCAACTCTGCGATATTGCCCGGGCCACTGAGCTTTATGAACGGAGCGAACTTCTCAATCCGGACAACCAATGGACTCAACGGCGTCTTGCTATATGCTATCGCTCGTTGGGACAATACGACAAAGCATCAAAATATTATGAGAAGTTGTTGAAGCTCAATCCTGATGATTTAAGTTTGTCTCTGCATCTGGGTAATTGTTACCTTGACCTCAAACGATATGATGATGCCTTGAAACAATATTTTAAGGTTGAGTTTATGGACTCCGAATCAAAACGGGCCTTACGCCCCCTTGCATGGTGCCTGCTTATTACCGGACAATCACAACGGAGCAGATCTTATTACGAAAAAATCATCGCTGATGCCCCCACGTCCAATGATTATCTCAATTATGGGCATTTAGAAATGGCCCAAGGAAACTTCAGAGATGCCATAACTCGATACCGTGAAAGCATAAAACTTTCGGGTAACGACTATGAAAAATGGAAAGAACTGTTCAATGCCGACAGAAACGAACTTATAACTCTCAACGTAGATCCCTTCATCATTGATCTCGTTGCCGACAACATATAATGCATATTATTATGACAGATAAAACCAATCCGTTTCTCATCCCTTTTCAAACTTACAGGGAAACGCCACCATATTCGGCCATTCGTAACGAGCATTTTATCCCCGCAATAGAGCAGGGAATTGAGGAGTGTAAGAATATCGTCAATACCATTACCTCTAATCCTGACTTACCGACTTTCAGCAACACCATTGTGGCCTTGGAGCGCGATGGAGAAATTCTGAATCGTGTTTGCGGAGTGTTTTTCCCTCTTTTGTCAGCCATGAACGATGACGAAAAGATGGATATATCCTTAAAAGCGAGTTCGTTGCTCAGCGAATACTCTACCGATTTAATTCTCAACGATAAGCTATGGCAAAGAGTAAAATATGTGCATGATCATACAGATGCAACAAAATTATCTCCCGAAGATGCCACATTACTCAACAACACATATGAATTTTTTGAGCGAAACGGAGCTTTATTGCAAGGTGCCGACCGTGACCGTTACAAAGAGATACGCGCTGAATTAAGTAGCCTCACCACCAAATTTGCGCAGAATGTGGTTAAAGAGTTGCCCACCTACGAAATATTTCTGCAAGAAACGGATCTTGAAGGATTACCCCAAAGCGCTATTGAAGGTGCGGCTTTTGCAGCCAAACAAAAGGGTAGGGAAGGTGAGTACCTATTCACCCTTGACCAGCCTGTGTACATGTCGTTCATGCGCTACAGCGACCGTGATGACCTGCGCAAGCACATGTACATGCTTTATAATCGCAGAAACACTACAGGCACATTTTCCAACACGGAGTTGCTTACGCGAATAGCCTCATTGCGTCTTGAATTGGCAAAGCTTCTTGGCCATGAAACGTATGCCCATTACTCACTCGTGCATACTATGGCAAAGGATCCGGAACACGTGTATGCCCTTCTCAACAAGCTTGCCGAAGCATACAGGAAACCCATGCGCAAGGAACTCAAGGATATTGAGGAATACGCAACTAAAGTCAATGGACATCACACAAAGATAACTCCATGGAATTATGCTTATTATTCCAACAAGCTTCGCACTCATCGCTTCGGCTTTGATCCGGAGGAGTTCCGTCCTTATTTCCGACTGGAAAACGTGATTAATGGCATTTTTGGTCTCGCGAGCCGACTTTACGGACTTCAGTTCAAGAAAAGCGAAAATATTGAACCATATCATCCCGATGTGGTAGCATATGAGGTAAGCGATCAGGATGGCAAATATCTCGGCATCCTCTATACTGATTTTTTCCCGCGACCCGGCAAACAGCCCGGGGCATGGATGACGGACATAAAAGAACAGCAAATATTGCCAGACGGTACAGATTCTCGTCCTTTGGTATCAATAGTGATGAACTTCACCAAACCTACCGATACCAAGCCGAGCTTACTGACTCCGCAGGAAGTCCGCACATTTCTGCATGAATTCGGTCATGCTCTGCACAGCTTACTCAGCAAAGTGAACTATAAATCGCTTAGCGGCACCAATGTGTACCGTGATTTTGTTGAGCTTCCTTCGCAATTCAATGAAAATTTCTTAACGCATCGCGAATTCTTGGACACATTTGCCTTTCATTATGAAACCGGGGAACCCATTCCGCAACAACTTATTGACCGGTGGAAGGAATCTCAACAGTTTGGAGCGGCTTATGATTGCATGCGTCAGCTATATTTCGGATTCCTTGACATGGCTTGGCACACCATAACAGCGCCGCACAACGATGTTGCTCAGCTGGAACAAGAAGCGACCAAGGAGGTACAGGCATTTGAGCCTCTTCCCGGATGTATGGTCTCACCACAATTTAGTCACATATTTGCTGGCGGGTATGCAGCCGGATATTATAGCTATAAATGGGCTGAAGTACTTGATGCGGATGCTTTCAGCGTATTTGAACGCGAAGGCGTGTTCAACAAAGACACAGCCATGCGTTTCCGACATGAGATTCTGGAAAAAGGAGGTTCTGAAAAACCTGATGAGCTGTATCGCCGTTTTAGAAAAGGAGAGCCAAGTATTGACGCTCTGTTAAAACGCGATGGAATAATAAAATAACCGAAAAACTATGATAGTAAATTCCGCCCGCTTTGTCATAAGCAACACCGATGTGGCCAAATGTCCACAGGAAAACCGACATGAATATGCCTTTATAGGCCGATCTAATGTCGGAAAATCATCTCTCATAAATATGCTTACTAAGCATAAGGGACTGGCCATGACTTCTGCCACCCCAGGCAAAACTATGCTTATCAACCATTTTCTGGTAAATGATGAATGGTATATTGTGGACCTCCCGGGATACGGATATGCTCGTAGGGGAAAAGATAGTCGCGACCAACTGAGAGAAATAATTGAAAACTACATACTCAATCGTTCTCAGATGACCAATCTGTTTGTATTGGTGGATTCACGACACGAACCACAGAAAATAGATATGGAATTCATAGAATGGCTTGGAGAAAACGGCATTCCGTTCAGTATAGTATTCACCAAAACTGATAAAATGGGTACTGAGGTTGCAAAAAAACACATTGCTGATTATTGCGAGAAACTGCTTGAAACTTGGGAAGAACTTCCGCCGGTATTTGTAACATCATCTCAAACCGGACGCGGGCGAGAGGAGCTTCTTGATTATATCTCACAGCTTAACCAGCTGCCTTTGGAATAAATATTTTCCGGCACGGTGCCGGAAAATATTTTTGGTGGATTGAAAAAATTCTCTTACCTTTGCACTCGCAAGTCACAAATAACATGCATCAGGAGTGGTGCTCGAGTGGCTGAAGAGGCACGCCTGGAAAGCGTGTAGTCGCCAAAAGCGGCTCGCGAGTTCGAATCTCGCCCACTCCGCAAACAAAATGCTGAATATTAAGGTTTTACACTCCTGATATTCAGCTTTTTTTATGTTTGCCTGTTGCGAGAATGCCGCTATTTCAAAGCCTAAATCTGCTCATTTTTGCCCAAAAATCACTAATTTTGCTCAAAAAGTTTCACCTTGTTTCACCTGCATATTGAGCAATAGATGGCAAAAATTTGTTATTTTTGTATTGATATTGTCTCATCACCTAATAAATGAATAAATCCAACGGTAAGACATCTGATAATGGCTTGACTGCGATATGGAACAAGATTGTTGAAAAATCTGTTGCCTCTTGGGAATATGCCAGCGCCGGAGTATGGCGCGACCAAAGCCACAGTTGGAAAACTAATCTTGTCAAGACGCTCAACCTGAGCATTCGATCATTTTTGAGCACAGATTTGCAAGGACAGGCTTGCGCACTGACCTACCGTGCGCTCCTCGCCATTGTTCCTGCTTTAGCGCTATTGTTTGCCATTGGACGAGGTTTCGGTTTTCAAGATCTGCTTAAAGAGCAACTCTATTCTTACTTCCCGTCTCAAAAAAGCGCATTAAACACTGCTTTTAATTTTGTTGACTCCTATCTCGCACAGGCGTCCGAAGGCATTTTTGTGGGTGTAGGCATTGTGTTCCTCTTGTGGACCATGATTTCACTTCTCAGCAATGTGGAAACATCCTTCAATCAAATTTGGAGGGTGCGTCAAGGACGAACAATGATAAGAAAGATAACCGATTATCTTGCTATTCTTCTCGTATTGCCTATACTAATGATATGTGGCAGCGGACTATCACTGCTCATGTCAACGACATTAAAAGACCTGCTGCCATTTTCATGGAGCGGCACAGCTATTACCATGCTGCTTGATTGCGCAAGCTACGTAATTACATGGATATTTTTTGCCGCCGCCTACATGCTTATTCCCAATGCAAAAGTCAAGCCTCTAAACGCTCTAATGGCCGGAGTAATAGTTGGCACTGCTTTTCAAATTCTCCAATGGCTATTTCTTACAGGACAATTATATGTAGCCAAATATAATGCCATTTACGGTAGCTTCTCTTTCCTCCCTTTAATGCTTATATGGATGCAATTAGTATGGTTAATAACCCTGATAGGAGGGCTGCTCTGCTTCGCATCACAAAACATAGGCGAATTTAATTTCGGAGACGACATTGACAACATATCACTTGCTTATCGCCGTAGCGTAATACTTGCCATAACGGCCATCATCTGTAAACGGTTCGTTCAGCAAAAACCACCGCTCAACAGCACGCAGATATCACAAGCCTACAATTTGCCTAAAAAACTTGTGACTCAAATAGTGCTTGCGCTCAAGAAAGTAAACTTGGTAAGCTTCATTGCCGCACCGGGAGAATTACTTGAGCACCCGCTACAACCTGCCGTAGATGTTTCCGGGTTGACAGTAGGGGAGGTTATAAAACGACTCCAGACTGATGGAGTCTCAGACTTCATACCTGACTTTGATAGGAACTACGCTGATATAATACGTGAATCAAACGCCGTGACCGATGCTATGATAAAAGCAGCTAACGAAACAGCGATTATCTCTCTCGGTGTGAAAGACGCGGATATATAATCATATTTAACCATATAACTCAAACTCAATGAAAAAAGTAATTTCCACTAACGCTGCCCCGGCTGCTATAGGCCCGTACAGCCAGGCCATTAGAATCGGTGACTTCATTTTTATTTCAGGCCAGATTCCTGTAAATCCCGCAACTGGGAATATTCCTGAAGGTATCAAGGCTCAGACAGCACAGTCCATTGCAAATATCAAAGCTATTCTTGCTGAAGCCGGTATTTCTATAGATCATGTCATCAAAACCACTGTATTTTTAGCCGACATGAGTCTTTTCGGTGAAATGAACGAAGTTTACGGCAATGAGTTTACCTCACCGTATCCCGCACGTTCTGCTGTAGCTGTGAAAGAATTACCCAAACAGGTATTGGTAGAGATTGAAACAATCGCGGCTGTATAAGCCATAATACGACACATAAAATCAAATCGGCGGCAGAAGCATCATCCTGTCGCCGATATTTATTTGAGACATGTAAGAAGATCAGCTACTACAAATGAGCTGCCACCTATAAATACCGAATCTGTACTTCCGGCTCTGCCAAGAGCCATTTTATATGCCTCTTCAACCGTTCTACAGATTGTCCCGTCCAAGCCGTTTTCGTTCGCAATTGATTTAAGTTTCCCAGCGTCCATTGCACGTTTCACTGAAGCTTGAGTAAAAATAATTTCGATATTAGGAATAGATTTTATGTACCCAAGTATGCCACGGACATCCTTATCACCCGCGAACCCTATTACCAAAATCTTTTTTCCCGGCATAGAAGCTATCTGAGGTGCGAGCCATTCCCAACCGCCGATATTATGGCCCGTATCACATATTACCAGCGGAAGCTCACTTAGCTTTTGCCAACGGCCTTGGAGTCCGGTGAGAGCGCATACATCCGCACATCCTGACTTCACTGCTTCTTCACTCAGATTAAATCCCAACTTACGCAACTGCTGCAATGCGCACAATATGGTCACAGAATTTTTTTGCTGACAAGCGCCATTTAGACCGAACACAATATCACCCCATGGAGTGCCGTCAATTTCAAAGCGGTTGTTCTCATTGCGATAAATCGCAGTGCTCCATTCGCTGTCTTCGGCAAAAGTCACAGTGCATGACACATCACGCGCCTTCGATTCAAATACATCACGCACATTGCCATTCGATGCCTCACCTATTACACAGGGAATTCCGGTCTTCATTATACCGGCCTTTTCCGAAGCAATGGCCTCAAGAGTGTTGCCAAGAAACTGAGTATGCTCCAGCGAAATGTTGGTAATAACGCCCAAACATGGAGTAATGATATTGGTGCTGTCAAGTCTTCCGCCAAGTCCCACCTCTACCACGGCCACATCAACATTACATTTTGCGAAATACTCAAAAGCGAGTGTCGTGGTAAGTTCAAAGAATGAAGGACTGCAATCAAGTGCCATATCTTGATATCGTTGAACGAAATCCACTACATCCGCCTCGCTTATCATTTCTCCGTTCACTCTGATCCGCTCACGAAAATCCATAAGATGCGGCGATGTATATAACCCGACCTTATACCCTGCACTTTGCAGCACAGCAGCGATAGTATGAGATGTGGAGCCCTTGCCGTTCGTACCTGCCACATGTATTGACTTGAATTTTCTGTGGGGAGAACCAAATGCATTGTCAAGCATAATAGCTCTGTCCAAACCGGGTTTATATGCGCCCGCGCCTACATTCTGAAACACTGGCAGCTGCGTGAAAAGGTATTGCGTGGCTTCGGGATAAGTCATATCAATAAAGTATATATCCTGCCAATCCTGCAATCAAAATCACAAGAATAGGATGGAGTTTGACAAAATACACCAGCACAAAAGCTGAGATACAAATAATAACACTTTTAATAATATCAGCTTGCTCATATCCGAAATTGGCTGAATTCATGAGCAACAAAGCGGCAGAAGCTATAAGACCCACAACCACGGGACGCAATCCCATGAACACACCTTTTACTATGGCACTTTCCTTGTGTCGCGATATAAAATGACTGGTATATAACGTGAGCAAATAAGATGGCACAACGACCACCAACGTACATATCACTGAACCCAATATGCCAAACAATGGTGAAGACAGAGCAGGGGAGGAAACTCCGGGAGCAACATAGCCTATATATGTTGCCGAATTAATACCAATCGGACCGGGTGTCATTTGCGATATTGCCACTATATCAGTAAACATCTGCTCGGTAATCCACCCCGGGCCAACAATTTCACGCTCAATAAGCGCAAGCATGGCATAACCGCCACCGAATCCAAACAGTCCGATTTTAAGGTATGCCCATATGAGTTTTAAGTATATCATCGTTTATCGCTTGACTTTCTAATATTATTTAATGTGTGATGAAACCACATATAGCCGCCGATGCCGCCAAGAACAATATACAGTATAGGACTTGACACAACGGGCAACTTTGACCAGATGAGCAATGCCACCGCTATGGGAATTATAACCGTCTTCCAATTGAGCTTGGCAGCTTTGGCAGCCGACAGCACGGGAGCAACTATAAGAGCCACAACTGCCGGACGAATTCCTTTGAATACAGGCGACAATATGGAATTATTTTTAATCATATCGGGAGTCAGAAAAATAGCAATGGCAAGTATCATGAAAAATGAAGGAAGAATTGTGCCTAATGCAGCACAAATTGATCCTTTTACACCTCTCAGTTTATCACCGACGGCCACAGAAATATTAACAGCCAGAATACCGGGCAATGACTGCGCTACTGCGAGCAAATCAAGAAATTCCTCTCGCTCAAGCCAATGATGCTTATCCACAATTTCACGTTCAATTATGGATATCATAGCCCAACCCCCGCCAAATGTAAATGCACCTATTTTAAAAAATGACACAAAAAGCCGTAAATACAAAGATTCTTTTGCCATGTTCTTACCTGAAAAAAATCCCTGCAAAATTACTTATAATTCCATCCACAAACAATTAAAATACTATCTTTGCATTCAATTCTAAAATTAGTGAACATTTTCTGTGTTCATTTATTGTATATATAGTATAACCATAATTCAAACATAATTATGAACAAGTCTATTATTATAACAGCTGCGGCAGTTCTGTTTTTATGCTCGTGCAATAGCCGTAAGGTTGCCGTAACCACAACCGGTCAGGTAAAGACCGAAACTGCAACTCAAACAGAAGGAGCCATACAAAAGGTACTTTACGGTCAATGGATTGCCACTAATATTAACGGTACAGCAGTTACAGGCAATGACCGTCCTTATATGGTGTTTGATGAATCATCTACCAATCCGTTCATAGTAAATTTATATGCCTACGATGGATGCAATATTCTCAACGGTGCCCTTGCTGTTACTCCCGGCGGTCAAATGAGCCGCACATCCGAGTTCTTGTCCACCATGAAGATGTGTCCCGATGCCCAATACGAAATAGGGTTTACGATGGCTCTAAACACCGTAAGCAAATACAGTATTGAACAGGTAGGGCGTGATTACCTGCTTTACATCAAAAATGCACAAGGCAACACAACCATGACACTCAGGAAAAGTGATCTCGGATTTGCAAATGGTGCATGGCAAGTGACAAAGCTTAATGGTACAGCTGTTCCAACCGATGTGGAGATGCAGATGGTAATTGACATACCGGAACAAAAACTGCATGGCAACGCCGGATGCAACACCATGAACGGCTCAATTTATATGAATCCTGATATACAGAATTCACTTGAGTTCAAAAATATTGCCACCACACGAATGACCTGTCCGCAAATAGCTTTGGAGCAGCAATTACTCACGGCACTTGCCCAAGTCACAACTGTACAATTAGGCAAAGACGGCTCATTGATGCTTGTTGACGCAAATGGTCACACCCTCGTAACTCTGACAAAACTCAATCTCAAATAACAACTCTTTTAGATATGTACAACGGCGACCTCTGCTTTGAGGCCGCCGTTATTTATTGGAAAAAATTAATACTACAGTACTTTTGCGTACAATGCCTTTATGTCATCAAGTGTAACATCGCGAGGATTGCCGGGGGTGCACACATCTTCCAATGCTTGTTGTGCCAGCGCAGGTATATCTTCGGCAGTGATACCGAGTTCGCTCAGATGCTGAGGAATACCTACTTTTATGGCGAGATCCTTAACGGCATCACAAGCAGCCTGCGAGGCTTGTTCTTTTGTCATACCTGAAACATCTACGCCCATTGCTTTTGCAATTTCAGGATATTTGTTCAGACATGCGGGCATATTGAATTCCATAATTGTAGGCAGCAATAAAGCATTGGCAACCCCGTGAGGCACATCAAACAGTGAACCCATAGGATGAGCCATACCATGTACCAATCCGAGACCGACATTGGAAAATGCCATTCCGGCTATGTACTGAGCAACTGCCATGCCGTTGCGAGCATCAGCATTGGTAGGTTCTTCCACTGCCACAGGCAGGTATTTGCTGATCATACAGATTGCCTCCAGTTCAAACATATCCGACATCTCCCATGCTCCCTTAGTTATATAACCTTCAATAGCATGAGTCAATGCATCCATACCGGTGGCCGCCGTAAGTCCTTTTGGCAACGAATACATCAATTCGGCATCAATAATGGCCACGGCAGGAATATCATTCGGATCCACGCATACCATTTTCTTTTGCTTGTCTTCATCAATAATCACGTAATTGATTGTCGTTTCTGCAGCTGTTCCGGCTGTTGTAGGCAAAGCTACTATTGGCACACTTTTATGCTTTGTAGGAGCACATCCTTCAAGTGACACAATATCTCCGAATTCGGGATTGTTTGCCACAATACCTATGCCCTTGGCGGTATCCATTGCCGAACCGCCTCCTATAGCGACAATAACATTAGCTTTGGATTCTTTGAATGCCTTAAGTCCATCCTTTACATTTGTAACTGTAGGATTTGGCTTTACTTCGCTGAAAATTTCATACGGTATTCCTGCCTCGTCCATAACATCGGTCACCATCTTGGCAACACCGAATTTCAACAATCCTTTGTCGGTTACAACAAAAACTTTTTTACAGCCCAAACGATTCAGCACTTCAGGCAATTCTTTACGTGCACCCGGTCCGAAATAGGACACTTCATTGAGAATAAAACGATAGCTCATATTGATTTAGGTATAGATTATTTATGTGTGTAAAGATAACTAAGGTTATTGATTTTGCCAAACATTTATCGCCAATATTTGTAGAACATATAGCCATACGACAACAGAGGCCGTGCTCTGAATGAACACGGCCTCTTTATAATTAATCAATCCGATTATTAATCAGTAATGGGATGGTACTGCACAAAAGCTTCTATAGCTTCATACGATGCAAGACCAAGCTTCTCGTACAGGTTCGCTGTAGCTCTGTTGCGTTCTTCAGCACGCTGCCAGAACAAACGGTCATCGTCACCGAGGAAAGGTGCATTCTCCATTTGGCTCTGATGCTTGAGGATAGAGTTGCGTTTGAATCGTAGTTCCTCAGGAGAAATGGGTACAGCCATTTCAATGTGGTCAATTTCCCATTCTGCCCATGCGCCACGATACATCCATATGCGGCAATCTTTCATCCAGTCTTCATTGCGAAGCTCATAGAGGGCTGCAAGCACGGCATCTGTGCATACGCGGTGTGTACCGTGGGGGTCAGCAAGGTCACCGGCCACAAATATTTCGTGAGGCTTAACATCCTCAAGCAATTTCTTTACAATGTTGATATCGGCTTCCGAAAGATCACCTTTCTTGATTGTTCCGGTTTCGTAGAAAGGCAAACGCAGGAAATGAATATTGTCGTGCTTAACACCAATATAATGACAAGCAATAGTAGCTTCGGCCTGGCGAATCATTGTCTTGATTTCGCGAATATCCGAAGTATCCATTTCGCCAGGTTTTTTCTTCATCACAAAATCGCCAACTTCCTTTGAAAGCTTTTCATAGCCTTCGGTATCAAAATTGAACATCGGCGCAATCTTATCCATCATGAGGAAATAACGCATCATATCCTCATCACCTACGGCTATATTTCCGGAAGTTTCGTATGCCACGTGTACATCATGCTTCTGGTCCACAAGGCGTTTAAGTGTGCCACCCATGGATATTACATCATCATCGGGGTGAGGGGAGAACACAATCACACGTTTGGGATAAGGATTTGCACGCTCAGGACGGTATGTATCATCTGCATTGGGCTTACCGCCGGGCCAACCGGTAATGGTATGCTGCAAATCATTGAATATCTTTATATTCACATTGTAAGCTGAACCATAAAGAGCGAGCAGTTCACCAAGACCCCAATCATTATAGTCTTTGTCAGTCAGTTTCAGGATTGGTTTGCCGGTCATGTCGCACAACCAAACGATAGCACGACGGATAAGCTTGTCGTTCCATTCGCAGGAAGTAACTTTCCAAGGCTGAGATATGCGGGTGAGACCTTCGGCGGCAGGCAAATCAACCACCACTTTTGCATGGGGATGATTTTGCAGGAATGAAGCGGGAACCATAACCGATGCCGGTTCTTCCACAGTCTTCTTAATTATGGCAGCACGATTTTCGCCCCAAGCCATTGTTACAATGCGGTTAGCCGATAAGAGATTGGCGATACCAAGTGTAATGGCTGTGGTAGGAGCATCCTCACAATTAAATTCTGAAGCAATGTTGTGACGAGCTTCGCTGCTTAAGAGCACCAGACGGCAGAATGAAGAAGCGGCAGAACCGGGTTCGTTGAACGCAAGAGAACCGGTTTGACCGATTTCACAAATAGTCAGGTCAATACCACCTTCATCTTCAATTGATTTCTCATAAGCCTTACATGTTTCATACATATTCTCCTTAGTAACTGCGGAGTCAATGGTACGCACATTTTCGGGCTTGATATTCACATGATCAAGAAGCACATCTTTGAGACGTGTAAAGGTGCTGGGACCACCGGGTATCAATGGAAAGAATTCGCTAATATTGAAAACCACAACATTAGAGAAATCCACTAATCCTCTTTTATAAAGGTCTATCAATGAAGCATAAGCACTGTGCGTACTGAGACCGGAGCCAAGCGCAAGCACACATTTGCCTTTTTGGTCAACGCTACGCTTGATGTTTTTAGCAATCTGGGCAGCCACGTATTCGCTACCGTCAGCAGCAGTCTCAAAAATACGAGTGTAAACCTTTTCATCGCGGGTAAGAGCAGCAAGCTCTATTTCTCCCTGTGGATCATAATAACGGCGAGGAATACGATCCAATTTGATTTGTGAACTAAGATTAGTTTTCATATAATGATACTATATTGATTTAGGTCATGGTTATATGCATACAAAGTTACATAGATTTTAATTATTCACAACATCTATTGCATAAAAAATCATAATAAATATGCATCCTTGCATAAATAGGCGCAAGGATGCATGGCACAAAATTTCTAATGTTTATCTCGGATTCAAAATGCCTTAAATCCGAGTCGGAAAGAAAGTACGGGATACACTTTCAGCTTGTTTATAATTTTCTGATATGTATTATTGTCTTCATATTCAGAGGCATCAAGACTTCCATAATCTGTATATACCTTGGGCTTGCCCTGAATCTGAACACCAAGCTCAATACCGAAATTCACAAGCTTGTTTGGTAATGTTCTTCCCCATCCTATGCCGAAATAGGGACGGAATCCGTTAACTTTTATGCCGCCTTTCACATCACCGTTCTCATTTGTCGGCACATTATAATTGCCTATGATAACGCCACCGCTCATTTGGTCGCCATACATTTCATACTGCTCTTTGATCTCATCGCTGTGGCCGGATATTTTCACCAGTTTATTGCCCGAGAAATATGCACCTACAGCCACATAAAAAGGCACTTTGGGAACAGGATACACATTAAATATTACATGAGCCTGTGTACGGCCAAGTCTTCCTTGCAGATCCATTGTCCCCTGATAGTTGCCGGTATTACCAAAATGATCATAATACTCAAAATCTGCATCAGCATTGAACTTGATGTCAGGCATAAAATCTACGCCGGCACGGATATTGACGAATTGAGTAATATTGCTGACGGCTTCTATAGAAATACCGTTCGTTCCAACTTGCACATTTGCACCGAGATGATCAAAAAACTGAGCCTTGGCCGGAACGGACAAGGATAATAACACTGCACCTAATAAAGGTAATTTGGTAAAGAATCTGTTCATAATTGCTTTTATTATGTAAATATTCCACAAAATTAGAAAAATAGCCCAATATTTTACATGTTTTATACACCTTAAAAATATTATTTGCAAAAAAATTATTTAATCACTATTTTTGTGCATTACTAATACCTAATAAACCAAATTTAGCAATGAGACTCATCATCGAACCTGATTACGATTGCGTTAGCCGTTGGGCTGCATGTTATGTTGCAGCACGCATCAATGAAGCCAAACCCACTGCAGAGCATCCCTTTGTGCTCGGTTGCCCTACAGGAAGCTCGCCTCTTGGCATGTATCGCCATCTCATAAAGCTCAACAAAGAAGGCAAAGTTTCATTCAAGCATGTTGTAACTTTCAACATGGATGAATACTGCGGAATTCCTCGTGACCACGAACAGAGCTACTATACCTTCATGTGGACCAACTTCTTTAACCAGATTGACATTCTTCCCGAAAATGTCAATATCCTTAATGGCAATGCCGAGAACCCATTGGAAGAGTGCGCCCGCTATGAAGAAAAAATCAAAAGCTACGGCGGCATAGACCTGTTCCTCGGCGGCGTTGGTCCTGACGGACACATTGCTTTCAACGAACCCGGATCTTCCCTGTCTTCCAAAACTCGTATGAAGACCCTTACACGCGACACCATAATCGCCAACTCTCGCTTCTTTGACAACAATGTTGACCTTGTACCGAAAACAGCACTCACCGTAGGTGTAGGTACCGTAATGGCCGCAAAGAGTGTTCTTCTTATTGTAAACGGTCACAATAAGGCACGTGCATTGCGTCATGGCGTGGAAGGAGGCATCAGCCAGATGTGGACCATCTCCGCACTCCAAATGCATCCAAAAGCACTGATTGTGGCAGACGACGCCGCCTGCGAAGAACTGAAAGTTGGAACATACCGCTATTTCAAAGATATTGAAAGCGCCAATCTTAACCCCGACACACAGCTTTAACACTAACTCACAATAAACACAAGGAGCCTCAGCTAAACGCCGAGGCTCCGTTATTTTTAAATTGAGAGTTATTTCCTGTTATACTTTGCTAATATCAATTGATTGACCAGGCTCATGCAAGCAATGGCAGGATGTGGTGGCCGGTGCATAGTCAGCGAAATCGCATGCCTTGGTATAATCGCCATTAAAATGCATTGGGAAGAAATCCTTCACAGCTATTTTCTGCAAGAATATTCTTGCTCCTCTTGCCATATCCGAACCCAATCGTGTATCAACCGGGAAAAATGCCACGTCAACTGATGAAACTTCCGAAGCAATGCGGTTTACAATCACATTAAACTTCTCATCAGCTTCCTCTACCTCACGAAAAGTTGCCTCATCCTGCCAATGCCAGTCATTCAGATCACCGGCATGGAATATGGTTTCTTTTGTACCGGTTGTCACGTAATAACTAACACCGGCATCGGTGCTTGGATAAGCTTTTACACTCACACCGCCGGGCAGTCCTTCTACATAATCTCCCGCACTCATTCCCTGTACGGCAAGTGTGGAGGGAATTCCTTTAGCGGGAATATCATTGCTCAACACATATGTGCGGTTGTGATTTTGGGCTATCTCATATACCGACTTGTTAAAATGATCAGGATGATTATGAGTGGCGAAAAATATCACCGGCTTATCAGGATTCTGCTCCAATATGCGATGTAGGGCATGTGAAGGATCACGCACGTAATCAAATACCAGTATCACATCATTAGTGGTCACTGCAAAAGAGCTATGCTCTAAATACGTTACTCTGTTCATAATAGTATAATGTGTTATAAATCTATTTCCATACCATCGGTAGCAATACTTACCCCATCCGGCAACATGCGCGTGACTGAGGCATGAAGCCCCATATCGTGGCTCAGATGGGTTAGGAACGCCCGTTTAGGTTTTATATAATTTATAACATTCAGAGTATCGTATAGGTTCATATGTGTGGGATGCTCTTTGATGCGCAGCGCATTTATCACCAATGTCTCCACTCCTTGCAGCTTTTGCAAGGTGTCCAGAGAAATAAATTTAGCATCTGTAATGTACGCAAAATCACCGATTCTATATCCCAATATCGGTAAATCGCCATGCCATACCTCCAAAGGAATTACCTCTAATCCTATAACCTCAAATTCTTTATTGCCGACCTCATGCAGATGAAATGTTGGCACACGATCGGGATGCTTGGCATTAAAACTGTATGGTATTCTTTCTCTCAGATCACGAGCCACATCTGAACGACAATAAACATCAAATCCGCCATGAGAATAACAATAGGGGCGCAAATCATCCATACCGCCCACGTGATCATAATGACTGTGGGTCACAAGCAATGCATCAATGTCAGGAGATCCGAGTTTAAGCATCTGACTGCGGAAATCAGGGCCACAATCAATAAGCAGAGTGCCAGAACTTGTTTTCAGCAAAGCTGAACAGCGCAGGCGTTTGTCTCGCGGATCCGGCGAAGTACACACCTCACATCCGCATCCTATCTGCGGCACACCGGTGGAAGTGCCGGTGCCCAGAAATATTAGTTTATCAGCCATTATTGTCTGTATGAACGCAAAAGACCGTCCTCAAATATCAAATATCTGCCATTTTCATAGCTCCACACTTCTCTTAGTACACTGTAACCCGCACGACGGTCTATATTGTCGGGTGCTCCGAGCGACAACCGGCATTCGTCGCGAGTCATATCTTCTGTCACTGTACCATTTATTATATGTTTCCATGCATCATCAGATATAGAAGGATAGCGCAACTTTGGATTAGACAGAGAGAACAAAGTGGCAAACCCTCGGGGAGACTTGACATCAGAGCCAACCGACATGTACATGTGAAATTGCTCGCCTTTTTCATCCTCAAGCACCAGAAGAACCGGATAAAATGACGATCCCGGAACCACATCAGCCACTTTTACTGGCACAAATCTCCGACCCTGCATCGGTTCATTGGAGACATTATACCAGTCTCTTGTCATCACGTAATATGTATTGCCACGCATTTTTCTTTTCACATCCTCAACAATATCCAGATCCACTGTCAAAGGAATGTCAACAGATTTTCTCTCAGACACCTTTTGGACCGATGCGTCCATACGGTAAGACACAGGCAATCCGTATGCTGTGGTGAAATTCAGCTGCGCGACTTTTTCTCCTGTAATAGACACGACATCCTGCATGCCCGTAAATGTTAGTTCCGTTCCTTTTAAAGCCGCACCTTTCTCAGCTTCCGGCCCGAGAAGAATTGCCAATTTATCGTCAGTGACAAGGAGTTTTTTGCCGGGACTCCAATTACCGAGCGTTTGGGGAACTACATCATCCAAATAATGTTGCTCAGGTGCATCGGTTACATTCTGTTTTCTGAAATCTGCCGCACCTATTTTGGGAGTACTTTCAACTCCGGTAAAACAAGCGGACAGCGCACCGCCCAAAGCTATGCTTATGGCAAGACGCGCTGTCGCATTAAATATTTTATATACCTCTATCACTTATCTGTTTGGGGGGTGATACCCATATTGTAAAAAATAAACGAATATAGGTCGGTGTATTCATCAATAATCTTACTGGTAGGTTTACCGGCTCCATGACCTGCGTTACTGTCTATTCTGATCAACTTTGGCGCATCACCTGTATCAGAAGCCTGAAGTTGAGCCGCATACTTGAATGAATGCGCGGGCACGACTCTGTCGTCATGGTCGGCTGTTGTAACAAGAATAGCGGGGTAGGGAGTACCGTCGTTCTTAATGTTGTGCAGCGGAGAATAGCTGAGCAGATAATCCGCCATCTCTTTGCTATCGGCACTTGTGCCGTAATCAGATGCCCAGTTCCATCCAATAGTAAAGTTGTGATAGCGCATCATATCCATTACACCTACACGAGGTATAGCTACCTTAAACAAATCAGGACGCATATTTACGGTAGCGCCCACCAGCAATCCACCATTGCTGCCACCTTCAATAGCCATATAATCGGGCGAAGTCCATCCTTCGTTAATCATGTATTCAGCAGCTGCAATAAAATCGTCAAACACATTAATTTTATTCAGCTTCGTGCCTGCCATATGCCATGCTTCGCCATATTCTGAGCCGCCACGTAGTGAAGCTTGGGCATATATTCCACCGTTCTCAAGCCACAACATACGGTTGGCGGAGAATCCCGGAGTCAGAGATATGTTGAAGCCACCGTAGCCATACAGGTACACAGGATTTTTGCCATTCTTTTCTAATCCCTTTTTATAAGTAAGGAACATGGGCACCTTTGTGCCGTCTTTTGATGTGTAAAACACCTGCTCGGTCACATATTGGCTGAAATCCACGCCGGGCACTTCAGCTTGCTTCACCAATGTGCTTTCGCCTGTGGACATATCGTATTTATACACAGCAGAAGGATATACAAATGATGTGAATGTATAGAACACATCCTTATCGCCTTTGTCACTTGATACTGATGCCGTACCGAATGTAGGCAGTGCTATCTCACGCTCCTTGGTACCATCAAGCTTATGCACATATAGATGGGTCGCAGCGTCTTTCTCATAACTGAGTATTAATTTGTCATCTGCAAACTGAGCCGAAGTAAGCACCTCTTTTTGCTCAGGAACTATTTCCACCCAAGGTGCGGAAGGTTTGTTAAGGTCTATGGTCACAAGACGATTGTTGGGAGCACCTTTTGATGTAAGAATATAGACCTTGCCATCAGCCACGCCTATAGGTTGCACCATATAGTCCTGAGAAGGTTCTATCACATTCCAACCGGAATTGTTTTTGAGATTCTTATACATCAAACCGTCACCGATACCTGCGCCGCCGGTGGCAACAAACAAATAATCTGCTCCTTCAGGCACATAAGCTGAATGAAAATGAAGCGGATTCTTTGGATCCTCATAAGCAAGTTTATCCTGGCTCTGCGGGGTTCCTAACTCATGATAATATATCTGATGATTTTCGTTGGCGTTTGAAAATTCCTTCCCGGCTTCAGGACGAGGATATGCGCTATAATAGAACCCGTTGCCGTGCCATTCCGCTCCGGTGAACTTTGCCCATTCTATATGATCTTTGAGCAGCTCTTTTGTAGCGGTATTCATCACATAAATTTCAGTCCAGTCAGACCCGTTACGTGATATTGTATATGCAGTATATTTGCCGTCCGGCGAGGGAAACACTCCTGTCAGGGCCACTGTACCGTTGTCGGAAAGCTTATTTGGGTCCAAAAACAGTTCCGCTTTGCCACCGATTGTATCTACACGATACAGTACCGATTGGTTCTGCAATCCGTCATTCTCATAGAAGTAGTACTTGCCGTCCTTATGTTTGCCGGGCATACCTGATTTCTTGTAATCGTTAAGTGCCGTCAAGCGCTTGCGCACGGCATCGCGATAGGGAATTTTTGACAGATAGTCGTTAGTTACTTTATTCTCTGCTTTTACCCAAGCTAAAGTTGCCTCTGCGGTATCATTCTCAAGGGGACGATACTTATCGCTGACTTCGGTTCCGAAATAATTGTCAACAGTGTTGTCTGTAGGAGCCTGCGGATATTCAAGTTTATGCTGCGAACATGAGCATAATACTCCGACAGAAGCTGTGGTCATAATCATTAATTTTGTGCTGAATCGCATAATTCAATTGTAGAAATGTATAACAATGATTGCAAATTTATAAATTCCATATCACATGCCCAACATTTTTATGTTTCTTTGCACTTCTCAGCTGAGGACATCTTGATTATATATTCTATGCATCAATACATTGACATAATTTAACACAGAAAATCTCATTCATGTATTGACATCAGAGAAAAAGTCACTACCTTTGCACTCACAAAACAACACCGCGGGGTGGAGCAGTGGTAGCTCGTTGGGCTCATAACCCAAAGGTCGTAGGTTCGAGTCCTGCCCCCGCTACTAAAAAAATGGAAGCTGAATGGTCAGCTTCCATTTTTCATTAAATACTATCAGAATTTTGGGTTGGGGAAGGGGAGTCCGTACCACCTGAGCCCTTGAACATCCTCGAAAGATACTTTTCGCGAAACCGTTCCAACAATTCCCAAAAGTTAGGAACAAACAATGTGCCTACTACTGCATTTACCGCCATACCAAATACTACAGCTGTGCCAAGCGACACTCGGCTTGCAGCACCGGCTCCGGTAGCAAAAAGCATAGGCATTACACCGAATATGAATGCAAGTGCAGTCATCATTATAGGACGGAAACGTATGCGTCCGGCATCTGCAGCACTCTGCCGTATATCCTGTCCGGCTGATCGGAAATCACGTGCATATTCTACAATCAATATAGCATTTTTAGCTGAAAGACCAAGCAACAGTATCAAACCTATCTGAGTGTAGATATTCACGCTTTGTTGCATTATAAAACAGCCCAGGGCCGTACCGAGTATGGCCGTAGGCATTGATATTACCACCGCCACCGGATCAGTCCAGCTCTCGTATTGGGCTGCGAGTACCAACAGTGTAATAATGACAGCAAAAAGCATTACAGCGCTCACGGTGGTGCCTCCCTGCGATTCCTGATAAGCTTCACCGGTCCATGCATAGCCGTATGAATTTCCAAGTTGCTCCTTTACAATATTCTCCATGATTTCAATTGCCGTAGAGGAGCTTACGCCATGTGCCGGCGTAGCGGTAAGCGATGCGGTCTCATACATGTTGTAACGGTCCACACTTGATTGGCCGAACACTTCCTTTATTGTCATGAACGATGCCATAGGCACCATTTCACCTTGGGCGTTTTTGACCGTCAGTCCAAGAACATCATTTATGCGGTCACGTGCCAAGGCATCACCGCCTATTTGTACTTCATAGACTCTTCCAAACTCGTTGAAATCATTTACATACTGACCGCCGAGATAGGCCGACAGCACATTATAGATGTCGGCAAGTACCAAATTCTGCATTTTCACCTTGTCACGGTTTATATCAAGACGATACTGAGGTACCTCACCCTGATATACCGACTGCACAGACGCTATGCGCTTATCCTTTTCTGCCGCATCGCGCACGGCGTTCAATGCCTCCTGCATTTGTGCGGCCCCGTATTTATTGATGTCAAGCAGCTGCATCTGAAGTCCTGCCGACATTCCAAGACCGGGAATACTTGGAGGATTAAAGGCAAATACTTCAGCCTCCTGAATATCGGCACACACTTCGTCAAACTTCTTAATCACAGCCGTTACATCTTGGTTGTGTCCCTTACGCTTTGACCATGGTTTGAGCGTAACACTTATACCGCCCATATTGCTGCCCGAACCTCCAATGAATGAGAATCCGGCTATAGTCATGCAGCTCTCGACTTCTGGAATCTGTTGAACCCTTGCTGACACCTCTTCAAGCACTTTTTGAGTGCGATCAAGAGTGGCACCGGTAGGCAACTGCACTGACCCCATAAAATATCCCATATCCTCTTCAGGCACATAAGATGTAGGCATAGCAAAGAATCCCCAAAAGGCTACGGCCGTTATAGCCAAATACAATCCTATCGCCACTACAGGTCGCTTTAGAAACGTGCCCACTATTTTCATATATAGCTCCAAAGTGGCACCGAATCCTTTATTAAACCATTTGAAGACAAAGAAATTACTGGATTTAGTCGGACGGAGGAATAATGCGCATAATGCCGGAGTGAGAGTAAGCGCATTAAAGCCTGAAAATGCCGTGCTGACTGCAATTGTGAGTGCAAACTGTTTGTACAGTTCACCGGTTATGCCGCTTATGAAAGCTGTAGGAATAAATACCGACAAAAGAACAAGCACCTCACCTACAACAGGTCCGGTCAGCTCCTTCATTGCCTTTACCGCAGCCTGACGGGGAGTCATTTTGCCCTCATCCACTATTCGCGAACAGTCTTCCACCACCACTATCGCATCATCCACCACTATGGCTATAGCAAGCACCAGACCAAAAAGTGTGAGTGTATTGATGGTAAATCCCATCAGCTTCATTACTGCAAATGTGGCAATCAGTGACACCGGAATAGTAAGCATAGGAATGACTACAGCCCTCCAACTCTGCAAGAACAGCAGTATCACTATCATTACGATAAGCGTGGTTTCAATGAATGTCACGAGCAGTTCATCAATTGACTCCGTAACAAAATCAGTTGAATTCATTATCACCTTATAGTGCACACCTTCAGGAAAGTATTGAGACAAATCATCCAGTTTGGCCTGTACTCGCTTGGCTACGGATAGAGCATTTGCTCCCGGCAACTGATATACACCAAGCAAACCGGCTCCCTGGCCAGACACCTGCGCTATTGCACTATAGTCTTGACTTCCGAGATCTATTTTGGCTATATCCTTTAGCCTTAACATTGCACCGTCCTCATCAGTGCGTATCACTATGTTACCGAATTCCTCAACTGTTTTAAGACGTCCCTGAGTAGTGAGCGTAAACTCAAATTCAGTATTGTTAGGACTCGGAGCCGATCCTACGCTACCGGCCGACACTTGCATATTCTGGCTCTCTATGGCTGCGCTGACTTCCGAGGGCGACACTTTTCTTACACGCATCAATTCCGGATCAAGCCATACACGCATGCTGTATTGGCCGGCGCCAAAAGCTTCTACTTGACCCACACCATCCACACGAGCCAGCTCATCCACGATGTTGAGCTTGGCATAATTTGTAAGATATAGTGCATCATACCGTTGCGGATTGTCTGCTTCAAGTGCCAAAAACATTATTATATTGCTTGACCTTGACATCACTTGTACACCTTGCTGGCGCACCGAAGCCGGCAATGAAGCCTCCGCAAGCGATATTCTGTTCTGGACCTTCACGGCTGCCATATCCACATCCGTGCCCACCTCAAATGTTATGGTAAGATTATATGATCCGTCCGAACTTGACGAACTCATATACATCATGTTCTCCACACCATTGATTTGCTCTTCCAAAGGCACACCGATAGTAGATGCCACAGTAGCAGCATCTGCGCCAGGATAACTGGCCATGACCTGTACCGTTGGTGGAGTAATATCAGGATATTGGGCCACGGGCAGTGTCTTTACCGTAATAAGACCGGCCAATATCATAATAATCGCCAATACTACAGCGAATATTGGTCTGTTGATAAAGAATCTTGAAAACATGGCTTATCTTTTTATTTCACATATCGTGGTTTCACTTCCATACCGGTACGCACTTTCAGCATAGCCTTGGTCACATATGGCGTTCCGCCGCTTATGCCCGAAAGCACTACTCGCATACTGTCATTTGCCATATCTCCTACAGTAATGGGCGTATAAACCACTTTATTGCTGTCGTTTAACACATACACAAACTTTCCAAGCTGATCAGTTGAGATAGAGGCATCCTTTACAAGCACAGCCTTGGGATCAACTTTGTATGGAAGAGATACTGTCACATACATGCCGTCACGCAGCTCCCCGTATTTATTCTCCACACGTGCCCTCAGAGCCATGGTTCCGGTCTCGGTGTTGACCTCCGGAGATATGTAGCGCAGGTCAGCGAAATATTTATGTGGCAATTTCTCTTCAAAACTTAGCGGTATAGAGTCGTAATTTATAATATCACGGTTATTGTGATTGGTAAAACTCCTTATAAATGAGGCATCGTCTATGGAAAAATATGCGTCAATCTTATCATCGGCATAAATAGAGGCAAGTACTACCGGCGATGCTTCTCCATTGATATACGCCCCCGGACTATAGATTCCGGCCGTTACGCGTCCGTTGAACGGAGCATAGATGCGGCAGTAGCTCAAATTTGTTTTGGCAGTGGCCAATTGTGCTTTCGCTGTTTTGATTGATGCCTCACTTTGTTGCAGCACACTCAGTGCCTGCTTGACTTCCATCTGCGACACCGCATCACTTTCCAAAGCCTTTTCCATAGCAGCATAATGGCTTTTGGCATACTCATACGAACTTTGAGCTGACACCAACGCTGCTTGAGCTTCCTGCACCGCATCACGATACTTTGAATCCTCAATAGCAAACAGAAGTTGCCCCTTTTTCACCTCATCACCGTTATTGTAATACTGATCTATAAATGTGCCGCTGACTCTGCCTACTATATCAACCATATCTGCGGCACGCATCACACCCGGATAAGTGCGATAAAGCATCACAGAATCAACAGTGGCACGTGCCACATCTACAGTCATTTCGTATTCATTATCCGAAGAATTTTTATGCCCGCAAGATCCGGACGCTATGAGAATCAGTGATATCAGGGCAATTGGGATATATGGTTTCATATCTTAAATGATTTATATTTGCATATTAGTTTTGCGACACATTCCATCCGCCTCCGAGAGCACGGTATATATTGATTAGTTGTGTGGCGGCAGTACCTCTTGTTGATGCCAATCGATCAGCATATTGCAGCATGGAAATCTGCGCATTTGCCACATCTGTGAAATCCGACAAGCCGCCTTTGTAAAGATTAAGCGACAAATCAAATGCCTCAACAGCTTCATCAAGAGTGTTGCTTATAAGTTGAAGCTCCTTAAGAGTATTGCTATACTGACCCAAAGCATTCTCGACTTCTTGCACAGCTGTAAGCACTGTAAGATTATACTCATCCATTGACAACTGCATCTGTTCTCGTGCAGCAACAGAAGCCGCCCTACGTGCCAACCCGTCAAACATAGTCCAACTCAAAGTCGGAGCTATCGTATAGGTAAAGCTGTGTTCCTTAAACAAATTTTTTGCGGAGTGAGCCATAGTACCTATTGAGCCTTCAAAAGTCAGGGTAGGGAGGAAATCCTTTTTAGCCACACCAAGTGCAGCTGCATCAGCAGCCAGATTATATTCTGCCGCTATTATATCCGGACGGCGACGTAGCAAATCCATCGGCACGCCGGTTCCCACAAGCTGAGTATAATTGGGCAGGGGAGAAGGTTTAAGCAACGAAGGTGCCAATTCTGCCGGATATACACCTATGAGCACTGCCAAAGCATTAATAGTAACCTCAATTGATGATTGTAGTTGAGGCAATAAAGACTCCGTTGAATAAAATACTGTCTTAGCCTGAGCCACATCCAATTTCGATGCGAGGCCCGCCTCATAACGAGCCTCAACAATTTTCAAAACCTCTGATTGTGATTTTATATGTTCCTCAGCCACAGCGTATTCAGCCTGATAAGTACGCAACGCACAATACTGAGTCGCAATTTCAGCACATAAGCTCACCATAGCACTATTGTATTGAGCTTTAGTAGCTTCTTTTTGCCATTTGCTCTCTTTTACGCGCGAAGTAATCTTCCCAAACAAATCAATCTCCCAGCTCATATTCACCCCTATATTGAATGCCGAAGATGTTGCAGCGGGAACTGCTATCTCTTCTGCATATCCTGAACTGCGACTCCGTGTCCACCCGGCCGATAGATTGAGGGTAGGGTAATAGGCTGATTGCGCTTGACGCACATTCTGCTGTGCAATCACGATACGCCGGGCCGCCATAATTAAGTTATAATTATTATCACACCCCACAGAAATAAGAGAATCAAGCGTGGAATCGCCAAACGATTTCCACCATTCATCCTCAACTGGTAACGGAGCTGCATGCGACTCACCAAACATATAATTCTGAGGCAAAGAATCTGTTGGATAGACATTTGCAGCATTAGCATGACAGCACCCGGCAATGCTTAAAGCTGCACACATTAGTTGAACGACATAAAAACGGCTCATAATTAACCTATAACTTTTTGGTATTATAACCCCTAAATGGCACTTCAAGTTTTAACAAAATCGCGCAATATTTTAAATTTAAGCAAAAAACATCTGTAGATTCAAAAAAACGCTGTTTACGATATTATTTATCATAAATAAAACTTCAATATGTGCTATATGATACGATAAGTTTATATGCTATGCGTTTATCGCATGTTATTTTATACGCTATAAGTTTATATGATTTGAGTTTATATAGTAAAAGGGGGCGATGTAAAAATTTCGTCAACCGCTCCACCAATACCGGAGCCGAGCTTTTCAACACCAAAGTGAAGGTTTTCCGCAGTCAGTTCAGCGGCGTGACTGACATCCCATTCCTCCTGTTTCGATTCTCAAAGCTATGCGCCTGAAAATAATCTTCTAACTCGGATAGTTTTTTAACACTTCAACCGCCTTTTTATACTGATCTGGCATAAGAGTCTATAGAGTATGAGTCTATGCGATATGAGTCTATGCGATATGAGTCTATGCGATAAGAGTCTATGTGATGTAAGTCTATGTGGTGTGAGTCTATGTGATGTGAGTCTATGTGGTGTGAGTCTATGTGATGTGAGTCTAGGTGATGTGAGTTTAGGTGATGTGAGTTTAGGTGAGATTAGAGATGAGTTTATAATTGCGAAATTCCCCATTAACCAAATCCACCCCAAACTAATTTAACATAATCGTGATTATGTAACAAATTTAGGGCTGCGCATTGCTTGTTCAAACGCCCCTATTTTGCCCATAATATATTTTATTGTTAAATCCCTCACTTCTACTTATATCTTAGGGCTTTCATTCATTCTACATAATCAAATTGGAAATTACTTTTTTTCATTACCTTTGTGGTGGATAAATAAACCTTAAATCACCCACCATGAAATCTATTAGATCCATCGCCTGCCTTACAGCATTGTTGATTTCAACAAATCTTTTCGCCCATAAGACCGTCAACCTTGGCAATTATGGAATTTTACCGAATACCGGTAAAGACATGTCGGTTAAGATGACAAAGGCACTAACCAAAATTAAAGCTGAATATGCTGGGGAAGACAGCTTGACTATTGTTCTTAATCCCGGCAAATACAATTTTCATGCCGCCAAAGCCGAAGTACACCCCTACTATATTTCCAATCATGATCAGGATGGCGCAAAGCATGTAGCGATAAATCTCAAGGGATGGAATAGCCTGACATTCAATGGACAAGGGGCGGATATAATCTGCCACGGCGTTATTTTACCAATAGCATTAGTCAATAGCAGCAACTGCACGATAACAAATCTCTCTATAGATTTCGCAAATCCACATATTTCACAAATTGAAATCATTGAGAGCTCCGATAAAGGCATTGTTTTTCGTCCCGCCTCTGAGGTAAAATATAAAATTGACAATCATAGATTCGTATCCACGGGCGAAGGGTGGGAACGTCGCCCCAACTACGGCATGTGTTTTGAAAAATCCACTCACCATATCTTATATAACACAAGTGACACATGGTGTGGAGTTGACAGCGTAATAAAGCTGAAAAACGGCGATTTATATGCTCCAAAATGGACAAATTCCATGCTCGTTCCGGGAACGCAGGTCACATTACGAACTTGGGATCGCCCTGCACCTGCACTGTTCCTCAGTGAGAACAAAAACACCGTGCTATCCAATGTCACAGTTCATTATGCCGAAGGAATGGGACTGTTGGCACAATTGTGCGAAAACATCACTCTTGACCACTTTCAGGTAGCTATCCGCAAAGACTCAGGCCGTTATTTCACCACTCAGGCTGATGCCACGCATTTTAGCGGATGCAAAGGCAAAATTATGTCAGTCAATGGGTTATATGAAAATATGATGGATGATGCCATAAATGTTCATGGCACCTATCTCAAAGTCAAAGAAAAGATTGATGCCACAACAGTGGTGGCACAATACATGCATGATCAGACTTACGGTATGCCGTGGGGTTGGACCGGTGATTCAGTATTGGTGGTAAATTCAGCAACTATGGACTACCAACCTGCCACCTTCGTCATCAAAGAAATCAGCACTCTTTCACCTAAAGAGTTCAAAATCACATTCACATCCCCCCTCCCCGATAATCTTGACATACAACAAGGCATTGGACTTGAAAATATTAGCTGGACACCAAGTGTCCTGTTCGCCAACAATGTTGTGCGCAACAATCGCGCTCGCGGCTCACTATTCAGTACGCCCAAAAAAGTTGTAGTTCAAAACAATCTCTATGACCATACATCGGGTAGTGCCGTACTTCTAAGCGGCGATTGCAATGGGTGGTTTGAAACTGGCGCGTGCCACGATGTGACAATTCGCAATAATCGCTTCATCAATGCCCTTACGAGCATGTTCCAGTTCACCGAAGCAATAATATCCATCTATCCGGTAATCCCTGACCTTGCCCATCAGCACACATACTTTCATGGCGGAGAAAAAGGTATCACAATTGAACACAATGAATTCATCACCTTCGACACCCCACTGGTTTACGCTGTATCTGTTGATGGCTTGAAGATACAGAACAACAAAGTCATCCACAACAGTGATTTTTCACCCTATCACCACAACAAATACGCTTTCAATCTAAAGCGGGTCAAAAACACAATAATCGCCGGAAATCAAAATGACACCGGCGAATTAAGCGTGATAATAGAATAAATCTTTTCGGGGCAACGATTATTCGTTGCCCTGATTTTCTTCATTATATGTGCGTGCCTGTTGGTTGCGTGCCAATTCAAGCTGCTTTTCAAGATGAGTTTTCCGAATCTGATATACTTTCAGATTTCTCAACAGACTCGCTGCCTCATACATCGTAGCTATTCCCTTGAGCTGGCTCTCGGGCAACGGCATTGAATATGACTTGTCACCGTTAAAAGTAAGCGTGAACTTTGCATCTGCATTTTTTGACACCAAAGCACCTATAGTATCACATTCAGCCTGCATGAAAGTTATCACCTCACATCCATCTTGTCTGTCATTGCGCTCACCGTCATAAGGAACAACCGAAGTGGATGCAGATACACCGTCAGGCATGGCAACCATTACTGAAGTGCAATGCACCGGCTTGTTTAACGATGACAACATATAGAACTGTCCCTCAGGAGTAATGCGGGCATATAATCCCGGTGAGGATGTAACATCCTTACCTTTGAAATCCGCAGCCACATAATATGGCTCAATAGGATTATCCACTTTAGATATATATTTTGCAATGCTGTCACTCTTAAGTTGGGTCACTGCAAGCAGACTGTCAGTTTTTGAAAGTTCATTCAATGTAGTTTGCTCAATAAGTTTTGGACGCAAATGCATACCCTTGCGTCTTATCTCCACTTCTGCTGGATAAGTGTGATCCATGCTGTCAAGCAACCCCATTGCTTCATCATATCTGCCCTGCCCCATACATTCCTGAGCCTGAGCATAAAGAGTTTCCGCCTTCTCCTTGTCCGAGGAAGAGCACGCCGACAGAACGCCCAACGCCAATGAGGCAGCTATTATAATCTTGTAATTAATTGCTACGTTGCACATCTTTCACTCCTTTCACAGTTTTTATCTTCTTGATAATTTGATTTAATGACTCTTTGTTTGTCACGCCAACGACCAAAAAACCGTTAAACAAGCCATCATGGCTCTCGATTGATATGCTTCTGAGCGTAGCGTCTTTCTCCTTGTTTATAATAGATGTTATATTTGTTACGATTCCTATATCATCATTACCCACCACCCTTAGAGTGGTGCCGAACTGTTGCCCGAGTCTTCCACTCCAGCGTGTGGATATTATGCGATACGGATAGCGGGCATAAATATTTGCGGCATTCGGACAATTTTTGCGGTGAATCTTGATAATGCCTTCTGCCGACACAAAGCCAAACACTTCATCTCCATATATGGGGTTACAACATTTGGCAAGGCGATAGTTCATGCCTTTCACGTTATCCCCGATCACCAGCACATCACTGTCCGAACCGGAAGAATTTTCATCGTCCGGAGTCTGAAGCTGAAACTCTTCTGCCGACCGTTTCTCCTTATCATCTTCCACCTTTCGGTCCATCATCTCATACTGGTTGATAACATCATTCACATCCAGTTGCTCCGATGATATGGCGTTATAGAATTCGGTTACGGTCTTGAATCCGAGCTTTTTTATAACTCGCATCAAAGCCGCTTCTTCTACTTCTATCTTCCTGTTCTTGAATCTACGTTGAAGCAGTTCTTTTGCAAGCTCTGCCGAGCGGTTTGCCATCTCGTTAACAGCTTGACGCACCTTTGTACGGGCCTTTGAAGTAACCAGAAATTGCAGCCAGTCCATTTTGGGTGTCTGATTGACCGCAGTCAGTACTTCCACAGTATCACCTGACGCAAGTTTATGATTTATTTTCCTGCTCTTGCCGTTCACCTTGCCGACAATACATTTGCATCCGAGACCCGAATGTATATTGAATGCAAAGTCAAGCACTGTGGCACCGAGTGGCAGTTTATACAAATCGCCTTTGGGAGTGAACACGAACACCTCCTTGTTGTACATGTCCATCTTCATATTCTTCATCAGCTCCATAGGACCTGAATCGGCGGTTTCAAGTATATCGCGCACATGATTCATCCATGTGTCAAGGTCACTCTCGCTCTTTATACCCTTGTATTTCCAGTGCGCGGCAATACCCTTTTCGGCTATCTCATCCATTCGGCGTGAACGTATCTGCACTTCCACCCATTTATTCTGGGGGCCCTTAACAGTAATATGAAGACTCTCATAACCGTTGCTTTTGGGAATACTCAACCAGTCCTTCAGACGTGCCGGATTGGGAGTGTACATATCCGTCACCACAGAATACGCCAACCAACATTCCGGGCGTTCACGCTCCGGTGGCACATCCAGTATCACGCGTATGGCAAATAAATCATATATGTGGTCAAGGTCCGTGTTCTGTTTCTTCATCTTGTTCCATATCGAGAATATGGACTTTGTGCGGCCCTTGATATCAAAATTAAGCCCTTGCTTCTGCAATGCTTCTTTGACAGGAGCAATAAATGCCTCAATATAAGCGTCTCGGCTCTTCTTAGTCTCATTAAGCTTACGCGCTATACGGGAATACATGTCGCGGTCAGTATATTTGAGCGACATATCTTCCAAATCGCTTTTAATTTTATATAAACCGAGTCTGTGCGCAAGCGGGGCATACAGGTAACTTGCCTCAAACGCCACTTCTCTCACCAACTCTTCAGCGGGATGGTGATTGATGGCACGCATAAGCACAAGCCTGTCCACTATCATTATGATAATAACCCTTATGTCCTCTGCAAAAGTAAGCAGCAGTTTCCTGAAATTATCGCTTTTCACAGTTGCTTGGGTGCTGTATAGGCTTGACACCTTTTGCAGGCCGCGTATAAGTCCCTGCACATCTTGGTTGTCCTCATCCATATCCACACCAAGATTATATAACAGCACAGCCAGAACCATGTTCCTGTCCGCGCCCATGCTTCCGCATAGCTCTATCGCCACGTTGAGTGAGTGGAGCACAGGATGATGCCCGAAACGTGTGCGTCCGAACATATCGTTGCGAGCTCCCTCCAGCACCCGCTCGCGCAAATGCCTTACCTCAGATTCGGGAATAATATGCGATGTAAGCTTCCGCAGTACACGGTAGTTTGCTCTTAGCTGCTGCTTCTCTTTAGGTGTGAATTCAATACTGCCCATAACAATCATGTATCAAAACACAAATATAGATAATTTAATTTATATAAGGCCACAGTTATGTGCCTGTCGTGCATTTAAATATTTGAAAAAACGGATATACATGCGCCCTTTCGCATGTATTAGACAATATAAAAAAAGCAGCCGGGCGATAAGCCGGGTTATGTCGGCCATGGCACTTCCCTTTCACGGGGACACCACGACGTTTCGTCATTTATCTGAGCCTGCAGTCACCTGCAAGGCTTAAGCAGCCTACCCCCCGACAATGGACGAGCAGCCCTTGAATGTCGGTGTACTTGGCCTTGCAACCCATAAGGCATGCGGCACCGCACATTGCTGTGCGGCCCGGTGAGCTCTTACCTCACCTTTTCACCCTTACCTGGCCTAAAAGGCCGCGGCGGTTATTTTCTGTCACACTACTCTGCGGTCACCCACAGCTTCCCGTTAAGAAATATGGTGCTCTGTGTTGCCCGGACTTTCCTCACACCGCATATTCATCGGTGAGCGACGAAATGCCCGGCTGCTGGCTGCAAATTTAAGCATTTTGTTTCGTTCGGCCAATTATTGCGCCCTATTCTTCATGTCTTAAACACGGCTCTTTCATTTAAAAATGTCTTGTACTTC
>HF985638.1:0-5826 GCA_000431155.1 Bacteroides sp. CAG:927
AGCGCGGCTGTTATGGCGCAAAGTTTTTTCAAAACATTTATCAAACTCCCATGAAATACATGGAAATCAGATACAACAGAATGTTGTGCGAGAAAAAGCGAATGGCTATATTTGCGGCAACACAATAATATATACAAGCAAATATCCATGGCAACGCATAACGAATTAGGAAAATGGGGCGAAGATCTGGCCTGCGAAACATTAATCACCAAAGGATATGCGATAGTGGAACGCAATGTAAGATTCGGGCACAACGAAATAGACATTGTGGCCCTCAAAGGGAGCAGAGTGGTTTTTGTAGAAGTAAAGACACGCTCATCGTTCGGCGAAGGAGCACTTGAAGCCATCGATGCCAAGAAAATGCGTCATCTTTGCAATGCCGCAGAAGCATACGTGAAATCTCACAAATTGCCTCACGAGCCACAAATGGATGTCATAGTGGTGGAAGGCTCGCCGGAAACAGGGGTAAAAATAGTGCATATAGAGGATGCTTTCATGCCCCCGCTAAGATGCCGATAGTATTGGCACCGTAAAATCACATTTACCGCCGCGACTCCCGAGAGAACGAATACGGGGCATCCTGAGGCAAAGCGCCACGCAACAAGTTGGGCTGTGGCTGCATGAAAAACTCAATCAGACCGCCCTTAACCAAATCTGAATGCCTGAGATAGTTCTTGTCATACTCTTTGCCATTGAACCGCATCCGGCCAACATAGGGAGTGTCGGAAGTATTGCCGGGCGCGGAGACAACGATATGGTTGCCGTTCTCAAGCGTTATATCTGCTTTCTGAAACAGCGGACTGCCGATAGCATACTCCCCTGCCCCGGGCGCCACAGGATAGAACCCGAGAGCAGAAAACACATACCATGCCGAAGTCTGCCCATTGTCCTCGTCACCACAATATCCGTCCAGAGTGGGTGAGTACATGGCATCCATGACACGACGCACCCAATATTGGGCTTTCCATGGTTCTCCCGCCCAATCGTACAAATATATCATATGCTGAACAGGTTGATTCCCGTGAGCGTAATTGCCCATATTCATCACAGTCATCTCACGAATTTCGTGAATAGGAAATCCGTAATAGCTGTCGTCATACAATGGCGGTACGGAAAAGACAGAATCAAGCATGGCCACAAACTGCTTCTTTCCGCCCATAAGCTCCGCAAGTCCGTCGGGATCATGAAACACCGACCAAGTGTAGTGCCACGCATTACCTTCGGTGAACACATCGCCCCATTTGAGCGGAGAGAACGGCTCAAGCCATGAACCATCGGCATTGCGGCCGCGCATGAGCGAAGTTTCCTTATCAAAGAGATTCTTATAGTTCATGGCACCCTTTGCGTATGGGTCCAATTCCGCATCCGACTTGCCAAGTGCCTTACCCAGCTGATATATGCACCAGTCATCATAAGAGTATTCCAGCGATCGCGCCGCGCTTTCATTAATGCCCACATTGCACGGCACATATCCCAAAGAATCATAGTACTCATATCCAAGCCGCCCGGAGGAGGAAACAGTGGGATGCGTGGCATGCGCGCCATGCACCACTCCCCGCCACATAGTCTCAGGATCTTCCACCCTGATTCCCTTCAGCCATGCATCGGCAAGAACAGATGCCGAATTATTGCCCACCATGCAGCCTCGGTGACCCGGGCTGCACCATTCGGGATAAAAACCGCTTTCACGATAGGCATTGACGAAGCCTTCCTGCATTTGACGGCTCACCGATGGATACAGCAGATTAAGCAGCGGGAACAATGCGCGAAATGTGTCCCACACGCCCGTGTCGGTGTACATATACCCCGGAAGCACTTGCCCGTTGTAGGGAGAATAGTGAACAGGCTTTCCGGACGCATCTATCTCGTAAAAAGCACGCGGGAAAAGTGTGGCACGATACAGGCATGAATAGAATGTGCGCAAGTGGTCAATGGAATGGTCCGTCACATCCACGCGCCCCAACACACTGTTCCATTCCGTCTTCCCCTCCTGAACCAGCTGTTCAAAACTTTTGCCCTCAACCTCTTTGATATTGAGCAACGCCTGTTCCGGAGAAATGAACGAGGATGCAACCTTTACGTTCACTTTCTCGCCCCTGCTGGTGGGGAAGCCCACAACAGCGCCGGCATGAAAAGCTTTCTGCATGAGTTCACCTTCACGAAGCTCCAGAGAATCGCCTTTGGCATCCGCTGCAAATGTAGCCGCATAAGTAAACGGACGGTCAAACTCCACCACAAAATAATTTGCAAAATTATGCGGAACCCCGCCACTGTTGCGGCGTGAAATGCCTGTAATGCGCCGGTTGAGCGTGTCAATGACTATTTCGGAGCCGGAATCAAATGCATCAACAACCATATAGCTGTTGCCTTGCGGGTATGTTATTTGCAGTGCCGCCGCACGTGAAGTAGGTGTCAGTTCTGCAAGCACATCATAATCGGCAAGATACACCGAATAATAATGCGGCAAAGCTTTTTCGCCCTTGTGTGAGAACCAACTGCGGCGGTCACTCTCACGGAACTTAGGGGAACCTGTTACCGGCATGAGCGAAAACTGGCCGTAATCATTGATCCACGGGCTGGGCTGGTGTGTCTGCTTTATACCGCATAAAGTGTGCGCATCGTAGGTGTATTGCCAGCCGTTGCCCATTTCACCGGTCTGTGGGGTCCAGAAATTCATGCCCCAAGGACGCGCAATGGCTGGATAGGTGTTGCCCGCCGACAGCTCAAAACTTGATTGAGTGCCCATCAGCGGGTTTACGTAGGTGGTAAAATCTTTTGCGGACGCCAAGGCCACTCCGAGCACAACGCCCAATATCGAACAGAAAATTTTTTTAGTCATAGCGATGCAAATATACAAATTTCCAAGCATTTAACAAAGAGCATCCCCGGCTCTAAACGAACCGGGGATGCCGAGATATGCAAAAGTTGTTATGACTTCAAAGCATAGCGCGAAAAATTCGCGCAAGATAGCGGGGAGGATTAGTCCTCGTTGAGGTTAACGCGCTTGAACTCTACAGCAACGAGGCCTTTGGCAGCCTGCTCAAGGAACTTACCGATTGTAAGGTTTCCGTCCTTGATGAATTCCTGCTCCATAAGGCATGATTCTTTGTAGAATTTATTAACGCGACCATTAGCGATATTGTCAATCATAGCCTGAGGAAGGTTTGCAGCCTTAGCCTCGGCAGCTTCCTTGGCAATAACGCGAGCCTTGGCAGCCTCATCTTCGGTGAGCCAGCCTTTGGCGATATTTGATTCGATGTGAGCCTCGGTGTCGCAGAGGTTGGGGTTGATACCGGCCTTCTTGAGAGCCACTTCAACGGCACGTTTAACCTGCTCTTCCTTGGTCTTCTCGATAGCCACATTGCGCTCGCTTTCAACCACTTCAGCGGGGACATGCTCGCGGTCAACAGCCACGGGATTCATAGAAGCAACCTGCATGGCAACATCGCGCCCAACATGATAATCAACATTTTCAAGGTTGAAGCCAACGATTGTGCTCAGCTTGTTGCCGAGGTGGTTGTAAGAAGTAGTGGAAGGAGCCTCAAGGCATTCATATGCACCGAGTTCCATCTTTTCACCGGTTTTACCGGATTCCTCAACAATGAGGTCTGCGATGGAGCGACCATCAAGCTCAAGAGCCTTGAGTTCATCAATGGTCTTAACACGGTTTGCCATAGCGGCATCAAGAATCTTCTTGGTAAGGTCAACGAAGGTAGCGTTTTTGGCAACGAAGTCGGTTTCGCACTTAAGAGCCACGATGGCTGCGAAATCCTTATCGTTGGCAGCGAGTACGCAACCCTCGGATGCTTCGCGGTCCTCGCGCTTGGCGGCGATAGCCTGACCCTTTTTGCGAAGAATTTCCACAGCGGCATCAATGTCGCCGTTGGTTTCGGCGAGGGCTTTTTTGCAGTCCATCAAGCCGGCACTGGTGAGGTGACGGAGCTTGGTGATTTCTGCCATTGTAACTGCCATATAATTAAAGTTAGGAGTTTTGAAATTTGTAATTGATTAAAACTTATTCAGCGGCGGGAGCCTCAGCAGCAGGTGCTTCTGCAGCAGGAGCCTCGGCAGCTTCGGGAGCAGCTTCAGCTTTGGCGCGGCTTACGCGACGACGCTCGCGGCGGGGAGCGGCTTCGGTTTCAGCAGCAGCTTCGGGAGCGTCAACCTTTTCTACCTTGCGCTCTTCAAGACCTTCTGCCATAGCAGCGCAGAGAGTGTCAAGAACGAGTTCAATAGACTTGGAAGCATCGTCGTTGGCGGGAATCACGAAATCAACATCGTTAGGGTTGGAGTTGGTGTCAACCATAGCGAATACGGGAATACCCAGACGGTTAGCCTCAGCCACAGCGATGTGCTCTTTGAGCACGTCAACTACGAACAGAGCGGAGGGAAGACGGTTGAGGTCAGCGATAGAACCGAGAGTCTTCTCGAGTTTGGCGCGCTGACGGGTGATCTGAAGTTTCTCACGCTTGGAGAGATTGTCGAAAGTGCCGTCCTTGGTCATTTTGTCAATGGCGGTCATTTTCTTTACAGCCTTACGGATGGTGGGGAAGTTGGTGAGCATGCCGCCCGGCCAGCGTTCAATCACGTAGGGCATATTGATGGAAGCAGCCTTGTCGGCTACAACCTGTTTGGCCTGTTTTTTGGTAGCTACGAAGAGCACCTTTTTGCCCTGCTTGGCGATAGCCTTGAGAGCATTTGCAGCCTCATCCAGCTTTGCAGCTGTTTTGTAGAGGTCTATGATGTGGATACCATTGCGCTCCATGAAGATGTAAGGAGCCATGGCAGGATTCCATTTACGTTTGAGGTGACCGAAATGGCAGCCTGCCTCGAGGAGTTGGTCAAATGTTGGTGTTGACATTTTGTTTTTTTGTAGGTTTACGTTCTTAAAAGATTACAACCGAGAGGTAGGGAACGTGTCCATCCCCGCGATTTAGATACTAAACACAGATATATCAAGCGGCAAAAGGCCGCGAGGATATTAACGCTTGGAGAACTGGAAGCGCTTGCGTGCTTTGGGACGACCCGGCTTTTTGCGCTCTACGGCACGAGGGTCACGAGTCATGAAGCCTGCGGCACGGAGTGTATGCTTGTCGTCAGCATTGATTTTAACAAGAGCGCGGGCAATAGCGAGACGGAGAGCCTCGGCCTGACCCTTGTAGCCACCACCGTCAAGGTTAACGTGGATGTCGTATTTTTCGGGAACATCCAGGAGCAAGAGGGGCTGCTTAACAATGTACTGAAGTATTGAAGAGGGGAAATACACTTCAAGAGGGCGCTTGTTGATAGTGATAGCACCTGTACCGTCACTTACAATAACACGGGCAACGGCGGCCTTACGACGGCCTACTGCATTAACTGTTTCCATACTTCAGTTTATTTCAAGTTGTTGATATCGATAACTTTGGGATTCTGAGCAGCGTGGGGATGGTTTGCGCCATTGTACACGTGCATATTCTCAATGAGGCGACGGCCCAGACGGTTTTTGGGAAGCATGCCTTTCATCACCTTAATATATAAGGGGTGATAGCCGGGTTTGAGATGCTTGTTGAATGACTTCTTCATGAGCACCTCAGGAGTGGTGACACGCTGTCCGCCGGGATAGCCGGTGTATGAGAGATATTCACGATCTGTCATCTTTTTGCCGGTGAGCACGACTTTGTCGGCATTGATGATGATGACATTGTCGCCACACTCCACATTGGGAGAGTAGCAGGGCTTGTATTTGCCGCGAAGAATTTTGGCAACTTTAGCGCACAGACGACCAAGAACCTGGCCGGTGGCATCAATTACCACCCACTCGCGCTCGATTGACTGAGCGTTGGG
>HF985638.1:5864-119727 GCA_000431155.1 Bacteroides sp. CAG:927
GGGGGAAAGAGTTTTGTAGCTTAAAGTATCCACTTTTAAATGCTTAATTAATAGTTAATTAAACGCCTTTTACCACAGCATTGCTCGGCCAAAAGCTTCGCTGCGCTCCGGGCTGGGTTTATTAATTTGGACATAATCGGACTGCAAAGGTAGTGATAATCCATGATTTAACCAACCATTTTTAAATATTTTTCTATTGCCCAGTCGCATTGTCGCCAAATCCGCAATTATGGTATTTAAATCAAGGAAAACGCGCAGATACCTGTTAGCTATAGTGAATGGGCCATGAAAGGGAGTTTCATTGCAGCCTGTCAGGATTTTCACTTAGCCATTCCCGGTATGCTGCTGTTCGGCGGTTATGCTCCGGTCAAATATCTGATTCGGTAATAGCTCCAGATTCAGAAGAAACCTCTTTACCTCAAGGCCGCCACCATAGCCGGTCAAAGTATGGTCGCTGCCGATCACTCTGTGACACGGTACAAATATCAACATCGGGTTCGCGCCATTGGCATTGGCCACAGCGCGGACGGCGGTAGGCTTGCCTATCCTGAGAGCCATCTCACCATAGGAAACAGTTTTGCCATACGGTATTTTAAGCAGCTCGTTCCACACGATTTTCTGAAAATCCGTGCCGACAAACAGCAACGGTATGTCAAACTCCTGCCGTTCCCCGGCAAAGTACTGGTCAAGCTCAGCAATGGCACGGTCTATGACCGCAGAAGTTCCATCACAAAAATCAGCATCAAGCAAGCGATGCAGGCGGTTGCGGGTATAGTCGCGGTGCCGTCCCGTTTGCCAGTCGCACAGACACAGCTTGTCGCCTGAAGATCCGAGCACGAGCGTGCCGCAGGGCGACTCATAGTTTTGCAGGATTATTTGCATCATATATTTCTTTAGCAATAGCGTCATATTTATCCATGTCCTTCAGGGGAAAGTCCCATTTCTTTCCCCACACCAATTCATTCGGCTTATACTTTGCGCGATGCTTTTTTACCGGAATGCTACACATGCCACATGGCTCGTATTTTACAATCATTTTGTAGGAAACGCATTTGCTCCAGTCATAATCGGCAAAAGTTTTTCTCTCACAGCATGAAAACATTCTTGCTTCCAAATGTCCGCCAAAAGCTTTTGCTTCACCAAGCGTGATATATTTGGAGTCTGAAAGATAGTATCTTATTCCATCGCGCACCTTGACGAGATATGCGTTATGAAAATATCCCGAATCAACAATCATCTTGACCGCGCGAGACAAATAATCATTCCCATCAAAATCTTTGAGGCCGCTAAAGCACAACACATCCTCATTTGCGTCAGCCGTAACAACATTGGTTTTCATAAAGCAACCATCCTCACCCATATATCTTTTGTCAAACCTTTCCTCAAACACCTCTGACTGCAGTATTCTGCCAAATGTCAATTCCAGGTCTTCAACATCCTCTTTCTGAATGGCCAATTGCAGTTCCTGCAATTTTTGCAGGCTCTCATTCCAGAATTTGATAAATGTTTCAGCATTACAGACTATTCCGGTGAATCCTCCGAAATGATTACGGATACGCGCTTGGGAATGTAGCTGCGAAAGTACATGAATGATTTTATACCGTATATTATACGGCTCGCCCAAATCTTTTATAAAAGACATGTATCGCCGTCCCTTTCTGCGAAATAAAACTTCTTCCTCATCACAGTCTTTATCATCAACAATACTCTGATAGTTATAATAACTGACCTCTACGAGCTTTTTCAGAGCTATAATATATTTATTCCAAAAAGCATCTTTTTCGGAAAGCATCGTTTTGATACCCTGATTTTCTTCATTGTAATCATTATCAAGCCAAGTTACGAAATACACATCTCTCATAATCTCCGGCAACGACACCGGCACCTCACCATCTACCGGCCTCGACGGGAGCATATAAACATCCTCCGGCGGCACATCATTATCCTCCCAAAGCACCGCCAACCTAAACAAAACTTCCGCTCCGTTCGGCATTAGCAGGACCAGTCCTATTTCTCTAATCAATTCATCACTCATAACTGTATATCCAATTGCCAGTCACATCGTTGCTCCGGTGTGGCTGCACAGCAAATTTAGCAACAATATCTATAACCGCAAAAAGAGGATGTACCGTAAAAACTACGATACACCCTCGTTGTGCTGTAAATCCGTAATGGGCGTCGTTTAGCGCATGATTTGAAGTGCGGATATGTTGCCCTTGCGCACGATATACAAACCCGGAGTCAGTGCGTCCGCCGCCATCTTTATGCCTTGAAGATTGTAATATTCAGGCTGGCTGTCGGCATTGGTGTCGGTTGCTATGCCTTCGATTCCGGACAACAGGTCGGCATAATCAGAAAATTCATAGCGCATATTGGGAACCATTGACTCGGTGTCTGACTCCTCATCATATTCCTGAGTTGAGGTAGTATAAGTCAGAGGATAACCATAGGTGTCGTCGTATGTGAGTGTCCCTTCAGTGCGTCCTTCAACGGTTTCTTCCATTCCATCGGCCTGATAGCGGAACTCTTCAAGTGTGGTGTAGCCAAACGGGTCAAACTCATAAACATCGGTATATTTTTCAGAATATACATCCTCGCCTTCCACAGTTTCGAAAATATCTGTCAGAGTGTAGCTGCCGTTGGCATCGGTGTATGCCACTTCCACAGTCTGGGTTGTATTCTCATACCCCTGCACTATTCCGTCAAGCACCATTTTATAGCTTTGGCCGCTGTAGGTAATGGTTATGTCGGCATCGTATTCCGCGCCGCTCTCATTGTTGACATAATGGGCAGAAGCTATGCGGTTGTTGCCTGAAGTTAAATCCTCAAACTCGCAGTCCACCACCTGACCGTCAGTGCAGTCCCATACAATGTCAGTGTAGCTTACGCCATCGAGCCACACATAGCTGCCCGCATCATAGTCATAGCTGAGCACTTTGGTGCTGATCTTGTTAATTTTGCCGTCCGCACCATATTCAAGATTCATTTCCATAGAGGGGTCAAACACACCGTCAAAAAGTATGGCGCGGACCACCTTTACTATATTGCCGTCGGCATTGCGGGTCACGGTGTGATGATAGTTGTTGCCAAGCTGTGCCCATGCATCCGACTGCCACATCCATTCATGCACCGAAGTCAGGAAATTTGTCACGCGGGAATCGTAGGCATACTCCTTTTTCTGGCTGTTCGTCTCCGTAATGCCGTCTTCGCTTGTTGTAGTCAGCTCGGAAACTTTCATATCATTCTCATTATAGAGGTATGCGGTAAGAGTATATCCGTCCACATCCGGCTCTGAGCTTTTTTCGGCCGCCACAAGTCCGGATGAGGTGTAAGTTATTGCATAACTCCCTATCGGCATCCACTCTTCTTCCCACATGTATGCTTCCTCATGCTGGTGACGCCACAATGATGGTTCGGCATCAGCCTGACGCAATGCCCGCTTGAAATGCTTGGTTTTGGTATCGGCAGCTTGAACAGTCACGGCGCTCTTGGGCGCGTGTTTGAAGCGCGGCGATGCTGAAGCAGCAACTGTTGATGCCATAATCCCCACTGTCGCAGTAATAATCAGAGTAAAAATTTTCATAAGCAAAATGTTGTTTTAAATTAGACTATCTATACAAAAATACACTAAAATGCCGCAAATATATGCATTTATGTGCGAATCACCAACTATTCCGTGCATTTTTGACAGCAACACCCCATTTGCTACCTCAACGGCGCAACCCAATTCGCACAGTCATGTGGAGGCGGAGCAGTGGCAGCTCGCTACCATGGGGACGCAAAGAAGATGAAGACGACCGCCGCTTTGCATACCGCTGCATGATGCAAGCCCACAAGATGCTGAAACCGACTCAGCCCAAACGCGGTATATCAGGCAGACGTTAAATTTTATTTATGCCTGACTTCCAAACTTTCACGGAAATTTTGTAACTTTGTGATTGGAGAAACTATAAACATCTGAAAATTGGCCACAAGGTTAAACACAAATGGCTGACGAAGCCAACAACCAATCAAATTCCGAAACTCCCAAGCAGTCGTTGCAGGCTCGGCCAGCCTTCAGATAACTGCTGTCGGAGTTTTTTTGTTTTTGAGTATGACTCTAAAAGACTACATATCTGAATTAAACAAGCAGTTCCGAACAGGAATCGCTCGTGAACATAGCTATAGACCGGCATTGCAGCAGCTAATGTCGGCAATGTTGACGGATATGGTGGTCACAAACGAGCCTGCCAGAATTGATTGTGGAGCACCTGATTATATAATTTCTCGCAAATCAGATAATGCTCCGGTCGCATTTGTTGAAGCTAAAGATATTAATGATTCAGATCTTGATGGATACAAACAGCATAAATTACAATTCAATCGTTATAGGGAGTCTCTTGATAGAATCATATTCACAGATTATCTTGACTTCCATTTTTATGAAAATGGCGAGCTGAAAGACTGTATCCGTTTAGGTAAAGTTGATGGGAATAAAATTGTCGGTATTGATACTAGTTTCGGCAAGTTTGTGGTTATGATTAAGGCGTTTACTAATTCATTGCCACAAAAGATAACATCTGCCGGTAGGCTTGCATCGATAATGGCTTCAAAAGCGCGATTGTTAGCGGAGACTATTAAGCGAGTGTTGGATAAAGAGAATGATTCTGCCAGCATCCAACTTAAAGGACAATATGAGGCATTCAAAAGAGTTCTTCTCCATGATATCACTCACGAAAGTTTTGCTGATGTTTATGCTCAAACCATAGCATACGGAATGTTTGCCGCGAGAATGCATGATAAAACCCCGGAGGACTTTTCCAGACATGAAGCTGCGACATTGATTCCTAAAACTAATCCATTTCTCCGTCAGATATTTCAAAGCATAGCTGGTTATGATCTTGATGAGCGAATTGCATGGATAGTTGATGATTTGGCTCTCTCGTTTGCTGCTACTGATATGCCTAAAATTCTTAAAGGTTATGGTGGCAACAACCGGCACTCAGATCCGATGATTCATTTCTATGAGGACTTTCTTGCTTCATACAACCCTAAATTGAGAAAATCTAAAGGAGTGTGGTATACGCCTTCTGCCGTTGTAGGTTTTATAATAAGATCTGTTGACGAAATACTGAAAAGAGACTTTGACCTCCCAAATGGACTTGCTGATTATTCTGAGATTGAGCATGAGGTGATCAATGAGAATTACAATCCTAAGGTCAAAGGGAGCAAGCACACTAAATTTGAAAAATATCATCGTGTGCAGATACTTGACCCTGCAGTCGGAACAGGCACTTTTTTGGCTGAGTCTATAAACTGCATACACAATAAATTTTCAAATATGCAGGGGATGTGGCAGGGATATGTTGAAAAGCATCTACTTCCTAGGCTCAATGGTTTCGAAATTCTAATGGCCCCTTACGCAATCGCGCATCTTAAATTGGATTGGATTCTGAATTCGACAGGTTATATTCATACTTCTGATCGCAGAATAAGAATCTATCTTACAAATTCATTAGAAGAACATCATAAAGATATAGGTACGCTCTTTTCGATGTGGCTGAGTCAAGAAGCAAATGAAGCTGGTCGAATAAAGAGAGATACACCTGTTATGGTAATGCTTGGCAATCCACCGTATAATGGGTCAAGCACAAACAACGGTCAGTGGATAACTGATTTGATGAAGTCATATAAGAAAGAACCAGGTGGCAAAGTTCCTCTGAACGAGCGAAATCCTAAGTGGCTTAATGATGATTATGTGAAATTCATCAGAATGGCGCAATATTTTATAGAACAAAATGGAGAAGGTATATTGGCATATATCAACCCACATGGATTTTTAGACAATCCGACATTCCGTGGAATGCGATGGGAACTGCTTCGTGCTTTTGATTCAATATATACCATTAATCTGCATGGCAATTCCAAGAAGAAAGAAACAGCGCCCGATGGAAGTAAGGATGAGAATGTATTTGACATCATGCAGGGTGTAAGTATAAACTTTTTTATAAAAAAAGGCAAAAAGAAGAAAAACGCCCTTGGACGATTATTCCATTATGATTTATACGGTAAAAGAGAGTCCAAATACTCATTCTTGAACAGCAATAATATAACTACCGTTCCATATACAGAGTTGAATCCTCAATCACCGATGTATTTCTTTGTGCCAAAAGATTTTGGTCTTGAAAAGGAATATAAGAAGGGTTTTGCGATTAATGAACTCTTCACAACATGCTTATTGGGTCCTAATTCTCATAGAGATGATTTTGCCATTGCATTTGACAAAGAAACTGCATCTATTAGAATAAGGGACTTTCTTGATAGGTCTATCACCGACGATGAAATCCGAAAGTTGTATTTGATTAAGGATAATAGAGATTGGAAACTTTCACAAGCCCGCATGATGGTTAAAGTTGATGATTGTCCTGTAACTTGTTTATATCGCCCGTTTGATTATAGGTGGATGTTATATGGTGACTACGCATTCGATTATCCTCGTCCACAAATCAATAATCAACTAATTGATGAAAATAATATAGCGTTAATAACCACCCGTCAAACGAAAGAGCATTTTGGGGTTTTTGTATCCAAAGTTCCTTTGGGTCAGCATAAAATAGTCACACCTTATGACGGTAGCTATATTGCTCCATTATTTTCCTTTTTAGATACCAATGGTTCATTAGAAACAGAATCAAAAATATCGAATTATCGTATAGATATAGTTGAAAAAGTTAACTCCCGAATCGGCAAAGATGTAGAGGCGATGGAACTTTTCGATTATATTTATGGGATGCTAAATTCTCCAATTTACATAAATAGATACAAAGAGTTTTTAAAGTTAGATTTTCCACGAGTGCCATATCCCAAAAATATTGACGAATTTAATCAAATATCGGAGATTGGAAAGAAATTACGCGAGTTGCATACTATGGTAAATTCTTCAACTTGGATAGTTGAGATCGGATATCCAATTGTGGGAAGCAACTTAGTTGAGAAAGTTGAATTTAAAGATCTCCGCGTATATATAAACGAAACGCAATATTTTGACAATATTCAGGAAAGTATGTTTAACTATTATATTGGCGGTTATCAACCTGCTCAAAAGTGGCTCAAAGACAGAAAAGGCCGAAAACTATCATTTGAGGATATTCGCCATTACCAAGAAATCATATATTCTCTCTCGGAAACCAGTAAAATCATTTCCCAGTTTTATGAGAAATAAATCCTTATACATCGAGTGCAATATTGCCTCAACGAATAAGTTCAACCTCAAAAATCGAATGCAAGACAAGTTTGTCGCCTTATAAATAAAAATGGATAATCATCACAAAATAAAAGGTATAAATATTGAAACTCCATTAGAGTATTGGCAAATTTATTGGCGAAGGATGTCTCATAAATTCAGAGACAATGAATTTGACTTATTTCCATTAGAAAGTCCACATTTCTTAATAGATATGATTATTTCTGAAATCGATTATCAAGGTCTTCAGAATAAGGTGAATTGTAAATTATTCCAAGAAAGATTATGTTATTTACTAAAGGAAGAAGTGGTCTTTAAAGATTTATTTTATGAAAAAATAAATCTTATAATTTCCAATATTCTGAATACAAACAAAACACAATATGTAAAAATGTTGTGTAATGAGATTCAAAAGGATTTTGAAAATGGGGAATACTTTAAAGCTCTAATAGATCATACTGGATATGTTATTAAACGGATATCGACCTTAGACAAGAAATCTCGGTGCAAGATTAACTACTATACATTTCTTATTATTTCAGAATTCATTGCGAAAGGTTATGATCCTGAGGATATTGAGTCTCTAAGTACCTCATACCCTGATATAATTCAACAAGCTGGTGGTTGTGTAATATCTGCACCAAAATCTATTTTGGGTATTTCTTTGGATGAATTTTCTGACAAAGAAGCATATTATGCTAAACTCGAAGAAATAGTATCTAATTTGAATATCGATAACTGGCTTGAAGTAGTCCGCAATTTATACTTCCAAGAAGCAGAGCCAGCATTCTTTATTGTTAGATTGAATGGACTTAAGGGGTGTTCAGAATATTCAATAAATGGAATTACTATTTACAATCCGTCTAAAAAACAATATATCACCGATGAAGAAAGTCGGAAATACTGTCCATTGGAGCAGGCATCAGAAAATCGTGAATATTTGAATATTGCATTACCTATAGAATACAAATTCCATTTTACGCATACAGCTAAAAATAAGGCGTTTAGTGCCATTGAACAGCTTGTGGATTTACTCAGCATACATTTTGCGGATCATAATGTCTCATTTGATAAGGAGAATTACATTATTGTGCATAATGGTTTCCCTTGTGCTGGTAATATAGTTGGTGAATGGAAACAACCGCATGAATATTTAGAATATATTTCAGCGAAAGATATCTCATCGTCTGAACAGGATTTTTCTTTGATATTGGAACGATTTAACACTATCCGTTCTTGTGAATCACTAAATGATAAAAGATTGATAAATGCCATTCATTGGCTTAATAAAGGGTTAAAGTCATCATCCTGGGAAGATAAACTGTTATACCATTGGATTGCATTAGAGAGCGTTTTAAATATTGGATCTTCATTTAGAGCGAATATATGTAACGGCGATATTTCGACTATTGATTATATCATCAGAAACGTAAAAGCGATTAATTATTCTTGCTACTATAAAACTCCATTGTATAGCTATTACGATTACCTACTTATGTCGATTAACAGTCGTAAAAACTATTTTGGATTGCCGGAAACAATAATAAATGATGCCGCATTGAATTTGAAACCTTATGACAAGTATAAATTGCGAAGTTTCTACGATCATTTACCCCAAATTATTGAAAATATTAATGATGATGTGTTCAAAAATGAAATCGAAAGAGTATATAATTTTTACACTTTGGATGGATTTGATGAGTACGAAAAAAATCTTTCTCGCAATATTACATTAATATACAGATTTCGTAATTTAATTGCTCATAACGCAACATTTCCTCAATACATTATTAAATATTATGCGGAAGATATTGAAATGATAACGTTAAGAATAGTCAGAAAACTAATAGATGTGTGTCGCATAAATGAAACAACCTTAGAAAATACGATTCTAAATTGTGTTATTAAATATGATATTTTTAAATCAAACTTGAGAGACAACATCCAAAAATTTATTATTGATTTTTGATAACAACTGCGATGTGGACAATGGCTATATGATTGGTGACTTGTAATTATGGATAACGGACAGATCATCTTATTTCAGACGCAGGGTGGTGAGACGAAGATTGAGGTTCGTCTCTCCAATGAAACGGTTTGGCTCACGGCAGACCAGATGGCGGAGTTGTTTCAGCGTAATAAATCGACTATTTCACGACATATTAAAAACGTGCTTGAAAGTGGTGAATTACAGCGAAATTCAGTTGTTGCAGAAAATGCAACTACTGCCTCTGATGGGAAAACCTATGTAGTCGCATATTATAATCTTGACATGATTATCAGCGTGGGGTATCGTGTCAATTCGCATCGGGGCGTACAGTTCCGCCAGTGGGCTACTCAGGTGCTGAAGGAGTATATGATTAAGGGGTTCGTGCTTAATGATGATTTGCTCAAAAACGCTGGACAAGGAAACTATTTCGACGAGTTGTTAGGCCGCATCCGCGACATCCGCAGTTCTGAGAAAGTGTTCTACCGTAAGGTGCTGGAGATTTATGCCCTCAGCATTGATTACGACCCTCGCACCTCTATCACCCAACAGTTCTTCAAGACTGTGCAGAACAAGATGCACTTTGCCGCTCACGGACATACTGCCGCAGAGGTAATCTATGACCGTGCAAATGCAGAAAGAGACTTCATGGGCCTGACAACATGGAGTGGGGCTATGCCAACCAAACATGAGGCTGAGATTGCGAAGAATTATCTTTCGGAGGAAGAGGTCGATATGCTCAACCGAATCGTCAATCTATATCTCGATTTTGCCGAGCTTCAGGCCAAGAGTCATGTCCCGATGTATATGAAGGACTGGATTCAGAAGCTCGACAATTTCCTAAAGCTGTCGGGTAAGGAATTACTGAACCATGCCGGCGGCGTATCAGCCGAAGTTGCCAAACTAAAAGCCAATGAGGAATACGAAAAATTCCGCGAGCGCACCCAATATCAGCTATCCCCTGTCGAAATCCACTTCCTCGAAGCCTTCGAAGCAGAAAGAAAACGTCTCGGAGGCAAGAAATCGTAACTCAGAGTGTCTGCGTTGCCGAATCTAAGGTGCGTCAGTGCTGCTCTGACCCTAAATTATGAATTTGCAGACAATTTGCAGACAAAAATCAGGCATTGAAAAAGCCAAGTAGTTACGAATTAACTACTTGGCTTGTCTGATTGGTGATCCGCCTGGAGCCATTAAACTCCGACGCTGTATGGTGAGTATCAAGGAGTTACCAACGCCTGTGTCGGCTGACTCACTTATCTATCACGCTAATACTTCAATGTTCTTCACAGAATTTCAAAATCCGGTATTGCAAAGTTACTAATTTATTTCCAATCCCCAATGTGCCAAAGCGTTAAAAATCCTTCGAGACACTTGTGATTACATTATGGTTCAAATCCCATTTTAACACACTTTCCTGACAGGGCTAATGTGAGCCTTAATTTCGGCAATAAACTTGATTTGTTGCCGAAATTAAGCGGGCCTAATTGTCTTGCAGAAGCTCGCTTGTCTTTGCCCAGTAGTAGAAGGCTTCAGGAAATATACGTTTTAGTTTGTTCAGTTTTCCTGTCAATGCCGGTGCAATCGACATATCCAACACAATCTCCGGTGTGCCGGGATATTTTTCTATTGTTGTAACGCCCTTGCGTATGCAGGTGGATATATAGGCCGCCTTTGCCGAGTCAACTATGGCATGGTCTATATGGTAGTTTGATGTATGGATAAAAGATTTGATTTTCTTTATTCCATCCTGCAAAATATCGAACTGCCCGACACCTTCTTTTCCTCTGGTTGCGATAAGTATTGAGGTCTGCAAGATGTCGTCAAATACCGCCTCCAGATTGTCAATATCACGGTATGCCATTTCTACCGTGACTATCCGACGGAATGATTGGGCGGTTATCTCAAGATTGTCCACCCTGTCAAACAGCCTTGCTATGTCGTAGAGTTGTTTTATAATCTCAACGGAGCAGACCTTCTCTTTCTTGTAGTACGGTATCCCGGTTGTGTTTGGCGCAAACGCGGTGAGTTTGTCGCCGAGTATGTCACCAATCGAAGGCACTTTTACATTCAGCGGTTCGCTGTCAAGTTCTATAAATGGACTTACGATAGGTATTTCAAGCGTGTTTTGATAATGGCAATCCTCATACAGCACATCAAGCAGGATATATCCCTCACCGCTTACCCGGTCGGTATATGCCAACTGATAAAAGAATTTTGAATGGCTTTTAGGAATATTCTTTCCGGGTAACTTGCGTTCTACAAGGTCTATCTTCGTAAAGCCGAAATCCTTGAAATCCGAAAGGTATCGTTCAATCTCCGTTCCGGGAGGACATATTATGTCGATGTCTATGCTAAGTCGGTTCGTTGCACCGCCGAGCAGAAGCATGGTCGCGGTTCCTCCCTTGAAGTGAAAAGGACAACCGGATTTTACGAGCATCTCAAGCAGTGAAAGAGCACGCACCACTTTTTCTATCAGCTGGATGTCATTGTAATTCAACCTTTGGGCAACTTGTTCACACCATTGGCGTGTAAAACACTCGGATTTAATCATAATCAGTCTTTGAAGTTCAATATTGTCTGCATTGTTTCCCGTATTCCTCGCCGGGAGGCGTAACGAAGCATCTTCGGAATATTTATGGCATAAAGTGACCGTGCGTTTTGCATAATGTTGAACGTCTCGTTGCCTTGCAGGTAATAGAAATCCGGATCTGCATTTATATCCACAAGCATCTTTTCCAGTGTCGGCATCATCACTCCGTCAACCGCCTTTATAGGGGCTTCGGTTGTAAGGGCTTTTACGATTACTGATTTTTCAGCTAAATCAACATAATCCGACATAAAATCTTCCGTCGGTCTATGAAATGCCCTTATCTTTTTTTCGGCCAGATAGTGAAAGACTGTCTCCGTTGCTTCTTTTGGCACCTCGACATATATGGCGTTGTTTGCCGAAAGGTGATGTTGCAGCGAGTTAATATCATTGCCGGAATACACCACTATGTCAATCAACGGAAATGCCCTTGTCAGATCGGCATATAGATTGCGTAAATCCTCCGTCAATGACGGCATGAAATCACTTTTTGCCTGTTTTCCATACAATCCGCGTGACAATCTTGACAGTTGATTTTGCTTGATTAGTTTCCTGATATGCCAGAGCAGACCGGAATCGGAAATATTCTCCCGGTCATGGACATAACCCGCCAGTTCGCAAAGAGTGAAGCTGTTGCGGCTATTGGCAAAATCCAGTATCAAGTCAGCTATACTCATATATCTATAACAATTTTACGGCGCAAAGTTAGCTTAATTTCGGCAACAAATCAAGTTTATTGCCGAAATTAAGTATTGAAATGTGGAGATGAATAACGGCATGGAACGACATTTCATCTTTTAGGTGATACAAAAATTTGAGATTAAAACCGGTGTGAGGTACAAATTTTTGCGATTATAACGCCGATTTTAACAAAAAACTGAGTTTAGCCTTTAATTCATGCCGTCTGATTGGGGTTGCGCAACGGCATGACGGTTTCCGGGCGATGCCGTCTGCGGCGTTTGGAGCGAGTCCTGCACTGCCGCAGACCGCATCGCCACGGATTATAGCGGGCTAAACACCGGGTGAAGGATCGACAGTACAGATGGCGTCACGGAGGCCGCTACACCTGCACCGTCTTCTCCGTCACCCCGTGTTCCTTACGCCCGCTCCGGTTCTGTCTTTCTACGGGTTGCGCCACATCCGCTGATTGCGGCAACACACGTCACGGGTTGCCGTAATCAGAATCATTACACACTCTTTTTTCTTACGGACTCACATTCCGTTATGCCGGTTATCCTGTGTCACCATAAAGGCACTCGCGGCTCTATGTTTCTCACCGACAATCGCATATATCACAGCACGGAGTATATTCGCTCGGTATGGATAACGTGCCGGGACGGGCTATTCTATTGCCGACAACTGAAAAATCTCCAGACCTCGCTCCCTGCGGTCGCTCGGCTCGTATTTTTCAGCCGCCGGCGAACAGCCCTTTGCTCCCGTCACGCTGTGGTGTTATCGAGCGAACATACTTCATACTGCGAAATAGACGCATTGATGTTAAAAAAAATATCGCCTTATGACACAGGATAACCGACATAATAGAAAATCGAGCTTCACACCTTCACCAGCTCATACCGCATTAAGACGGACTGCAAAGGTGATGGCTGTCATTATCGGAGCGGTGGTCGGGCTGGTGCTTATGGTGGTACTAAAACCGATATGCAGAGGTGTCGGGTGGGTTATCTCCCTAATCTCCGCAGTTGTGATAATCTTTTGGCTGATAACAAACTTCTAAACATTTACGACTATGGCACAGAACTCAATGAAAGGAACTCAGGCGTTCCAAGACACAATCAGAACTTATCTTGACAATATGGCGGAGTCTGACGCATTGTTCGCCGTCAAGTATGCCAATCCCTCAAAGTCGCTCTCTGAGTGCATCACCTATATAATCTGCCAAGTGCAGAAAAGCGGGTGCAACGGGTTCGAGGACGATGAAATATTCGGAATGGCAGTCCACTACTGGGAAGAAAGCGAAATAGAGGTCGGAAAGCCTGTCAACTGCCAAGTGGTGGTCAACCACACGGTAGAACTCACCGAGGAGGAAAAGGAGCAGGCACGGCAGGACGCCATCGCAAAACTCCGTGACGAGGAAGCGTCCAAGATGCGCAGACCCTCGCAATCCAAGAAGGCGACAGAGAACAGACCCCAAGTTGAACAACGCAGTCTTTTTGACTTCTAATACATTACAGCTATGAAACCAAGAACAAAACTTGAAAAGGCGGTAATTGCACAGAGTGGGCATCTTCGCCCACTCGCCACCGCTCCCCGTCGTTGGGCATTCAGAAACACAATCGACCACTATGCCTACCGCTTGCCGAAAGGTCGCACTACTTGTATGGACTGCGGACATTCGTGGATGATGACCGGTCACACCGACAAATGCACCTGCCCCAACTGCAAGGCTAAACTTGAAGTCAAGGAAACATTAGAGCGTAAATGTCAGCAGAAATCCTATCTCAACGTGATAGCCACCTGCGGAGAGTATCAGATACTGCGAATGTTTCTCATGGAGGTGAACATGCGAAAAGGGTTCAAGGCTTCGTCCGCCTTTCGGGAAATCGGGCAGTATTGGATTGCCCTCGACGGAAAGACTGCACTTGTGGCTATTCCGCGCATAATGGGCTGGCATCTTGACTGCTTTGCCTTCGGTTATCCTATGGAGATAAGAAAAGACAACGACATCTACCGCTATATCTCCGACCAATATCTCTATCCGAAATTCAAGATAATTCCGGCTCTCTCGAGAAACGGATTTGACGGAAATTTCCACGAAATCCGCCCAATCAAACTTTTCTCAATGCTCCTTTCCTCACCGCAAGCCGAAACACTGATTAAAGAGGGCTATACAGATATGCTTAAATATATGGCATATCATACCGACGAGGTAAAACACTTCTGGGCATCATATATAATCGCCAAGCGTCACGGATATGAAATCCCAGACCTCTCAACGTGGTATGACTATCTGCGTATGCTGGAACGCTTCGGACGTGATACCCACTCGCCGAAACTTATCGCCCCCGCCAATCTCTTTGACGCACACGACGAATATGTGCAGAAGGTACACCGCCAGCGAGAGAAGGAGCGCAGAGAAGCTGAACGTAACAAGGCGTTGGAGAATGAAGAAAAGTTCAGAGAGCTGAAAGGTCGTTTCATCGGACTTGTCTTCACCGACAACGAGATAGAAATCAAGACCCTCGACAGCGTTGACGAATACTACGAGGAAGGCAGGACACAGCATATCTGCGTCGGCAGTAGCCAATACTATCTCAAAGCCGAGAGCCTTGTATTCTCTGCCCGAATAGACGGCAAGACAGTGGCTACCGTGGAGATAGACCTACGGACGCTCAAAGTGGTACAATGCCGTGCAGCCTGCAACAAGGTGAGCGAGTATCAGCAACGGATAGAAAACGCTATCGCAAGCCACCAAGAGGAAATCAAGGCACGAATGACTGCCTAATGTATAATCCGACCTGCGTCAGCAATGGCGCAGGTCACAATACCCACCAATTATGAACGTGACATTTGAACATCCGACTATCATTTTTGATGACAAAATAGCCGAAATCATCATAGAATTTGTGAACCACATTCTATATGCCGACAGCGAGAAAACGCTACGGCAGATAGTAGCCGATTTTGCCGACAAGTACGACCTTGACCGATACTTCGTGTATGGCTACGGCAGTCACCACCTTTGGCTAAAACAAAGGAAGATAACCAACCCCGATATAACTTTTGGATACCGGATACTGATTGTAGAATACTAAACCGCAAAACTATGGCAACAAAACTCACCGCCAACGGAGTAAGCACTACCACCACTCCCGGCACAGAACAATACGAGGTGTTTTACACCGGCTACCGCTCACGGCGAAAGAAACACTACCAATATGATTACCGCCACACCGATGGAGAATTATTCTCTTGTGTGGCAGGCACACTCAAAGAGTGCAGACGCCGCCGTGACGAATGGCTTAACAAGAAAATCAACAACTCTAAATGATAGCGTTATGGACAACCAAGTAGCAAAAATCATACTCCAACAAATCGGAGGGCGCAGGTTTGTGGCAATGACAGGAAGTCACGACTTCATAAATCTCGGCAACGGACTGAGAATGAGCCTCAGCCGTAACAAGACATCGGCTAATAGGTTGGAAATCATCTATGACGAGGGCGCAGACCTATACGACCTGCGTTTCTACCGTCAGAGTATGAACCACAAGACCTTTGAGGTCAAGACAAAGGATATCAAGACATACGAAGGTGTCTATTGCGATATGTTGGAGGACATCTTCACTGATGTGACGGGGTTATACACCCGATTTTAACCGAATATTTGCCAAGTCGTAATATAAAGAAGGTGGGCGACCTCGTGATGAAGTTGCCCACCTTAATATTGCCAAAAATTTCGGCCGCCAAAAGGCGGCGTTTTGGAGAACCATATTACAGGTTATTGTTGTCTATTCCCAAACATTCTATTTTATATTGTCTATTTCTGAAATAATGTATCCCTCCATTTCTGATATGAATTCAGCTTTTAATTGTATGTATTCTTCCATTTTAACCTTAAATTCATCCGGTAATAACTTAGGTTTGCCAGCTGGTATGCCATTTTGATCCAATCCAGCACATTCAGCACAAATTTTACCGATTGAAGCTAATACGGCAGATAGTTGTAATACCTTTTGAACTACATTTTCATCTTTTAATATTGGAAATAGTTTTGTTTGTGAACGAAGGAATGCCAATAACAGACTGTTCATATTAAAGATTCTAATATGTTGAAATGTTGCCAATTCATTAAACAACGGACTATTTAACTCTTTTGACAAGGAATTGAACTCATCATATCTGAGTTGTGTGAGTATTAATCTTTTTTGATGCTCTCTATCACGCTCTTTTGAAAAATCGTTTGCCTTTTGAATTGTCATTGTAAGCCATACAAAGACTATAACATTTGTAATCGCAGAAAGCCCAGAAATATAATTACCAAATACAGCCCAATCATTGGGCAAATCAGAAAATCCGTAATGAAATTTTACAAAATATAAACTTATGCTTACTGTAAGTATGCAAGCAACAATACTTATAAACAACAATGGATGCTTAAATATTTTATATAGCCATTTCATAATACAAAATTATGAAAAAAGATTGAAAAACTATAATTGTCTGCATGGCATGGCATCCCCCCATACAGACAATTACATAACAATCTTTATTTTACAAATAATGCGGCAAACTCGGTCAAGCGGCGTTGGTGGAGTTGCTTGTGGAATTTTCCTTTATAGCGACAGTGGGCGGTGTAGGACTTGAATATGTCACGGTTGCCGGATTTCAACTTTTTCAGTACGGTGGATTTGTTCACCACACTGGGGCCGCAGTTGTAAGCTAACACGCCTAATAACAATGCGTCTTTGCCGTATGCCTTGTAGAGCGTCACGAATTTTCGCAGGTCTTTACGCAGGAGTGCGTCGGCTTGTTTCTCGGTGAGCTGCACACCTCGGCGGTATGGCTCACCCGGCTGGACTTGATGTCCGTAGCCGACATAAGGCCAGTGTTTCGGCTTATGGAGCGTTTCAAATTTCTTTATGATAATCACAGCTCTCTCGAATGGCGGCAGATCCATTATGTTTATCTTCCGTCCGGTGGCGTTGCCCACCATGACGGTGAGCAACGCGAGAAACATCAGCAGAATTTTCTTCATCGGATAGCCGGATTTACGGGTGTCACAATCGGGCTGACAATCTTGCCCTCATCATCGCTGTCTTTGCTGTTGAACTCGAAGGTCTGTTCCCACGGTGTTGTATTGAAGCTGTCTTCCACGACAACGAGGAATTTGTGGGCTTCGTCACTTTTGGCGGTGTAGTTCAGGCGGAAGGTCTTGCTTTCCAGAAGTACACGGTCGTTGTTGACCAGCACAGGCCCGTCAACGAGTCTGAGCGAGCCTTCTCCGTCATACTGGAAGTAACGGATTGTGTAGAGGGTGTTTGTGTAGTTGCCTTCCGGCTTTATTTCGAAGCGCAGTTCGACGGTCTGCCCTTTGGCAATCTTGGCAGCGTATGGCATGACTTCCACTGTGAAGGGATAGGACTGCTGCACATCGAGGTCGTCGGAACAGGATGTTAGTGACACTACGATTGCACATACTGCAATCAGGAACCCGAAAAAGCGGGTCTTGGTAAGGCGGATTTTGCCGATACGGGAAAAGAAATTTGTAGTCATAATTTGAATTTGGGTTTAGTGGAAATTTTAGGATTGAGCGATTGTAGGTAATCGTTCAAGTCCTTATGATTAGGATAGAGTGCCGATTTATCCATGACCTTGTTGCCGAACTCACGTTGAAGTCTGGCGAGGGCATTGCGTCCGGCTTCATCGTTGTCGAGATAGCAAAGAATCAGAGGATAGCCGGCGAGTATAGGGATAGACTTTCCGATGTTAGCAACGGAGTTCAGCACTACTGAATCGTTGCCCTCATTGAGTCCGAGGCGTTCCGCCGAAAGGAAGTCGATGAAGCCCTCGAACACATTGCAGCGCGGGTTATTACCTGCTATATGTGTGATGCTCTTGGGCGGGTAGCTCCCTTTGAAAAAAGCGTTTCTCAGTTCAAATCCGAGAGCGTTGTTCTCAAATCCGATGGCATAGTAGTGTTTGCCGTGAAGGGTGTAATCAACCTGTACACAGTAACGTCTGGCAATATCATCAGGTATGCCTCTTTCGGCAAGGTAGCGCAGCAATGCCGGGGAGTCCAGCCGGGACACAGTGACATTCTCGAATGTAGGTTCTTCGGCAAAATATTGTGGCTTGTAGGGCATCGCGACAGGCATATTCATTGTTTCGGCGATATATCTTGCCTGCTCAACAAATTCGGATCTGCCTGACAGTTCTCCGGCGAGCGTGAAAATGTCGCCCCCTTCGCCTGTACCGAAATCATACCATAAGCCTTTGCGCGGATTGACATGAAACGATGGCTTTCTCTCGTTGCGGTACGGGGCATAAAACCACAGACCTTTGCTGTCGCGTCCCGTCGGCTCATAGCCGAGGTGGTGCAGGAAATCGACAAGCGAAATCTGCTTGATGTCATCCATGTTCATAGGCGCATACCACGTTTCGGCTTTGATACTTCCGGCTCCTGTCTGACTTCAACCTTCCGTATTGCTGACATCTGAGCCGCTATATACCTGTTCAGTTCCGACATATTGCACGAGCCTGTCAGCTCATACGCGAGGTCATATATGCCACCGTATGCGCCGGACTTTATATCGCGCCATTGATTGGTGTCGATATTTACAACCATCGTCGGCTCTTGCTTTGAATCATACGGAGCATTGTAAATCCGCAGACTGCCGTCGGCTGCAACCGGGTGCTCCTGACCGAGAGCCTTCATAAAGTCGGTGAGTTTCACTTTCTTTATATCGAGACCAACGGTAATCGGTTCATGCGGGCGACGCGCCGTTGCCGAAAATTCCTTGCCCTGCTCATACTCGTTCATGTATTTGAGTATGAAGTCTCTTGGATTCATATATAGCGTCGGTTTCATTTTGAGAGCGGCAAGGTCAATTATGTCACCGGTCTGGTCTGTGGCGTGGTCATACCATTTGTTGGTGGAGGTATTGACAACCAGCATCGGCTCAGGGTCATCGCGTTGCGGGGCATAATACAGTTTCATATCCTCGAAGGACTTGACAGGCTTTTCACCGAGTGCAGCCATAAATTCCGTAAGAGGAATATTGCGGATGTCTTTTTCAGTGTATCTCATAGCCATTACTCGATTATGAATTTGACACCGACACCATACTGGGTGTGAAAAATCTGCACATCGCTACCGAAGGTGAAACGCTCCTTTACATTTGCGGTCAGGGCAATTTTGTCTGACAGGTAGAAATCAGCCTGTAATGCCAGCGCACCGCCATAGATAAAGTTGTCGCCGTTATGGAGTGTCGAACCGTCGGATAAAACCGACTTTCCCAAATTCACTGTTTCGTAACCACCGAGAGCCGACACGCCACCGTAGAGGTGGAAGGTCTGCGAGTAGTCGCTCAACAGATGGAGATTGTAGCCGACCTCGCCTGTGAACTGAGCCACCGGGATACGACCTTTCGCGCCGTAGGGCTTGTATGTCTGGAGATACTCGCCGCCAAAGCTCCAAGTATTGGCATTACCCTTATAAACTGAATAGAACGCTCCGAGAGAGTAACCGCAGTTGCGGGAGTTGCCGGTATAAAAACCGTCTGCCATGTCAGCCTTGATTTCTACTGCCGACATTCCGGGAAGGCATCGCTGGGCCATTGCCCGCCCTCCAAAGAGGGTGAGCATGGCAGCGATTATCATTATCGCTTTTCTCATTGTTTACTGGATTGAAAGTTCGTCAATTACATTGGCTCTCACAATATCCTCGTTCTCGACCACGAAAGACTGGTGTCTGCCGCCTTCTTTCTCAGCAATTTCGATAACAAGCTGCTTGTCATCGGGGATTGTGAATTTCTCCAGAGCGAAGACAGTTCTTTCGGAGGATTTGCCGTGTACTACCGTCACATAGTTCTGGGCGCGGAGAGGTTCGAGTACCTGCTCCTGCATTGCGGTACGCTTGATAACCTTCTTATCCACAATCTTGAAGCTGATATAATCGACATCGAAAGGAATGTTGGAGGTGTTTTTCAGTTCGGTGTGGAAATAGAGAAGCCCGTTGTTGGCATAAATGGATTTCAGGAGGAACTGCACCCCGAAACGCTTTGAGCCGATATGCTTGATTTCGCGCTTGTTCTGCTTGTAGATGCTCTTCATAATCAGCTTGACAAGCATCGGCGACTCGCTACCCAACTTTTCGAGGTAGATTTCCTGCGCGTTGTTAGGGCGATTGACAGCTTCACCGTCATGCAAAAAATCGGTCATCTCGATATTGAGCAACAGCGGCTCTTTGGCAAATTTCACGTTGAAACTATAATAGCTTCCGTCCTCGGTGATTACCGACAGGTTTGTTTCCTGCTTGAACGACTTGAAGGCTGATTTGACACGCAGCACATTTTTCGCACCGTCGGCTAATCCTGCGACAAGGTTTTCGTTGCCGAGGTCGCAATAGACTATTTCCGAGGGAAATATAATGTGCGTAGTCTTTTCGTAGCAGACTTCGAGAGCGTGAGGCGGTATCATCCGGTCGAAGCCGACCTTGCGGGTCAGACCGTCAAACTTGTCACCGTCGGTGTAGTTGCCGCCGTACACATTGATGTCGTGTTCTGCTACCTGAGTGGCAACCTGTTCCGTGCCAGACGGCACGTTATTATCGGTGTTTTTAACCGATTTTGTTCCGGCAAAAGCCGGAGTAGCCATTGCTATAACGGCAATAAGCGAAAGTAAAAAGAGTTTGTAATTCATTGAATTGTGGATTTAATGGTGAATAATCATATATCTTCCGGCTGGTGGAGCATCACACGGTAGCCGGCTTTGAGGTGGACTTTGACGGTTCGCAGCTTCTTGGTGAGATACTGGCTGACACCGTTTATCAGCCCGCGCCCCACATCAGAGGCAATCTGCGCCCCGGTATTTGTGGAAATATTTATCGAGCTTCCCATCGTACTGCCCATATTTGCACCGATTTCATGCAGTGCGTCACTTTCCATTGACTGCGGGATATTGATGCCCTCCTGACCGTCGGAGTCATATACCTGCAACTCCACATCGTAAATTGAGCCTTCGCACTCGATGGAGGCGATTTCAATCTCCAGCCTTTCGGCCTGCACTCTTGCAGAGCCGACAACGGTGGTGTTACGCGGTATCAGGCGGTTGCCGACCCACATCGGTTCGACGGTACGGAGTTTTACACTCTCGCCGTCAACTACACTCTGGTTGCCTGCCACCACTGCGGCGATGGTATTCTTGGCGACCTCCCTCATTGTACCCACCGAGGTATTGAAGCCCCTGACGGTTGATGTCTGGCTAAGGGAGGATACCACATTTCTGTTGACCTGCGCCACCGGCTGCACATCCCGTTTGCCCTTTTCTTCGGTGGGTTGTGGCGGTGAATAGTTGCCGCCGTTGCCCATATACTGTGCCGCCAACTGATACGAGCGTTCCATCAGCTCCAGCTCGTCAGGCTGTGCCGTCTGTTGCTGTGCCAGAGCGTTCTGCGCCTCCAGCTCGTCAATCCGCGCCTGCAACTCTGCGACTTCCTGCGCCTGAGTATTCTCCGGGATATAGAAATCATTGAGAGAAGCCTGCACCTCCTGATACGCCTGCGCCGAAGTCTCGACAGCGGTTTGACGTGTCACTGTATCCGTGGTATTGGAAAGAGTGTCGAGAGTGGCAATCTCCACCTGCCGCGCCTCATGCTCCTTTGCGACCTCCGCCGCCGCATACTCCTCCGCTTTCGACTTGATGCCGTCGCTCTCTCCGGCAGGGATCTCGGTGTTGAAGGCGTTTCCCCGTGTTTCTTCTGATTTATTCAGACTGGAATATAGCAGCCAGAGAATCACCACACCGCAGAGTATCGCCGCCGGCATGACCACGAGGTACTTCATTATCTTCTGCCGTTCAGCCTGCGACTTCGGCTGGAAGAACCCGTTAATCCTCGCTTTCCATTCCTGCATTGTCATAGACAGTCGTGGTTAAGGGTTCAACATTGTGGACGGGCAGATCCAGCGGACTGATATGCCGCACCTCAATCCGGCGCAGTGCCTGACCCAGCCCTATGCGGTAACAGGCGTGACCGAACACGAAGAAGGCAATAAGGACAAACACGGTCAGCATTACGCCTACGACCGTCACCCGTTTGCCGTGCGGCAGGTCGTCGCAGACCTTCCGCAACCGGGCCGAGAGCTTCCCCTTGGGGGTGTGCCACACCTTATTATATACGGTGTCTCTCGCGGCACGAAAACCAGAAATCATACTCATTATCGTTTGGTGGTGATTATATCCTTGTTCTCAAGGATGTTGAAACCTTCAATAATAAATCCGTTGGGATTATCGTCGGAACGCGGCACGTTTGAGAGGCGGCAGGTGGTCACCAGTGTACGCTGTGTCACATTCGACTCACGGATAATCATCTGCTTGGCGTAGGTAGTGGCGGTGTACGGGTAATTGTTGAAATCGCACACCACGCTGTCAACCTGCACAAACTGATTGATATTCCCCGCTATGATGCGGTTGTAGTAACCCTTCTCCGAGAAATCGGTGTAATAATTGTAAGCCGATTTATCGCTGAGAATCAGAGCGCGGTTGATGTTATGCTCGATTGCCGACTTGTCGGGCGAAAGGTTGAAGAACAGTTCATGGAATCGGCGCACGTGTTCACGGGCCTCAGCCGGACGGTTCTGGCTCATATCCTGCGAAAGAGCGAGCATCAGCGACTTGCCGTTGTCGAGGACATAGATTTTCTCACGCTGCTTCTCTGCGAAATTGAAAACCATAATCAGAGCCACCGACACAACCACGGCACACATTGCCACAAAGACTATACCGAACAGGCGTATCTGACGGAAAGATGTCTCGATATTCTTTAATGACTTAAACTCCATAATTCTACTTTAATAGTTTGCCAGCGCGACCGGCGACATTTCCTGCAACCGCGCCTCCGACGCTTGCCGCTCCTGAGCCTACCTGCATGGCGGTATTGTTGACAGCACGGTTATAGTTTCCGGCACCTCCGGCTTGTATTATCCAGCCTGCCACAGTGGGGATTGTGAAATAACCGATAATTCCGATGATCATGAAGACCGTATATGCGGTGTTGCTTCCGTCGAGGTCGATATTCGGATTGTTAGTCAGTTCCGAAATATCGTTCTGGAGCATCAGCACCTGTATTTTCGCAAGGATTGTCGAAAACAGGTCTGCGACAGGCAACCACAGATAGGTCTGAATGTAGCGGCAGATCCACTGTGTCAGTGTTGACTGAAAACCGTCCCATACGGAGAGGGCAAATGAAATCGGCCCCAGTATCGCCAGCACTATCAGGAAGAAAGTGCGGATAGTGTCAATCGTGAGAGAGGCAGCCTGAAAGAGCATCTCCAGCAGCTCACGAAAGAAATTCTGGATTGCCTTTTTCACCTTATACATTCCGCGCTCGATATACATTCCGGCGGCTGTTCCGATTTCAGTAACACCGAGTTCATCAATCTGCCTGTCAAACTCGGCATCATCGACAAGATAGGCTGTTGAGGGGTCATTCATCATCGCCTCATACTCCAGCCGGTCTTTCTCCTCGCGGTACTTCTTCATGTCGAGAGTCTGCCCTTCGAGCATCGAAGCCGTACCCTGCACAATCGGCGACATCACAGAGTTGATTGTGCCGAGTACCACCGACGGGAAAAACATTATACAGAAGCCTATTACAAACGGACGCAACAATGGGAACACATCAATCGGTTCGGCTGCGGCAAGTGACCGCCAGATGCGGTATGCCACATAGAACAGCGCGCCTAATCCGGCTATCGCCTGAGCCACACCCGCCATATCCTCGCAGAGTGGCATCATCTCGTCATAGAGCGAGCGGAGAATGGTGTGGAGGTTTGAAAAATCAATAGCACACAACATAGGCATCACCAGTATTTTTCAGAGCCGTCGCCATAGAGAGCCACCACACGCTGCGTATCAGCTTTCTTTTTGGCGCGCAGATATGACACGCTGATATTCTTGTTCGTGTAGTATGCCGTCAGGTTCTTCAGCCTTTTCATCTCCTTGTAGCAGTCATCGACCACATCCATACGGTCTTTGTCAGTCATACTCAGCGTAGTGATATTGACTACCTGCTTCAAGTCGCCCAGCACTCCGTTGGCTTCTTCGAGGATACGGGTGTAGCCTGAGGCGATTGCCGATAGTTCAGCCGATGTGAAGTTCGGATCGGTCAGCATCTTCTGGAAATTATTGACGTAATAGCCGGAGATATTGCCGAGCATCAGGATTGTCTGCTGCACCTTTCGGGCATCACGGACGAGGTTATTGACCGACTGGAGAGCGTCGTAATACTTTTTCGCCTGCTGGTAAATTTTCACGGTTTCCTGAAAATTTTTGACCATATGCGTAGCCGTCTGCGATTCCTGAACGAGTGATTTGGAGTTGTTTACGATGGACTGGGCGATGTTTGACGGATCGATTACCGTCCATTGGGCGGAAGCCCTGCCCGTGCCGAGCATCAGGCACAGGGCAATCAGGGAGATTAAAAACTTGAGTTGCTTCATTTGATTGCGGATTAAAAGTGGTGGATTTATCGTATTCTGTGAGCCATGCCGACGATTGTACGGGCAATGACTGCCAATAGATGAAGGGTGACTGTCAGGAGGAGGACGAGGCAGACGAGTATTCCTGACATGATACTGGAAAATATTGATTTCACTTTCATACATTATTTCTCTATCCTTTCGTTGGCTAACTGTTTGATTGCGGCTTCGATGTCGCCGCCGAGCTGACGGGCGCGGTCAAGGACTTGGATTTTCTCCGTTTCCTCGGTGGTGTAGCATAGGTATTCCTCTGGCGATACCTCAGTTGCATAGACAGCGGACTGCGTTCCGCCCAGCCCAATCCAGACTTCTTTGTATAGCCTTCCCGGATTATTTGCCATATTGATACTGAGTATCTGCGCTTTCTCCTTGTCGGTCAGACCGAGCAGCTCCTGTATCTGGTCAAAGCGGTTCATATATTTCCGCTGATCCATAAGGATTTTACAGTCGGAGTTGTTGATGATTGTCTCCTTGACAATCGGCGACGAGATAATATCGTCAACCTCCTGAGTGACAACCACCGCCTCACCGAAATACTTGCGCACCGTCTTGAACATATAGCGCATATACTCAGCCATGTTTGCGGTTGACAACGCCTTCCAAGCCTCCTCGCATATAAGAAGTTTTCGCACGCCTTTCAAGCGTCGCATCTTGTTGATGAAGGCTTCCATGATGATAATCGTTACCACAGGAAACAGGTCTTTATTGTCGCGGATAGCGTCAATCTCGAATACCACGAAACGCTTGTTGAGCAGGTCGATGTTCTCCTTTGAGTTCAGCAGGAAGTCAAAGCGACCGCCATGATAATATTGCCTTAAAGTAGTCAGGAAGTTGTCGATGTCAAAATCCTGCTTATAGATGGGGATAGGACGCTGTGCCATTTCAGCACGGTAATCGTCGCGCATGAACTCGTAGAAGGAGTTGAAGCAGGGAACGATGTTGCGGTCTTTCTTCATCTTTTCAAGGAACATAGACAGCGCGGAGCCAAGCTCACCCGATTCAGTCTTTGTCACGCGGTCGTCTTCCGACTTCCAGAGCGTGAGAAGCAGCGTCTTGATGCTGTCCTTCTTCTCCACATCGAAAACCCCGTCGTCGGTGAAGAACGGATTGAAGGAAATCGGCTTTTCCTCCGTGTAAGTGTAATACACACCGTCCTCGCCGTGGGTACGGTTATGGATAAGGTTGCACAGTCCTTCGTATGAATTGCCGGTATCAATCAGCAGGATATGCGCGCCTTGCTCGTAATACTGGCGCACCAGATGGTTGGTGAAGAACGACTTGCCGCTACCCGACGGGCCGAGGATGAACTTGTTGCGGTTTGTGGTTATGCCGCGCTTCATCGGCTCATCGGAAATATCCAGGTGGACAGGCTTACCCGTGAGGCGATCAACCATCTTTATACCGAATGGCGACAGTGACGATCGGTAGTTTGTTTCTGCGGTGAAAAAACAGACGGCAGGCTCTATGAAAGTATAGAAACTTTCCTCAGCGGGGAAATCCGCCTCGTTACCGGGCATAGCAGCCCAGAACAGCGTCGGGCAGTCGATGGTGTTGTGCCGTGGCATACACCCCATAGTAGCAAGCTGACCGCCGACATCGTTCTTGATGCGCCGCAGTTCCTCGGCATCATCGCTCCACGCCATGATGTTGCAGTGGCAGCGCACGGAGGTGAGGCCGTAGCTGTGTGCCTCGTTCAGATAGCGGTCTATCCACTCCTTGTTTATGGCGTTTGAGCGTGAGTAGCGGCTCAACGAGTTCATATTGCGCGCCGTCTTTTCAAACTTCGCCAAGTTTTCGTCGTGGTCGTCGATGAATACATACTGGTTATAGATATGGTTGCACGGCAGGAGCAGACCCACGGGAGAGGCGAAGCTCAATCTGCAATCGGAGCGGTCGGTTGACAGGCGTTCATAACGGTTATCGGTGCTGACTTTCGAGGGTAGATCATCCGTGTCTGACAGAGTGTGAAGGCACAGCATCTTGTCGCCGATACGCATTTCTTTCGGTGACAGGTCGATATCCTCCAGACAGTTGACATTACCTATCGACAGCGACAGATACTTTTCTATGATACCGGAAGTTGTGTCTGTACCGATTATCTCATCGTCACCCATTCGGCGCAGCGTTATATAGCCGGTGTCGTTGATAATGCGCTCGAACTGCCCGACAGCTTCCATGAAGCCCACAATCATCTCGTGATTGAGTTCCTTCGGAGTGATACGCCCACGGCAGAGAGTGGAAAAATTGGACTGCTGGCGCATACGCTCCTTTGTGGTCTTTGTCAGATACAGGTAACACTTGTGCGCCAGATACGGACGCTCGTTGAAATGACGCTCGAAAGAACGGTCGAGGAACGAAAGGTTATCCTTTTGCAGTTCCGGCTTATAGTTCTCCGACACGAACCAGTCCTGCTTGTGTGCCACCGTGAAGCGGGGCAATACCTTGATAGCCTTGCACCAAGCGGCGTGCATCGCCTCGTATTCCTGTGATGTGACGGTGAACAGTTCCGGAAGGCTAACCTCGAAGGCCACCGTTATATCGGCGTCCTTCGAGATGATGCAGCCGTGTTCCACTGCAAGGAGCGGCAGCTTCGATTCCAGTGTTGTGGCTTTAAGTGTATTTCTCATTTGCGTCCTCCCTTCATTATATTGCGCACACGCAGACGGTTGATGATATAGCGGGGGCGGTACTTCACCGAGGTGAGTTTCATAAGACCATACTGCCCGTACTTGCCATTGAGGTGGAAGGTGTACCACACCAGAGCCGACGCGCTCACGGCACCGAAGCCTATGCACAGCCCCTGCTGTACACCGCACATATAGAGTACCACGAACAGAATGAAATCGGTTATCAGACCTCCGGCGAAAATGAACAGGTACTGGGCTTTCAGCCCCTTGTATTCCACCGTCCTGCCTATGCCCTTGTTGATAGAATATTCCATTGATACGGGGGAATTAGAGGAAGAACGAGCGCAGGATTGTGGCGGCTACCACGAGGAATATACAGGCACCGAACCATGAGGCGGCAGTCTTCGATGTGTCTGGATCGCCGGAGCTGAACTTGCCATAGACCTTGACACCGCCGATAAGACCCACCACCGCGCCGATGGCATAGATCAGTTTCGTGGCGGGGTCGAAATAGGAGGTCATCATCGAGGTAGCCTCGTTGATACCCGCCAGACCGTTGCCAGCGGCGTAGAGGTTGGCTGCACACAGCAAAAGTGTGAGCATCATCGCCATAGGGCGACGCATACCGGGAGCGTTCATAAACTCCACGATACGTTTGTAGAGCGACTTGAAGAAATCAGTCATAAATAAAATGGGGTTTGGATTGTGGATAAAGTGGTGGTCAGTGAAAGATATTGAAGTCGATTGCATCAATATCGGTAGTGTCGATGTCGGCATGGAAGACAATCTTTTTCTTCGGCGCGGCATCATCGGATTTTCCGGGAGGATTGTCATTCTCCTCCGTTGTGTCCGGGAGCTGGCACTCGATCATCAGAATGCGCTTGCGCACGACCGGGTCGAGTTTGACATACTCTATAATCTCCGTGCCTTCAAGTTCGGGGAGGACACGGCGGGCAATCTTCTCGTCCTCGTCTGTGTGCGGCTTGTCTTTCAGTACCTTCATTGTCGATTGCAGCTCGTCGAAGTCAATGCCCTCGGCGTTGGCATCCGCCGGAGGCGGAGTCTCTCCCGTAAGCTCGCTCACTGAATGAGTGGAGAATATCTCGTCCAGTTTATCGACGGGAATCTGAGCAGTCGGCTTTTCTTCGGGAATGTCGGGGAATCCGGCATCGGCAGGTGTGCCGATTTCCTTAATTATCAGCGGCACCACCTCCTTTGCAGCCTCCGTCGCGGCTTCTTTCGCTATCTCTCGGAAAGAATCCATGAACTGACCGACATCGAAATTGCTTTTGCCGATTACCTCAGTCGGGGCTTCGGCAGCCCTGTCCGGGTCTGGCGGCGCGGAATTCTCCACGGTGTCGGCTACTTCCTTACCGGCGGGAGGTGTCTCCGGCTTTTTCAGGACTTTCCTGATGAGCCATACATTGCTTGCGAGCAATGCGATAATCAACAGCGTCTCCATCAGAAAAGGCTTTGGCTGTTTTCATCATACAGACCTTCCATCACCTCGCGGTTGTTGGCGAAGTGGTCGAGGATTATCTCGGAGACGTATGAGCCGATGGACATACCGCTTTTGCGGAATCTGTCAGCCATTCGGCTGAGCACGGCGTGTACTTCGGGATAGATATACACTTTGTTATGGGAACTGATAATGCCGGGCTTCAGAAATTTGGCGGCATATCTTTTGCGTTCCTCTGCGGTTCTGGCATCAATGTCAGCGACCGGGTTCACATTGATTGTGACAATTGGTGATTTGGGCATAGCTGGTTAGAGTTTGGGGTTGATGACGTCGGCGTACTCCTCGAAGTGAGCGGCCAGCACGTTGTTGATATACGATTTGAGGGAACAAGAACCGTTCTCGAAAGCGATCAGCCTCTTTATCTTGCCGATTATAACGGGGTCTATCTCCACCATAAGGAATTTGACCTGCGGGCGCAGATAAGTTGTTCTCGTTATAAACCGTTCCCTGAACAGTCGTTCGCGCTCTTCATCGGAAGATGGTTGCTCAGGAGCTGATTTAACGGACATGGCGTATTCCGCTTTCTGTTCCGATGAACCGGTTGTATCCGGCAGGGGACCTTCTTTCGGCTTCCTGTTCAGCGATGACAGCGAGGAGGGCTCCTCCCGGAAAGACCTGATGAATTCATCGGGGTCGATTTCAGACTCATACTTCTTTGCCATAGCGGTCAGAGTTTGAGTAAGCCGAGGAGTTCGTCGGTGAGTTCAGGGAGACGCGTGCCTTTGAGCAGCGTCCTGTCGGGAGGCATCACCGTGGAGCGGAACACAGCGCGGTTAAGGGTCTTTGACCCCTCGCGGCGATACTTCTTGGTATCGGGAATCTTCGTCTTCATGGTCTGAAGCCCGTATTCCTCAAACACCGCCTCATACTGGTCATAGAGGTCGGTCTTCTCGCGGGCATCGACAAGATTCCAGAGCATATACATCTGCTTTACCGAAGCGCGCCCGGTTGTGAGCCACTCCTGTATCTTCAGGGCGAAGGCGAGCGAGCTTTCAAGTATCACCTTGTCGGCGGCGACAGGGACAATCACGGTATCCATACAGTTGAGTATGTTTACGACACCGCGGTTGTTGACCGTGCCGGGGAGGTCGAAGAAAACGATGTCGATTTCATTGCCGCCCTCGACGATTTCACGCACCTTCCGCATGGCTTCCTCCGGCTTTGCCGTCAGAAGCGGATAAGGCGCGAGCTTGGTCTGGCGCATATTATCGGAAAAAAGTTTCTTGAACTGGGGACTGCATTCAATCAGGTCTCTGTCGCGCTGCCGCATCTCCTCGATGCTGAACTGCGGGTAGTCACAGTCCACGACAAGGACTTTCAGCCCCTTCACATAGTAGAGGTAACTCGCCGCAAGAACGGTCAGAGTCGTTTTGCCCGCTCCACCTTTCTGGGTGGAGAAAGCGACAAATTTAGGGTCTGCCATAAATAAAATTTGAAAATGGATGTAGTGGTGACTGCATAGCAGTGGCCGTCAGCGTGACTCCTGACACGTATAGACCGGGCATCTATCGGCGCGAAGCAGTGCCGGCATAGACTATGCTGGGGATGACAGCTTTCCATGCCGCATGGAGCGACCTTCCTCCGCTGTCAGGAGGGCATCGGCTAAGTAAGCCGGGAAAGGTTGGATCTGTCAGTCATTGTTCGGTTCGGGTTTGGATGTGGAACTTAGCGGTGCTTTCTATCTACCGTACATAGCCATCAAGCCTTGAAGTCATGAAGCCTTGAAGTTATGAACTATAGATAAATATATTTGTCATTCAAACAATAGATAATATTACAGGTAAATCAATCTTTAAGACAATCTCAATATCGTTCATTAAGCAGTTCCATTTCCATATCTATAAGTTGAACTGTAAGGAAGGATATAGATTTGTCTGTAATCAGGCATACCTGTCAATAATACCAATGTTCTAAAGACAGATTGAAAATCATACTTGCAGTTCAATGGATAGTTCTATAATAAAGTCTGTAAGTTGAACTCCTTGAAGGCAGGTTTAACTGTCAATCTCTACACAAAGAAACAAATAAATTTCCAATTTGTCAAATCGGAAAATAATCCAATTCCCTGTGATTCCGCCGTTTGTCCGGCTATGTCCAAGTATGTCCGGCTATGTCCAAATTTTTTGCCAAAATTTTTAACATTTCAACTTCGATTTTTTTACAGCCGGAGTCTTATCGGTCCGGACTGTGATACGGTATGCCGTTTTTTTCTCGTACTTTTTACTGCCGGTGTTAGGATTTACGCGATTATTTTCGTAAATTTATGGAAGCATTACGCCATCACAATACCGCCGCGCCGTTGAAATCACGGTAATCACGCCATCGGGACATCACCGGGCAGCCCCGATACAGATACTACCGTATTTCATAATAGGAAAGGATGTTCACATGAACACTGCAAGTTATGTTTCCCGGCACACGAATCGAAGATTGTGCCACGGAAAACACTTGCAATGTAAACATTGGGAAGATTCACTCCGAAGTCGTAAATCCATACGATGGGCTGCGCCGCCTTATGCTGCCGCAATGCGGTTACACCACTTAAATCCACTTTTTATGACCCAGATTACCAGCCGGGGCGGACGACGCCCCAAGACCGACCCGTCGGTCAACCGCTATGTAGTGCGGTTCAACGCAGAGGAAAACGCACGTTTCCTCGCCATGTTCGAGCGTTCCGGGCTTGAAAGCAAGGGAGCGTTCATAAAGAATTTCATCTTCCAGAAGCCGTTTAAGGTATATACCATCGACGAGAACACCCGCGTGTTCATCGACAAGCTCTCATCACTTAACTCACTTTTCAGGACTCTGGGGGTGTCATACGACAACGTGATCAAGACCCTCCGTGAAAATTTCACCGAGAAGAAGGCTATGTCGGCTCTCTATAAACTGGAGAAGCTGACGATTGAACTCATCAAGGTCAACAGCGAGATTGTGGCACTCGCGCAGAGGTTCGATGAACAATGGTCGCTAAAATCTCGATAGGCAATTCCCTGTACGGCGCGCTAAACTACAACGGCGAGAAAATCCACAAGGAACGGGGACGGGTGCTTGACACCAACAAGATTTTCAATGACGGCAGCGGCACGGTTGACATCCGCCGTGCCTACGAGGACTTCATGCGCTGGATACCCACATCGTCACGCACCGAGCGTCCGATGATGCACATCTCGCTAAATCCACACCCCGACGACCGGTTGAGCGATACCGACTTCACCCGCCTTGCCCACGATTATATGCAGATGATGGGCTTCGCCGATATGCCATACCTCATAGTGAAGCACGAAGACATAGACCGCCACCACGTCCATATCGTTGCCCTGCGTGTCGGCACTGACGGACGCTGTATCTCAGACCGCAACAACTTCTACAAGAACAAGAAGGTGTGCCGCGAGCTGGAGCAGAAATACGGGCTGAAGGTTGCCGAGCGTGAGAAAATCACTCCGGATATGCCCATAAGGAAGATTGACCCCGACGGAGATTTGAAACGTCAGGTAGCCAACACCGTGAAGATGGTCGGTATGCGCTACAAGTTCCAGACCCTCGGCGAATACAACGCCATACTCTCACTGTATAATGTCAAGTGCGAGCCTGCCGACGGCAGGGTGAACGGACGCGAGTACCACGGTCTTGTCTATTTCGTGACTGACGATGACGGCAAGGTTATCGCCAATCCGTTCAAGGCTTCGAGACTTGGCAAGTTCGCGGGGAGGGAGGCGATAGATGGACGCTTCGGGCGCGCCAAAGAAAGGATTGATCCCGCTCCGACGAAACAGACGGTTGCCGAGGTCCTTGCCGTAGCCACAGGCAAGGATGATTTCGTTGCCAAGCTGAAGGAAAGACATATAGATGTCGTGTTCCGTTACACCGACGATGGCAGAATCTACGGGGCTACATTTATCGACCACAACACCATGTCTGTACTCAATGGTTCCAGACTCGGCAAGGAATTTTCTGCAAACGCGCTCAACGAGCGGTTCAACAACCCGCAGGTACAGGCAACAAACGGAATTCCGGTTCTCGACACACCGGTTGTCGTGCAGGAGTCGGAGCAGAACGCCGAGACACATTCAGATACCCGGTCACAATCAGGCAACACCAATGCCCCGTCGGATGGACACCACCAATCCGCAACTTCAAATTCAGTTACCGATTACAGTGACACCGATTTCACACTTCCGGGACTCGACCTGTTCCAGCCGGGAATGGCTGTCAATCCCGACGAGGAAGAATTCCGCCGTCGTATGCAGCGTAAGAAAAAGAAGGGTCACAGACCGAAGTTTTAACTCCCAAATTACATTTTTATGAGCCAACAAGAGGACGACCTCAGAGCGTTGGCAAAGATTATGGACTTCCTGCGGGCGGTTAGTATAGTGCTGGTTGTCGCCAACCTTTACTGGTTCACCCGCGTGGAAACCGTCGAAAGCGGCTGGTTCTATTCGACCGTCCATAAGATCTGCGCCAACTTTAACCGCACCTGCGGACTTTTCAGCACAACTTTCAATGCCAAACTGTTTGCGCTCCTGCTGCTTGGGCTTTCATGCTTCGGCACCAGAGGAGTAAGGAGCGAGAACATCACATGGCGGCATATCGGCGTAACACTCGCCGCAGGCTGTGTACTGTTCCTTCTGAACTGGTGGACACTCGACATCGGTATGCGCTACACCTATATAATAAGCACCGTTGTAGGCTACATATGCCTGCTGATGGGCGGAATATGGGCTGGTCGTATGCTGAAAAACAATATGATGGACGACCGCTTCAACGACGAGAACGAGAGCTTCATGCAGGAGACAAAACTTATGGACAACCAATACTCCATAAACCTGCCGACCAGATTCTACTATCAGAAGAAATGGCACAAGGGCTGGATAAACGTCGTCAACCCGTTTCGTGCCACCATCGTGTTGGGTACTCCCGGTTCGGGCAAGTCGTATGCCGTCATAAATTCCTTTATCAAACAGATGATAGAGAAAGGTTACAGCGGCTATATCTATGACTTCAAGAGTCCGGATCTCAGCATGATAGCCTACAACCATCTGCTCAGTCACAAGGAGGGCTACGGTAAGGTCAAGCCGAAATTCTATATGATAAATTTCGATGACCCTGAACGGAGCCACCGGTGCAATCCTATTCACCCCGATTTCATGAGCGATATAGCCGACGCATACGAGAGCGCGTACACTATAATGCTCAACCTCAATAAGTCGTGGGTGAGCAAGCAGGGCGATTTCTTTGTGGAGTCACCGATCGTTCTGTTCGCCGCGATAATATGGTATCTCCGCATTTACAAGGGTGGAAAGTATTGCACTTTCCCCCATGCCATCGAATTGCTCAACCGCCGTTATGAAGACTTGTTCCCCATTCTCACCAGCTACCCGGAACTGGAAAACTACCTTTCGCCCTTCATGGACGCATGGCAGGGAGGCGCAGCGGAGCAGTTGATGGGGCAAATCGCATCGGCGAAAATCCCTCTTTCGCGTATGATTTCGCCTCAGTTATACTGGGTTATGACCGGCGATGATTTCACTCTCGACATCAACAATCCGAATGAGCCTAAAATCCTATGCGTGGGCAACAATCCCGATCGCCAGAATATCTATGGCGCGGCACTGGGTCTGTATAATTCCCGTATCGTCAAAATTATCAACAAGAAAGGTATGCTGAAAAGCGGAGTGCTGATTGATGAACTTCCGACGATATATTTCAAGGGTCTTGACCAGCTTATTGCAACTGCCCGAAGCAACAAGGTTGCCGTGTGCCTCGGCTTTCAGGATTTCTCGCAGCTCAAACGCGACTACGGCGACAAGGAGGCGGCCGTGGTGATGAACACCGTCGGCAACATTTTCTCCGGGCAGGTCAATACTGGACAAATCAGGTGATGACCGACATTCCCGACCTGTTTGACGGTTTCGACCGTCAGGCTATTGGCGTGGACGCTCTCGAAATGGAGCAGAAGGAGACAGAAATTGTAGGCAAAATCGTAATCTATCTTCTCGACAATGGCTTACAATAAGTTGCAGACAATGCGCGACAATATCAATGCCATACGCTGTGCGTTTCAGATCGGTGTTGAAAAGCGCGCTCCCGACCCCATAGAGAGGGTTGTACTCGGCAGGTACTCCGGCTTCGGCGGGCTGAAATGTATCCTCAACGATGCCAACGAGCTTGCCGATGCCGCCAAGTGGAGCAAGTCGGATATTGAGCTGTTCGCGCCGACGGTGGAACTGCGCCGTATTGTCCACGACTATTCGCTCAATGACAAGGAGTTTAACCGCTACATGGAATCGCTTAAAGCTTCGGTGCTGACAGCATTCTATACGCCTCAGTCTGTTGTTGACGCCGTTTCCGACGCGCTGAAAGATGCCGGTGTCGATGTCAAAAGATTTCTTGAACCGTCTGCCGGTCAGGGGGCGTTTATCGACTCTTTCCTACGGAATGACAGATACCCCGGTGCCGAAGTGCTTGCGTTTGAAAAGGATTTGCTCACCGGTAAAATTCTGTCAGCTCTGCACCCATCAATCCTGACCCGCATAGAGGGCTTCGAGAAGATAGACTCCGATTTCAACGGATACTTCGACGTGGCTGCATCCAATGTTCCTTTTGGAGATTTCGCTGTGGCTGACCCCGTGTATGCGACAAGCAAGGAAATTGGCTACCGTCAGGCGGCAAAGTCGTTGCACAACTACTTCTTTCTCAAAGGTCTTGACCAAGTGAGAGAGGGAGGACTGATTGCCTTTATCACGTCGCAGGGTGTGATGAACGCTGCTTCGCCCTTCATAAGAATGGAGTTAGTGAAACAGGCTGACCTCGTGGCTGCTCTGCGTTTGCCCAACAACACTTTCAGCGACAACGCCGGAACTGATGTTGGCTCTGACCTGATTATTTTCCAGAAGCACACCGGAAAGAAGTCATTGTCTGCCGATGAGGAATTTTTCATCCAGTCGGTTGTTGACCGTGGCACGAAAGTTTCGGGCAACAAGTTCTTTCAGGTTTTTCCTCAGAATGTAATCTGCACTGATGCGAAAGTCGGCACTGACCAATATGGCAAACCGGCTATCGTCTATACCCACAAGGACGGCATAGGCGGTATTGCCCGTGACCTGCATGACGCTTTAACCCTGTCATTCCGTCTGCGCCTGAATCTGGAACTGTATAATTCCAACGGTATCAAGCCGCCGACGCCTGATCCCATCACGCCTAAACCAAAGGAAACTCCGAAAGCGGAAAAGAAGCCGAGCCTCACCAATACATCTCTGATGCAACAGTATCAGGAGATGAAAAAGAAACATCCCGATGCTATTCTGCTGTTCCGCATTGGTGATTTCTATGAAATATTCGGCGAGGATGCGGTAAAGGCGTCGGAGATTTTAGGTATAACCCTGACCCGCAGAGCGAACGGCAGTGACAAATATATAGAGCTTGCTGGATTTCCGCATCACGCGCTCGACACATACCTGTCTAAGCTCGTAAGAGCCGGGCAACGTGTGGCTATCTGTGAGCAACTCGAAGACCCGAAGCTGACAAAGACCGCCAAGCAAAAGGTCGTAGAGATTGTTACGCCCAATGCTGAAACACAGAAAGTTGAGCAATCTGATAATGTACCTTCGGATTCCATTCCGCAACAGGCGAAGGAAATAGAAACCGACGGGGGCCCGGATTATTCCGACAATCCCGACCCGCGTCTGTTCGCCTATAACCTTTTCGGGGAACTGGAGCCGAGGGACGCGCCAAAACGCCAGCGTACTGCTATGCCCAAGAAAGAGAAGGAGGAAAAGCCGGTCGAAAAGCCGAAACCGTGGGCTGATGCCAAACCGTTGCCGACAAATAAATTCCGACCGCTTACTGAAAAGGAGCTGGAATTTTACGGTTCTCTGAACTGGGACGATAATCCGCCTATCAACGGGTTCTACGAGGCTATGATGTCAATCGCATACGCCCAGCTTGCGGAGCGTGAGCGTCAGGCGGCTGAAAAAGAAGCCAACAAGGATTATAAATCCGAAACTATCGTCGAGGGTGGCACTGTAATCGAGAAAACCGAAGGCGTTTTCATACCCGGCAGACAGCCAAGAGTGGCGGCACAGCAGTCGGAGAAAACCGAGGTCGATATGTCGCCCCGTCCTTTCTCGGAGGATATTCTGTTCTTTCACCACAACGGCAGTATGGTGGTGCAGGACGGTATGGTAGGTTTCCTCTCGGAAGTCCGCAAGAACAGCGCGACATTCAATCCGTTGGAATTGAAGCCGGAACAGGCGAAGCGCGCCATGCTCTATGTCACTCTGTCGGAGACTTATCAGCAACTCTACAACTATGAGGCTGAAACGCATGAACCATCGGAACATCTGCGCGAACACCTCAATCAGTACTATGATGAGTTTGTGGAGAAATACGGCAACCTAAATGAGAAAAAGAATGTGAAATTCATTCTCATGGATGCCAACGGCAGGGACGCGCTGGCATTGGAGCGGGGCGAGAACGGTCGGTTTGTCAAGGCTGACATTTTCGACCATCCCGTTTCATTCGCCATTGACGGGGTTACTTCTGTAGATACCCCGTTGGAGGCACTGACTGCATCGCTCAATAAATACGGTGTCGTCAACCTCGAATATATGTCATCGCTTGTGGATATGGATGAGGATTCATTGGTAGATAACCTCGAAGGTCACATATATTATAATCCGCTTGTCAGTAGCTATGAGGTCAAAGACCGTTTCATAGCCGGAAATGTAGTGGCAAAAGCCGATAATGTCAGGGCATGGATTAACCATGAGGAAGAACGGATAAAGGACTTCCCCGGATATGATGGTGTAGAACCATTTATCGCCTTGTCGAAGGACTCCCTCAAAGCGTTGGAGGATGCCCGTCCGCGCCGTATCGAGTTCGACGAGCTGGACTTCAATTTTGGTGAGCGATGGATACCCACCGGCATATACTCCGCCTATATGTCGTACCTCTACCATACCGATGTGAAGATTTCCTATTCCGCTTCTATGGATGAATACTCGGCAGAGGCGAGTCGCAAGAATGTGACCATCTGGGAGGAATTCTGCGTAAGGGGTCACTATCGCACCTACGACGGCATGAACCTGTTGAAACACGCTCTGCACAATACTGTCCCCGACATAAAGAAATCAATCGGCAAGGACGAGAACGGAAACGACATCAAGGTTCCCGACAGCGAGGCTATCCAACTCGCCAATACAAAGATTGAGGAGATACGCAACGGATTCAGCGAATGGCTTGAAGCCCAGTCGCCTGAGTTCAAGGAGCGTCTTGTTGATTTGTATAATGACAAGTTCAACTGTTTCGTGCGTCCCCGCTACGATGGCTCACACCAGACATTCCCGGATCTGAACATGAAACTTCTCGGTGACCGTTATGGAATCAGCTCGATTTATCAGTCACAGAAGGACTGTATATGGATGCTGAAACAGAACGGAGGCGGTATATGTGATTTCGAGGTCGGTTGTGGTAAAACGTTGATAATGTGTATTGCAGCGCATGAAATGAAGCGTCTTGGACTGGCTCACAAGCCTATGATTATCGGGCTGAAAGCCAATGTCGCCGAGATTGCCATGACGTACCAGACGGCATATCCCAATGCCCGCATATTGTTTGCCGATGAAAAGAGTTTCAAGGCTGACAACCGCGTCAACTTCTTCAACCGGATCAAGAACAACGACTACGACTGCGTGATAATGTCGCACGACCAGTTCGGCAAGATACCGCAGTCGCCGGAAATGCAGCAACAGATTCTTCAGGCGGAGCTTGACACGGTTGAGGAGAATCTCGAAGTGCTGAGGCAGCAGGGTCACGATATAAACCGGGCTATGCTGAAAGGTCTTATCAAGCGTAAGGAGAACCTTACCGCCAAAATTGCCACCATTCAGTACCAGATGGATCAGAACAAGGACGCTGTCGTTGACTTCAAGCAGATGGGTATCGACCATATATTCGTTGACGAGTCGCATCAGTTCAAGAACCTTATGTTCAACACCCGACATGACCGAGTGGCGGGATTGGGCAACTCGGAAGGCTCACAACGTGCGCTCAATCTTCTCTACGCAATCCGTACCATTCAAGAGAGAACCGGTAAGGATTTGGGAGCAACATTCCTGTCGGGTACAACAATCAGCAACTCGCTCACTGAATTGTACCTGTTGTTCAAGTATCTGCGCCCGAAAGAGCTTGAAAGGCAGGATATACGGTGCATAGACGCTTGGCTGGCGATTTTCGCAAAGAAAACAACCGATTTCGAGTTTAATGTCACCAATAGAATTGTGCAGAAAGAGCGTTTCCGTTACTTTATCAAAGTGCCGGAGCTTGCGGCATTCTACAACGAAATAACGGATTACCGTACTGCCGAGGATGTAGGCGTTGACCGTCCTGCAAAGAACGAGATACTGCATAATATCCCTCCGACACCTCAGCAGGAGGACTTCATCGGGAAACTGATGAAGTTTGCCGAGAGTGGCGACGCTACGATACTCGGCAGAGCACCACTTTCTGAAACGGAAGAAAAGGCGAAGATGCTTATCGCCACGGACTATGCCCGAAAGATGGCTCTTGACATGAGGCTTATTTCTGCGGCATACGATGACAATCCCGACAACAAAGCCTCGCACTGTGCCCGGATGATTGCCGAATATTACCGCAAATACGATGAGCAGCGGGGCACTCAGTTTGTGTTCAGCGACCTCAGCACCTACAAGCCCGGCGAGTGGAACATCTATTCCGAAATCAAGCGCAAGCTGATTGAGGATTACGGTATTCCGGCGCATGAGATACGTTTCATTCAGGAGTGCAAGACAGAGAGGTCGAGAAAGGCTGTCATTGAGGCGATGAACAGCGGCGACGTGCGTGTGCTTTTCGGTTCTACAAGTATGCTCGGCACAGGAGTTAACGCCCAGCGCAGGGCTGTCGCCGTCCATGAACTGGAATGCCCGTGGCGACCCAGCGACTTGGAACAACGCGAGGGACGTGCAATCCGCGCCGGCAACGAGATTGCCAAACTCTATGCCGACAATAAGGTGGATGTCATCATCTATGCTGTGGAGAAATCGCTGGACTCCTACAAGTTCAACCTTCTCCACTGCAAGGCGACATTCATCAGCCAGCTCAAGCGTGGCGCGCTCGGAGCGAGGACAATCGACGAGGGCGCGATGGACGAGCAGAACGGCATGAACTTCTCGGAATATATGGCTATTCTCAGCGGCAACACCGACCTTCTCGAAAAGGCGAAACTTGAAAAACGGATAGCCTCGCTGGAGAGTGAGCGCAAATCATTCGGCAAGGGACGAGCTGATTCGGAGTCAAAGCTGGAGCTGACAAACCACAACATCGCCAACAACGAGGCGACGGTTGCGCAGATGAAAGCCGATTATGCCCGTTACGAGGCTGTGGTACAGCGAGACAAAGACGGCAACCCCGTCAACAATCTCACCATCGACACCTGTCAGCTTACCGACGAGAAGAACATGGGTATCCACCTGCAAGGGTTGGCGATAAACACCAATACCAACCGCCGTTACCAGCGTATCGGAGAAATTTACGGATTCCCGATTTCCATCATATCCGAACCGACGGTGGTTGACGGTCACGAGAGTGTGCAGAACCGCTTTGTAGTCGAAGGCAACTTGAAATACAAGTACAACAATGGCTTCATAGCCATGAGCGACACCCATGCCGCCTGCATGAACTTCGTCAACGCACTGGAAAAGATACCCGGCATCATCGCCCAGTATGAGGAACGCACCGCCAGACTCAAAGCCGATGTTCCCCAGCTCGAAGCAATCATCGCCAAGACATGGGGCAAGGAGGACGAATTGAAACAACTCAAATCAGAACTCGCCGCCCTCGACCGCAAAATCACTGCCGAACTGGCACCGAAAAAGGAAGAGCAGGACGGCGTTGAGAATAAACCGGCTTCAACCGTTGAAGTCAATACCACAGTGGTGGACGCTCCTTCAACATCTGACGACCAGAAAAAGTCAATGGTGGCAGAACCTGCATCAACATACCAAAACATACGCCCCAGACTATAATCATAAAGCGAATTACGAACTTCAATGATGCTAAATATTTTTATTGCCTAAATCTTTTTACATTAAAAAAGCCTATACCAATAATTTAACAGCAGGCACTCCAAGATACTGTCAAGGAACAGGGTTAACTCTCCTCAAGGGGGATAACCCTGTTTTATGAATTTATCTGAAACCTGAAATTCATTGAGACAGATACAGCCTAATTTTGCGGTCTAAAACTCAATTCAATCTCAGAGAATACCGATACTCATTCGGGGCGATACCGGTAATTTTCTTGAATAGCAAGCTGAAATATTGCACATTGACGAAGCCCAACTGCCGTGCCACGATAGTTGGAGTGTTTTCCGCTTTGAGCAACATTTTTTTTGCTTTTTCAAGCCGATTTGTTTGTAAATACTCATCCAATGTCATACCAGTCTCGAATTTCAATAAATCGTTGAGATAATATTCAGAAAGCCCAAGTTTCATAGCGCAATATCCCGATGTTGGAAACCTAAAGTCGCGTAACCTGCCGGAAGCAATATAATCATCAAAAAGAGTCTCCAACTCTTCAAGTATAGTTTTATTTTGATTTTCGCGTGTAATGAACTGTCTCTCATAGAAACGAGTGCAATAGTCCAGCATCAACTCGATATGCCGTGAAAAGATTGTGGCAGTGTGTGTGTCTATGGAGTGATGCAATTCTTCTTCTATGTTTTCAAGACAAGATGTAATAGTTTCTGTTTCTCGTTGCGACAGGTGCAATGCTTCTTCTTTACGATAGGAAAAGAACGAGTAGTTCTTGATATGATTTCTCAACGATGTACGATATAACAAATCAGGATGAAAAGCTAATAAGCATCCTTTGTCGGGCAATACACCTGTGTTATTCATTCTGAAGATTTCTCCGGGTTTTAGAAATACCATTGTAGAATTGGAAAAATCATAATATTTACGTCCACAACAGCATCCGTCAGGGCTGTTTTCTATCAGTAGAACAGCATAAAACTCAAATTTTATAGCATCTTTATCAAAATCCGGATGTTCAAAATTAATGATACTTACCTGTGGATGTAATGTTTTGCACCTCAAATGGCGATTACATTCACACACGCTTTTTATGTTCAATGTATCTTTAATATCTTCTTTCATCTGCTAATTCAACTAATAATACTTGCCCGGTATTCATTCGGTGTACATCCTACACGTTTCTTGAAAAGACGGCAAAGATGCTGCGGATACTGGAATCCTAATGAATAAGCTATTTGGCTCACAGTGTCATGAGTACCTACAATACGGTCTTTGGCTACTTCGATGATTTTCTCCTGAATATACTCTTGTGGAGTTTTGCCAGTCTCCTTTTTGAGCATGTCTCCAAAATAATTTGGCGAAAGACATAATTTGTCGGCAAAATATTTCACTGAAGGAAGACCATCCTGTTCAGCGGTAGTTCCCTCGAAGTATTCACTCAGAAGATACTCGAAACGAGTAAGTACATCTCGGTTGCTTTTGCTACGCGTAATAAACTGGCGTTCGTAGAAACGCATACAGTAACTGAGCAGTAATTCGATATGAGTGGCAATCAGCTTTTTACTGTGTTTATCGATGTCGTGTTCCAGTTCCTTCTTAATGATGCTTAGGCAGTCCAATATTATTGCCTGTTCTTCCTCTGATACATGCAATGCTTCGTTGACCTCATATGAGAAAAACGTGTAGTCCTTTATTGTTTTATTTAATGACGTGCCGCGAAGCAGATCAGGATGAAAAATGATACCGTAAGCATTTGTCTGAACGGTTGCAATTGTAGAGGTCGTTTCCGCAGTCTGCCCCGGAGCGAAACAGACTATAGTTCCTTCTTCATAGTCGTATTTTTGTCGGCCATATTTGATATCGCAGGATTTTTCCAATTTTAGGAACATGGCGTATATACCATAGTTCAAGCGTATGAAATCTACCCCTCGTGTTGCCTCATTGAGATTAACAACATTGACCAACGGATGTCGGGTTTCAAGACCGTACAATTGATTGTATTGGTCAATATTGTCTAAATGGAGTATTTTATCCATGTCTTTGTTTTATTATATTTTTTCATCATACAAATTTAGGGGATTATATTGGTTCTGTCATAACCTCAATTACAGATAATAATACCTTAGATACAGATTGCAAACCTTCTTTTTAAGGATTATGTAATTGGGGTTATAACATCTGTAATTTATCTACCATACAGTCTTATTATTCCGGCTAATTTTGCACTTGAAAAATTAGCATAAAAAGGAGCAAATTATGACACTTGACAATTTTTTGAAACATATAGATAGCGGTGGGATGCTCAATACGCCCGAGATCTATCGATTCATGGATAAAATGAGCGACGAAGCTCGACGTATTACCTGCGAGATAAACAATACATATCATACACAGGAGGAATTGCGGGCGTTGATGTCCCGATTGCTTGGCAAGCCTGTAGATGAAACATTTAAACTATTCCCGCCATTCTACACAGACTTTGGAAAAAATATAACTATAGGGAGTAATGTATTCATCAATGCAGGCTGCCATTTTCAAGATCATGGAGGTGTGACTTTGGGTGACGCTTGTCTGATTGGCCACAATGTAGTTTTTGCTACCCTCAATCACGGCATGGCTCCCGAAGACAGAGGTGCTATGTATCCCGCTCCTATCCGCTTAGGAAAAAATGTGTGGGTTGGTTCAAACACAACAATCTTACAAGGAGTGACTGTAGGAGATAACGCTATTATCGCTGCCGGATCTGTAGTAACAAAAGATGTTGACGCTAATACCATTGTGGGAGGCGTGCCGGCGAGGCCTATCAGAAAGATTGACGGGACCGGAAAGGAATGAAGCAACTTCTGTAATCAGGGTAATAACATCAGTAATTCATCTACCAAGCCTATACATAATTACCCTTAACTTTGCAATGTGAACAATATAACAGCTTATGCACGAGGCTGTGCATACGGATTCATACGACAATCTATAAATGATGTCGATTGACAGCGTAGAACAGTTCTTTACAATAATGAAAACAATTCTTTTTACGATAAAAATATGAGTACTAAACAAAAAGTTTTCTTCCCGAATAAAACCTTGAAGATGGTGGGTGAAATTTATTTCCCCGAAGGTTTCGATTCTTCTAAAAAATATCCAAGTATCGTAGTAACGCATCCGGGGAACGGTGTGAAAGAACAGGTAGCTGGACTGTATGCTAAATTGCTATCGGATAAAGGCTTCGTGACGTTGGCTTTCGATGCTACCCATCAGGGAGAGAGCGAAGGATTACCTCGTTATCTGGAAGACCCAACTTCGCGAGTAGAAGATATCCGTTGTGCAATAGACTACCTGGTGACATTGCCATATATCGATGAAGAACGCATCGGGGCTATGGGTATATGCGCTGGTGCGGGATATTCTATTAACGCAGCACAGACTGAATACCGTATAAAAGCGGTAGCCGGAATCAGCACATGGGATGTAGGCGACAGCCAACGTAACGGTTTCGCTCGGTGCTGGACTGAAGAAGAAAAGAAACAAATGCTTCGTGAGGTAGCTCTTCAGCGTACACGCGAAGCAAGAGGTGAAGCTCCTCTATATGTTGGCTACGTTCCCAATTCTCCGGAAGAAATTAATGAGAACACGTCTGTCATTCAGCGCGAGGCCTACGAATACTATTGTACTCCGCGTGCTTCTCACCCCAATTCACATAATAAGTTCTTGTTCTCATGTAATGATCGTTTAGCGGCATTCAACGCTTTCGACCTGATTGAGACCATTTCTCCCCGTCCCATTCTTTTGATAGTAGGAAGCAAGGCTGACACTATTTATTTTAGCCAAAACGCTTACGACAAAGCGAATGAGCCGAAAGAAATCTTCCAGATCGAAGGTGCCTCTCATGTCGATTTGTATGACAAAATGGAGTATGTGAATCCAGCTGTAGAGAAACTCAATACATTCTTTACCAGCAGTTTGAAATAACCATGTTAGGGAATTTCATATATTATAATCCTACGAAAGTTTATTTTGGAGATAAAATCCAAAAGATTCTGAGGGAAGAATTGAAAAATTACGGCCCGAAAGTGCTTTTGATTTATGGTAACGGTTCCATCAAAACCAACGGCATCTACAAAGAAATTACATCCATTTTACAGGCTGCAGGGAAAGATGTGATAGAATTCCCCGGTGTCATGCCCAATCCAACGACAGATAAGCTCTACGAGGGTGCTAAAGTCGCTTGTGATAATGACGTGGATTTGATTTTGGCTGTAGGCGGAGGTTCGACTATCGACTTTGCCAAGGCTGTAAGTGTTTCGGCATGGTATGACGGAGACCCATGGGAAAAGTTCTATATCAAACAGGAGAATCCAGACAGTGATCAACGTATCATACCTGTCGGTTGCGTATTGACGATGGCTGGTACCGGTTCGGAAATGAACGGTGGCTCGGTCATTACCAATCATAAGACAAAACAAAAAATCGGTAAGGGTTTCGGAATAAATGGAACGCCAAAATTCTCCATACTCAATCCTCGCTATACAATCTCTGTTCCGAAGTATCAGATGGTAGCAGGAATCTTTGATACTATGAGTCATATTATGGAGCAATATTTCTCTGGGACAGATGATAATACGTCTGACTATATGGCAGAAGGACTGATGCGTTCTCTCATACATAGTAGTAGGATTGCAGTGAAGAATCCGAACGATTATGACGCCCGTTCCAATATTATGTGGACTGCTACATGGGCATTGAACTCTTTTATAGGAAAAGAGAAAAGCCAAGATTGGATGGTACATATGATTGGTCAGGCTATTGGGGCATATACCGATTCCACACATGGAATGACTCTCTCGGCAGTCTCTATCGCTTACTATCGTCATATACTCCCATTTGGGTTGAAAAAGTTCGCACGATTCGCAACTAATGTATGGAATATCCCCGCAACCAACAAATCAGAAGAACAGCTTGCTAACGAAGGATTGGATGCTTTGTATGAGTGGATGATAGAACTCGGCGTTACTACAAAAGTCAGTGCGTTAGGCGTTACAGAGGATATGCTGAACAGTATTGTCAATGCAGCATTTATTCTGGACGGAGGATTTAAAACCCTGACGCGGAAAGATGTCATATCCATACTGCGTGAAAGTCTTTGACAAGTATATGAATATAACAATTCATAAAGCGAAGTTCAAACTCATTCTGAATAAGAATTATTGAGAAATCCTACGATGCTCAAAATTTAATAAATAGGCAATTTCAATCGAATTGCCTATTTATATATTATTCTGTAATAGGGGTTGTCATCTCAGTAATCCATATACCATTCTAATTGTGGTTTTGATATAATTTTGCAAATATGAAAACAAGAAAGATCATTATTTGCACCAATATTTTTCTGATATGGAGAGACGAAAATTTTTAAGAAATAGTTTACTGACTGCTGGAGGAATTCTACTCAGCGGATCGGTTATTTCCCGTATTCTGAAAGACAACAAACCAGATGATGCCCCTCGTCCCACGATAATAGAAAAAATATGCCACGGGAATGGTAAAAATGTTCTTGTGCTTATGAGTGCGGGTACTCGGCAGGGAAATACAGACCGGCTGACAGATGCCTATATAAGAGGCGTGTCTGAGAAAGGGCACAGTGTGACTAAAATATATTTGGGGAGTATGCGTATGGCGGGATGCAGAGGATGTGGTGCTTGCCAACGTAATGGAAATCGATGTGTTGTACAAGATGATATGCAACAGATTTATTCGCTTTTTACTGCATGCGATACACTGGTGATGGCTTCGCCGCTCTATTTCTGGACTATCACAGCTAAATTGAAGTCTTTTATCGAGCGACTTTACGCGATATCTGTTGACGATAAATATCCCGAAAAAGAAACCGTATTGTTAATGACTTCCGGTGATAATAACAAGAATACTTTTGATCACGCTTTGAGTTATTTCCATATTATCAGCGATGTGTTAGGAGGGAAAGAGGTCGGAACTTATCTGGCAGGAGGTTGTACAGGATGTGAAAATATTGCCCGTCAAATAGCCCCTGAACATATTGAAAAAGCCTACTTAATGGGATTGGAATTATAACCATAAAAATAGAACCGATATGAACCGATATGCTTTTATAATAGTCATGCTGTATGTTGCTGCAGTATTATCGCTGACTTCATGCAATCCTGATGATGAACCTGCAATAGTTAATAAGGATACTGTCTTGACTCCCGGCAACGATAATTCAGAAAATGGTGACGATAAAAACGAGAATGGCAACACAAATAGTGGAGGAGAACATCAAATGAATAGAAACATTATAGTTCGTGTAGGCGATCGGAGTTTTGCCGCAAAACTTGAAAACAATGCAACCGCACATGCCTTCGCAACATTACTACCAATGACGGTAACTATGAATGAGATGAATGGTAATGAAAAATACCATTATTTATCAGAGAACCTGCCTACAAATAATTATCGTCCGGGAACAATCAATAATGGTGATCTGATGCTTTATGGTTCCAATTGTTTAGTTATCTTTTATGAGACGTTTGCATCGTCTTACAGCTACACCCGTTTAGGAAGGCTTGATAATCCGTCGGAGCTGGCTTCGGCTCTTGGACGAAGCAATGTGGTCGTAACTTTTGAAACCAGTAATAACTAAAACAATATATTAAATGAAACTTATTAAAGATACTGAGTTCGAGGGAGAACGTCCCTTGTTTGAATCACATGACCTCCGTCTGGAGAATGTGATTATTCGTGCCGGAGAATCTGCCATCAAAGAGTGCAGCAACATCGAAGCGATCAAATGCCGTTTTGAGGGTAATTACCCTTTCTGGCATGTACATGTTCTCAAAATTGACCGTTGCTATTTCGATGTCGGAGGTCGTTCTGCCTTGTGGTATTGTGATAATCTAAAGATGACGGATACCATAATTGATGCCCCGAAAATGTTCCGGGAAATAAGTGAAATGGACATCGAAAATGTTGTTATGAATGATGCCGATGAGGTGTTTTGGCGTTGTAACAAAATCCGCATAAAGAATCTCAAATTGCATGGCGGCACTTATCCTTTCATGTTCAGCAACGACATTTATGTGGACGGGTTGGAGAGTGATAGCAAGTATGTGTTCCAATATGTGAAGAATGTGGAAATCCACAATGCAAGAATTACGACAAAGGATGCTTTTTGGGAAACGGAGAATGTAACGATTTACGATTCCGAACTCAATGGCGAATACCTTGGCTGGCACTCGAAGAATTTACGACTGATTAACTGCCATATAACTGGAGAACAACCGCTTTGCTATGCACATGATCTTATTCTTGAAAATTGCACATTTGGTTCTGATTGTGATCGGGCTTTTGAGTACAGTTCATTACAAGCCGATATTCGCGGAGCTATCACCAATATCAAAAACCCGATGTCTGGACGCATTGTAGCCGACAAGATAGGTTCGATAACAATAGACAATAACATCAAGGCTCCAGCAGATTGTCAAATCTGTATCAGAAACGAATAATCCTGTTTACAATGCAGACCTCGAAATCATGAAAAGTCATTAAATTGATTTATCATGATGTTCTATACAATTGCCCAGTTCGTGGTTATTGATTACGCTTTTGCATTTGTTTTCTGAATTCGGTAGGACTTTGTTTTGTAATCCTTTTGAAAAGACGCGCAAAGTGCTGAGGATGCTGAAATCCAAGCTCATAGGCTATAATGCTTATATCGTCGTTTGTTGAAGCAAGACGATGCTTGGCTCTTAAAACGACATAATTTGCAATAAATTCCTGAGCTGTAGCACCAGACCCTTTTTTTACCAAATCACCAAAATAACCGGGCGTAAGATTGGCAAGTTCGGCGAAATAAGAAACAGTAGGGATTCCTTCATATCCACGCCCGCTTTCATAGTATTCTTTGAGATTTTTTTCAAACATACTTATTACCGCTGAATTGGCTTTCTTGCGCGTAATGAACTGACGTTCATAAAATCTTGCGAGATAATCAAGCAATACCAAAATCTGACTGGATATCACATCTGATGAATGATTGTCAATAGGATATTCCACTTCGCGCTTTATTCTATCAAGACACTCCATAAAGAGAGCCTTTTCCGAGCCGGATAGATGCAGAGCTTCTCGCTCAGAATAATCAAAAAAAGAATATCTGCTTATTTTATCACCGAGTGGTGTGCGGTAAATCAGGTCTGGATGGAACAACACCCCTACGACATCAGGTCTAATTTCATCGTTTTCAGAGTCAATACCAATAATCTGCCCGGGAGAGAAACAAACGACCGTACCATCCTGATAGTCGTATGGCTGAAGACCATATCTCAGTTTACAGGAAATTTCATTTTTGAAGAACACAGCATATACATTATAGTCAATATTAACGTGGTTGACGACATTCTTAGCTTGCTTCAAATCAATGACTGTTGCAAGAGGATTGTAAGTATCAAGTCCATAGAGCTTGTTGTAGGTATCTATGGAGTCAAGTCTTATTATGTTATTTGTATTTCCCATGATGCAAATTTACTCATTTTCCCGTCAATTAATACGGTGATTTGAAATATGGGTACACATTACCCAAATAGAGGTCTGAATTGGCGTATATCTCTTGTTAACTTTGCATTATCCAATTTTGTTGTTAAATCAGAAATAAAATCATAAATTAAAATGAAGAAATTCGTAGCATCAATCATGGCTGTTCTGGCACTATCTCTTACAGCCTGTGCCGGTAACACAGACGGCAGTTCGTCAGATAATGCCAAACCTAATTCCGTCCTTGTGGCATATTTTTCTGCTCAGGGGCATACCAAGGCATTGGCCGAGAAAATTTCTGTAGCAACCGATGGCACTCTATTTGAGATAGAGCCGGTGACCCCCTATACAGAAGCAGATCTCGATGGATGGAATGACAGTGCCCGAGGAACAAGAGAATCGAAAGACCGAACCACTCGGCCCGAGATAAAAAACAAGGTAAACGACTTTGAAAAATACGACACGATATATCTCGGTTTCCCAATATGGTGGTACACCGCACCGACCATCATTAACACATTTCTTGAAGGCTACAACACTGCCGGAAAGACAATAATTCCATTTGCTACCTCAGGCGGGAGCGGCTTCGGCGATACAGAAAAAGACCTGAAAGTATCGGCTCCTGATGCAAAATTCAACCCCGGGAAAGTAATCAACAATGCTACTCAGCAACAAGTGAATGAATGGGTTAAAACCGTAAGCAATTAAATAATATGAGAACTATAAAATATGTCGTCGCCATCATTGCGACATTTACTTCATTTATGGCAACTGCACAAACTACATATAAATATAACAAGCCGGCTGGAGCCGACAATTTCTATCATACCTACTCGGCGAGAGAAAGTCAGGTATCTTTCCTCAACCAGTATAAAATGAAGGTCGCAGGCACTCTTTTTATTCCTAATTCATTGAAAGATGGCGAAAAATATCCGGCAATCATCGTAGGACACCCTATGGGAGCCGTGAAAGAGCAAAGTGCCTTACTGTATGCTCAAAAAATGGCAGAAGCAGGCTTTGTGTCTCTCGCTATAGACTTGCCTTTTTGGGGAGAAAGCGAGGGAGAACCCCGTAATGCCGTAAGCCCCGATATGTATGCAGAGGCATTTAGTGCCGCTGTTGACTATCTCGGCACACGTCCGTTTGTAAACCGTGACGAGATAGGCGTGATTGGTATTTGCGGCAGCGGCAGTTTTGCAATCAGTGCAGCCAAAATCGACCCGCGACTCAAGGCTGTGGCTACGGTTAGCATGTATAACATGGGAAATGCCAATCGTCACGGTCTTAAAAAATCGCTTTCTCTTGACCAACGCAAAGCGATTATAGCAGAGGCTGCAGAACGCAGATACGCTGAATTTGAAGGAGCGACTACGGAGTTGACAGGCGGAACTGCTGATGAATGGAGCGATACTCTTGATCCAGTACAGAAAGAATTCTATGATTTTTATCGCACTCCTCGCGGACAATATACCCCCGAAGGAGCGACACCGAAAACCACAACACATCCTACTCTGACTTCAAACGTGAAATTTATGAATTTCTATCCGTTTGAAGATATCGAGACTATATCTCCACGTCCAATGCTATTTATCACCGGGGCTGATGCCCATTCAAGGGAATTCAGCGAGGATGCCTATGCGCGTGCTGCCGAACCCAAGGAGTTAATCGTAGTACCCGGAGCCGGACACGTAGATTTGTATGACCGCACCGATCTTATTCCTTTTGAAAAACTGATTAGTTTTTTCAAAACAAATCTCGTTGAAAGTCAATCACATTAAAATAACAAGTATTTGACCTATGAAAAACCTCGGTTTATTCATATCCATTATACTGACAGCACTCATGGCAAACGCGCAAAATAAAATAGAAATCATAGCAAACGGCCAGACCATGACCGCCACACTTGCCGACACCGAAGCAGCCAGACAACTGCTTACTCGGCTTGATAACGGCCCTGTTACAATCAGAATGAACGATTACGGCGGCTTTGAAAAAGTGGGGAGCCTCCCTTGGTCGCTCCCTGCATCCAACCGTCAGATTACAACTACAGCCGGAGACATAATGCTCTATCAGGGTGATAACATCGTGATATTTTACGGTTCCAACTCATGGTCGTACACTCCTCTTGGCCGTATTGACGGAGCCGGTGTCTCTGAAATCCGCGATTTCCTGTCGGGAAATTCAATCAATGTGACATTTGCAAAACAAGGGCAATCAGGAATCGATGACATCACTGCCGATACAGACAAAGAGCCTGAGATATACACTTTGCAAGGTCGTAGAATCTCCCTTGCAGGACGGAAAATATCAGACCTGCCAAAAGGTATATATATCATAAACGGAAAGAAACAACTCATAAAATGACCAGATTATGTTAGAAAATTTCATATATGCCAACCCCACTAAGTTATTCTTCGGTGACGAGGCTCAGAAAAATCTCGCAAAAGCTCTCATGCCTTTCGGGAAAAAGGTATTACTCACTTATGGCGGAGGATCTATCAAGCGCAATGGAGTCTATGATGATGTCATCTCCGCGCTCAAATCCGCCGGTAAAGAAGTGGTGGAACTACCCGGCGTAATGCCTAATCCTACGGTAGAAAAATTGAACGAGGGCATTAAGGTTGCGCGTGAGAACAACGTGGATTTCATTCTTGCCGTAGGCGGAGGCTCGACAATCGACTATGCCAAAGCTGTCAGCGTTTCGGCGTGGTATGACGGCGACGCATGGCAGCGATTCTGGGTAAGACAGGAAGACCCGACACCCGGTGAAAGAATAATCCCGGTAGGTGCTGTTCTGACAATGGCCGGCACCGGTTCGGAGATGAACGGAGGCTCGGTAATCACCAACCACGCCGCCAAGATGAAAATCGGCAAAGTATTCGGTGAGGATGTGATGCCGAAGTTTGCAGTGCTCAATCCAAAATATACTTTCAGTCTGCCACAACGCCAGATGGTAGCCGGAATATTCGACACCATGAGCCACATTCTGGAACAGTATTTCTCCGGCGATGACGACAGTACATCCGATTATCTCGCCGAAGGACTTATGCGCTCTGTAATCGCATCGAGCCGCGTAGCTGTTAAAAATCCGGAGGATTATGAAGCCCGCTCCAACCTCATGTGGTCGGCCACATGGGCACTCAACACCCTCATCGGCGAGGGCAAACCACAGGACTGGATGGTACACATGATAGGTCAGGCTATAGGTGCATATACTGATGCCACTCACGGCATGACTCTTTCCGGTGTATCAGTGGCATACTACCGCCACATCATGAGATACGGGCTGAAACGCTTCGTGCGTTTTGCAGAAGTCGTATGGGGCGTTCTTCCTGAAGGAAAGACTGATGAGCAGATTGCTTCCGCGGGTATTGAGGCTCTTGAATCATGGATAAAGGAAATAGGCGCAGCTTCCGATATATCATCGCTCGGTGTCACACCTGATATGATCGACGGAATTGCTGATTCCACCATCATTCTCACAGGCGGCTATAAGACGCTTGACCATGCCGAGATTGTTGACATACTTCGTAATAGCCTCTGACTATGAAAAAGGTACTTATAATATCAACATCTTTGCGAAGTGTCAGCAATTCGCATGCACTTGCAGAGGCTTTTGCCAGAGGAGCGCATGAAGGTGGTAACGATGTGGAAATCGTCACATTGCACCATAAGGAAATAAAATACTGCATCGGCTGTCTCTCGTGTGTCAAGACCGGAAAATGTGTAATTGCTGACGATGCGCCTGCAATAATATCCAAAATGCACGATTCCGATATTCTGGTTTTTGCCACTCCTATCTATTATTATGAAATGTGTGGTCAGATGAAAACCTTGCTTGACCGTGCCAATCCACTTTATGGAGGAGATTACCGTTTTACTGATGTGTATCTTCTGACCAGCGCGGCCGAAGAAGAGGACTCCGTGCCAAAGAGAGCAGTCTCTGGTCTTGAAGGATGGATAGAATGTTTCGACCGTGCGTCGCTTGCCGGGACTGTATTCGCAGGTGGAGTAACTTCTCCGGGAGAAATAAGTGGACATCCGAGTCTTGACAAAGCCCTTGAGATGGGACGAAATGTGTAGTAAAAAATAATAAGATTATGAAATTACCGGCAATTGCATTAGGAACATGGTCGTGGGGCTCAGGAGCAGCCGGAGGCGACCAAGTATTTGGCAACCATACTGATGCCGAAAGTCTGAAATCGGTTTTTGACGCGGCCTACAGCGATGGACTCACGATGTGGGACACCGCCACTGTCTATGGCATGGGCTCGTCGGAAGATATTCTTGGCGGATTCATCAGTAACTATCCGCGCGACAAGTTTATAATTTCCACGAAGTTCACACCTCAGATTGCGCCAGACACAGCCAACCCCGTCATGACGATGGCCGAAGAGAGCTGCAAACGTCTTCATACCGATTATATCGACATCTACTGGATTCACAATCCCGCCGACGTGGAACGCTGGACACCCGGCTTGATTCCTCTGCTGAAATCGGGTATAGTGAAACGTGTGGGCGTCTCTAACCACAATCTCGAACAGATAAAACGTGCCGACGAGATACTCAGAAGTGCCGGTTACAGGGTCTCAGCTGTACAAAATCATTTCAGCCTTCTCTACCGCTCTTCGGAGAAAGCCGGAATACTCGACTACTGCAAGGCCAACGACATCGACTTTTTCGCATATATGTGTCTCGAACAGGGAGCCCTGACAGGTAAATTCGGCACCGCCAACCCGATGCCGGAAGGGAGTCAACGCGCTGCTACCTATAATCCTATCTTGCCGAAACTTGACAACCTCATCGCCGCCATGAAAAAGATTGGTGACGCCAAGGGCGCATCGGTCTCGCAGATAGGCATAGCATACGCCATCAACAAAGGTTCTTACCCGATTATAGGTGTGACCAAACCGCGCCATGTGGAGGAAGCCTCCGCCGCCGCAAAAATTCAGTTGAGCGATGCGGAGATAGCAACACTTGAAACCCTCGCCGCCGAGACCGGTGTTGATACCAAAGGCTCGTGGGAGAATCACATGGCATAATCACTCAAAATCGAAGAATAACTATGACTAATAAAATTAACTTAGGTTCTAAACTTGCCCTTTACCCGACTCCGGTTACTGTTGTCGGAGCTGACGTAAATGGGAAGGTCAATTGGCTGCTTATATCCCATATTGGCATAGTCAGCCACGACCGTGTTCTTGTGAGCATGGCAAAAGCACACTATACAACTCCTGCACTTGGCTTAGGGAAAAAGATATCACTTAATCTTGTAAGCCCAGAGATGCTTGAAAAAGTGGACTATGTGGGAAGTGTGGATGGCGATAAGGAAGATAAGTCGCAAGTGTTTGAATTTCATCGCGGTGATGCAGGTACACCTGTAATCGATGAGGCACCGCTGACAATGGAATTGGAAATCGTGGACATTTATGAATGTAACGGTTTCGATAACTTTATCTGTTCGATTGCCAACACATATGTCAACGAAGACAACCTCGATGATAACGGTAAGATTGACTACGATAAGATGCACACTGTCTTGTTTGAGTTCCCGACCTATTCATATATCCTGTCTGGTAATGTCATAGGTAAATGCCGCAAAATGCACGATAACTGGCAAAAATAAATTTATAGAGCCTAAATCACTCCGAATAATTCTATAAAGTCAGGATACTGAGTTAAGGCAGAGTGCCTGATGTTTTATTATCTGCCCTTTACTAAAGTATTGGTATGGGGCAGATTTTTTATGCCTATATAAAAGAACCAATATTATTCACAAAATGAACAAGGTATTAATTGTAGATGCCTCCGAATCAGACCGTCGGCTCATGGCGGGCTTGCTTGTCAAGTCCGGCTATGAGCCGATTGCCGTCGAGACAATGGAGGCAGCAAAGGACGAGGTGGCAAAACTGCCACCCGGCGCAGTGATTGTCGCGGACGCTTCACTCCGTGACAGCTCTGCAAAAGAGTTAATCAACTGGCAGAAGGCTGAGGGATTCACTTTCCCTGTCATCGCCATAGTGAACAACCTGAACGGGCCAGACCTTCTTGAAGTGATGAAAGGCGGCGGAGCGGTAGATGTGGTGCAGCGGGCCGGTATTGACAAGCAGCTCGTTGAGACGGTAGGCAAATACGCCAAACCGGAGAATATCGTAATCCAGCTTGACAACGCCCTGATTCCTCGGAGAAGCAACAGCTTCCGTGAAATCGGGAAGGCAATTGGACGAGTCGCGACCACGAACGCCAACTGTATCATATTTGGCGAAAGCGGTATGGGGAAGGAACAGATTGCACGACAGATCTATCTCCAAAGTTCGCGTACACAGAAGCCGTTGAAGATTCTCGAAGCCGGAGGCGCGCCGCTTGTCGGCAAACATGATCCGGAATCAGACCGCAGCGAAATCTATAACCGCATCGAGGGCTACTTTCAGGAAGTGAAAGGCGGCACACTGATAATCAAGAATATCCAGTTGCTGACATTCGAGACCCAATCAGTGCTGTTGCACATTCTTGAACAGGAACACCCCGATGTGAGAATCATCAGTACTGCAAACGGAAATCTGTTGAAGATGGTAGCCGACGGCAGCTTTCGCGACAATCTTTTCTATATGCTCCGCCAGAGGAGCATTACTGTACCATCTCTCCGAGAATCTACGGAAGATATAGCTGATATTGCAGACTATCTTCTTCAGAGATACGCACAGAAGAAACAGCGACCGAAACAGCATCTTGACGCGTCTGCGATAAAGGCGTTGAAACTGCACCCGTGGCCCGGCAACGTCCGAGAACTGAAAGACACTGTTCTTTTCGCCGCCTTCCACGCGAAAGAGGATACCATTACCACAGAGGACATCAGATTTGATGACGCCACACCCGATACAGCGGAGGATTTGACCCATCGCAATCCCAAGTACGAGCGAGACAATATAATCCGTGCATTCAAAAGAGCCGGCACATGGCGAGGCGCGGCAACGCTGCTTGGAATATCCGAAAGGGCTTTGTTTGAGCAACGTAAGAAACACCATATCAATCCTGACGGAGAAATCGAGTCTTGACAACCTCGAAAAAAATGCGTAACTTTGCAACGCAAATAGCAAAGACTGCGATTGTAGAGACAATCGTATCAACAATATAGGATAACATAAGTTATCGCAAGAGTTCTCTTGTAAATCCGGAAGATTATCAAAACCGAGCTTGAGCGTGACACTTATGCTATGCTTATCGCATAGCGTATGGTCACATCATTCGGTAAAGGCTTATTCCGGAGCCAACAAGAGAAGAAGTGTGTTCCGTACGCTATTTTTTTACCCTTATCTGAACCTGACACCATAACATAAAGTCGGCATAAATCGGCAAGCTGTCAGAATTGTTCTTCTGCCATAAAGATTTAACTTTCAAAATACTTTGCCGACATAAAATTCAATAGCACAGTCTATTGCTGATATTAACCATCGTTAAACAACCCTTTTCATAATCCCTTCGGTTATAATTGCAAACGAGGCGCAATCCTCGATAAGTCTAACGTAAAAACATATAACCGCATGGAGATTACAACTCCCCCAAACGCATCAGGCTTCAACAGGAAGCCCAAATCAAAGAGCGGCAAACCAGACCGCAGCCGCAAGACCCGCAACCGCAGACCCGGCAACAATCCTATGGATGATCTGCCCGCGGATGCCAACGCTTGGCTGTTCGGATCAATGTTCCTCATGGCAGCCGCCAGACTTCTCGCACCTTTCTTTTCATACAGACAGGCGAAAAACACGGCACCGTCCGCCACACCCGAATAAGCGTATGGCGCAGACTACCGACAAGGACGCGGATTTCAAGACCGCCGCGCAAGCCTATGTCTCACTCGTAGAGCAGCGTGCCAGAAGCCCCTGCCTTTATCCCACGAGAGACAGACCGCGACTGACCTTCCACGGAGAGCCTGTAATCCTTCTCGACGACATCATAACCGGGCTTGACATCAGCGAGAAGACAATAAGGCGATACCGCGACGCAGGAAAAATCAAGGTCTATGAGAGCATAGAGGGAAACATCAAGTTCGTCCTTCAATGCGACCTCGACGAGTTTCTCGAAAAGTGCTTCATCAGTTCGTCCCATCCAGACTACAGGACTGTGAAGTGCAGAACCAACTCCGGCGGAAACGCCAAAACAACCACCACTAAATCATAATTCATTATGGACCAGACTCCCGATCAGCAGGAAGTGCTGATGGCCCGCGACAACACAAGCGGGAAAGTCGGGGCGGTCGTAGGGCAGAATCCCGACGGCACCCCCAAGATGGCGGACGTAAAGTCAACGCCTCTCAGTGAACTCATCAAGTTCAACAAAGGGCAGAACCCCCTCGAAGCGTTCATGTCGAATTTTCTCCGGCAGGCCAAGAACCCGACGATGTTCAGCTTTTTCAGACTGCCAGCCGACAGGTATGAAATGGTCGCGCCCGCAATGGCGGACATTATTCAGGAAGCGGAGAAAAACGCAGAGATGCTCAGACCCTATGCGGTGGAAACGGACGTCCCCGACCGGACAGTAAATCCTGAGCAACAGACAGTTCCGGAGCCTCCGGCTCAGCAGGAACAACAGGCAGTCGAGACACCCCAGCCGCCACAACAGGCACAGCCCCCGGAGCCTGAACAATCAGTGCAGGCACAACAGCCCCAACAGCCTGAACAGACAGCCGCGGCACCTGTCAGGAATGCCCCCATAAACGCGGACAGCATAGACTGGGACAAGATACAGAAGCAATGGGGCATCACGCGCGAAGACCTTGAAAAATCAGGCGCGCTCGACCAGATGGTCTATAACCACAAATCGCCGCAGCTTTTCACTGTGACGCCACAATTCGGCGACGAGAAGTTCTCGATTCAGGCAAAGCTCTCTTTCCGCACCAACCCCGATGGCTCATATTCACTCGTGCCACATTTCGTCCGCAACGAGCCGCAGCTCGACAAGGAATACAAGGGCTATACATTCACAGGCGAGGACAAGGCCGAACTGCGCAAGACCGGCAACCTCGGCAGGGCGGTGGAACTTGCCGACCCCAAGACCGGGGAAATCAAGAGATGCCTCGTGAGCATAGACAGGCTCACCAATGAAATCGAGTCAATGCCGATAGACAACATCTATATCCGGCGCAAAGTGGCGAACATAGAACTCGACATGCAGGCAGTAGGCATACTGAAGAACGGCGGCACCATACGGGCGCAGAGCATCGAACTGCCCAACGGCGCGAAATTTGTTGCCGACCTGCAATACAACGTATCCAAACGTGATGTCGCTTTCGTCAACTCCGATCTCTACCGCCAGTTGCAGGAGCAGAGCGTGAAGCCTCAACAGCAACAGCAGACGCAACAGAAGCCGGAAGAACGCTGGCACAATGCCGACGGCACTGTCAAACGCCTTGCCCACTGGTGTAAGATAGAGCTGAGCGAACAGCAGCAGAACGACTATCTCGCCGGTAAGAAAGTCCTCGTGGGCGAAGCCAAAGACCTGTTCGGCAACAACTGCACCGTCTATTTCCAGTATGACCCTGAAAAACGTGCGCCGATCACCACCCGCGTATATCCTGACCGCGACAAGGTGGTGGGTATCGCCGAGGAAAGCAAGACCCAGATGGCTGTCAACAATGACGGTGCCACAAACGAGGCTACCAAGAACGTGAAAGAGCCCCTCCAGCGCGGACAGACCGCGCCAAAGGACGAAAACCAGCAAAGGCAGCAGAAGCCCAAAGGTCCCAGACCCTGAAAGCCTCTCACCATCCGTCCACAATCGACAAACTGTGATTCAACCGATATGATTGCCGGGTTATGACTGTAATCCCGACCACTGAATCCACGTCACGTCCGTAAATATCCCCTCCGGCAACCGTATCACCCAGACAAGTTATCCCCAAGGCACGGGGATAAGGGCAACCCAATCCCCGTGCCTTCAATAAATTCACCCTAAACCCACATTAAATTATGATCCTTATTATCTGCGAGAGCATTCTCGCCACCAAGACTGTCGCCATAGCACTTGGCGCAAACAACGAGACAAGCGAGGGCATCTATACCTCCGGAACATTGACAGTTGCCGCAGTGCCGCCCCGTTTCATCCGCCACACGCCCCTCGGCGAGATGGCTGACGGAAAGAGTCCGTTCATCCCGGAGAAGTTCAGGATGTCCGTCACCGACAAGGGACTGGAACGCGAGCTGAAGCCCCTGTTCCGCGAGGCATCCGAAGTGGTGTTCGCCTCCGACGGCGGAGCCGACGCACAGGCGCGCTTCTTCAACATCTGCCGCCACTTCCGCGTGGGCTGTCCCCGAAGCCGTATGTGGATGACCCGGCTCAGCTACGGCGCAATCCGCGGGGCATTCCATTTCCGTGAGTCGGGCCGTCACCTCCACCGCCTCGCCCAGACCGGACTCGTGTCAAAAGGTATGGATATGCTGTTCGGCTACAATATCAACCAGACCTTACTGCACATGGGGCTTCCCGCCTGCAACCTCACCCGTCAGGAGGCTGTCGCGCTCTTATATCTCGGAGAACTCTCCGATCATATAGACTATGTGCAACAGCAGGCACATCCCGCATATTCAATCCTCGTCAACGCAAACAGCGGCACGGTGTTCGAGTCCGCGGAGTCATGGGACGATGAGGCGGATGCCGGAACCGCGCTCGAATCCGTACCCACAGGCGAAACCGTACCCGCCACCCTGACCATAGAGGAGACCGATAGGTTCAACCTGCGTTTCCACACACTCCTGACACTCCAGATGGACGCCTTCAACAATCTCGGCTTCATGCCCGGCAAGACCCTGAAAGTTGCGCAGAAACTTTATGACAGGGGGCTTATATCGTCGCCTCTGACCGACTGCCCGCACCTTCCCGAAAAACTGCGGGGCCACATCATGACGGTGTTCCACGATGCCGGAGGCTACCTGTGGGGAGACAACGGGGCGACAATCGACAGCCACGCCATAATAACCCTGCGCGCCGCCGAGGAAGTGCTAAGCGGGAGCGAGCTGCAACTCTACCGTCTTATCTTCAACCGTATGAGGGCTGTCATGGAGCAGAAACCCGTCCGCAAGTATGCCACACTGGAGTTCTCCGTCGGTGACAACCGTTTCAGCCGCCGCTGGGAAATAACCGGTGACGCCTATGACGTGACCGAGACAGGCTCTTTCCAGACTCAGGTCGAGATTGCCGATGCAGGGGTGTATCCCTTCGACCGTCCTGTGGAGTCAAGAGCGTTTGCCGATGTCATCGGCAATCTCACGACAGTGGCAGACTGTGTCGATGAGTTAATGCACACCGGTGTGCCATACACGAAGGAGACAAACGACTACGGCAGCGCGATGGGAAGCCTTGTGAACAAGGGACTCGCCATGCTTGACGGCGACGGGATATACCTCACCCCTGAAGGTCAGGCAATATTCGATGAGTTTTTCGGACACGAGATTGCCGAGGTGATACTGACATGGCAGTTCGAGGCAAACGACCTCTACGGAGGCGACCAGACCGGACGCAGTGTCATCGAAGGCTTCTCCGGCGCGCTACTTGACCTGATCGGCGAACTTGACCCCGATTGTGGGGAATAATACGCTGTCTCCGGCATTTCCATCCAAAATAATCGGCACTACATAGCTGAAAATCGGATAGAAATCGCTAACTTTGCCACTGAATCGCAGTCATAATTTATTTTGATTGTGGATTTAGTGGTGAGGCAGCGGGAGGGATACCCGCTGCCTTTTTTACATCCATATCCACCCACCGCTAAATCCCACAAATAATTATGGAAATTGTAGCAATCGACAAGGAGGTCCTTGACGCGATGTTCGAGCGCATGGCCTACCTTCATAATATGCTTCACACGCTCTTTGAGAGAGTCCGCGACAAAAATCCCGACGACTGGCTTTCGCTTGAAGAAACCTGCCGCTTGCTGAACATCTCGGAGCGGAAAGTCCGAAACCTTCAGTCAGGCGGCAGAATCGGCTTCGTAAGATGCGGTAAGAAATGTAAGTACAGTGCGCATGATGTGTCAGCCATTATAGCGAAAGGAGGTGCCGACATTGAGTGACAGAATATACACAGGGGCAGACGAGTCTGTAAGACTGTTCTTCTCTCAGTGCAGGCATTCCCTTGAAATGGCGGAGCGGTTGGTGAAGGAATACCGGCCGTCGCTTATGGGCAGGCGGTTCATCACGGACGCACAGCTTTCAGAGAGGCTGGGCATATCCCGAAGGACGCTTCAGGACTACCGCGACAAAGGGAAGATTCCGTTCTACCGTCTTGACGGCAAGATACTTTATGACGAGGATGACATTGAAAAATTCCTATCCGGGACATACCGGCCGAAATTCGATTAATAGACACCAACATCCGGCAATGCAAAAGACGGCAGCAGGGCAGAAATCCTGTTGCCGTCTTTTACTGTATATGTCGTTCTCAGCCGAGTCGCACCCCGTTGAACTTGGTGCGCATGACCTCCATATCCTCCGATATTGTATTGTCCAAAAGTCTGGCGTATATCTGCGTCGTCTTTATATCGCTGTGACCGAGCATCTTTGAGATTGTCTCAAGCGGCACATGGTTGTTGAGCGACATGGTCGCGAACGTATGGCGCGCGATGTGTGACGTGAGATGTTTGGAGATTTTCGCAAGGTCGGCAATCTCCTTGAGATACGCATTTACCTTCTGGTTGGACATCACGGGAAGCACCACACCGGTTGTCAGCACGACAGGGTGGCCGCTGTATTTGCGCATGATTGTCTGCGGCACGTCAAGGAGCGGTATTACGCTCAGCTCCTCGGTCTTCTCACGGTTCTTCCTTATCCACATATTGCCGTTGGCGTCAGCCGATATGTCTGAACGTTTCAGCGTTTTGACATCAATGAACGCCAGCCCTGTGAAGCAGCAGAACACGAAAGTGTCCCTGACACATTCAAGTCTTGGAAAAGCCTTCAGGTCGAGAGCCATTATGCTTTTCAGCTCCGGCTCAGTGAGGAAGCCGCGGTCCGCCTTAGTACGCTTGAAACGCTTTCCAAGAAACGGGTCGTCGCTTATCCACTTGTTGGCGATGGCATACTGGATCACATTCTTCAGGTAGCGCAGATACCGAACAGCGGTATTGTTGGCGCACTCCTTGCTTACTCGCAGGAAATGCTCGAAATCCTGCACGAAACCGGCTGTCACATCCTTTATGGCTATATCCCTGTCGCCTCCGTGAGTGAGGGCGATGAACTCCTCCAGATAGGTGACACAACGCTCCCAGCGGCTGAAAGTGGCGTAGCCGATGTCACCGCGCTCATATTCCTCCCTGCGCTTCACGTTTGTCTCACGGAACACGTCGCAGAGCATCTTAGGCTTTTCCACCATACCGAAATAATGGTTCTTCATTATCTGCGGATTGATGTAACGGCCCTCGTTGAGCAGGCGGTTGTGTATCTCATAGAAACGGGAGCGCACCATTTCAAGATACTTGTTAAGCTCTAAGTCGCGGCGGGAGCGTCCCGCACTTTTCTGGGCGCGCTGGTCCCAGTTGGACGGATGTACCTTCCTGCCGATTGTAAACTCGGTCTTCTGACCTTCGGTTGTGATTCTCGCATAGATGGGGTACTCCCCGTTGCTTTCCGAACGCGGCTTCCTCGGAAAGAAAGTCAGCGTAAAAAATGAATCCTTCATACTGTTGTGGGTTTAATGGTTATATAAATATAATCATTTTCTGCCGGATATGCAACAGGCAAAGAACAGTATGAATATACGATGCGTGACAGTAAGCGTCCGGCGTACTGCGTGAGTCAAAAATATCCCTGCAACTCACGGAAAAGCACAGAGGAAACATCCTCAAATGTTAAATCCGCCCTGAAAAACACCCGTTGCACGCTCATTCCTTAAATGATGTTAATTTACGGGCTTTGTGCTTTGAAAAGTGGGGCCGGAGGGTGGAGCCATGAACCCTGAGCCTCCCGTATCTGGACTGCATATCGCAGTAAAATACTGAACGGCAGGCGACTCACTCTCCGGTTCCTGCAATCGTGAGTCATTTGCCTCACGATGCGTGTGACTCACGCAAAACTCACGCTCATGTGCCGAACTCCGCTGTATTATGCCGGATAGGGCAAAAAGAAAAACGCTGGAAATCAAGTGATTTTCAGCGTTTTGCGGTGGAAGTCCGTACTTCCTTGTGATCCGCCTGGGGCTCGAACCCAGGACCCCAACATTAAAAGTGTTGTGCTCTACCAGCTGAGCTAGCGAATCTCCGTTGGTGCTTCTTGTGAAAAGCGATGCAAAGGTAGCTCTAAATTTTATATTGTGCAAATTTATGCGAAAGTTTTTTCGCTCTTTTATTCGTCTATGCTGTAATTGAGGAAATCATTCATGGGCTTGAGCAGCTCAAAAAGGCGTGCGGAACGCTCCGGCCATGCCGGGTCCAAGAAAAACTCCTTGTCGCAGAAATGCGCTTTGCCATAATCCTTTAAGCGCAGCAAGGGGGCCTGTGGATGATCCTTTGGCCAACCTTTGGGTATGGTTTTCAATTGCTCCCCGACCCATCCTGGAAACTCTTTTTCCAACTCAGGATTATGAATAATCTCCTCAAACTCCTCAATGTTATCCACAATAGCGTGGCGCAGTTTTTTGAGCATCGGAGCGTCAGGGCAATACAATCCGCCGTAAAGGCCTGATCCATTAGGACGGATACCGGTTTCGATATAGTAACCGGCATGAAAGTCATTTTTGCCTCCGGGCGCAAACGCGGCAGAGAAATTAAGCTTCAACGGTGTTTTGTCAGGCGAAAAACGGGTGTCTCGGTAAATGCGATAGGCACACTGTTTGGCCTCAAGATGCGCAAGAGCCGGTTCCCACTGCGCCATGGCAGCTATCATGCGGTCAACATCGGCCAGCCATGCTTGGCGCAACTCCTGATACTGACTCTTGTGGGCCGCAAACCAAGGGCGATTGTTGTTGGCCCTCAATTGCTCAAAAAAGTCATATAGCTCACTTATATAATATTGCGGCATACGGCAACTCAGGATTTAATATCTTCCCATTCGGCATCCTCAACCTGCTCCTCCACCTGAAATGTGGTGGACGAGGCATGCACATATTCTGAAGATGCTCCTTTTATCTCCTCAAACTCCACATATTCCCCGTCTTGGGCGGTAAACACCTTGTTTTGAGAACGTGGACGCGAATTTTCATGCCCGGAGGTGCGCCGGGTGCGTTTCTTACCGGACTCCTGAGGCATTTCGCCATAAAACAGCATGCGATAGACTCTGCGCATCCTGCGATAGGCACGAAATAGCCACACGCCGATAAATATCAGAAGTATAACAAGTAAAAAAGATCCAAACGACATAGTAACAGTAACGGAATGTAGAAAGTGTGTTCAACGAATTTTAAACGCCCCAAATGCGCTCTTATTGCGCAGCTTTGGGCGAAAACATCCTGTCTGCAAGCGAAAGCAGCAGATAGAACATGATGGTCCACGCCAATCCGGGGATACCACCCACACCGACAAACAGCACTGCCGCGATAATAATCAGATAGCGGCGATAGTTGTCGGCCAAATTGAAGTTCTTGAACTTAAGCGAGAACATGGGCAGATTGCACACCATCAGCAGCGACATGCCCACCACCATCACAGCCATTACCAGATCGCCGGGATAAGCCGTATCGATAAGCCACGCCAGCATACCCACCCAAAATATGGCATTGGCCGGAATGGGCAATCCGATAAAGGAAGTGGTTTGACGCGTATCAATATTGAATTTGGCCAGTCTCAGGGCACCCATCGCCACCATAAACAGCGATATGAACGACCACGCCGATATGCCCGGATGAAAATAGTTCATATAATTAAACACCAGCATGGCGGGCGCAAGGCCAAAGCTCACGAGGTCGGACAGCGAGTCAAGCTCTTTGCCCATATCGGAGTAAGCGTGAAGCAGACGGGCCATTGCACCGTCAAGAAAATCAAACACTGCCGCCGCCCCGATAAACAGGAATGCCCACTCATAGCCGAGCATGCCTCCAACGGTATGATACAGATTGAAAGCCATGGCACACGCCATGGTGCCCGACAAAAGGTTGAGGCAAGTTATCGTATTGGGAATATATGCTTTAATGGTGCGCAACATCAGTTATATTTTTTGAAACAAATCAAGTGGAAGCACCAATGGGCTTGAGACGCGCCACTTCGGTTATGCCTCCCACGGTCTTTTGGCCTATTTCCACAAGAATCTCTGCATCAAGAGGCAGAAAAATATCCACTCTTGAACCGAATTTGATAAATCCCATGTGGTCGGCAATAGACGCCTCCACACCCGGATAGGCATAGGTCACAATGCGCCGTGCTATGGCGCCCGCTATCTGGCGGGCAAGAATCTGATGACCACTTTCGGTGCGGATGAGTATGCTCGCGCGCTCGTTCTCGGTACTGCTCTTGGGAAGATAGGCCGACAGGAAACGACCGTTGTGATGCCGCACGGCCTCTACCGTGCCGTTGACCGGAAACCAGTTGGCATGCACATTGAACACTGTCATGAACACCGACAGCTGAATAGCCCTGCGATGAAGAAACTCCCCCTCATACACTTCCTCAAGTGCCACTACCGTGCCGTCAACCGACGACACCACCACATTTTCCTCATTTCCGGTGAAATTGCGGCGCGGCGAACGGAAGAAATTGAGCACGAGCAGAAACACCACTGCCGAAATGGAAGTAAACACAATAGGAATGGCCAGCGGACGAATGAACATCCACGACGGTACATTGATTATGGCAAGCATAAGAAGCAAGATAATCAATATATTAGTGCCTTCTCTATGTATTTTTACTCTCATATCAGGTGGCAAAAAGCCTCATTGTCTGGCAAAGATAACCATTTTCCGGCTTACTTGTCACATTATGGAGCATAAAAATGGCTCATCGGAGCGTTTTTTGTGCAAAAGTTCTATTCCACAGGCAATATCCTGACATTGTTGCCGGCATTCACGCGATACCGGGCCGAAGTGGCCGTGTCGATATTCTGCACCGTAAAGACGCAATCCTCTATATTCACGTTGCTGAACGGCGACGCATCAAAAGCCGTTCTGATAGCCTCGTCAATAGTATTGAAGCCGGAGCCGTGAAATATGTAGGTTTCAGAGCCGAGCGACACTACTACCTTGACTCTGTCGGTGGGATGAAGACGATTTTGTGACATAATTCTATTGTTTTGCTTTTACAACTCAACAATTCTGAAGCAGTAAAGTTGCACCGATTTGTGTGTTTCCCCGCGAATCTCTATCTTTGAGCCATGAACAGACATTCCCGGCTTGAGTCACTTGACATTCTGCGGGGCCTTGACCTCTTTCTGCTGGTGGGGCTTCAGCCCGTGCTCATATCCGTTGGCCGGCATTTTGACCACCCGGCATGGCAATGCCTGATGTACCAGCTTGACCACGAAGTATGGACCGGGGTCCGCTTCTGGGACATAGTGATGCCGCTGTTCCTTTTCATGACCGGGGCCGCAATGCCGTTTTCTTTTTCCAAATATCTGCGCGGCGATGTGCCCCTGCGCCATGCTTGGCTCCATGTAGCCAAACGGGTCATAGTGCTCTGGATACTTGGCATGGTGGTACAGGGCAACCTCCTCAGCTTCCGGCCCGCCGAATGGCTTTGGTACACCAACACCCTGCAGGCCATAGCCGCCGGCTACCTCCTTGCAAGCATTCTGATGCTCTGCTTCAATCTCCGCATGCAGCTTTGGCTCACTCTCGGCCTGCTCCTGTGCTACTCCATACCCATGAGCGCCATAGGCGACTGGACCGTGGAACACAACTTCGCGGCACGCATTGACGCAATGGTCCTCGGCACCATGCGCGGCGACATCACCTACACATGGATATGGAGCAGCCTCACCTTCGGAGTCACCGTAATGCTCGGCACTTTTGCCTCGCGAATCATACGCCGCTACTCCACCCGCGCCACCGTCAGGCTGGCGGCCGCAGGGTGCGCATTTATAGCCGTGGCAATGCTATGGAGCCTTGAAACCCCGATAATCAAACGTATATGGAGCGGAAGCATGACACTGCTGTCGGGCGGAATATGCTTTTTGCTTATGGCTATCATGCATTGGTGGGTAGATGTGAAGCATCACACCACAGGCCTGCTGTGGCTCAAAATCTATGGCATGAACTCCATAACAGCCTACATTCTTGGGGAAGTTGTAAATTTCAGGAGCATAGCCGCCTCCGTATCTTGGGGACTTGAGCCTATTTTAGGACAATGGTGGGACACGTGGCTAACCACCGCCAACTATCTCATCGTGTTTCTGATACTTCTGGCGATGTATCGCACCAAAACATTTATCAAGATTTAGAGCCGGTTCCAAATATTTCTTTGAACGCCTTGTCCGTAGCCCCGAGGTTGCGCTCGATATATTCCCCGGCTTTGGCTCCGGCTGACATCCGTTTGCCGCCATCCTCAAGCATCATATCCAGAAGCGCTTCAAGCTCGGCGCGGTTGGTGAACGTGAAGCCTCCACCGCAGGCTATCAGGTCGGTAGCCTCCTTGAACTTCTTGTGTTTGGGACCAAAAAGCACCGGCATGGCATACACCGCAGCCTCGTTCACATTGTGTATCCCTTCGCCGAAACCGCCGCCCACGTATGCCACCTGACCATAGCGGTACAGGCTTGAAAGTTTTCCGAAGCAGTTCACCACCAGTACCTGTGCATCCTTGCATGCGTCAGCATCGGCATCAAGTTCACTGAGCATCACGCCCTTACCGGCACCCGTATGACGCAAAGCCTCAAGGCGCCCCTCATCAAACTCATGCGGCGCAATAATGGCTTTCACTTCGGGATGCGCCTTAAGCCACGGAGCATACAGTTCCTCATCCTGCGGCCATGAACTGCCGAAAACAATGGTCAGCGGTGCGCCGGCAGTAAATTTCTCCACAGCCGGCATCTCCACTGTGGTATTGAGAATATCAGTCACGCGGTCAAAGCGAGTGTCACCGGCCACAATCACATTATTGCGCACCCCGATTGACGACAGCAACTGCGCGCTGCGCGAATCTTGCACAAATATGGTTCTGTAGCATGCGAGCATCTGCCTGAACATGCCTCCCCACCACTTGAAAAACGGCTGTGTGGGACGGAATATGGCCGATATGATGTACGTGGGGATGTTGCGGCGCTTAAGTTCCTTGAGATAATTGCCCCAGAACTCGTATTTCACAAACACCGCCATGGCCGGATTCACAGTCTCAATAAACTTTTTGGCACGGCGCGGAGTGTCAAACGGCAGATAGCACACCACATCGGCTCTGGCATAATTGCGCCTCACCTCGTAGCCCGACGGTGAAAAGAATGTAAGCACCACCCCATATTCGGGCTTTTCTCGGCGCAAACGCTCTATAAACGGCCTCCCCTGCTCAAACTCGCCCAACGATGCCGCATGCACCCACACATATTTTTTCCCGGGCTGCAACGCTTGGCGCAAACGATCCATAGTCTGTTTCTGCCCTTTTATCATGCGGTTGGCCTTGGCATTGCGAAGTGCAAATACCTTGGCTCCGAGAGCATAAGCACGGATACCGGTGTTATAAAGCAAATTCATGCTGGCGGATTTCTGTCAATATTTAGGCTTCCGAGGGTTTAATACGCTCTATGGCAAGCTGTATGCGGCGCACGGTTTCATCCACGCCCATCAGCTCAGTTATGTCAAACATGTGCGGGCCCTTGCACTCTCCCACCACTGCCAGACGAAATGCATTCATTACATTGCCGAGATGATAGCCTTTCTGCTCTATCCAGCCAAGCACCACCGGCTCGGCTGCCGCGCTTGAGAAATCATCCAGCCCTTTGAGCACCTCAATAAGTTCGCCCATGATGCGCGGGGTATCCTCGCTCCAGCGCTTGCGCACACTCTTGGCCTCGTACTCCTCAGGCTCCACAAAAAAGAATTTTGCATGTGTCCACAAATCGCGCACAAAGCTGATGCGGCTCTTAACCAGATCAACCGCGCGGGCAATATATTCATCGCTGAAAGCGGTGGTGTCAACGCCATTCTGTGCCAGCACAGGCTTGAACATCTGAGCCAGCTCCATAGCCGACTTCTCCTGAAGATACTTATGATTGAACCACTTGCCTTTTTCAAAATCAAATTTTGCACCCGATTTGCTGCAATGCTCGAAACTGAAACGGCTTATCAGCTCATCCATATTCATTATTTCTGTGTCATCGCCGGGATTCCAGCCAAGCAACGCAAGGAAATTGATCACCGCCTCGGGCAAATAACCGTTCTCGCGGTATCCTGCGGAAACATCGCCGCTCTTGGGGTCGTGCCATTCAAGCGGGAACACCGGGAATCCCAGACGGTCGCCGTCGCGCTTCGACAGCTTGCCTTTGCCGTCAGGCTTGAGAAGCAACGGAAGATGCACAAACTCCGGCATCGTATCGCTCCACCCGAAAGCCTCATACAGCAGCACATGCAGCGGAGCGCTCGGCAGCCACTCCTCACCGCGTATCACATGGCTCACAAGCATCAGATGGTCGTCCACGATATTGGCAAGGTGATAGGTGGGCAGGTCATCGGCACTCTTGTACAGCACCTTGTCATCCAGCACCGACGAGTTGATGGTAACCTTGCCGCGAATCAGGTCGTTCACCTCCACATCGCGGCCCGGCTCAATCTTGAATCGCACCACATAAGGTGTGCCTTCGGCTATAAGCCTTGCCGTTTCCTCATCACCGAGAGTGAGCGAATTGCGCATTTTCCCACGGGTAGATGCATCGTATTGAAAATTGGGCGTGGCAGCGCGCGCAGCTTCCAGCTCGGCAGGAGTGTCAAACGCCACATAAGCCTTGCCGTTGTCAAGCAGCATCTTCACATGCTCGCGATAGATGTCGCGGCGCTCGCTCTGCTTGTAGGGCCCGTAGGCGCCACCCTCTCTCACGCCCTCGTCAATCTTTATCCCCAGCCATGCAAGAGCCTCATTGATATAATCTTCGGCTCCCGGCACAAAACGCTGCGAATCAGTATCCTCAATACGGAGTATCATGTCGCCTCCGTTGCGGCGTGCAAACAAATAATTGTACAGTGCGGTTCTTACGCCGCCTATATGAAGAGGCCCTGTGGGTGAGGGCGCAAATCTTACTCTGACTTTACGGTCCATGGTGTGCATAAATTTTCGCCGCAAAGTTAAAAAATAAAAATCACATTACCAATACCGAAACGATATGGTCTCTCTTAGATAGATAGAGCCGGGATAGAGCCGGGATAGAGCCGGCTCAACAATATCTGTTAACGGCAAGGCGGTCAATCGTCGCGCAGATTTGTTCGCGCAGTGAGGGAGCAATGTGGCTCCATTGTGACCGAAACAAGCGGGCAAAGATGCACGGCGAGTGGCCGAGGCGATGGTAATTTTCGTTCCGCGAAGACTTGATGGAAGATATTAGAGTCAGATGTATCTGAGCATGAATAGAATACAGGCGAAATATGCCATCGCTCTTGCTGTAAAGAGGCAGCGTTATCACCTCAAGCTATGCGACCTTGCCGTTAACAGATATTGTCGAGCCGGCTCTTAACCTATATGTGCAGAAGGGTGCGCAGCTGCGAGCGCAGATCGCGCATCATGTCGCGCGCGGGAGTGATAATGGGCACGAACGGTGTGTCGCTCGTAGGAGTAAACACCCTCAGCGCGCCCGCATGACATTTTATATGCAGCTCCGCATCCATGGTCAACGGCTCACCGTCAAGGTGTACCACCCCGGGTGCCGAGCGGCTGATCATGATTTCCGCCGAACGGAATGTGTGCGTAAGCATATTCTCCTCTATCATCCCCGTAAGCAGGTCCAGGCCCACGAGAGCCGTGGTAAGCAGATTGCCCGCATGCACCACCGTCACATCCAGAAGTCCGTCAGTAATGGACGCGCGGGGAGCTATATATGCATTGTTGCCATACTGCGACGCATTGCACACAGCCACCAGAAATGCCTTTTCAGTAATGTCGGTGCCGTTGGCCGATATGGCGTACGTTTCGGGCTGATACGAGAAATACTGCTCCACCGTTGAGCGCACATAGGTAAGCTTGCCGCGTTGCTTGGAGCGCGCAAACACATCGCTTACAGCCGCGTCAAACCCTATGCCGAATGTGCAAAAAAACGGTTTGCCGTTGACACTGCCGTGATCGCAGTCCACCACGTTCTGCAGTTTCAGCACATTCAAGGCACCGCGTATATCCAGCGGTATGCCGAGGTGACGGGCCAGCCCGTTGCCCGACCCGCATGGTATTATGCCCAGCGGCACATTGCTTCCCGACAACCCCTTGGCAGTTTCGTTCACCGTGCCGTCGCCACCGGCTGCAAGCACGGCGTTCATCCCTTCAGCCACCGCATGACGCGCAAACTGAGTGGCATCGCCGCTGCCGGTGGTGTAGCGCACCGTAAGCTCGGTATTCAGCGATGCAAGAGCTTGGGCAACGGCCTCTGGAAGCTGCTGCTTTGACGATGTACCCGCTATAGGGTTTATTATGAGCAATGAGCGGTGTTGTGACATAACAGGAATGCAAATTTAGGAATTTTCAGTATATTTGCCCTCACATACCCTGAAATAAATATGAACATATCGGACCTGCTACGACGACATTCCACCCTTATAGTGCTGATTCTATTGGCATTGACATTCCTGCCATGGCTCGGAATGTCTCTTTTCAACACCAAGGGCGAACCACGCGAGGCCATTGTGGCCGTATCTATGCTCCAGACCGGCAATTGGATTCTGCCCGAGAGTTTTGGCGGTGACATACCCTACAAACCACCCTTTTTGGCTTGGTGCATAGCCCTCTTGTCGCTCCTTACAGGCTCGGTGTCGGAGTTCACCTCACGCCTGCCAAGCGCCATTGCGGTCATAGCCATGGGTGTGGCCACCTACAAGTTTTTCAAACGGCACTCCGGCTCCCGACGCCGGGGAGGCATGACAGCCCTCATCATGGCAAGCTGCATCGAAGTGTGGCGCGCAGGAATGGCCTGCCGCGTGGACATGGTGCTTACCGCATGCATGGTGGGAGCGCTTTATTCCCTCTACAACTACCGCCACCGTGGTAGCCGGGGACTCCCTTGGACCGCCATTGTATTAATGACCATGGGCATGCTCACCAAAGGACCGGTGGCTATATTGCTGCCGTGCCTCTGTTTGGGAATATACGGCCTGATGCGCGGCGACAGATTTCTGCCTCTTTTTGGCAAAATGGTGGCCTCGGGCATACTTGCACTCATCATCCCGGCTATATGGTACATCGCCGCATGGCACATGGGCGGTCAGGAATTTTTTGACCTTGCTTGGGAAGAAAACTTCGGCCGCCTCACCGGCACCATGAGCTATGAATCGCATGTCAACCCTTGGTGGTACAACATTGTGACCCTGATTGCCGGATGGCTTCCATACACGCTGCTCGCACTCCTTGCTTTGTTCGTGGCAAGGTGGAAAGTCCTTGCCCACGCCTCTTGGATCGGCGACAGCTGGACAAGAATGCGCCGCATGCACCCCGCCACCCTCTACTCCACTGTGTGCGCCGCCGTAATCTTCATTTTCTACTGCATCCCCTCAAGCAAGCGCAGCGTTTATCTCCTGCCGATGTATCCGTTCATGGCCTACATGCTCACGCTACTCGTGCTGTGGTTGGCCAACGGATCTCTCGCCGCTCGCCGCCTCCTCAAAACCTACTGCGGCATCATAGCGGCCCTTGCCGTAATTGTGCCTGCGCTTCTCTTATACGCCCGCTACCGGGGCGATATGCCGTTGGCACACGGCCCTATGGCCTCACTGTTGGCACAGATTCCCCACGGGGTTGTGGCATGGGGCCTCCTCCTCACATGCATGGCCTGCGGATTGCAGACATTGTATCTGCTGCTATGCCGCAAGCCCTTGTTCTGCTTCAATGCAGCAGTGACCACCACCCTCGTCATGCTCTGGTTCACCGCCGGAGGCGTGCTTCCGGTGGTGCTCGGAGCCAAAAGCGACCGCCCTGTGGCTCAGGCCGTGGACAGCATTGTGCCACGCAACAGCATCGTTTACTCTTGGGTGGGCACCGACATGCTACGCTACTATACCATCAATTTCTATCTTGATGACCGTCTGAGAGTGCTCGACACAGCCCGACTCCCACGGTCGGGATACCTCCTCATTGGTGAAACCGACATAGCATCCATCCGCCCGCAACTCATCGCCCGGGGCTACAACGTGACCCAACTGCTTGACTCACACCACCGCAGCTGCGACACACGCCAAACCGTATTGCTGTTCCAATTCTCAAAATAGCACCACATTGCTGCATCAAACACAAAGGGCGGAGCACTCATGCGCTCCGCCCTTGCCGTTTCAACTATTTATTTATGAGAGCCTTAATCTCCAGTAATCTCTACTCGACAATTAAGGACGAGGGATGTAGGGTCCTTTTTTCTAAACTACACCTATAAAACAATATGTCGTGGCCTAAAGTCGCATTCACATTCACTAAAAGTGATTAAAAGATGTGAACCCGACAAATCGTCAAACAGCAACATTCTCACCACCAACGCATTTTTAACCAATTTTTTGGTTATTCACGATTTAATCACTATATCGCACCCGAAATCTGATACCACTTTCTTATAACCAACCACTACCACCTTATGCGAATACTGCTCTCCATCCTGCTTGTCAATGTAGCGGAGTCCTGACGGCATCGCTAATGGTGAACGGATATCCTGTTTCAAACGTAAAAATGTACATTCCAAATTAAAATCATCATGAAAAGAATAACCGCATTAATAATTGCCCTGCCGGCCATATCGTTCACCAGCAAAGCAGAGGTTGGCGACAAAATAGAGATTGACGGCATAGGATATGAAATAGTGGAATATGTGGATGTTACTCCAAATCCCCCATATTTATACCCGATAAGAACAGATGTGATTTGGGCGAGTGTGAGTGAAGTAAAGCATATCCCTGACAACGGTGTTATAACCATACCGCCGACCATATCAATAAACGGTGACACCTATGATGTAGTGGTTCTTAACGAATCTCTGTTTGAAGGGCGCGAGGGACTTAAGGAGTTCAACATGTCTTCTCCAAAATGCGTGATAAGTGCCAAGACTTTCAAAGATTGCGGTGATATGGTCTTGAACATATCCGGTATAATAGAAAGTGTGGGCGAGTATGCCTTTGCAGGAACAAATGTGAAAAACGGACTTGACCTTTCAAAAGCCGTTACACTAAATCACTTCGCTCTTTCCGGAACCAAAACAACGGCATGCACCTTCGGTACATGGTTATGGGAAATCGGAGTTCACATGTTTGACGAATCTGAAATCACAGACCTTCGGTTCATAGAAAACGATTGCGACTATGATATTATACTAAATTTCGGAGCACGCACATTCTTCAACTGTAAGATTAAGGAAGTGCGCTTGCCGAAAAGATATATGGGAATTCCTTGGGGTATGTTCAACAGCCATCCCTCGCTTGAGTGCATTATATTTCCGGATATTGAAAAACTGCGTCCTCTTGCATCTCGCTATCCCAACTATACCTGCAGCGAATGCACCCCTTATTACGATGAGCAATGCAAGATTCACAACTGCCCGAATCTCAAAGAAGTAGTGTGTCTTTCTCCGGATCCGGTACCGTTCCGATATTACAGCGAGGCAGAAGAAATATGCACCGATGTCACTATTCTTGATGATTTCAGCAGTTGCGTGCTGAAAGTGCCGGCCGGGAGCGAGGATGCCTACAGGGCCGACCCGGTGTGGGGTAAATTCAAATATATTGAAGGGTTCCAGCCGGGAGAGTATGCCGGAGTAGAAAGCGTAAGCGCGACACAGAATGTCGATGAATGCACCTCACTGAAAGTGACCGTAGGCTCGGACGGATTGACTCAGGAACTTCCCGAGGGTAAAATAGAGATTTTCAACGCCACGGGGCAAAAGCTCCACACTATCAATCACCCCGGCGGCACATTCCATATTGACCTCTCCGCCGGTCTCTACATCATCCATCTCAAATAACCCGCTTGAGGAAAAGCACAAAGACCGCGTCCATCAAAACCCGATGGCGCGGTCTTTATTTTTGCTGTTGATTCCTTGAATTTATACGTTGAAAAGGAAGTGCATTATGTCACCGTCCTGCACCACGTATTCCTTGCCCTCAATATTCATTTTTCCGGCCTGACGCACCGCAGCTTCCGAGCCAAGCTCCACATAATCCTGATATTTTATTACCTCGGCGCGAATAAATCCTTTCTCAAAATCAGTATGGATAATGCCGGCACATTTGGGAGCCTTGCTGCCGCGCAGGAAAGTCCATGCGCGCACCTCATCAGCACCGGCTGTGAAAAATGTCTGAAGATCAAGCAGCGAATAGGCGGCGCGTATCAAACGCGATACACCGCTCTCCTCCAGTCCGATCTCGGCCAGAAACATCTGTCGGTCCTCAAAGGTGTCAAGCTCGGCAATCTCTGCTTCGGTTTGTGCCGCAACCACCAGTATCTGCGCATTTTCTTCGGCGGTAGCCTTGCGCACAGCCTCTACATAAGCATTGCCCGTAGCGGCGGAAGCATCATCCACATTGCACACATACAGCACCGGTTTGTTGGTGAGCAGGAACAGGTCGCGGGCATATTTCTGCTCGTCCACAGTGTCAAATTCCACCGAACGGGCCGGCTTGCCCTGCTCCAGCGCCTCCTTGTATTTGGCAAGCACCTCATATTGCATTTTCGCAATCTTGTCGCCTCCGGTCTGAGCCTGCTTCTGCGTCTTGGCTATGCGGCTATCCACGGTTTCAAGGTCCTTGATAAGAAGCTCGTAGTCTATGATTTCCTTGTCGCGAACGGGATCCACCGAACCGTCCACATGGGTTATATTGTCGTCGTCAAAACAGCGGAGCACATGTATTATGGCATCTGTTTCACGTATATTTGCCAGAAACTTGTTGCCAAGGCCCTCGCCCTTGCTTGCCCCTTTCACCAGACCGGCTATATCCACAATCTCCACTGTGGCCGGCACCACGCTGCGCGGATTGCACATTTCCACAAGGGTGGTGAGACGGTCATCGGGCACGGTGATTACGCCTACATTAGGTTCAATGGTGCAGAACGGGAAATTGGCCGACTGTGCCTTGGCATTTGACAGACAGTTGAAAAGAGTGGATTTGCCCACATTGGGTAGACCCACAATACCACATTGAAGTGCCATATCTTATATTATTTGTTTGCTAAGCGGTTTATGAGCCGCAAAGTTACGCAAATTTCCGCACACACGCAATTCCGGGTCAGGTCACATCGCCACCAACCCGGAATTTTGCCAATACAAAATTTTTACTGTCAGATACGGTCAAGCACAGTGCCTATGAGATCGCGTACCGCCGTCTTATAGTTGGGAGTTGCATCATGGCGCATGCGGTTGGCTATGATCGAGCACACTGTCATGGCCTTATGGCCCATAAGCCTTGCAAGACCCTGCAAAGGAGCACTCTCCATCTCATAGTTGGTCACCTTGCGACCTTTGTGGCGAAACTCCTCTATGCGGTGATTGAGGTCGGGATTGGCAAGCGGCAGACGCAACTCGCGTCCCTGCGGTCCGTAAAATCCCACCGCCGATATTGTCACGCCGCGCACCATATCGTCACGACCTATCAGGTTCACGAGATGCTCGTCCGAATCCACCACATACGGCTTGGCCCACAGCGGGTTCCAATCCACATGACTACAGAAATCATGCTCAAACTCAAGGTCGGACACATCGTTGCGCCCGGCGTAATAGTTGAGCACTCCGTCAAACCCTATTGACTTCTCGGCTATGACCGGAGTGCCAAGCTTCAATTCGGGCTGAAGTGCACCGCTTGTGCCTATGCGCACCATGTGCAGGGTACGGTGGTCGGGGCGCACCTCACGGGTGGCAAAGTCAATATTGGCAAGAGCATCAAGCTCATTGATCACAATATCTATGTTGTCGGGTCCTATGCCGTGGCTCAGGCACATTATGGGCTTGCCCTGATATGTGCCGCCGATGGTATGGAACTCGCGGCTCTGCACCTCAAATGTGCGCGTGTCAAAAAATTCCGCCACCATGTTCACTCTCGCGGGGTCCCCCACCAGTATAATGCGGTCGGTGAGCTGCTCGGGCAGCAAATGGAGATGAAACACCGACCCGTCGGGGTTGATGATAAGCTCTGATGATGCTATGATTTTCTTTTCCATAATGGATTCACTTGATTTTGGTAATATAACAATTTTACAGGCACAAAAGGTCACGGCACAGCCTTACGGTACGTGCCGCCCGGAAATGCTGTTACCAATCCCTGAAACTCCAGCTCTATAAGGGCCGACATAAGTCTGCCCACCGGTATGTCAAGCTCAACCGACAGTCGGTTGAGCTGCGCTTCACCGTGCTCGCCCAGATACCGCGCCACCGCCTCTTGGTCGGGCGACAGCGACGGAAACAGGCTCTGCTGTGCGTCGGCATTGACACGCTGCTCCTTCAATGGCCAGTTCATATCCTCGATTATATCGTCCACATCCTGCACCAGCTTGGCCACGCACAGGGTTATGAGGCGGTTGCACCCTTGGCTGTAAGTGTCGGATATACGCCCCGGAAGCGCGAACACATCGCGGCAATACCCCGATGCTATTTTTGCCGTAACCATTGCTCCGCCCTTGCGTGCCGATTCCACCACTATCAGGCAGTGGCTCATTCCGGCCACTATACGGTTGCGCGCCAGAAAATTGCCCTTGTGTACGGCATCTATCGACCGATAGTCGGTGACAAGCGCCCCGCCCTGACGCACCATGTCGGCCGCCACCGCCCTGTGTACTGCCGGATAAATAGTGTTGAGCCCGTGTGCCAGCACACCTATCGTCGGAAGACCGTAGCGCATGGCTGCCTTGTGGGCTGCCACATCCACCCCGTACGCCAGACCGCTCAGCACTGTGACCTCTCCGTTTACCCTTTCGGCAAGCCCCTTCACAAGCCTGTCCGTAAAATCCAGCCCGTACGGCGTGGCATGCCGCGTGCCCACCACAGCTATGGAATAGCGCGGACTCAGGTCGGCATCGCCCAGCGAATAGAGCATCAGCGGAGCGTCATCGCAATTGGCAAGCAGCTCGGGATAACCCTCATCGGTGTAATAAACCGCGTTGATGGAGTTGGCACTGATGAAATCGGCCTCGCGCCGTGCATCCTCCACCATCCTGCGCCTGTAGTCAGGCTCCATGAGCCGGTTGCGAAACCCCATAATGGCTGCAAGCTGCGAGCGCGAGGCACGAAAAAACTCCTCCTCGCTGCCAAGACGCGCCATAAGCTCACGTGCCATGACAGCATTGATGCCGCGCAGTGACGCAAACGCTATTCGGTAAACTAAAGTGTCGCTCATCAAAGATAATCGGCAAACGCCTCCGCAAGCACATCCCCACGGGTAAGACGCCCGTTTTCAAGGCACACCACCCAAATGTCGGCCTTGGCCACCGGCTCGCCGCCGGGCAATTTATAAATGTCCTGCTCAAACACAAACTTTGCGCCCTCGCGCCTTATGGCAAGCTTGCTCACCATCTCCTCACCCAGACGCAACGGAGTGAGATACTCTATCTCCACCTTGCGGAGCACCGGATCAATGCCCTGTTGCTGCATGGCGCGAAATGAGGTGCCTGCCATGCGGCAGAACTCATGGCGCGTGTGCTCCATATAATGCAGGTAGTTGGCATTGTTCACTATACCCTGTGAGTCCACCTCATAGTCGCGCACCCGCATGGTCAGTTCAAACGAATAATCGGGAGTCCGTTTCATCCTTCAACCGGATTTGAAAAATATGGGGCCGACATTGCGGTCGGCCCCGTTATTGCTGTTTATGATTTTCTTATGCAACAGGAGCTGCGGGAGCTGTGCTCGAAAGCTGTGCCATGGTGGAAGTGACTGATTTGGCCTCCCATCCCAGTGCGCTGGCACCGAGCACGGCTGCATCAGCTTCCTTAAGCTCTGAGGACAGTATCTTGACTTTGCCTTTCCATATGCTGAGCATATTGCGCTCCATGCTTTCACGAAGCGGCTTGAGAAGCAGCTCGCCGCTCTTGGCCAGACCGCCGAACAGCACAAATGCCTCAGGCGCGGAGAACACGGTGAAATCTGCAAGTGCCTCTCCGAGTATGTTGCCGGTGTATTCAAACACTTTCTGAGCAAGCTTGTCGCCTGCCATAGCTGCATCGTACACATCTTTGGATGTGATGTCCTCTATCGGCATATTGCGGAGCAATGACGGGTCCTCGCGAAGTTCAAGAAATTCGCGTGCGGTACGTGCCACGCCCGTAGCGGAGCAGTATGTCTCAAGACATCCGGTGCGGCCACAGCCACACAGACGGCCGTTGTTGCGCTTCACTATCACATGGCCAAGCTCTCCGGCAAAACCGTCATGTCCGTAAACAAGCTGACCGTTGATGACAATACCGCTGCCCACACCGGTGCCGAGGGTAATCATGATGAAATCCCTGATACCACGGGCCACGCCATAGGTCATTTCGCCGATAGCGGCGGCGTTGGCATCGTTGGTTATGGCTACAGGTATGCCGAACTTGTCACTGAGCATCTGTGCAAAAGGTATGGGGGTGGGCCAGGGAAGATTCACGCCGTCTTCAATCATGCCGGTGAAATAGTTGGCATTGGGTGCGCCCACGCCTATGCCGAATATCTTGCCTTCGGCATCCAGCTGCTTGACGAGACGCATGGTCTCTTCATAAAGTTCGTCAATATAATCATTGATATTGGCGTGCTTACGGGTTTTGATAGAGTTGCTGGCGAGTACCACGCCACGAGCATCTACAATGCCGAACACCGTATTGGTGCCGCCCATGTCTATGCCGATAACATAAGGTTTGGAGTTGACCATGATTAGTAGATATAAAGTAGTTTAATATGTCTGGGGATTATTTGTAGGTGCAAAGATAACGGATTTTCTCAATTATGAGTAATTTTGCAGCTGCAAAACATATTTTTTGTCTTTTTTATGCTACAATTTCCCGACAATTTGTTCCCGGTGGACACCACCGCCACAAAAACTGCTGAAGCGCAGGCTTCATCGCTCAAGAATCTCACCCTCGATGATTTTCTGAGCCGTCTCGCCTCAGGTACGGTAGAACTGGTAATCAGCATCGCCATCGCCGTTGCCATATTCTATGCCGGAAAATTCATAATTCGCAAAATCCACACGTTCATAGGCAATATCCTTCTGCGCCGCAATGTGGATGCCTCGCTGAGCACATTCATCCTCTCACTTATCCGCATAGTGCTCTATTTCATCCTCATCATCACCGTGATAGGGATTTTGGGCATACCCACCAGCTCGTTCCTCGCGCTCTTTGCTTCGGCCGGCGTTGCCATAGGTATGGCCCTGAGCGGAACCCTCCAGAATTTTGCCGGCGGCGTGCTCATACTCCTGCTCAAGCCATATAAAATCGGCGACTACATCGAGGCTCAGGGATATGCCGGAACAGTGATGGAGATTCAGATCTTCAGCACCATAATCTGCACACCCGACAACAAATCCATCATCATCCCCAACGGCGGACTATCTACCGGTAGTATCAACAACTGGAGCCGCGAACGGTACCGCCGCGTGGAGTGGAACATCGGCCTCAGTTACGGCAACGATGTGGAAGCGGCACGCAAGCTCATCCTTGACATGTTCAGCACCGACAAACGCATAATTCAGGGAACGCACTCTCTTGACAATTATGACGATGCCGACATGACCTCCGATTCCCGCGACTCTTCCGCTCCCGACCAAGCGAAAAAAGGCTTCTGGAACCGGCTCTTCTCGCACCGCGATGCCATCCGCGCCGACATTGCCGAGCGCGAACGCCGTCAGGAAGCGCGCCTACGCCAGCTGCGTCCCGCAGTGGACCGCACTCCCACCGTCAGATTAGGCGAGCTTGGCGACAGCGCCATCGTGCTCACCGTGCGCGCTTGGGTCAAGAGCAGCGACTTCTGGAGCGTGTTTTACGACTACAACGAAGCATTCTACGACCGTCTGCCAAAGAGCGGCGCATCATTCCCGTTCCCCCAGCTCGATGTGCACATCTCCAAACCGTAACAACAACGTAACCTGCTTTAACAATTATTTGTGCTGGCCATACTGGGTTTTCTCATAAATTTTTCCTATTTTTGTGCTCAAATATTTCGTCGCAAACGAGGCCAGCCGTCCCTCACTCTTTCTCTTGCAGTAGCCTTGCATTAGTTTACTTGCAAATTTTTTCACATCCGGTGTTCTCCTCAGCCTCATAGCGCGGACAGTGGCATTTGGCGCCCTCTCTCCACTCCTATGCGCCATGAACGTGCTGCGCAGAGCTGCCTAAAGCTCTATCCGCCACCACCATGAAATAGAAAAAACATCATAAATGACAAGTAAATGGAATTATGCACCCCTTACTTCAGAAGAGCAGAAATTAGAATCGGAATTAGCTAAACGATACGCCAGTTGCCCGCCCGTGAGCGAGTTACTGGTGCAGCGCGGCATTTCTTCGGTGAAAGAGGCGGAAAAATTTTTCCACCCCTCCCTCAAGGATTTGCACGACCCGTTTCTGATGCCCGGCATGGACAAGGCCGTTGCCCGGCTCAACAAAGCAATGGGTGCCAAAGAGCGCATCATGGTTTACGGCGACTATGATGTGGACGGCACCACAGCCGTAGCATTGGTATATAAATACCTGCAAAATTTTTACTCCAATATCGAGTATTACATCCCTACCCGATACGACGAAGGGTATGGTATTTCGTTACGCTCCATTGACTACGCCGCATCTCAGGATGTGCGGCTGATAATCATCCTTGATTGCGGCATCAAAGCCATCGAGGAGATTCGCTATGCCAAGTCGCTGGGCATTGACTTCATAATCTGCGACCACCATGTGCCCGACGATGAACTCCCGGACGCTGTGGCCATACTCAACCCCAAGCTTGAGGGAAGCACCTATCCCTGCCCCCACCTGTCGGGGTGCGGCGTTGGATTCAAGCTCATGCAGGCATTTGCCAAAAGCAACGGCATTGGCGATGCCGAGCTGGACGCGCTGCTTGACCTTGTGGCCGTGAGCATAGCCGCCGACATCGTCCCGATGGTGGATGAAAACCGCATCATGGCCTACCACGGACTGCGCCGTCTCAACAACAACCCCAACATGGGGCTGCGCGCCATAATACGCATCTGCGGTCTTACAGGCAAGGAAATCACCATTTCAGATGTGATTTTCAAAATAGGCCCGCGCATCAACGCTTCAGGACGCATGCAGAGCGGCCGCGAAGCCGTGGAGCTGCTTGTGGCTCGCGATGCCGCCGACGCATACGAAAAAGCGAAAGCCATTGACCAGTACAACAAGGACCGCAAGGAGCTGGACAAGCGCATCACCGAAGAGGCCAATGCCATTCTTGAAGCAAACGGCGAAATGCTTGATGACAAGAAATCAATCGTAATTTACAACAAGGACTGGCACAAAGGGATAATAGGCATTGTGGCATCGCGCCTCACCGAGCTTTACTACAAGCCCTCGGTGGTGCTCACGCTTGCCAACGGCCTTGCCACCGGCTCATCCCGCTCCGTTCAGGGCTTTGACATCTACAAAGCTGTGGACTCCGCCCGCGACCTGCTTGAGAACTTCGGCGGTCACGCCTACGCCGTGGGCCTGAGCCTCAAGGAAGAGAACATTCCGGAATTCACCCGCCGGTTTGAGGAATACGTGGCTGCCAACATCACCGACAAGCAGCTCACACCGCTGCTGGAAATTGACGCATTCCTTACCTTTTCGCAGATAACACCGGAGTTCGTGAACATGCTCAGGCATTTTAACCCCTTCGGCCCGGGAAACAACAAACCCGTGTTCTGCGCCCGCTCGGTAATGGATTTCGGCACCAGCAAACTCGTAGGCAAGAATCTGGAGCACATCAAGCTTGAACTTGTGGATGACACCTCCGGCAAGGTGTTCAACGGCATTGCATTCAACATGAGCCAGTATTTTGAACACATCCACGCACGCAAGCCGTTCGACATCTGCTTCACAATCGAAGACAACAAGCACAGGTCCTCCACTCCCGACATACAGCTCCTCATCAAGGAGATACATGTAAAATAAACAGTCCCCATGTCCACTCCCGAGGAGATACTGGAGCAGTACTGGGGTTACACCTCATTCCGCCCCCGCCAGCGCGATATAATAGATTGCGTGCTGGCGGGGCGCGACACTTTGGGGCTGCTGCCAACCGGTGGCGGCAAAAGCATCACCTTTCAGGTCCCGGCAATGATGCTACCGGGGCTGACCATCGTGGTAACGCCCCTTATCTCGCTGATGAAGGATCAGGTTGACAACCTGCATGCCATAGGCATCCGCGCTGTGGCTCTTCACTCCGGACTAACCCGCAGCGAACACCGCCTCGGGCTTGACCGTTGCCGCTTGGGGAAAGCCAAGATTCTGTATCTTTCGCCCGAAAAGCTCCAGTCCTCAAGCTTCATGGACACCATAACCGGCCTAAATGTCAGCCTTATAGTGGTGGACGAGGCCCACTGCATATCGCAGTGGGGCTATGATTTCCGGCCCTCCTATCTCAAGATAGCCCAACTCCGCCATCTTTACCCCGACGCACCTGTTCTGGCTCTTACCGCAAGTGCCACGCCCGATGTCACTGCCGACATAATGGAGCGGCTGGAATTCAAAGCGCCTAATGTGCTGGCACGCAGCTTTGCCCGCAACAATCTGAGCTACGTGGCACGATACGCCGACCACAAGGACGGCATGCTCCTTCAGGTTCTCAAAGCCACTTCCGGTTCTGCCATAGTGTATGTGCGCTCGCGAAAACGCACGCGCGAAATTGCGCAGTTCCTTGTTCATGAGGGCATAAGCGCCGACTTCTATCATGCAGGCCTGGCCGTGGAGGACAAAAACGACAAGCAAAACCGGTGGAAAGCATCGCAAATCCGTGTCATGGTAGCCACCAATGCTTTCGGCATGGGCATCGACAAACCCGATGTGCGCGTGGTGGTGCACATGGACATCCCCATGGGGCTTGAGGAATATTATCAGGAAGCCGGGCGTGCCGGGCGCGACGGAAAGCCTGCATTTGCCGTGATGATAGCATCGCAATACGACAAATCGTCACTCACACGGCGGCTGAACGAAGCGTTCCCGCCCAAAGATTTCATTCGCAGAGTGTATGAGCTTGCCGGAAACTTTTTGAATGTGGCCGTGGGCAGCGGCTACGGCATGGTCTATGAATTTAATTTCACAATGTTCTGCGAACTGTTTCAGCTTCCGCCGATGGCTGCCCGTAATGCCATGCTGATTCTTTCGCGTGCCGGATATGTGGATTATGTGGATGAGGTTTCCACACGCTCACGCATCATGATTACATGCAGCAAGGACGAGCTATACACATTCCGGCTCAACAATGACGCCGACACCGTGCTCCAGATGATTCTGCGCACATATACCGGCCTGTTTGCCGATTATGTCCAGATTTCCGAATCACTCATATCCTCCCGCACCGCACTCAGTGAGGAGCGCGTTTATCAGTCGCTGCTTGAACTGGCCCGCGAAAAAGTGCTGCACTATGTTCCCCGCAGCTCCACACCTTATCTTGTTTACACCACATCGCGGGAAGAGCCGAAATACATCGCCATACCCAAGTCCGTGTACGAAGACCAGCGCAAACGCTTGGAGCACCGCGTTCAGGCAATGAAGGAATTTGTGTATCGTACCGACAAATGCCGCAGCAACATGTTGCTGGAGTATTTCGGAGAAAAACCGGCAGAGCCGTGCGGCCGGTGCGACTACTGTCGCTCCCGGCTCAATCGCTCCAAACCCGGAATAAAAGAGCAGATACTCCGGCTCGCCTCACAGCCCGGAGGCCATACTGTCGATTACATAGCACAGCAGCTTTCGGTTGCGCCGGCTGCATTGGTCCCCCATCTGCGTGCGCTCATGGATGAAAACAAAATCCGTGTGAATGGCATGCAGGTCACCAAAATTTGACTACTTTTGTGATGATATGAGAAAAATTGACCCGGGCACCGTACAGCGCATCCTTGACGCCGCCGACATTGTGGAGGTGGTGAGCGACTTTGTGCATCTCAAGCGCAGAGGCTCCGGCTACATAGGTCTGTGCCCCTTTCACAATGAGCGCACCCCAAGTTTCTCTGTGAGCAAGACCAAGGGGATATGCAAATGCTTCAGCTGCGGAAAGGGAGGCAGTGCGGTCAATTTCATCATGGAACTGGAGCAGATGTCCTACTATGAGGCTCTGAAATACCTTGCAAAGAAATACAACATCGAGATTGAGGAGCGTGAGCTGACCGACAAGGAGCGTCAGGAAGCAAGCGAACGCGAAAGCATGCTTGCCATAAATGATTTCGCCATGCACCATTTTGAGGATGTGATGGCCAACACTCCCGACGGGCAAAACATCGGTCTTGCTTATTTCCGCGAACGCGGCATCAACGAGGCCATGATCAAGCGTTTTCATCTCGGATATGCGCTTGAAAAACGTGATGACCTGCAACAAGCCGCCCTGCGCAAAGGTTTTACCGAGCAATATCTGCTTGAAACCGGGCTATGTTACCGCACCGAGCGTGGCACAGTGCAGGACAGGTTTCGCGGGCGTGTGATTTATCCGGTTTTCACCGTCAGCGGCAAGGTTGTGGCCTTTGGCGGACGCACGCTGCGCAAGGACAAGGATGTAGCCAAATATGTCAATTCCCCCGAATCATCCGTTTACAAGAAAAGCCGTGAGCTTTACGGACTTTATCAGGCAAAACAGGCCATAGTGCGCAAGAACAAGTGCATCCTTGTAGAAGGGTACATGGATGTCATTTCCATGCACCAGAGCGGAGTGGAAAATGTGGTTGCATCTTCCGGCACCTCGCTTACCGAAGGGCAGATACGCCTCATACACCGCTTCACCGAGAATGTAACCGTAATCTACGATTCCGACCCCGCCGGCATCAAAGCCTCCCTGCGAGGCATCGACATGCTGCTGGCCGAGGGACTCAACATCAAGGTACTCCTGTTGCCGGACGGCGATGACCCCGACAGTTTCGCCCAAAACCACAGTTCCGGCGAAGTTGAAGAGTATCTTGAAAAGCATGAAACAGATTTCATACGTTTCAAAACCGACATTCTCATGCGCGGAGTCGAGAATGACCCTATTGCGCGCTCAAGAGTGGTGCAGGATATTGTCCGCTCCATATCAATGATTCCTGACCCGATTACACGCACCGTGTATATCGGAGAGTGCAGCCGCACCATGCAGATTGACGAAAAAGTGCTCACTCTTCAGGTAGCAAAATTCATTGCCGAACGACGGGAGCGTGAATCCCTTGACGCGCAGCGGCGACGCAACCGAGAGGCTGCCGGCCTGCCCGCAGAGCCTCAGGACCAATCCGACACTACCGACACTGCCCGTGTTGAAGCTGTTGCCCCATCCCCCCCGACGGAAGCTAAGCCGTCAGGAAATGCCGGGTTCCTTATGCCGTATGAGCGGGAACTGCTACGCTATGTGCTCAAATATGGAATGATGTACCTCTGTGATGTGCCGGTTGATGATGAGGGCAATGTACGGCCCATGAGCGTCATTGAATACGTTGACCACGAACTGAGGGAAGACGGCATCACACTTTCCAATTCCCATCTCGCGCATGTGTTCGAGGCAGCCAAGCAAGTCAGCACATCTTGGGAATCCGACTACAATGCCTTCCGCATAAAAGCCGAGGAAGCGCGCCGGAAACAAATCAGCGAGGGAATAGAGCATATACGGCATACTGCCGAGGATGTGGCAAGCATAGACATGGCCGAAAAGCAGTTAAGAGAAACCGCTGAAGCCAGCATGCAGGACTCACTGCTGCAGTTTTCCGCCTTATATATAGAAAAGGTGTTGGCATCAAGCCCCGACGACATTGTGCGCCGCATCACAACCGAGCTTGTAAGCTCCCGCCACAAGCTCAGCAAAATTCACACCAAGTACGCCAAAATAGCCGGCGAAGAAGACAAGCTTTACGAGCTGTTGCCCCGTGCCGTATATAACCTCAAAGAAGCTTTGATTGAGTGCGACATAAGCGCCACCATGAAAAAAATAGGCGAAACATATGCCGCACCAGACCATGATTTTGAAGCCGTGCGCACACTGATGCAGCGCATAGCCGAACTCAACGAAATGAAAAAAGAGCTCGCCAAATACCTTGGCGAGCGTATCCTTTCACCCCACAAAATCCCCTGACCCAAAAGCCGGGGCGGGCTTATTTATCAGTGCGATTTCAGCATCAGGCCCACACGTTCCTGCAATCCGAACATCAGATTCATCACATGCACTGCCGAGCCGGCTGCGCCTTTGATTTTATCGTCAATGGCCACGTTTATCACCAGCCACGGATCCGATTTCTGGAGATGTATTATGCACTTGTTTGTGCCGGCCACCTCCATAAGCGTGGGCAGCGTATCGGCCACAAGAGTGAAACTGTGGTCGGAGAAAAACTCCTCATATAGTTTTTCTATCTCATTTACACTTACCGCCGACTCCATATACACAGTGGCGGCCAATCCGTTCTGCCATCCTCCGGCCGTCACCACATACAGCATCTCGCTGTGAAAACTTGCCTGCAATGTGCCGAGTGCGCCCCGTATCTCGGCATCCTCCTCATGCTCCAGCAGAGCAAGCGGCTCACCCGGTTCGGCCTGAGGCTCAGCCTGAACAGCATTAATATGTATGGTGGAGTTAAGCAAAAGATTCTTGGCCAGCGGAAGCAGAGCCGGCAGCACTGCACTTGCCAGCGGACCCGGCATGGAAGCTCGCGTAGCACCGCGCACCAGAGGCTTGCGGTTCAGTTCCGGCAAAGCATACACCCACGGCGAATCAGCGTCATTAAGCGACTCCTCGCGAAAATCGGGCGACAAATCTATGATCTTCAGTCCTTCAGGCACAGAATGGGTTGCCATGAATTTCATTGATGCGCCCGGCTCGGTGTCAGCCATAAACAGCACATCTATATCATCTATCGGCATCTGCGAGGTAAAACGCATGAATGTTTCACCTCTCAGGCCGCGGTGTACCTGCGAAAGCAGCATACCTTCGGCCTCAGGAGCATTCACACACACTATCTCCACATCGGGGTGGTTGATCAATATCTTAAGTATCTCACGTGCTTGGGGAGTGGTACCCCCGGAAATGGCTGCTTTAATCATGTCAGGAGAAATTTTGTTTTGATTCAGCTATCACATTAGCAGGAAGTATGGCGGAGAAAAGAGTGAACAAATCGTTGCGCGATGCATCTTCGGCCAGTGCCACAAACACGGTGTCGGCTCCGGCTATCGTTCCAAGCAACAGGGGAGATGAAATCTCGTCTATGTCATAGGCAAGACCTCCGGCATATCCGTTGCGCGTTTTGATTACCGCGATATTGCCCGTAAACGCCAGCGACAGTATGGCCGCCTGACGAACGCTGTCCATGGCATGCGTGGCCACCTCATCGGCTGCCGTGCCGTTGGCAGCTATTACATAACGGTAGCCGCCCATTTCGGTTACAACTTTGGATGTGCGCAGTGTCTTCAAGTCACGTGACAAAGTGGCTTGGGTCACTTCACAGTTGCGTGCCTTAAGCTCATCCATAAGTTCCTCTTGCGAACCAACTTGGTTATGAAGCAATATATTTACTATTTGCGATAAGCGCGCTTGACGTTTGTTCATATTTATGATTTTCGGATATGTTGTTACACCCACAAAGCTAATACACAAATAATAAATATGCAAAAAATTTGCATATAAAATTTGGAATTTTAAAATACGTAAAAAGACCGTGCCATCAGCACAAGGTGGCGCGGTCTTTGCGGAATATCATGGACCGGGTTATTTGAGATGGATAATGTAGAATCCGGAGGGGAGGTCAATATGGAATGTGCCGCCGGGATGGTTGATGGAGGCTAACTTCTGACCTGTGGTGTTGAAAATCTCTATTTTACCCTCGGGAAGCTCCTGTGTCAGTCCGTCTGAGCCTACGGTCATTTTCAGTGAGGTGTGTTCGGGGGCGCTCTGTGCGGTTGTGCCAACAGATTCCACTCCGGCATACTCTCCGGGCTGAAATCCCTCAATGTGCTGGAATTTACCCCACACCGGGTCGGCTCTGTAGGCATCCTCACTTCCGGCCGGCACTTTCAGCACGCAACTGCTGTGGTCGTCAAGAATAGAATAAGTTGTGGCCAATATAGTATGATACATGAATAATGGCGGCTCGGGGCTCAATGACACTACTTCTTTTAAGTTAGGACATTGATATATTATGCATCCATTATCTCCATATGGAGGGGGCGGTGATTCCGCATCACCAATAATCGCATAATCAGTGCACCCTAAGGGCCATATTTCCGGGTAATTTGGAAATATCACTCGCTCCAGATTCTTACAGTCCTTAATTGTGACAGTGGACAAACCGATATGGCGCTGAGGAAATCTGATTTCTTTGACCTTGCAGTTATTGAAGATATGAGTGTAGAAAAGTGCACCCCTTACTTCGGGTTCGTATTTGCATTCGTTGTCCACAAATACGATATTTTCTATATCGGATGTATCAAAGGTGTGTGGCATTATATGCCATAGATAAGAACCAAAAGTGCATGTCTTGGACTTTGTTCCGTCAAGCGCATAATTGTGCAGTATCATTGCTTTTGACAGGTCAAGCCCATTTATTACATTTGTTCCCGAAAAGGCATATAAGCTTATGAATCGTATCACGCCTGAAATATTGAGCGTTATGTCGCCACAGTCTTTGAATGCTTTAGCGTAAATGGCGCATTGGTCGGACGAAAGATTGAACTCTTTAAGTTCCTTGCGCCCTTCAAACAATGATTCACCAATGAACACCACATCATAGATGTTTCCGTTAATGTTAATTTCACTCGGCACATTCACGACTCCATTTTCGGGAATATGAGTTATGTCATATATTTTGGCGGCTGTGAGTGTTTCTTTAAGTGCCCATAAATAAGGAGGTGTGTTCGGATAGGTACATTCTACCTCTACTATCTCATAACACACGCCGTCCAGCTCTATTTTGTCGCCGATTTCAGCTTTGCCTATGAACGATATGGCGAGCAGAGCTATTATTAATGCGGTTATTCTTTTCATGATGATTTTAATTTGGGATGTACATTTTTACGTTTGAAACCGGGTATCCGTTCACCATTAGCGATGCCGTCAAAACGCCGCTACCGGTGTACATGCTTATGGTTTGTTTTTGGTTTGTTATGCTTTTGTCAACCTGCTGTTCGGCAATGAAATTTCCGGTTGCCATGTCCACAATCAGCATAGAGATGTTTTTGGTTTTGTCGGCATTATTGATTATGTAGTCAATCTCCACTCTTCCTCCGGCTTTGGTGTCGCGCCAACCCACAATTTGGCTTGGTGCGGTTGGTGCTATAGTGCCGGTAAATTCAATACCTGAATCAATCATAGGAATTTTATTGTGGTTGTGCACCACTACCGAAACATATTTTTCCACATCAGGATTTGTGAATTTGTAGGAAGCTGTGGAACCGTAATACATGAATGGTCTGTTGATAGTGGGGTCGTAGAACGATATATAGGCGTTTTCGTTGAGCGATACGTTTATTGAGTTTTCGCCGCGCTCAATCTCAACTCCGCTAAATGCAGTGGGAGTTTCAGTGGTGAACAGCATGCTCGGGTCGCCAAAGCAGTGTGTCACCCGTTTGGTGTACAGGTCTGTGTCGCAAATGTCTTCCACATCAGCATCAAATCCGTTTATGGCAAAATCAAGAATGCCTCCAAGCCGATAAATGGGAACGGTCTGCATCACATAGGGGTCGTGGATATAATTGCTGATAGGGTACTTTTCAAGCTCAAATCCAGGCTCAGGCCAAATGGCATTGAACATCAAAGAAACGAGTTTATCGTTATATCCTGAATAAGTTGTTTCGGTTTGAGCAAAAAGTCCCATGGTGCCACCGTTTTTCTTAGTCAGCATGCTTCTGGCAAAGCAATCGTCTTCAGAATGGTTACCTGAATGACACGTGATGCTGAATACCAACGGCATCAGTTCATAGTTGTTGAGCTTGTTGATGCAGGACAAACCAAACGGTTTTGTGGTGTATGACTGTAGATGGCCAAGTTTCCATCCCCCAGAGAACCCATGCCCGCGATACAGAATGTAGAGCCTGCCGTCATTAAAGGACGAAATCAATGAGCTCTGATTGGCACCCCATTGAAACCAGTTCTCAAATCTCAGCTCCTCTGGGATGCTGTCTCCGTTGGAATAATCAGGGTTCCATCTTTGAGGCCATGGATGACCGTAAATTTGTGCCTGATAGAGTCTTTCCACAGATATATTGTGGTAAGACATAATGTACTCCTTTACTTCTTCGCAGGTCTTTACAAACCTCCTGTCTTCTGTGCCATCGGGAGTGATATCAGCAAAGTGCTCGTTTATAGTTCTTTCATCTTCAAAGTAGCCAAAATGTGTAGCATTGGAGTAAAAATAAGGGTCGGTGGGGGGATATTGCTCATACCAGAGTATTTTGTCAACAACCGTTTCAAGAGAGTTGGCGTCCCTAACGGGAATGCGGCCTCGGTAGAGGTCCGGAATAAAGTCGGTGCTGTCGCCGAAACATCCATAGTGAAAATCGGTTATGTATCTTTTTTCACTTCCGGATGAATCTGCATATATTTTTTCCTCTCCCGGCACTTTTGTATGATCTCCCACAATAAGGAGGTACATGAGTGATGGGGTTTGGAGATGGGTGCTTTTTACAACGGCCTTTATCTGATCAGGCGTCCATGATGATTGCGATTTTACAATCACATTATAACCCAATTGCTTTTTCCATTTGATGAAATCTCTGAGCGCGTATTCAAAATCAGGGACAGTGATTATCAAATATCCGGCATTAGCGGTTATAGAAGAACCAGCCAAAGAGCGGGAAGTGGAGCCTGAAACCCTTTCGCAGTTGGGATTCAACAGCGAATTAGGCTCATAGGAGATGTCGGAGGGTGTTTTATTTCCTGTAAAAGTTATTTTGTAGGATAGTTCGGAATAAGCACGAATGCTTTTTCGGTTGTAATCGTATTGAATTGGTGATATTTTGACTCTGACTATAGGTTGGTTTCTATAATCACCGGAAGCAAGCTGAGTGCATACGTTTTCAGGATAATATCCGGCGTAGGGTGTTATCGGAGCCACATTGTCGGCAGTATGTCTAATAGTGTCGGTTTCAGCAATAGGGAATCGAGCCGGAGCAAGTGTATAGCCCAAATCATGATGGGAAGCAGAGAGTAATGTTACATATGGATTACTGCCGGCCGGTGCCACAAAAGCATCAATATGCTCCGACACAGCGGGCTTGCCTGATTGGGTTATGACACTGAATCCGGGTATGACGCACTGATAACTGCCGGGGAAAAGATTGTCCTCAGAAATAAGGGGCGAATGAAACTTGTAGGTCACAATAATGCCGTTGGCGGTTTCTTGCACAGTGCGCGTGGGTGTGGGATCAGCATTGCTGCCGGATGCCGACCCCGTGGCCAATTCTGTAGTCGGAGAACCTGAAACAGCCAGCATCACATTGATGAGGAGGATAGATAGGAGGATTCGCATAATGCAGTGTTTTTAGGGGAGATTAGATTTTGTAGTGCAATATAGCAATTAAATTCTTGAACGGCAAATTTTTGCTTAAAAATGCTTAAATTTTTGGAGCCGCATCCATTTTTCATGAACGCGGCTTCATTATATCAATGTATCAGTCTTTTACTGTTGTTATTCTTCAAGGCGACGGGCACCGTCACTCACAATCACGGGATAAATCTGTGGCTTGTGACCGTACTTGCTCAGGAATTTCTCTGTTACGGTTTCAATAAACGGCTCATAAAGATCGTCTTTCACCAGATTTATAGTGCAGCCGCCAAAACCGCCGCCCATGATACGTGAGCCAGTAACGCCGCACTCTTTGGCAACATCATTGAGGTAGTCAAGCTCCTCGCAGCTCACCTCATAGAGTTTTGACATACCTTCGTGTGTCTTGTACATGCGGTCGCCCACAGTCTCGTAGTCGCCTTTAAGCAATGCGTCACACACATCAAGTACACGCTGTTTTTCGCCAATCACATATTCGGCGCGCATATAATCCTCATGCGATATTTTGTCCTTTATGGCATTGAGCATATCCATGTCAGCGTCGCGGAGGGTTTCCACACCAAGGGTCTTGGCAACACGCTCGCAACTTTCGCGGCGTTTGTTGTAAGGAGAATCCACAAGTTCGTGTTTAACGCGGGAATCCACGAGCACGAGCTTATAGCCATCAAGCTTGAAGGGGAAATATTCAAACTCTCCCGAACGGCAATCCAGACGCATCATATGATCCTTTTTGCCATGTACTGAAGCAAATTGGTCCATGATACCGCAGTTCACGCCGCAATAATTATGTTCGGTGCTCTGCCCTATCTTGGCAAGCTCCATCTTGGGGAATTTGTTGTCGTTGAACAGGTCATTCAAGGCGTTGGCAAAACAGCTTTCAAGAGCGGCTGACGATGACAGTCCGGCTCCGAGAGGCACATTGCCTGCAAATGCGGCATCAAAACCCTCTACCTTGCCGCCGCGCTTGATTATTTCGCGGCATACGCCGAATATGTAGCGTGCCCACTGCTGCTCGGGAGCATCCTCCTCTTTCAGCCCGAACTCGGCATATTCATTCAGGTCCAGCGAGAACAAACGCACTTTGTCTGTGCCGTTAGGACGGATTTCCGCCATTATAACCTTGTCGATAGCGCCGGGAAATACAAAGCCCCCGTTATAATCGGTGTGTTCGCCTATAAGATTAAAACGACCGGGTGCCACATAGAAGATTCCGTCGCCTCCGAAATTGTTTTTAAATTGCTCGTGAATTTTATTTTTCATGATAACAAGAATTAAAGTTACTTTGCAGCAAATGTAATCATTTTTATCAACACACCCAAAATATTGTTACTCATCGCTATTCTAAAAATTCATAAATACTTAACTTTGCACCCGTCTTAGCTTAACTGCATTGACAATTAATTATACATGTACTTATGGAGCAGCTCAAACATGAGTGTGGGATAGTGGTTATACGCCTTCGCAAGCCACTGGATTATTACAAACAGAAGTACGGCTCTTACGCCTATGGGCTTGGCAAACTCTATCTCATGATGGAGAAACAGCACAACCGAGGACAGGAAGCAGCCGGAGTTGGAGTGGTCAAACTTCAGGCACCCGCCGGATACGAATACGTGTTTCGTGAACGCGCCCTCGGCACCACAGCCATTCAGGAAATATTCGGCAACATACATTCTCAGATGCATGCCGCAGAGGTGGAAAACATGAACGCCGACGAAGCGGCGCAGTTTGCCCCGTTCATAGGCGAAATCTATATGGGGCACCTCCGCTATAGCACCACGGGCAAGGGTGGCATGAGCTATGTCCATCCATTTCTGCGACGCAACAACTGGCGCTCACGCAATCTGATGCTGTGCGGCAACTTCAACATGACCAATGTTGATTCCATATTTCAAAGCGTGATAAAACGCGGACAGCACCCGCGACTCTATAGCGACACCATAATGCTTCTTGAGCAGCTTGGCTATGCTCTTGACCACGAGAATCACAGAGTTTACCGTGAGCTGCGCAACCGGCTTGAGGAGCCGGAGCTTACACGCGCCATTGAGCAGCGCATCGACATGCACCGCGTGCTTGCCGACTGCGTCGGTTCATGGGACGGCGGATATGTGATTTGCGGAGCCACGGGAAGCGGAGATGTATTCGTGCAGCGCGACCCCCACGGCATACGCCCCGCGTGGTACTACATTGACGATGAAATCGTGGTGGTGACATCCGAAAGGCCTGTCATACAGACCGCTCTCAATGTGCCTCGTGCCGATGTGCACGAGCTTGAGCCGGGAGCAGCCCTGATTCTCACTCCGGAAGGCGACCCGCAGATAGTACAGGTCATGGAGCAGGGCAAGAACCAGCGGTGCTCTTTTGAGCGAATATATTTTTCTCGCGGCAGCGATGCCGACATTTATCGCGAGCGCAAGGCCCTCGGACGCAACCTCGTGCCTGACATACTTCAGGCCACCGGACCCGATTTGAGCAAAATTGTACTCTCTTTCATACCCAATACTGCCGAAGTGGCATTCATTGGCATGGTGGAAGGATTGGAACAGCATCTTGACCGCATTCGCGCTGATGAAATTGAAAGCGCCATGGCCAACGGCACCCTTACACGAAACCGGGTGGAAGAAATCATGAGCCGTAAGCTCAGAGTAGAGAAAGTGGCAATAAAGGACATAAAACTGCGCACTTTCATTGCCGAAGGCGAGGTGCGCAATGATCTTGCAGCTCATGTTTACGATGTGACATACGGCTGTATTCACAACAACGAAGATACCCTCGTGGTGATAGATGACTCCATTGTGCGCGGCACCACGCTCAAACAAAGCATTCTGCGCATCCTTGACCGTCTGCACCCTAAGAAAATTGTCGTCGTATCCTCATCTCCGCAGGTCCGCTATCCCGACTATTACGGCATTGACATGAGCCGTATGGGTGAGTTCATAGCATTCCGTGCTGCCGTATCGCTTCTCAAGCGCACCGGCATGCAAGACATTCTGCACCAAACCTATCTGCACTGTCTTGCTCAGAAAGATGTTCCCGACAGTGAGTTGGTCAACTGCGTAAAAGCTGTTTATGAGCCTTTCTCCGACCGGGAAATATCAGCCGAAATCGCACGCCTTCTCACACCCGCCGACATGCATGCACAAGTGGAAATAGTTTACCAGACTCTCAAAGGCATGCACGAGGCCATTCCCGACAGTCCCGGTGACTGGTACTTCTCCGGAAACTATCCCACCCCCGGAGGCATAAGGCTCGTCAATCAGGCTTACATCAACTTCTACGAAGGTCACGCCGACAAACGCTGATATCGCAAAAATCATAAAACGCGCCGGAACATGGCTCTCAGACCAATTCCGGTGCGTTTCGTATCTTATTGATAATGTTTCTTACTTGACTATATCGCCAAGGAAGGCATCAAACTGTGCGGCATCCATGTACCCTGTCTGCTGCTTAGTGGTGCCGTCGGGCATCATAATGAGCACGGTAGGAATAGATTGGATATTATATTTCTCGGCAAGAGCCTTGCACACATCCACATCGGCTGCTGCAAAGGTGGCCTTTTCAGAATATTTGGCCGCAGCATCATGAAACACGGGCTTGAACTGCATGCACGGACCGCACCATGTAGCCCAGAAATCAACTACTACAGGTTTGTCACCGGCCACAAGCTCATCATTAGCCGAGAACTCGATTACCTCACCCGGCTGGGCTGCAGGCTGAGGCTGTTCCTGTGTTGCACTCACTGTATCGGCTGCAGCCTCTTCAGCGGGTGCAGCTGTTTCATTCTTCTGCGAGCATGCAGCCATCATAGCGCAAATTCCCACAGCAGCAATATAAACTATTTTCTTCATAATTATTTAAGTTATTATTTATAATAACGCAGTATTTACCTTATTGTTGCACATCGTCATCGGCGGTCCACACATTTGTGATGCGACCGATATAGCGGGTGTGGAAATCCGACTCCGGATACCAGCGGCCTATCAGCTGTTTGTCCACAAATGCCTCTGCCTTAAAGCAATCCTTATACACCACCTCACATTCTATCACCAGTGAAGCTTCCTTGAATGTCACTTCACCCGATGGCAGCTCCACTGCCGTCAGGCCGGGATAATGCATCTTGTCCATCTCTCTGCCCGAATGGGTGCCCATCACGGTAAGGATTTTGCGCATATTTTCCGGGAAAAAGCTTAAGGTGAACTTGCCGGTGCGCTCAATGTACTCATGAGTGTATCGCTGAGGACGCACAACGGTTTCGGCCACATCCATACCCCACATTTCGCCTACCATGCCCCATGAAGCGGTCATGGTATTGAAATCTGACATATTTCCGGCGGTAACGAGCATCCAATGACTTGCTATGAGGTTTATAGGATTTGCTGTAATCTGTTTTGGAGAAATCTGTTTCATATCATAAAGCACGGACCCGCCGCAGCAGGCCCGTGATAATTATTTGGTTAATGTCGGTTCAGCAAGGAAGAGCGGCATTGGTTTTGTGTACGGCCTCTGCACTCTTGTGGAAGAGTTCGCGCTCCTGCTCATTGAGGTCAAATTCCACAATCTTCTCAATACCCTTGCGGCCGAGCAGACAGGGAACACCGATGCAAAGATCCTTTTCGCCATATTCGCCGTCAAGCAAAGCCGAGCAGCTGATAAGACGCTTCTCATCGCGAAGCACTGCGCTCACCACCTGAGCGGCTGCGGCTCCGGGTGCTATCCACGCCGATGTGCCGAGGAGCTTGGTGAGAGTAGCGCCGCCCACCATAGTGTCAGCCGCTACTTTGGCAAGCTGATCCTCGGGAAGCAGCCCGGTTACAGGCAGCCCGCGATATGCTGCGTAACGCACCAGAGGAATCATTGTGGTGTCGCCGTGGCCGCCGATTACGATACCTTCCACCTCAGTGGCATTGGCATTCAGAGCCAGCGACAGGAAATACTTGAAGCGTGCGCTGTCAAGTGCGCCGCCCATACCTATTATACGCTCTTTGGGCAGACCCGAAATCTTATGAATCAGATATGTCATTGTATCCATAGGATTGGCCACACACAGAATGATGGCATTGGGCGAATATTTGAGAGCGTTTTCGGTCACTGCCTTAACGATACCGGCGTTGACACCTATAAGTTCCTCACGGGTCATGCCCGGCTTGCGGGGAATTCCCGAGGTAATCACAATCATGTCGCTGCCTGCGGTCTTTTCGTAATCATTGGTTACACCGGTAAGACGGCCATTGAAATGCAGTATGTTGGCTGTCTGCATTATATCCATGGCCTTTCCTTCGGCCACGCCTTCTTTGATGTCTATAAGCACAACCTCATCGGCAATGCTCTGAGTAACCAGCACATTTGCACAAGTGGCGCCTACATTACCTGCGCCTATCACTGTAACTTTTGACATAGTAGTTCTTGTTGTTTGTTCTTGTTTGGGTGTTTAATGCCACAAATATAATGAATTATTATCTTATGAACAACAATTCACGGTATTTGGGCAAAGGCCACATTTCATTATCCACCATCAGCTCCAGCTTGTCGATATGATAGCGTATGGTATCCATGCACGGTGTCACATTGTCATGATAGGCTATGGCCTTTTCGCGCTCGGAAGTTATGCGGTTGGCCTCGCGGCGCGCATCCACCATACGTGTCACTTCGCTTTTGATTATCTGTATATGGCGGGCCATATCTTCAATGGTCTCCATGTCGGCATGACTAAGTTCGGCAGCTTTTTCGGTGGGGAAGATAGCCTTGATTTTAAGCACATTGTCCAAAAGCAATGACTGGTAACGTGTGGCCACCGGCAGCACATGGTTTATGGCAAGGTCGCCAAGCACCCTTGCTTCAATCTGCACCTTCTTGGTGTACATTTCCCATTTCACCTCATTGCGAGCCTCAAGCTCCACTTTTGAGAAAACCCCTGTGTCATGAAACATCTTCACTGAGCTGGGTTTCAGATACGCATCAAATATCAGAGGGGTGCTGCTCTCGCAGTCCAAACCGCGACGCTCTGCTTCCTTGCGCCACTCGTCGGAATAGCCGTTGCCGTCAAAATGTATTGGTTTTGACTCCACAATCAAACAGCGGATCTCCTCCAGCAATGCATTGCGCAATGTTTCGCCCTTGGCTATGCGGGCATCCACCTTTGATTTGAACATCTGCAGCTGATGGGCCACTGCCGCATTGAGAGCAAGCATGGCTGCCGCGCAGTTGGCGCTTGATCCGATTGCACGGAACTCAAAGCGGTTACCGGTAAACGCAAATGGCGATGTGCGGTTGCGGTCTGTTGCGTCAAGCATTATTTCGGGTATCTGCGACACATTCAGGCGCAACCCCTCTTTTCCGGCAAGGTCCGACAGATCATCATTCGGACTCTCCTCCACTCTACGCAATATATCCGCAAGCTGGGTGCCGGTGAAAATGGATATTATGGCTGGAGGAGCCTCATTGGCACCAAGACGATGTGCATTCGTGGCCGACATTATCGAGGCTTTGAGCAGCGCATTGTGGGTGTGCACCGCCGCCATCACATTCACCACAAATGTAATGAACTGAAGATTGTCCTTTGCTGTCTTGCCGGGAGAAAAAAGCATCACGCCGGTATCTGTGCCCAGACTCCAGTTGTTGTGTTTGCCCGACCCGTTTATGCCTGCAAACGGTTTTTCGTGAAGAAGCACACGGAAATGATGCCTGCGCGCCACTTCCGACATCAGCGACATCAGCAGCAGATTATGGTCGTTGGCAAGATTGGTTTCCTCAAATATCGGGGCAAGCTCAAACTGGTTGGGTGCCACCTCGTTATGACGGGTTTTGGCCGGAATGCCAAGTTTGTGGCACTCTATTTCCAAATCCAGCATAAATGCCTCCACTCTTGATGGTATGGCCCCGAAATAATGGTCCTCAAGCTGCTGGTTCTTGGCCGACTCATGCCCCATAAGGGTCCTGCCGGTGAGCATGAGGTCAGGACGGGCGCTGTACAGCGATTCGTCCACAAGGAAATACTCCTGTTCCCATCCCAGATAGGAGCGCACATGCTTCACATTGGGGTCAAAATAGCGGGCTACTGCCGTAGCGGCGCGATCCACAGAATTGAGGGCACGCAAAAGGGGTGTCTTGTAATCAAGGCTCTCTCCGGTGTATGATATGAATATCGTGGGAATACAGAGCGTATTGCCCATGATAAATGCCGGAGATGATATGTCCCATGCGGAATATCCGCGTGCCTCGAATGTGTTGCGTATCCCTCCGTTGGGAAAGCTTGACGCGTCAGGCTCCTGCTGCACAAGCAGCTTGCCGGTAAACTTTTCTATCACACCGCCCTTGCCGTTGTGTTCCACAAAAGCATCATGCTTTTCGGCCGTGGTCTCGGTCAATGGCTGGAACCAGTGGGTGTAATGACGCGCTCCGTTATCTATGGCCCAGCGCTTCATACCTTCGGCCACACTGTCGGCCACTTCGCGGGGCAACGGTTCTTTGTTGTCTATGGCACTGCACAACGCTTCAAATGTGTCGGCAGGAAGATATTCAAACATCTTCTGACGGTTGAACACATATTTGCCATAATACACCTCAGGTCGCTCGGTGGGTATCTCCACCGGATCTGCTTTGCGGTTGAACGCTTCGTCCACAACCTTAAATCTCAATTCTGACATTGTAAGTATAATATTTGTAAGTGATTAGACATTGAATTTTGCTATCCTCTCCACTGCCCTGAGCGTGTCCTCATGGCTGGAGAACGCCGTAAGGCGGAAATAACCTTCGCCCGAAGGGCCGAAACCGGCTCCGGGAGTGCCCACCACATTGCATCTGTGCAGTAGGGCATCAAAGAAATCCCATGAGCTCATGCCGTCGGGCGTACGCAGCCATATATAAGGGGCATTCACGCCACCCCAGGCACGCAATCCCGCTTCCTCAAGTCCCTTGCGCAGAATTGCCGCGTTGTTCATATAATAGCTCACGGTTTCGCGCACCTGTTCCCGACCCGCGTCTGTGTACAATGCTTCAGCTCCGCGCTGCACCACATAGCTTGCACCATTGAACTTGGTGCTCTGCCTGCGAAGCCACAATGCATTGAGGCTCACTTCATTTCCTGACCTGTCCACCCCTTTCAGCTCATGAGGCACCACGGTATAACCGCATCTTAGCCCCGTAAACCCGGCTGTCTTGGAATAACTGCGAAACTCTATCGCCACCTCTTTTGCCCCGGGTATCTCATATATTGAGTGCGGAACATCACTGTCGGAAATATAAGCCTCATAAGCCGAGTCAAACATTATCAGTGCGTTATGGGTCCGCGCATATTCCACCCATTTTTTCAATTCGTGGCGTGTCAACGCAGTACCGGTGGGATTATTGGGATAACACAGATATATTATATCCGGGCTTCCTTTGGGCAATGCGGGAATGAAATCATTTTCTGCCACACACGGCAGATACTCTATGCCGCGGCGTGTACCGTCCGGAAGCAGCTCACCTCCGCGCCCGGCCATCACATTGGAGTCCACATACACGGGATACACCGGGTCGGTCACGGCCACTTTGCAGTCAGGCGACAATATATCGCCTATATTGCCGGTGTCGCTTTTAGCCCCGTCACTGATGAATATCTCGTCCACGCCAAGCTCCACGCCAAGCGGCGCATAATCGTGGGCCACGATGCAGCGGCGCAAAAACTCATACCCCTGTTCTGGACCGTAACCATGAAAAGTTTTCACATCCGCTTCATCCATCACGCCCCGCATCATCCCCTCTATAGCCGCCGGGCAAATCGGGCGTGTGACATCACCTATACCCATGCGTATCACATCGGCATCGGCATGAGTGTTGCGGTATGCTGTCACTTTTCGTGCTATCTCAGAAAAGAGATAGGATGGTGACAACATACTGAAATTATCGTTGACATGTATCATCTTGTGTAAGTTGAGTCGTTTCTGCGTTTATAAATCCCGTTGAAAACCTCCGTAGCCGGCCCGGTCATATACACATGGCCGTCTTCGCGCCATTCCACCTTCAAGTCACCTCCCGGCAGCTTCACGGTCACTTCCTTGCCGGTAAGCCCGTTCAGTACCGCCGCCACTGCCGTTGCGCATGCACCGGTACCGCACGCCATCGTCACGCCACTGCCTCGTTCCCACACCTGCATCTCTATCACATCCGGCCCTGCAATGGCGGCGAACTCTATATTTGCCCGGTCAGGCCACATTTCGTGACATTCAAGTTCCGGTCCTATATCATTTATTGGAAGCCCCGCAAGCGTTGGCAGGAATATCACGCCGTGCGGATTGCCCATCGACACCGCCGTCATATGCAGCTCGCCCATACTTGTTGGCACCGGCGCATTCACAACTTTTGAGGAAGCTCTCACCGGCACTTCCTCCGGTTCAAATACAGGTGCGCCCATATCCACTGTCACGCTCTCCACTTTTCCGGAAGCACCGTCCACGTGAAGTTCCAGCGTTCTGATGCCGGCCAAAGTTTCAAGTGTTAGGGTACGCTTGGCAGTCAGATTATGGTCATACACATATTTGCCCACACATCTGCTCCCGTTGCCGCACATCTTTGCCTCCGACCCGTCGGCATTGAATATTCTCATCCTGAAATCCGCCACATCGCTCGGCTCTATGAGTATAATACCGTCACCGCCCACGCCTGTGTGACGCTGGCTCATCTCTATTGACAGTTCCGAAAGTGAGTGGGGTTCATTGGCAGGACAATGAATATAGATGTAATCATTGCCCAAGCCATGCATCTTGGTAAATGAGATTTCGTTCATACGGTATCTCAAAGTTTGACGCATGCAAAATTAATATTTTTTTCGCACCCCAAGCTTCACTTGACTATTTTTTTATCTACTTTTTGATTGCGGCACATTTTCAACAAAAAAAATCGCGCCCGCACATAGCCGACGCGATCTATTCTGAATTGCTGCCCTTCTATTTCTTCAGCAGATAGGATGTCAGCGGCTGGAGCTTTCCGCTCAGTTTCCCGCCCTTCACCACGAAAGTAGCGTTGTGAACCTCATCGGTGTATGTTCCGTCGGGAAGCAACGTATCCATTTTCACATTACGGGCCTTGTCGGTGAAATTCACCAGAGCTGCCCCTTTGTTTCCGCGAGCCACCTGTGCCACCTCGCCCTTGGTGGTAGTGAATATGCGCTCCGGCTCCCCTGCCATTGCGGCGCGGAATCGGTTTGCGGCCACCACCTCTGGGTGCTTGAACTCATCGTTACCGCGTGGACCCACAAGATTGTTGCCCCAGTAGTTGGTACGGGTGCTTCCGGCAGGACGGCTGAAAAACAGCGGTGTGCCGTGCTGGCGGGATGCAAGAAACACCCATCCCATCCTTATCTGTTCGTCTGTGAGATGTGCCGACTCGTGATTGTTGCAATACGTATCGTGACTCTCCACCCATGTCACAAGTGAATCGGGTGATGCGCTGTGATGCCATGACACAAGGTCTTCGGCCAATGCATCCCCTTTTTCAAGCGCCGAACGCAGTGCGTGACCGTAATTGCTGGCCGTAACATCTATAAACTCTGTATATTCCTTCTCCTTCACATTCTTGTCTTGGAGCACTTCTCCGTAAATGAAGAGCGAATCAGGCATGAGCAACGACAGCCCTTTGGCTGCCTCGCGCCCGGTGGCCACCGGCCAGAAATTGTTTCGCACAGCTTTGGCATCCTTAGGATCCGAAGGCAATCCTATATGCTTGGCCGTATCGTAGCGGAAACCGCGTGCACCAAGATTAATCAGGTCATTCACATACTGCATGTAGTAATACTGAAAATCCGGATTCTCGGTATTCACATCAGGCAGACCGCCCATTTCGCCGGTAGTGCACTGATAACGGTCATTCCATTCAGTAATCGGAGTAAAGCCGTTGGCATGAAACAGATTTTCATGACCGCCAACAGCTCGGTCCAGATCAGGCAGCACCGCAGTATGATCCACCGCAGTGTGATTGGGCAGCACATCCACTATCACCTGCACATTGTATTTGCGCGCACTGTCGCACATGGCCTTGAACTCATCACGACTCCCGAGCAGATAGTTTCCGATTTTCCAGTCTGTAGGCTGGTAATAATAATACCATTTGCCCTGAATCGAATCTCCCGGCTGGCTGAACAATGCCTTTCCGCCATTGTCCCCCACAAAGCAGGTGTTGGCCGGCGAAGTCTGCACATAGGCATAACCGGCATCGGCTATATCCTTCATATTGTCAGCGATAGTATTAAAACTCCATGACCATGCATGAAGAATAGCTTGAGTTTCGGTATTGCCCACACGGCCATGGCGGGGCGAAGCTGAGGCAGCAAGACATAGGCTGCCGGCTACAAGAAATAACAGATAGCGTTTCATATACAGATGTTATGGTTATGATATAAGTATGATGCTGTAAAATTATAATTTTTTCCTAATATTTACAATTACACATGACTTACGGTTCATATCGCAAAACCAAGTTTTGAAATAATGTCCTAAATATATGTTTTATAATATATATGCAATCTTAGGAATATTCATTTAATCATATTAATTTTGTCATGTCAAAAACAAACACTGTTAGCAATATTTATACTGATTAACTTTTTCATAAGTCTCAAATTAGACATCTAAATAAAGAAATCCACTGACGTTAAGTACTATGTGTAAGTGATAAAGGATGCTCGGGAGAGCATCCTTTATCTGTTATCCGCACCCCTCGCAACAAGGAGTTTCCAAGAATCAATAACTTATTCCCCCGCTCACGCATGTCAATCGGGATATATGGCGATTTTTATCACGTTGTCGCGGCGGCTTTCAAAGTGGTCATAAGCCTCGGCAATACGTGATAGCGGATAGCGGTGGGTGATAAGCGGCGTGGTATCAATACAACCCTGCTCAATGAGCGAAAGTATTTCGGCACAGTCACAACCATCAACGCCTCCGGTCTTGAAAGTCAGATTCTTCCCATACATCTCAGGCAACGGCAACATCTGAGAACGGTCATAAAGCGCCACTATTGTAACAATCGCATTGGGACGCGCAACCTCCCATGCCATACGAAATGTATCGTCAGCTCCCGCAACTTCTATAACACGGTCGGCCCCGCGGCCGTCAGTAAGTCTATCCACAACTTCCTGACACTCTTCCGGCTCAACGACATTCACGTTGGGATAATGCTCCTTTACAAACTTGCGCCGAAACATATCCGGCTCGGAAACCACTATATGTTTCGGTTTTCTCAGAAGCACACATGCCAATGTGCAAAGACCGGTAGGACCGGCCCCGAGAATCACAACAGTATCTTCGGGCGAAATTTCAGTTATGCGCGCTGCCCAGAATCCAGTGGCAAGAATGTCGCCGACAAACAGTGCCTGCTCGTCACTCACCGAATCGGGAATGCGTGTCAGCCCCTGATTAGCCAGCGGCACACGCACATATTCCGTCTGACCACCATCAATGCGGCAGCCGAGCGCCCATCCCCCGTGAGGCGATGTGCAGTTATTTACAAATCCCCGCCGGCAGTAGAAACACTCGCCGCAAAAAGTCTCCACATTGACCACCAAACGGTCACCCGGCTTCACGGCTGTTACGGCTTTGCCGACACGCTCAACAACGCCCACCATCTCATGTCCTACGGTGATTCCCGGCACAGCTCTCGGCACTGACCCGTGTTTTATGTGCAAGTCGCTCGTGCAAATACTTCCAAGCGTCACTCGCACTATAGCGTCCTGAGCGTCAATAAGCTCCGGTTGAAGCTTCTCTACCAACCGAAATTCACCTTTCCTTATATATGTATATGCCTTCATTGAATCTACCCTGTGAAATCTAAAACATGCGTTAAAGTAACCGGCTGCAAAAATAAAAATAATCCGGCATTTTGCCGAATGAAGCGATGCAAGCATTAACGCCCACCCTCACTCCACCATACACACCCGTCTTAGATTCCCTTGGAGCATGGCTGCAACACAAATCAGCTTAATTATCCTTTGAAATAAGTCTGTTGAGCCTTTCGGCATGAGCTTTAGCGCGTCTGCGGAACGTAGCGAGCTGCTCTTCGTCCGTGTTACCTGCAACTATCATCCCTCCGGAAAACACATAACCGCCCCATTCCATCTGACAGTGATTCGGAATCCCGGCAAACGGTGGCATCAGTTCATCAATTGTCATCTTTTGAGCACCGTAACGGCTGTACATATCCGCCGTACCTCCCGCAGTGAACGATGCTATGAGGCGTTTCCCTTTCAGTTTGTCGCCGCCATGCCCGTAGGCAAACCCGTATTCAAGCACCTCCTCCATCTGTGCATGACTGAGGGACAGCTGTACCACATGATCGGAAACTGGAGCACGATTGTGTCAGCGGCAAGCAGTTTCTTCTGTTCTGCCTCCACATCTATGTTGCAGTCGGGATAAAGTTCCGTTATGTTGCTTATCTCCGCATCAGGATTGATTAGCTTGAATTCATCTATAATAGCCCTATTGGCCACCGAGTCTTTCCAATAAGGATGACCCACTATCATTAAAGTCTTTTTCATCTGTCTCTTATTTTTCTGTGTTCATTTGCCGTTTGCTTCAAACTCATCCTCGCTCCAGACTTTCTTGGCGAGGTTGAAAGCCGCCCATGCCTTGGGCCACCCTGCGTAGAAAGCTATGTGGGTGATGATTTCGGCAGCCTCCGTGCGTGTTATGCCGTTCTTTTTAGCTTCCAGAAGATGATAGCTGAGAGAGTTGTCGGTAATGCCCTGCGAGATGAGCGAGGTGATTGTAACGAGGCTGCGGTCGCGCAATGACAATAAGTCGTTTCGGCTCCACACTTCGCCGAAAAGGATGTCGTCATTGAGATGTGCGAACTCCGGGGCGAAATCGCCGAGTTGCTGCCTTCCGGCAGTTTGAATAATTTTCTGTGCCATATTATTTTGTCCGTTTTATATAGTTTACAACTTTATTGTTCGGGTTAAGTTCATTCTGGTCAAGAAGTTGTAGATTTTTAACCATGTGAAGTGTGCCTTGTTTGTATTTCTGAAAATGCGCTGAGGCAATGTGCGAACGGTATGTCTCCTGAGAGGCATAAGTCTCAAGGATTGTGATTTTGCAAGGATTATCTTTCTCCTGCATTGCATACATGGTAAGCACTCCCGGTTCGGTGAGCAGCGACACCTCGCCGACCTCTTTTGCAAACTTCAGGTACTCATCAAGGTAAGCCGGATCAACCTCAATTTTAGACAAACGGATTATACCGTCCGACGACATCGGCAGTTTTGCGCACATCACCTCCCCTGTATTGCCTTCCGAAGACACCTGAGCAATAGAGTGAAATCCCATTATAGCCATGGCAATTAGTGTTATTAATAAAAATTTCCGTTTCATGTCGGCTAATTCCTAAAATATTACCTTCTTTGTCTGAGTCGCTTTGCCATTTGCGACGCTGACTATATATACACCTTTGGGCAGATTGTCCTTGTAAGCAATTTTCTGCCCCGAAAGATTGAATACCGCAATCTCGTTACCCCAAAAACCATCTGCTTTCACAGAATATATCCCCGCAAGGCTGTCATAGCCAATAGCCCTCAACCACTCAGATAGCAACGATTTTGCATTTGAAGTCTGAGATGACCTTATCCACAGGCTCGGTGTAAGAAATTTCCCGGCAGGAACGAGACGCTTTGCATCGCCTTCCACTCCGCTGATTCCGCTGCTTGCGCTGGACACAATCAACCCGATGTTTTTCCCGGCCATTTCCTTTCCATACTGAAACAGGAATGTCTGCAACGGAGCAGCCATATTGCTCCACCACAGGGGAGCGCCAATTATAATCGTGTCATACTCGTCAAGATTCACATTCACCGGGTCTATTGCCGGATATGATGCAACATCGTTGGGGTTGTTGCGTATTGCCGAAATCTGCGCACTGCCGATGGCATAGTTGTTGGCAGCATAGTCAACACCTTTCTCAGTCGGTTCCACGCGCACTACATCTGCCTTGATTTGTGCGCTAAGTTCGGTTATTATCCTGTGCACATTATTTGTGTAGCTGTAATATACTACCAGTGTCTTTGCCTGTGCAAAGACCCCCATTGCGAGCAATGCGAGAGTCAAAAGATATTTTTTCATATTCTGCGATTTAATTATTATCGTATCCTCTTTATAAATCTTGCCGGGACTCCACCGACAACAGTATCGGCAGCTACATCTTTTGTCACAACAGCACCGGCACCTACCACTGCATTATCCCCTATAGTCACACCTTGTAATATTGTGGAATTTGAGCCGACCCACACATTCTTGCCCAATACAATAGGTTTAGGATAAGTATGTTTACGATCTTCCGGAGCGAGACCATGATTGAGGGTTGCAAAGACCACATTATGTCCTATTTGACAGCCGTCGCCGATTGTCACACCCCCATGGTCCTGAAAATGGCAGCAGGCATTGATAAACACGCCTTCCCCTATTCTGATGTTCTTGCCGAAATCCGTATAGAATGGGGGAAAGACACGTAATGTCGCCGGAACTTCATAACCGAACAGTTCCGATAACAAGTCCCTTACCTCATCGGGTGTATGGTAAGCTGTGTTCAGCCGAAAGGTAACACGGCGTGCCTCATTGCTCATCCCGTCCATGAACTCATGTATCTCATTAGAATCAAGAGCGTGGCCGGACTTTACATATGTCTTAAATTCTTCTGTTGTCATCTTATCACAATTAATCGTTAGTTGTTGTAAACTCTACACCCGACGGGCGAATACCCATGTCGCGTAATATTTCCATTTCGTTTTCCTCAAAACATATAGCCCTATCGTTCGGCATATCTGTAATGATGCCTTCCTGACACATAAAGTGACTGATCACCTCTTCAGGACTGATTGAATAACGTGTGGCTATATAGTCCACCACATCATCATGACACACCGATTCCGGCACTAATATTTTGCTTTCCATAAATTCCTAAATTTCCACCTATGCAAAATTATACAGTCTCGGAGTAATGGAGCATCCAATTCCTTGGCTATCTCTATCAAAATCCCCGAATCTTCTCCAACTATCACATATTATTAATAATTTTGCACTTGACAATCAATACAGTAACTATGGCAGCCAAAATACTGAAAGTCAATAAAACTTCCGACTACAGCGGGTATCACGGACTCACCGACCGGCATCCGCTGATTACTGTCATTGATTTCTCGGAAATATCCCCTATACGCCACAGCCTTAACAAATACGGAGTGTATGGAGTTTTCGTACAGGAGAATAACGACCTTGACCTCATGTATGGATGTGGCAAATACGATTACAAGGATGGCTCGCTTATATGTGTCTCGCCCGGTCAGATTGGAGGCAAAGAAGAAAATGGCGAAAGAGTCTCTATCGGAGGTTGGGCCATGCTGTTTCACCCCGATTTGATTCGCGGCACCCAACTTGAAAAAGACATCACAAACTATTCTTTCTTTGACTACAGCGTCAACGAAGCCCTGCACATGAATGAGAAGGAGCGTGAAATTGTGGTGTCAATATTCAAGAGAATCAAATCCGAAATAGAGAATCCTCATGATGATCTTCAGAATGACATCCTTGTAAGTTACATCTCTTTACTCCTCAAGTATTGTCAGCGCTTCTACAACCGTCAGTTCCTTACAAGAAAGTTATCCAACAACGACATACTGTCAAAATTTGACAGCTTCCTCAAAGAATATTTCACGGAAAATCGCCACACTTCAAGCGGTCTCCCGACCGTGAGCATCTGTGCTGAGCACCTCTGTATGTCCGTCAATTATTTCAGTGACCTTATAAAGAAAATGACCGGAGAGAGTGCAGGCAGGCATATTCGCCAGTTCATTATCCGACAAATCAAAAACGAACTCGCATCAGGACTTACTGTAGCCGAAGCGGCCTACAAACTTGGTTTTGAATACCCTGCCCATCTTAGCCGGATGTTCAGAAAAGAAACCGGTATCACCCCCACCCAATACATCCAATCCCGCCGCGAGTAGCCTCATAGACAGAATCACTACATGAGGATGTATCAATAACAAGCTTTTGGCTCATCCTCATGCAGATATTACGGTTCTTCAACCCAAATACTTGGCATTGGGTGTGGTCACAGAATCCTATTGATCCGAAGATTGTTTACCCCACGATATGTTCATTACCGGAGCAAACTTCTTGCGGGCCATGGCCTGCAAATCTTCAATGGTATCGCATTCGTCAAGAATCTCTACGCCGAGCATTGTCTCAATCACATCCTCCATTGTGACGATACCTCGCATACAGCCATATTCATCTATAATGACTGAAATATGCTCCTTTTTCTCAAGCATTTTCTGCCAGATGTCGGAGACTCTCATCTCCTCCGGAAAAAACAGAATGGGGCGTATTATTTCCTCTACAGGAACGGTGAACTTGTCTTTTGTCAGCATCTCAAGGACATTCACTCGACGTACATATCCTATGATAAACTCGCGTTGTGTGTCATAGACCGGGATACGTGAGTATGTGGACAAGGATTGATTGTCGTAAAACTCTTTCATTGTAGTTGCTTTGCTGACAGACGCTACAACCACAAAGGGAGTCATTATATCCTTGCCATAGACATTAGACAATTTCAAGAAGCTTTGAATTACTTTGTTCTCGTCTGTTTCAAACACGCCTTCGTCAGTTCCTACATTGACTATTGCGGCAACCTCTTCTCTGCTTACTGTCAGAGGTGGGATTTTAGGAGCAAAACAACGTGTTATAAGTTCCGACAACCACACCAGCGGATAAGTGATAAAAATCAATACACGAATAATTTTAGCCGCCGGCATAGCAAGAGTACGCCAATAGGATGCTCCTATTGTTTTTGGAATAATTTCTGACAATACAAGAATAAGCAGGGTCAGGATTGCGGATATGATGCCGAAATATGCTTCACCAAACACCTTGACTGACTCCGACCCGACACCGGCAGCTCCGATTGTATGTGCTACCGTGTTAAGGGTAAGGATGGCCGCAACCGGTCTGTCAACATTTGTCTTGTATTTCATCATCAGGGACGCGGTCCTTACTCCCTGACTCTTCTTCATGGATATGAACGATACCGGCGTGGAAAGTAACACCGCTTCAAGAACGGAACACAAAAACGATACTGCTAGTGCTCCGAAAAGATATACAAATATAAGTGTCATTAATTTCTAAGTTAAGTGATTCGCACACGACCGTATAGATGAAAGTGCGATAATGGAACAATATATTCGGCACCATAGTATGGTTAGAATACCATAAAATGTCCGTTGAGAAATCACAACTCACCTGATAGACGATTAACCCTCTATTCAGTCTTTGCTAATTATGCCGAACTGTTGGAAAAGGAATAAAGTAACATATTCCCTTCTTGAACAGGAAATTCTAAATCAACAATTTGCAAAGGCGTATAAATCCATGATTTGCTGAAAGTTCCACGGATTTCATTATGCCGCGGCTATTGGAGTAATTTTGATGTCGTGCAAGATTAAATATTTCCCCGTTTTTCAAAAATGCACCACTCGGACCATAGCGATGCATCAGACGCGAGCAACGACTTATTGTACGCGCATATCCCGAATGAATATTTTTGATATGTGCATGTAATGCGGGATTGAACGGAGTCTCATCAGCAACATCCGTATCTATAGAAGATTCATAGGATACAATTGAAGATGCCCCTATTACAGACTGATTAAAACGGGCTGCTTTGACATTCCCGGACGCAAAATCAATTAGCTTGACAGCACAAACAACCAAGCTGACCATAATCAGTATGAAAATAGAAAACTTTCTTTCCATTTTATAAGGGTAATAAACTTTTCAGAAGCTATGAACTTATTATAAAATCTACAACTTTGATAATGATGACTCAATGTTATGGACATTATACAGTGTGCTAAAAGACACCGTTATTTATACCTGAAATAGCGCGGCAGTGTCGGCAACGCATGAATCAAGTGCAGTACCACTGCGATTGACATTACAAGTCCCACCTGATAATGGAAAAGACCTAAACCGTGAATCTTTACCGGGCTTAACAGCTTGATTAGTCCTGTAGCAACCGTTACTATTGCTGTTACAATAAAAATCCATGTTACAGCATTGAAGAACCTGAATCGCTTACGCAAAGCTATGAGCATCTTAAAGAACTGTTTGCCATGAATATATGCAAATACTCCCATGGCAACGCCGAAAATCCAGTGAATTACTTTAAGAATGTCTCTGGGCTGAAAGATAATGCCGTGCGATTTCATGTGCAGCATGATGCCGGTTATCGCGGTAACTAAAAACAGCACAACCAATATTATGCCGATAATTCCTCTTTGTCTCAATGAATTGTTCATGTTGTATTTTGTTTGCCGTATAATTTATAACAAATCTAAGCCCGCTAAGGATTATTAGTGCCAATCAAGTAGATCGGGTAACGATTATGCACCTCTCAACCCACTTATAGCAATTCCCCGAAGTTTTCGCCACGGTTGGCAATGTCATTGTTGACACCAAGCTTCCGCAGACCCCGTGCCCGCTTCCATATTCCGTATCAATGTAAAAGGCGAGTTGTTAAAATATGGGCAAAGGTAGCTAACTTTGCTGTGAAACAATTGCAGATACAAAACATATTTCCGGAAATAATCACGGAAAATTTTGATTTTTTAACTGCTCCACCAATGCCGGAGCCGAGTCTTCAACGCCAAAGTGAAGGCTTTCCGCAGTCAGTTTCTCGGCGTAATCAACATCCCGTTCTTCCTGTTCCGGTCCTCAAAACTATGCGCCTAAAAATAATCTTTTCACTCTGATAGTTTTTAACACTTCAACCGCCTTTTGCTACTGATTCCTTTTTTTGCAATTAGTCCTACAGGTTGCCTCCTTAGGCGTCCTGCCGGATGCGTATGTAAAAAAGGCCGCGGCAGGATGTCCTGTCGCGACCGGTAAGGGGCGGTTACCTACTTTCCCACTTTCGCAGTATCATCGGCGTGGTGAGGCTTAACTTCTCTGTTCGGAATGGTAAGAGGTGGAACCCTCACGCTGTCACCACCTGAGTATCTTCAGCGGCACTGATGCCGCCGTATAGGGTAGAGAGCATCACGGAAGCACGACCGAGAGCCTTTCAATCCGCCAAAACCACTGCGGATGTCCTCCGACGCGGCTGCGTTTTCGCCGCCTTTGCTTTCTTGGGGAGTTGCCTCCCGGAAAGGGTTCGGGTGATTAGTATCGCTCGGCTGTAGGCGTCACCGCCCCTGCACCTGCGACCTATCTACGTCATCGTCTCTGACGACCCTTGTGTGGAGATCTTATCTTGAGGGGGGCTTCGTGCTTAGATGCTTTCAGCACTTATCCTTGCCAGACGCGGCTACCCGGCGGTGCACCTGGCGGTACAACCGGCTCACCGGTGGTCTGTCCAACACGGTCCTCTCGTACTAGTGTCGGGTCCTCGCAAATCTCCCGCGCCCACAACAGATAGGGACCGAACTGTCTC
>HF985639.1 GCA_000431155.1 Bacteroides sp. CAG:927
GTAGTCAGATGCTCTATTCAGTTGAGCTAGCGAGCCATTAAAATGAATGACTTTGTGACTCGCACAGGATTCAAACCTGTAACCTTCTGATCCGTAGTCAGATGCTCTATTCAGTTGAGCTAGCGAGCCTCCTCGGCACACACTTTTTTGTGTTTGCGGATGCAAAGTTACAGTGTTTTTTTATAAACGCCAAATATTCCCGAGCTTTTTTTGGCGTAAATTTGTAACGCTATGTTATAGTGCGGAATAGGAGGGGGAAAAAGTGTCACCAAGAGTAGGGTCACCGCTGTTTAGACCTCGTGTAAGCCACTTTACGCGCTGTGATGAGCGCCCGTGATTGAAGCTTTCGGGCATTTCTTTGCCATAGGCTTTGCGTTGGAGGTAATCATCGCCTATTTTGGATGCCACGTTCACTGCATTTTCAATATCTCCCGGTTCGATGGAATTGAACATTTCATTGTCAAGATGTCCCCATACGCCTGCATAGTAATCGGCCTGAAGCTCCATGCGCACACTTATCTTGTTGGCTTCAGATTCGGGAAGCTGCGCCATGAGATTATGGCCTTGGTCAAGTGTGCCGAGCAGATACTGGACATGGTGTCCCACTTCATGGGCTATGACATAAGCGTAGGCGAAATCGCCGCCACCACCTATGTTGGTTTGCATATCTCTGAAGAAGTCAAGGTCAATATAGATGGTCTGGTCGGCCGAGCAATAAAATGGGCCTACCTGAGCCGTGGCGTTTCCGCAGCCTGACTGTATGCTGCCATGGTATAAAACCATTTTGGGGCACACATATTCACCCCATCCCTGACGCTGAAACTCGCGGGTCCATACATCTTCGGTGCCGGCGAGCACTTTAGAGGCAAGATCGGCAAGTCGGGCATCCTCGGCATCTTCCTCGTAGGTGGAGGTTTGCATTTGCGAGGTGATTCCGCTGCCCATGACATTGGAGAGCACATCGCCGATATTGCCTCCTCCAAGCAATGTCATGATGCCGATTATGATTATTCCTACGATGCCTCCACCTATGCCTACGGTTTTGCCCGCTACTCGTCGGCGGTCAGAGATGTTGTTGCTGTTGCGTCGTCCGTCCAGTCTCATAATAATATTTTTTGGGAATAAAACAATCAATAGTGATGGTTGGTGCTCAACCAATGAGCTTCCACTAATGTTTTAACAACAAAAACCAGCTATCTATTATGTACGATACAATATTTTCAGACTTTTTGAGTGAGCTTGATGTTCCGCATACTCAGTGCTATAGTGACCGGGAGTTTTGTACAATGCCTTTTCAATCGCTTTTCGGCCTGAAGAAATTGCTTCAGTCATACGGTGTGGAGAGCGAGGGACTAAGATTTGATGACAAAACAAAAATAGATATGCTTCCTGTGCCATTTTTGGCCAGAATTACCGGAGGATATGTGATCGTGACCCGTATAGGAAGCGGAAGTGTGGAGTATATATCAGAAGGAGAACGGCTGTCAATGCCGCGCAATGAATTTGAAGAAGCGTGGTGCGGAGTGGCTCTTGTGGCGCATCCCGGAGAATCGGCCTGCGAGCCGGATTTCAGGGAGCATCGTATTACCGAAATTGCCCAAAAAGCCAAGAAATATGTGATGTGGGGAGGAATAGCACTGTTGGCGGTGTATCTTATCGTTGTCAACGGACTATGGAAAATGCCTTGGAGCTGGGGAGTGCTGGCGGTTGACATAGTCGGGCTGATACTTACCTATATGCTGCTTCAGAAGACATTGAAAATCAAGAATCGTGCCGCGGATCGTGTGTGCGGAGTGCTTCAGGAGGGCGGGTGCGATCATGTGCTGGAACTCAAGGCTTCAAAATTTTTCGGTCTGTTCAGCTGGAGCGAGGTCGGATTTACCTATTTTTCCGTAAGTATGCTGGGATTGCTGCTCAATCCCGGACTGTTGCCTGATTTGGCAGCCATAAATGTATGCTGTTTGCCATTCACGGTGTGGAGCATATGGTATCAGAAATTCCGTGCTCATCACTGGTGCACACTGTGTGTATGCGTGCAGGCAACATTATGGCTGTTGTTCCTGTGTTATCTGGGCGGTGGCTGGTTGGCAGAGTCCTGGCCGTTAAACGGCAATTTCTTTGCTCTTGGAGTGACATATATCGTGGTGCTCCTTGCGCTTAACCGCATAATGCCCAAATTTGATAAAACATCTGAAAAATGAGACCTAAAAAGATACCGCAAACAAATATTCCGGGCGCTGTAAAGATGAGCGCCATGGAACTGAACAAAGAGCGTTTTCAACCCAAGCAGACGGTGCTCACACCTGAGTTAGTGGAGGAACTGATGCGTGGTAAGCAGACGACTTAGTGCGGCATGTCAATGCGCTCATACCGACGGTACAGATAAAACAGCAGTATGGAGCTGGCGATAAGCAGAGGCACTCCGGCCAATGCGGGTGATGCATAGCCAAAACCAAGATTGATGGCAATGCCACCTATCCATGCAGCGATAGCGTTGCCGAGATTGAAAGAAATCTGTATGCCGGCAGCGCCAAGCATTTCGCCTCCCTTGGCGTAGCGCACTATGAGATATTGCATGGGGCCACCTATGCCGAAAAGTCCGGCTGTGCCAAGAAATGTGAGTGCGGCTTCGGCCCATCCGTAGCTCGCAAAGACATATATGAGTACCATTATGGGAATCATTGCGGTGGCTATGACTCCGGACACAAGGCTGGCTGAGAATTTATCGGCCATTTTACCGCCCAGCAGATTGCCGACAAACATGCCGAATCCTGCAATAATCATGATCCACGGGAGGGAATCAGTTGTAAAACCCGATAAATTGGTGAGAAGAGGATCAACGTAGCTGTACCAGCAATAGATACCCGTTTGGCCGCATATTGTGCCTCCGAATATCAGCCACGGAGCAAGTTTTTTCAGAAAAGCGAACTGACCCTTGAATCCATGGTCGGCTATCTTGCCTACATCAGGTACAAATATTTTGATGCTTATCCACGCGAGCGCGGCGGCAGAAGCCACTATTGCAAAAGTTATGCGCCATGAAAGGTGCTCGGTGAGAAAGGTGGCACCGGGCACTCCGATAAGTGTGGCCACTGTCATTCCTGCCACCATTATGGAGACGGCCTGAGCCTTGTGCCCCGGTTCGGCAAGTCTTTGTGCCACTATCGCTCCTACGCCGAAGTATGCCCCATGAGGCAGTCCCGACAGGAATCGCGCAGCGAGCATGGAATAGAATTCAGGGGCTATGGCCGTGAATGCGTTGCCGGCAAATATCATTGCAGCAAGTATCAGCATTATTGTGCGCAGACGTATGCGGCGAAACCAAAGCAAGGCAGGCGCGCCACAGGTCACGCCAAGAGCGTAGGCAGATATAAGATGGCCGGCGGATGCTACAGATATATTGAAATCGCGGGCAAGGGTGCTGAGTATGCCCATTAGGGCAAATTCGGCTATGCCGAGGGCAAATGTGCCAAGAGCAAGCGACTGAAGGCTTTTTTTCATGAGTGTTGTGTTAAGTGTCAACAGCAATCAAGCCGCGAAAATTGTTGAGAACTTTACGCGGCTTGGTTTAATGTGTTATGACTTGCTTAGGGAAGCTGGTATTCAGGAATATCCTTGAGCTTCATGCTGAAGCGGAGAACGGAATAGGGATTGACACCCGAAGTGACGCTTGCGCCGTAACCCTGATCGGCAGGAATAACCACATCCACAGAGTCTCCGACATGCATGTTGGTCAACGCTATCTGCCACCCGGCAATGGTTTCTGCGGGTTTGATGGTGATGACGCTGTCGGTGTTGGCAAATGAAGTGTCAAACTGCTCGCCGTTGTAATAATATCCTACATACTTGACACTCACGGTGCTTGTGACATAAGGCACAAGATTGTTTTGTGTCAGAGAGCGGTCGTTGTAATAATGTATCAGCACTTGCGAGCCGGGATACCATGACGGGCTGAGGATTTCATAAAAGAGTGATCCGTCGGCATTGGTGCGGTTCTTTTCCTGCTCAAACCATGAGTTATTGACATCGCGCCACTCAGCATATTTGTTCCAAGTGTCGTCATCGTCGTTGCTGCACGAAACAGCAGTGAACCCAAGGAGCGGGAGTGCTAACAATAGAAGTTTAGCTTTAAGCATGTTGGAAATCAATCGTTAAAGTTCACTTCCGGAGCTTTTTCGGCACCGGCCTCTGCTTTGAACTGGGGTTTAGCATCAAATCCGAACCATGATGCATATATCACGGTAGGGAACTTTTTTATGGAGGAATTGTAATCGGCAACTACTTGTGTGTAGCGTGTGCGTGCGGTAGTCACGCGGTTTTCAGTGCCTTCAAGCTGTGCCTGCAGGTCGCGGAAGTTTTCGTTGGCCTTAAGGTCCGGATAGTTTTCTGTTACTGCAAGAAGACGGCTCAAAGCTGATGAAAGTTCACCTTGTGCCTGCTGGAATTTAGCCAAAGATTCCTCGTTGAGATTGGATGCGTCAATGGTGACGGAAGTGGCCTTGGCGCGTGCTTCGGTTACCTCCTCCAGAGTCTTGCTTTCGTGCTGGGCATATCCTTTGACAGTGGCCACAAGATTGGGAATAAGGTCGGCACGACGCTGGTACTGATTCTCAACCTCGGCCCATGAACTTTCAACTTGCTGTTGCTTGTCAACGAGCGAGTTATAGTTGCAGGAGGTGAGACCCATAGAAGCTACAAGGGCCACTAAAGCGAATATTATGCGCGATATTTTCATAATGTTAAGCGAGTTTGCGAAGAAGTGAGGTCAGGCTCACTTTATCGTGGATTATTTTGTGAAGGTCGGAGATTGCTACTCGGGTCTGCTCCATGGAGTCGCGCTCGCGGAGGGTAACGGTTCCGTCTTCCAATGTCTGGTGGTCAACGGTGATGCAGTATGGGGTTCCTATGGCATCCTGACGGCGATAGCGTTTTCCGATAGAGTCTTTTTCTTCGTAATGGGTGGCGAAGTCAAATTTAAGATCATTGACAATTTCACGGGCTTTTTCAGGAAGACCGTCTTTGCGCACAAGCGGCATCACGGCACATTTTACAGGAGCCAGAGGTGCGGGGATATGGAGCACTACGCGTGAATCGCCGCCTTCAAGTTGCTGCTCATCGTAGCTGGAGCATAGAACTGACAGGAACATGCGGTCCACACCGATGGATGTTTCTATAACATAAGGAGTGTAGCTCTCATTAAGCTCCGGATCAAAGTACTTGATGTTCTTGCCGGAGAATTTTTCGTGCTGTGAGAGGTCAAAGTTGGTGCGGGAGTGAATACCTTCCACTTCCTTGAAGCCAAACGGCATTTCAAATTCAATATCGGTGGCAGCATTGGCATAGTGAGCCAGCTTCTCGTGGTCGTGATAGCGGTAGCGTGCATTGTGAAGACCAAGAGCCTTGTGCCATTTGAGACGCCATTCTTTCCACTGTGCAAACCAGTTGAGTTCCTCGCCGGGACGCACAAAGAATTGCATTTCCATCTGTTCAAACTCGCGCATACGGAAGATGAACTGACGCGCAACGATTTCGTTGCGGAAAGCCTTGCCTATCTGTGCAATTCCGAACGGAATACGCATGCGGCCTGTTTTCTGCACATTGAGGTAGTTCACGAATATTCCCTGTGCAGTTTCGGGACGGAGATATACTGTCATTGCACCGTCGGCTGTGCTGCCCATTTCGGTGGAGAACATGAGATTGAACTGGCGCACATCGGTCCAGTTTTTAGTGCCGCTGATGGGGCATACGATTTCCTGATCAATTATGATTTGTCGGAGGTCCTCAAGGTCATTATTGTTCATAGCAGCGGCAAAACGCTCGTGGAGAGCATCGCGTTTGGCCTTGTGCTCAAGGACGCGGGGATTTGTTTCGCGGAAGAGGGCCTCGTCAAAAGATTCACCAAATCTCTTTTTGGCCTTGGCTACTTCTTTTTCTATTTTTTCGTCAATTTTGGCGATGTGATCTTCAATGAGGACATCGGCACGGTAACGCTTTTTGGAATCGCGGTTGTCAATCAAAGGGTCGTTGAACGCATCTACATGGCCTGAAGCCTTCCAGATGGTGGGGTGCATGAAGATAGCGGAGTCAATGCCAACTATATTATCGTGCAGCAGGGTCATGGAATCCCACCAGTAGCGTTTGATATTGTTCTTAAGCTCTACGCCGTTTTGTCCGTAATCGTACACGGCACTGAGGCCGTCATAAATTTCGCTGGAGGGGAATACAAATCCGTATTCCTTGGCGTGTGACACTATTTTTTTGAAAGTTTCTTCTTGCTGTGCCATGATTTATGTAGTGATTTGTTGATTTTCAAAGCGCAAATATAGCAACTTTCGTCAACACCACAAAACATCGTCAAAAAACCGTTCCAAATATTAATATATATTATTAAGATGGCGTTCAATAGGAGGCAATAAATTAAGATTTTGTTAAGTTTTGGGGTGGAGGGGAGGGACGATTTGGCAGTATTGGTAAATAGATGTAACTTTGCAATTCTTTATTATCACAGTTTCGTATATCAATAGTTCGTTAAAAATTTGATTATAGGCT
>HF985640.1 GCA_000431155.1 Bacteroides sp. CAG:927
GGAAGTACAAGACATTTTTAAATGAAAGAGCCGTGATTAAATTCACAATATTTTTGGCATTTTTCTTGACAAGGGGGGTGCAGATGTATTAATTTTGCACGAAATTTTGGGCTGTTGTGCCCATACCATTGACTATGAACAATAATCCGCATCGTCACTCTGCTTCAAGATTCCGTCTGCGCATCACACTTACAGTGAGTGTAACTCTGATGTTGCTGGTGCTCGGACTGGTGGCACTCACTTTTGTGGCCGGGCGCAATATCAGCCGCGATATTCACGAACAGGCCGGATTCGTGGCCATTCTCACCGAAACCGCTACCCCGGCTCAAGGCGATTCGCTGGCCAAAGCCATTTCCGCCACACCCTATGCCGCCAAAGTACAGTACGTGACCGCCGATCAGGTTATGGAGCGATGGCGTAAAATGGTGGGCGATGATGCCACTATGCCCGATGTGAATCCGTTTTTGCCGGAAATAGAAGTAGCCGTACATGAGCAGTGGGCCGTCGCCGATTCGCTGAAACTGATTACCGCAGCCATCGGCAAAAGTCCGCTTGTAAGCGAAACATCACTGCACACCGACATGATTGACAGCGTCAACTCCATAATGCATGTCACCACCACCGCCCTGCTTATAGTCGGGGCAGTGCTTCTGCTCATATCGCTGGCTCTCATCAACAATACGGTGCGCCTCACTGTTTATTCTCAAAGATTCGTAATCAACACAATGAAACTTGTTGGTGCCACATCAGCATTCATACGCCGCCCCTTTGTACTTGACGCGCTGATACACGGAGCTATTGCCGGTGCGCTGGCTGTGGCTGTGCTGTGCGGTGTGTTGTGGTATGTGCAAACCGTCTCACCATCGTTCGGTGCGGCAGTTCCCTTGTGGCAGGCAGCATGCGTGCTGGGAGGACTGTGGTTAAGCGGCATACTGCTTTGCACGCTTGCCTCATTGCTCGCCACCAACAAATATCTGCGTCTTGGCTACGACGACATGTTCAAATAATCCCCCTCCATAAACTCAAATATCTGATTATGGCTAAGAAAACCCTTCCAAAAAAGAAAACCCAGACTGACCACATAGAACGCGAAAGCGAACATCAGATGCCGTTAGTGCGCATCAATTTCATTCTTATGGCAGCCGCCGCCGTTGTAATCATAATAGGATTTCTGTTGATGTGCGGCCCCGGCTCCACCGACACCGCGTTCAATCCCGATATTTTCTCCACACGCCGTATTGTCATTGGACCGAGCGTGGCATTTCTGGGATTCATATTCATGGGCGTGGCCATAATGTGGCCGTCAAAATCCACACACAAAACAGACAAGAACAATAATATTGAACAATAATGGATTGGTTAGACGCACTGATCATGGGCGTAGTGCAGGGCCTTGCCGAATACCTGCCTATAAGTTCCAGCGGGCATCTTGAAATTTGCCGCGAGATACTCGGTCTTGACATGAAAGGGGCCGAAGCGCTGGAATTTGATGTGGCATTGCATGTAGCCACTGTTTTAAGCACCATCGTTGTGCTTTGGAAAGAGTTTCTGCCGCTTTGCCGCTCATTTTTCACCGTGGCACGTGACGACAATTTTTATTATGTATGTAAAATATTGGTGTCATGTATTCCCGTGGCCATAGTTGGCCTTTGCTTTAAGGATGTGGTGGAAGGATTTTTCGGCTCGGGACTCGGCATTGTGGGCACTTGCCTGCTGGTTACGGCTGCACTGCTCGCATTCGCTTATTTCTTTCGCCGTGGCGAAATGGCCAAAGACCGTGTCACCGGCAGCAACTACGGCAATCGCGAAATAGGCTGGCTTGATGCATTCGTGATAGGATGCGCGCAGGCCGTGGCCGTTCTTCCCGGCCTGAGCCGTTCAGGCAGCACCATTGCCACCGGACTGCTTCTCGGAGACCGTCGCGACAAGCTCGCACAGTTTTCGTTTTTCATGGTCATCATCCCCATCCTTGGAGAGGCTCTGCTTGATATTGTAAAGATGCTTGGCGAAGATGCCGCATCATCCCCGTCAGTAGGGATGATACCCATCACTATAGGATTCATTGCCTCGTTTGTGGTGGGATGTCTTGCATGCAAATGGATGATTGAACTCGTAAAGAAAGGCAAACTCGTGTGGTTTGCTGTATATTGCGCTGTAGTAGGCGTGATATGCCTCATTTGGTAAAAGTGTAGCATGGACTTTGTTTCAGGAGAGATACTTTATATAGACAAACCGCTGGGATGGACCTCGTTTGACGTGGTGAAACGCGTGCGCGGCACACTGCTCAGACGCATGAAGCTCAAACGCTTCAAAGTGGGTCACGCCGGCACTCTTGACCCTTTGGCTACGGGAGTGATGATAATCACCACCGGACGCTCCACCAAACGAATAGAGGAGCTGCAGGCAGGAGTCAAGGAATATGTGGCTACGATTGCTCTCGGAGCCACCACCCCCAGCTATGACCTTGAAACCGAAATTGACGCCACATACCCTACCGCACACATCACACGCGAACTGGTGCTGGAAACCCTAAAGAAGTTTCATGGCACCATTGAACAGACTCCCCCCTCATTTTCCGCCTGCAAAATTGACGGACACAGGGCATACAAAATGGCCCGCAAAGGACAGGAGGTAGAGCTTAAGCCCAAAACCCTGACCATAGACGAACTGGAGCTGCTGGAATTCTCACCTGAAAGCATCACCGTGAGGGTGGTGTGCAGCAAAGGCACCTACATACGTGCTCTTGCACGCGACATTGGCGCGGCACTCAATTCGGGCGGCCATCTTACCGCTCTCCGGCGCACCCGCGTGGGCGATGTAACCATCGACAAGTGTATGAGCGTGGACCGCACCGTAGAGATTTTGCGTGAAGTGCCCATTGAATACCCCGAATGGTATCAGCAAACAACAAAACAATCAAACGAATCAAACTAACTACTACTATACAGGATGAAACTGTCACAATTTAAATTCCGTTTACCCGAAGATCTGATTGCGCAGCATCCGTCGGCACAGCGCGACGAAGCACGCATGATGGTGCTCCACCGTGCTACCGGCGAAATCGAGCACCGAGTGTTCAAAGACATTATCAATTTCTTCTCCGACGGCGACATATTTGTGTTCAACGACACCAAAGTTTTCCCCGCCCGACTTTTTGGCAACAAAGAGAAAACCGGTGCACGCATTGAAGTATTTCTGCTTCGCGAGCTCAACGCCGAAAACAAGCTGTGGGATGTGCTTGTGGAACCCGCCCGCAAAATACGTATCGGAAACAAACTTTATTTCGGCGATGACGAATCAATGGTGGCCGAAGTCATTGACAACACAACCTCACGCGGACGCACACTGCGATTCCTATACGACGGTCCCCACGATGAGTTCAAACAGGCATTGTTCAGCCTTGGCGAGACCCCGCTTCCCGCATATATCCATCGCGAGCCGGAACCCGAGGATGCCGAACGCTACCAAACTATCTTTGCGGCACGCGAAGGTGCTGTTGTGGCTCCTGCCGCCGGCCTGCACTTCAGCCGCGAGCTGCTTAAGCGCATGGAAATCAAAGGTATCAATCAGGCTTTCCTTACCGTACACTCAGGCCTTGGCAACTTCCGCGAAATAGATGTGGAAGACCTTACAAAACACCGCATGGACTCTGAGGAAATGGAAGTGACACAAGTGCTTGTGGACCTTGTGAACGGAGTAAAGGATGCCAACCATCGCGTATGTGCAGTGGGCACATCCGTGCTTCGCGGCATTGCCAGCGCGGTGAGCATGGGCGGTCACATGAAAACCTATGCAGGATGGACCAACAAATTCATCTTCCCTCCCTATGATTTCAATGTCACCGACGCGCTTGTCAGCAACTTCCATCTCCCATACTCCACCATGCTCATGATGGTGGCCGCATTCGGCGGATATGACCTTGTAATGCGGGCATACGATGAAGCCGTCAAAGAGAAATATCAGTTCGGAGCCTACGGCGACGCCATGCTGATAGTTTAACCCGCACGCTACACCACTGATGGCTGCCGAAGTTAACGAATACCGCACACTCAAAGCTCCCGCAGAGGCGGTGATAAGGGAAAAGATGAGCCGTTTTCTGGCTTTCGCCATCCCCGTTGCCTCTGCCGAGGAAGCAAAGAGCGAAACAGCACGCATAGCGCGTGAATATCACGATGCGCGCCATGTATGCTGGGCTTATTCACTCGGTGCCGACGGCTCTGAGCAGATGAGCAATGACAATGGGGAGCCTTCAGGCACCGCCGGCAAACCCATACTCGGACAAATCCGCTCTCAGCAGCTCACATACCTGCTTATAGTGGTGGTGCGATACTTCGGCGGAATAAAACTCGGCACATCGGGGTTGATAGCCGCCTACCGTGCCGCTGCCCTCGCCGCCATTGAGGCCGGCGAGCCGGTCACGCGCCATGAAACCACCACCGTAAGCGCCACTTTCCCTTATATGGCCATCAACGATGTGATGCGTGTGGCCAAGGACCCCGAAGTGAAAATAACCGATCAGGTATTTGACAACACTTGCTCCATAACCCTGCGCATACGTGCCGACCATGCCGATGCGCTACGACAAAAACTTGACAATATCGACGGATTATCTCTCCTGCCGCCCGACAATATCATTACACCCTAACCAATCATTTTTTTCAAGCAATGGACGAACAGTTGAAAAAACATCTCTCCAAAGACCCCGACGGTCTCCTCACATACGAATACATTGCCAACCATATAGCCGATTGCGGCGACATCATGCCCGAGCTGGTAAGCAACATGATAGCTGTGGACACTACCGGACAGTTCTCTGTCAGCGCAGCCCGTTATCTTCATGCCATAAATTCATCGGCCTATGCTGACGAAATAGACCGCCTCGTGGCCTCTGCCATAGAAAAAGACCGTGAGCACCGCTATATTGCCGATCTGCTTCCGGCTCTTTGGGGACCCGACTACATGGAACATGCCGAAGAGCTCAGCCTCGCCAGCAACAATTTCCGCCGCCTGTTCAAGCGCATCCATCCTGTAGGAATGTAACTATGCGCACCCGCTCTATTTTCATTGTCCTTGCAGCAGCCATGTGTGCATTGACACTCGTTGCCGCACGACCCAAAACCAAAAACCGTACAAAAATGACTCAGTCCACTCCCGCCACTGTGCTGATGCGCACCTCTTTAGGCGACATAACTATACGCCTGTATGACGACACCCCAAAACATACAGCCAATTTCCTCAAACTTGCCAAAGAGGGGTATTACAACGGCACCCTGTTCCATCGCGTCATACGTGACTTCATGATACAGGGAGGCGACCCCGACAGCCGCAATGCCAAACCCGGACAGCCTTTGGGCATGGGAGACCCTTCCTATACCGTTCCCGCCGAATTTGTGTATCCCAAATATTTCCATAAGCGTGGAGCATTGGCGGCAGCCCGTCAAGGCGACAATGTCAACCCCGAAAAAGCCTCATCAGGCTCGCAGTTCTATATCGTGACCGGAAAGGTTTACACCCCCGGTCAGCTCGACCAGATGGAAGTCCGTCTCAAACATCAGCAGATGCAGCAGATATTTGACAGTCTGGCACGTGAAAACCGCAATTCCATCATGGCACTACGCCGCAACCGCGACCAAGCTGGCTTACAGCAGCTTCAAGACTCGCTCGTGAAACAGACCGAGGCCATCGCCGCAAAAAATCCTGCCAAATTCACCCCCGAGCAGCGCGAGGCTTATACCACCGTTGGCGGTACTCCCCACCTTGACGGCAGCTACACCGTGTTTGGTGAGGTAATCAAGGGAATGGATGTGGTGGATTCCATTCAAAAAGTAGCCACCGACGGCTCTGACCGCCCCAAAGAGGATGTGAAAGTGCTGGAAGTGAATGTTCTCTGATGCTGATTGAGCGTGACACTTTAAGCAATGGCCTGAGAGTTGTGGCCGAACACGACCGCCATACATCTATGGCCTGTGTCACTGTGCTCTATAATGTAGGAGCACGCGACGAAGCGCCCGATGCCACCGGCATGGCGCATCTGTTTGAGCACCTTATGTTCGGAGGTTCACGGCATTCCGCCGACTACGATGCCCCGCTGGAAATGGCCGGCGGCTGGAGCAATGCATGGACAAGCAATGACTTCACCACGTTTTATAATGTGGTGCCGGCTGCCAATATCGCCACCCCATTCTGGCTTGAGAGCGACCGGATGTTTGACCTCAACCTGTCGCAACGCGCTCTGGATGTGCAGCGTGCCGTGGTGCTTGAGGAATTCAAACAAACATGCCTCAACCGTCCTTATGGCGACATGGCTCACCATCTGCGCTCGCTCCTCTACAAAGTTCATCCCTACCGCTACCCTACCATCGGGCTGTGTCCCGAGCACATTGAGGATATGACGGCAGAACGGATAAAGGATTTTTACCGGCTTCATTACGCGCCCAACAATGCAGTGCTCGCTGTAAGCGGCAATGTTGACCCCCAACGGGTGTTTGAGCTTGCCGAGAAATGGTTCGGCCAGATACCCGCCATGCCGCTTGCCGCGCCCTCCTATCCTACGGAACCGCCCGTCACATCACCGCGCCGCAAAGAGGTCAAAGCCAATGTTCCCCACACCCAGCTTACCATAGCTTTTCCCATGGGAGGATACGGCAGTGAACATTACATAGCATCCGATTTGCTCACCGACATCCTTGCCTCCGGCAACTCCTCCCGACTCTACCGTATGGTAATGCAAGGAGCGTCCGGCATATCTCAGGCCGATGCCTCTATTGCCGGAAGCGAAGATCCCGGGTTCCTTATGCTCAATGCCCAGATACCATCGTCTTCGCCTGAAGCCATAAACAAAGCCGAAAAAGCATTATGGCAACAAATTGAGCTGCTTACCGGCTCCGATGTGGCTGACGATGAGCTGCAACGGGTCATCAACCGCTTTGAGAGCAATCACATATTCTCCCATTTGAGCTACATCCACAAGTCACAGACATTAGCAATGGCCGAAATGCATGGAGAAAGCCCCAATGACCTGTGTCCCCGCTATCGCGCTATCACACCGCAACACATTCGGGCAGCTGCGACGCACATCCTGCGCCCTGACTCATCCTGCACCCTGATTTACGGTCCTGAATAACGATAACGCTTTTACCAAATTCATTCGTTAAAAGGCACTTATCAGTATGCACAATGATATAAAATTTCAATTAATTTTGTCAGTTGTAATCTGTAACCATAATTTTGTATGAAAAAATTCTTCTTGTTGATGCAGATTGTTGTCTTTTTGACAGCCACTTGCTCAGGCGCAGAAAGAAAGTTCAACGACGCTTTTGTCTTTGGCGTTTTCTATGGTCATCCCTCTAAAATAAATATATTAAGCAAAGACTCAGAATCTGGCGACCGCTATGTCTTCACCTTTGATAACGAAGGTGCCTTGACCTCTTTTAACGGCAGCGAGCTAACAGATTGCGTGAGAGATGAAAAATCACGCCTGATATATTTTGAATCGGCAAACGGCGGAATTTTTATGGTAGAATGGAATAGCGACGGCAATCCCTACAAGTTTAGCATGAAAACTCCTGACACCAAGAAGCTTGCGAAAGATTTCCTGACTTATATCCGCAAATGTGGAAGTGTCAACAACCATAAATATTTTTCTTCTGAAGATTTGCAGTTTACTTCCGATGACAATGGCGTAGTTGAAACCAATAGAACTAATATGGCCTCTTATCTTAATCCGGCATTTGACGAATATGGCAATTTGAAGTTCGCATTGAAGAAATACGCCACGATTAATGCAACACAGATAGCAGAAGACCGAACAATCCATCAAACCACCACATACTGGCCGGACCATTCGGTGGATGCAGCCAGCATTTCAACACAAAAGGAGGCCTTTCACAAGCTGCTGGCTTCGCCCGAAGGATTCGTATACGATCCCCAGAATAAGCGCAACCTCTATCAGCAACTCTTTTTGGACTATATGCCCGAAGCCGGCATACAGCGGGTGCACCAAGAGCTCCGCGACATTTATAAAAGCGGCCGCAAACTCTCATATCACGGCATCCCCTATGAAGTATCTTTCTATCAGAATGTCGGGGTGGACCCCGATACGAGTCTCTATTATGAGTTCCATGGCACCCGCCACGAAATAAATGAATTGCGAAATGAAATCACGACACTATGCAACGAAATGGGTTTCAATATGCAATCCGATTGCAGTACGCAGTCGGTAATCATCTATTCGGGCAAGAAAAATCTGTACGTATCCTACATTGAACTCCGACACAACGATCTTTCCGGCGACGAAGCCCGTTTAAGGATGGACATAACTTACTGCGAAAAAAAATCAAAATAGCCGAACCACTGCATCCGCACCCATAAGTGGTTTTATTAGGCCGGTCACGGCTCTTTCATTTAAACTAAAATAAAGAGC
>HF985641.1 GCA_000431155.1 Bacteroides sp. CAG:927
CTCCTCGGAGCCACTAAAAAATAACCGAAGTATTGTCAGAAGGAATGTCCTTTAATTCCTCACGCGATGGAGATAATGGTCCTAAATCTATGAATAGCCGGCCTTTACAGTAAGGGCATGATTTTTGTGTATCAGAATTTGGTATTTGTGAATCTTTATTTTGGGAAGGAAAAGACAAATTATGGTTATTAGATTTAGAAAACAATCGTTTTAATAATAAATATACCCCCATGATAAAAATAACTACAAGAATTATCTGACCGACAAAAATACTAAATGAAGAGGCATGAAAAATTTTACCGTGGTCCGATGGTGCCGCGTTAACATTGACAATAAAAATCGACAATAACGTATAAAGAGATAATATTCTTCTGCACATAGATATTGTAAAGTTTTCAGATTTTTTATAGAAGTTCTGACATCGATAGAAGGAAAAGCTTTCAGCAAAAATCGCTGTTGCTTTCTTTTCGTGGCCGACTTTTGCAGTACACTTTCGCACTGAGTACACTTTAAGTACACCTTGGAAATAATTAACCCCTTGAAAATCTATCGATTATCAAGGGGTTGGGGTGCCCAGAACAGAACTACCGATATTGCTTTCTAATATTTTCAATTACAT
>HF985642.1:0-6803 GCA_000431155.1 Bacteroides sp. CAG:927
GGAACTCCGTCAGATCTTGACCGAAGCAGCGGTACCGGGTTGTAGCGGTGCGATGTAGTAAGCTTACCCTTTTTTGTTTGGCTTTATTTCTTTATTGTTTTTGTGGTATGCGAAGTTTGTTGATGATAGTTGCGGCATGTTTGCTGACGGTTTTTTCGGTCTGGGGACGAAAAAAGGTTGTGCTTCGTGCCGAACCGGTTGAGACGGACACTTTGCAAATCACATCTGTTGACGATACGATAGCGCCTACGTTGATGTTGCTGCCCATAGAGGTGAATGTGGATTCAATAATGGAGCACAAGGAGGAGGAAGAATTGCATTCTTTGCCAAATACCGTGCTTGCCTCGGAAGTGGAAGAAATAACTGAGGATATGAGCATTCTGGGGGCTTCTGTGGCGAATGTGGAGCGCATGTACAGGTTTGTACTTACCCGCAATCCAAATTTCGACAGGGCCATTGCAGAGGCTTTTTATGAGCTTGGCAAGGTGTATGGCATACGCGGCGACGTGGCGTTATGCCAAAGCCTGATTGAAACGGGATGGTTCCTGTTTACAGGCGGTACGGCGGTAACTCCTGACCAGCATAATTATTGCGGACTCGGTGTGACCAAGCTTGGCATGAAGGGCCATTCGTTTGATTCAATAGAGCTGGGGGTGCGTGCGCAGTTGCAGCATCTTTATGCCTATGCAAGCAAAAAATCATTGCCGCACGGGGAAAAAATAGTGGATCCGAGATTTAATCTCGTGAAACGCGGTGTGGCTACAAGCTGGAAAGAACTTAGCGGACGCTGGGCTGCCAATAAACAATATGCCGTGAGCATAATGCGTGTATATCGCCAGATGCTTGAATATAACATGTAGTCGTGATATGAGAAATGACAGTGAACTGCAAGGCGTGAGCCTTTTGGGAAATACCGGTGTGAAATATCCTACGGAATATTCCCCCGAAATTCTTGAAACTTTTGTCAATAAACATCCCGAACGTGAATATCTTGTGACATTCATATGCCCGGAATTCACAAGTCTGTGTCCCAAGACGGGTCAGCCTGATTTTGCAAAGATAATTATCAATTATATCCCCCGTGAGCGAATGGTGGAGAGCAAGAGCCTCAAGCTGTATCTGTTCAGTTTTCGCAATCATGGTGATTTTCATGAAGATTGCGTAAACATAATTCTCAATGACTTGAAGGAGCTTATGAATCCGCTGTATATTGAGGTAAAAGGGATATTCACGCCACGAGGCGGTATCAGCATATATCCGTTTGCCAACTGGGGAGATGAAAATCATCAGGAACTTGTGAAGACGCGTCTTGCGGCATCGTTTGTAAACGAAATATAAAGATGAAAAAGGATTGTCTGATAGTGCTGTCGGGCGGTATGGACAGTACGACTATGCTTTGGGAATACAGAGAACGCATTGCGCTCGCTGTAAACTTCCATTATGGGGCGAACCACAATGAGCGCGAGGCGATGTGCGCACTCGAGAATTGCCGCCGGGCCGGTGTGGAGCTGGTGGAGATAGATCTGTCGTTTATGGGCAGGCTTTTTGAAAGTTCTTTGCTTAGTGGTGGCGATGCTATTCCTGAGGGCAATTATGATGACGAGAACATGAAATCGACAGTGGTGCCGTTTCGCAACGGCATAATGCTGTCAGTGGCTGCCGGGCTGGCTGAAAGCAGGGGGCTAAAAACCGTGATGATAGCCAATCATGGCGGTGATCATGCCATTTATCCGGATTGCCGAGGCGGTTTCATACGGGCTATGGCCGGTGCTATTGCCGAGGGAACGTACGAGCATATAGAGCTGTTTGCGCCATACACAAATATTTCCAAGGCTGATATTGCCCGCAAGGGTGTGAAACTTGGCGTTGACTATAGTATAACCTATTCCTGTTATAAGGGAGGAGAGAAGCATTGCGGCAAGTGCGGCACATGCCGCGAGCGTCACGATGCTATGGTTGCAGCCGGTCTGGAGCCTGACTGCTAATGTCAAGGCGCAGAGTGTAGTACACCGCCGTACGCCCCCCGAGACCGTATTTTTTAGCTGAAAGGCCCGAATTGAGTATGCGACCGCCATCTTCGCAAGATGTTCCGAAATCAAAGAAATTGCATTGGCCGTGTTCGCAAAATATTCGGTCAAGAATAGCGGGCATTGACTGCATTACTCTTCCAATCGGAGTAGAAGATATATATTGGGAGTGAACCACATTATCGGTTACATAAACAAGGACGCCGGCAAGAAGCTGTGATGTGTGGCTCAGTCGTGCGGTATAAAGTTTGATATTTTTTGGGAAACGACTCTGGAGGAGTTGCATTTCCTCAAGAGTATGAACTGGGGCTGTGTGATATTTTTCATATAGGCGTTCTGATAATATTTCCCAAAATTGGGTGAGGTCAGCTTCGCGGCTCACAGTTATTCCATTAGCGGTGGCTTTGCGCAAATCCTGCCGTCCACTTTCATTGAGCAACCATTTTTGGTGCAATGGGATCACACCGGCCTGCTGTACGACCTCTAACGTGGCTCCAAGTCTCCAAAGTGCATAAAGATCATCCTCAGTGGGGTAGGAGCAGTAGAACCATGGCACGGGTTTATAGTGAAGAACAGTAATACCATTAGCGGAAATGAATTCCACCGTTTTTTGCCACAACTCAAGAGCCATTTGCGGAACGACATGTTTCGGCGCCATAAGCCATCCTCCATAAGTCAACCCCTGATGTGACCACAATTCATTGTTTGTGCGATTTGCAGGTAACACTCCTATTAGATGAGAATGATTATCATAGGCCATCAGCGAAAAATCTTCAAATCTGTCGCTGTGGTATTCCATGTAATCACGGTTGTGGAGAAATGTAGCATTAGTGGCAGTGGCAATGAATTTTTGCCACTCCCTGCGCATCTGAGGAGTGTAAAGTTGAATGGTAATCAAAGTGCGAGACGATAAATTTCTGTGGTTTCGGTAGCAGTCAGGGGATAATAGCCTCCTATGGTAGCGCCCTTGTTTTCATGCAAGCGCTGTACCATGGCCGGAATTTCATCTTCAGTCACTCCGAGCTCGCCCAAGGTAAGGGGCATGCCGATAGATGCGAAGAACTTGCGAAGCAGGGCGATGCCTTCAAGGGCGGCGGCAGTGTTGTCGGCGGTGGTTACGTTAAACACCCTGCGAGCCATCTGTGCGCCCTTTTCAGGTGCGTGTTGTGCCATAAATGTCATCCATGCCGGCATTATGACTGCGAGTCCGGCTCCGTGCGCCACATTGGGGTGACGTGCCGAAATCTCATGCTCCATGGCATGCGAGGTCCAGTCCTCGCGTCGTCCGGTGCCGCAAATGCCATTGTGGGCAAGAGTGCCACTCCACATTATGTTGGCTCTTGCGTCATAATCACGTGGGGATGCTATTACGCGTGCTCCTTGTTCCACAATAGTCTGCAAGATGCCTTCGGCCACACGGTCAGTGATTTCCACGCCCGTGGTTGTGGTGAAATAACGCTCATATATATGAGCCATCATGTCCACTATGCCGCATGCGGTTTGATACGGGGGAAGTGTGTAAGTTAGTTCGGGATTCATTAATGCCCATTTGGGGCGTAGGGCAAAATCGGTGCGCAGGCTTATTTTGCGCATTTCGGGAGTAAGAGTGATGACCGAATTGCCGGAGCCTTCGGATCCGGCAGCCGGAATAGTCAATATCACACCAACCGGCAGTGCATGTTGAATCACAGCTTTCCCGGCCCAGAAATCCCAAAAATCACCCGGATAAGGAACACCGGCAGCTATGGCTTTGGCCGTGTCAATAACCGAACCGCCACCCACGGCAATCAGACCGTTCACCACATTCTTGCGGCAGAGGTCAATGCCTTTGCGCACGAGAGTGTCCACAGGATTGGGCTGTACGCCTCCAAGATTCACGTGCCGGATACCGGCTTCATCAAGTGATTTGGTGACGCGCTCCAAGAGCCCGGAGCGGACGGCAGATCCGCCGCCATAACCCAGCAGTACAGTGGTCATGCCTTCATTGGCAGCCATAGCGCCGGCATTAAGCTCGGCATCATGTCCGAAAATGTATTTGGTAGGTGTGGTAAACGAGAAGTTCTGCATTGGTATATTACGAGGCTAAGAGATACGACAAAAGAGAAGCCATGACCGTTTCCAATCCGGGCTTCTCAATATTTTTGGCAATAAAAGCGGCGTGGATTATTCTTCTACGCTGCGAAGTTTCTGCACGTAAACAGCCTTCATCATTTTCTTGCGGTTGCTAACCGAAGGCTTAACGAAAGCCTGACGGGCGCGCAGCTCTTTAACGATGCCGGTTTTTTCAAATTTACGTTTGAATTTCTTCAGAGCTCTTTCAATATTTTCGCCCTCTTTTACTTGTACGATGATCATGTTTTTAGAAGATTATTTTTTGTGATTATTTGCGTATATGAGTTTAGCGGGGCAAAATTACGGAATCTTTTTTATCTTGCAAAACATTTTCAGAAATTAATTGCCAAGGTATTATGTGAAATAAGCAACTTAATTGGCTGAAAAGACTTATTTTGATTAAATATAGTTTGAAAATTGGAGTAAATGTGTAATTTTGCGAACAATAATACTTAAAACAGATATGAAAGATCATCGCGAAATATCCATGGCTCAGGTGGCAGGTGTGCAGAAATTTTCATCTCAGTACAGCAGTTATGGGAGTGACTATGTATTTGCTCACATAACGTCGGACAACAAAAGCCCTGTGTTTACCGAAGGGCCTATGAAAATTTCGGGTCTCAGTACCATTCTGTGTCGGTCCGGGCATATAGAGCTTAATGTCAATCTGACGCCGTACAGAATGGAGTGCGGCTCACTGCTGATGATCGGCCCTGAAAGTATAGTGGATGTGCGAAAGCTCGAGTGGGACAAACTTGATGCATATATGTTTGTGATATCACTTGACTTTGTGCGTGACATCAACCTTGATCTGAATATAATGAACTCGGTTAGGTTCAAGCCGTCGCAAAATCCGATTCTCGCTCTTAACACGGAAGAGATGAACCTCATGACAAGATATTTTGACTTGATTCATTTCAACACTATAGACAATCCGGATGGCATATATGTGCGCAGTATTACACGTTGTCTTTTGGCGGCTGTGGCATACCAAATGATTCAGTGCATGCGCGCCCGTACACGCGATCTTGAGCAAGTAGAGCCTGGGTCACGCCGGAGCAATTATGTGCGCGATTTTCTGCAACTTGTCCACACTCACCACCGAACAGAGCGCGGAGTGGCTTTCTATGCTTCCAAGCTGTTTATTTCACCCAAATATCTGTCGCTTATAATAAAGCAGAGCACCGGACGCAGTGCGGCGGAATGGATTGACCAATATGTGATACTCGAGGCAAAAAATTTGCTTCGGTTTTCGGGCAAAAATGTGCAGCAGATAGCCTATGAGCTTAATTTCTCCAATCAGTCCTCGTTCGGCAAATATTTCAAGCATCTCACAGGGATGTCTCCTACAGAGTTTCAACGCTCATAATCCGATATAAGAGCAATCCGGTTGAGAGGAATCATTTAGCGGTGGGTTCCCATAAATAAAGCTTGTCAGACGGTCGTATCTTTTGGTCAAGCTTTATTGAGAAAGCATCGCCTTTCACGGCTTTAGGCACACTTTTGAGGTTTACCCGCAGTTCCTCAACAGTGGTTATTATTACGCCCGTGGTGGGTCCTGTGATGACTATTTCATCGCCCACATTGAGTTCGCCGCTCTCCATGATAAATTCTCCGACCCCGATGTTGGAAAAATATCTCACACCTTTTGCCGTATAGCGTTTGGTGCGTGTGGCCGAAGAACCGTATTTGTGGCTCCATTCACCGAGCCGCTGGCCGAGATAATAGCCGTTCCAGAAGCCGCGGTTGAATATTTTTTCAAGCCTTGTGTCCCATTCATGAATTTTTTCTTCAGAGTAAGAGCAGTTACAAATTGCTTCAAGAGCCTGGCTGTAGCATTGCACGGCGGTGTAAACGTATTCAGGGCCGCGTGCGCGTCCTTCAATTTTGAACACTCTTACCCCTGCATCAACCATCTTGTTCAGGAAATGAATGGTCTTGAGGTCTTTGGGTGACATTATGTATTTGTTTTCAACGGCAAGTTCCTCGTTGGTTTCGCGGTCGCGAACAGTGTATGAACGGCGACATATCTGGGTGCAGGCACCTCTGTTAGCCGATGAGTTGAGCTCATGAAGGCTAAGATAGCATTTGCCGGATACAGCCATGCAAAGAGCACCGTGGCAGAACATCTCAATACGTATTTTTTCGCCGTGCGGTCCGGTGATGTTTTCGTTTTCAATGGCCTGATGGATATGGCTGATTTGGTCCATTGACAGTTCGCGTGCGAGCACCACCACATCGGCCCATTGTGAATAGAAGCGGAGAGCTTCGGTATTGGATATGTTGACCTGAGTGGAGATGTGCACTTCCACGCCTATGGAGCGGGCATAGGTGATTGCTGCGATGTCGGAAGCTATGATTGCCGTGATGCGGGCTTCTTTGGCTGCGTTGATGACCTGCTGCATCAGAGTGATGTCGCCATCGTAAATTATGGTGTTGACAGTGAGGTAGGTTTTTACTCCCACTTCGGCGCATTGGCGGGCAATGGCGTGGAGATCGTGGATTGTGAAGTTGACAGAGGAGCGTGCACGCATGTTGAGCCCTTCAATGCCGAAATACACGGCATCGGCTCCTGCCTGAATGGCGGCGTTGAGCGACTCGTAGCTGCCAACTGGCGCCATTATTTCAAAATCTTTTCGTGTCATGCTGTAATATATATGACGG
>HF985642.1:6860-24865 GCA_000431155.1 Bacteroides sp. CAG:927
GGTAGTTTGGGATAGAGTGTTATTTCAATTTAATATAAGTCGTGAAGTCAATCGGCTGCACGGGAATGAGATATTTGGGAAGAACATCCTCACCGCAAGTGGCTGTGCCGACACCGGTTTGCTCGGCATCAATATGCAGGGTGAGCATCCCGTCGGGCTGTAGGTCGGAAGTGTGTTTGGCGCGGTCCACATCTGTGTCGTTATAGGGATAAACACTGAATTGGAACGGACGCGCCATGCTCATGTTTATACCGGCACCCGGAATACTGAACCAGCGCACATCGGTGTGGTTGCCGGCAGTGGAAGGTACATTGTAGATATGGAAATCCTGCTGGGGGAATACTGTGTGAGTGCCCATAAGGCCGGCAGAGCAACGATCAACGTAAGTTTCTTCGGGGCCTCGTCCAAGGAAGGAGACCATGTGAGATGAGGGCTGCTGAATGCGGGTGACGAGGCCGATGCGCGGCAGATTCTTTATTGCGGCGGTGTCGGGCACGAAATGGCAGTTGATTGCGAGTGTGCTGTCGGCAAGAATGGAGTAGGTATAGGCTGCTGCGCCTATTTTGGTGCCTTTGCGACCGTAGATGTCGGCGTTGACCTGCACTTGCTGTTTGGAGGCAGTAATGGTGGCAGCATGCTGATAAGTGGAATCAAGTCCGGCGTCAAACCATAAGCGGGCTTTGCCACCCCAAGCGAGATCGTTTTCGGTAGCAGGACGATAAAGCGAAAGAGCGAGAGGCTGCTCAAGCAGCTGCTTTTTGTTGACAGAAATAGCGGATATTTCACCGGACACAGGCGATACAGTGAATGTTATGCCGGAAGCAGTGTAATCATTGCCTTTCTTTTTTAGCTTAAGCTCTTTTGCCATGGCGGGAGCGGAGGTATTGCCCGGGAGAATGAATTGGTCAACCGCCATAACCGAGCCTGCAGGCACAAATTCGGTGGCGTTTTTGGTAAGCCATTCAAGAGTGAGATAATATTCAGGTTCGTTGCCGGGGGTGAAGCTGCCCAGTGATACTGTTTTTTCTTCGCGAGGTTCAAGTTGCACAGTCATTGTGTCGGAAATGAGCACAGTGTTGTCGGGTTTGGAAACAGTATAGCGTAGGGTATAGTCCTGAAGAGGGGTAAATTCGTGCCAGTTCTTGATGCTTACAGACATGGTGGCAGGATCAATAAGTTTGCTCTTGACATATTGATACACACGCTTTACTTCTGCCAACGCGGGGTGAGGTGAGCGGTCAGCGCGAACCAGTCCATTGCAGTTGAAAGACCCGTCGCTGGGCACATTTGCAGGCCCGAAGTCACCACCATAAGCCCAATATTTGCGACCGAGAGAGTCGGTGGCCTCAAAAGCCTGATCCACCCAGTCCCAAATGCAACCGCCAAAGAGTTTGTCGTTTGCCTCAAAAATATCCCAATAATCCTTGAGTCCACCAACGGAGTTGCCCATAGCGTGAGCGTATTCACAAAGCATGTACGGGCGAGTCTGTTTAGGATCGTTGCCGTAAGCACGAACACCTTCGTGCCAGCCGTACATTTCGGAGAACATGTCGGCATTCCAGTCATAAAGGGCACGTTCATTATGTATGGGGCGTGAATTGTCGCGCTGTTTGAACCATTTGTATGCCTCCTCAAACACGATGCCATTGTCACATTCATTGCCAAGAGAATAGATTATTACAGACGGGTTGTTTTTGGATTTGTTCCACATACGGTTCTGACGGTCAATGATTGCCGAAATCCATTCAGGCTGTTTGGCCAGTGATTCAGGACCATAACCGTAGCCATGTGATTCGGCATTAGCCTCATCAATGAGGTAAAGACCATATTTGTCGCAGAGATAGTACCAATAGCGATCCTGAGGATAGTGAGAGTTGCGTACGGCATTGATATTGTTCTGTTTCATGATCTTGACATCAAGCTCGGCAAGCTCATGCGGCACAGTGCGCCCCATCTGAGAATGAGCGTGGCGGTCAGCACCCTTGATTTTTACCGGCATGCCGTTGAGAAGCCATTTCCCGTCCTTGATTTCAGAGGTGCGGAATCCCACGTTGCATCCTACTGTTTCGGTTACGGTTCCTTGCGGGTCAACGAGATCAATGAGTAGGGTGTATAGATAGGGGTGCTCGGCATTCCATGAATGAACATCAGGCAGCTCCGTGCCAAGAGAGACTTGTGCGGCAGCATTTGAGGATCCCTGTGCTACCTGTTGGTTGGCGGCATCAAGAAGACGATAATTGATAGTGTATGGAGTCTGTTTGGTTTTCTTTTTTGCCTTGGGTGCTACAGGAAGGTTGTCTATGTCAATATCCACGTTGAACAGGCCCTTGGTGTATGTGCTGTCAAGCGGAGAATGAACAGTGTAGTCGGATATGTATGTTTGCGGAGTGGAGTAGAGGTAAACATCGCGCTCGATACCGCTCAGACGCCAAAAATCCTGACATTCAAAGTATGCGCCAGCACTCCAGCGGTAAACTTCAAGAGCCAAGGTGTTCTCCCCATCGGTGAGATAAGGTGTTATGTCCCATTCGGCAGGAGTTTTGGAGTCCATGTTGCAGCCAAGGTACTTGCCGTTGATCCAAGCGTAGTAGAATGATATGGCGCCTTCAACGCACAGCACTACACGACGAGACTTCCAGTCAGCAGGTATGGTGAAAGAGCGGCGATAGCTGCCAACTTCGTTGGTTGTCACAGGTACTTTAGGCCATTGCTTTTTGAAGTTGGCCCATTCGGAGTCAAATTCGTAAGTGGTGTTTACATATATAGCTGTGCCGAAACCTTGTCGTTCCCAGTTTCCGGGCACGTTTATCTCTGTCCATGAAGATACATCGTAGGAGGGGTCCTGAAAGCCAATGGGGCGATTGTCAACACCTTTGGCCCAAGAAAATTTCCATTTGCCGTTAAGACTCATGTACCACGGCGATTTGTCAAACTGCATTTGCCTGATGGCAGAAGCATCGTTTGTGCGGTAAGGTACAACAAGTGCATGAGATGGTATTTGTCCCACACGGAAGGAATCAATCTGCTGCCATGCAGGTTCGGAGGCCAAAGCCAAAGCTCCTGCTGCAATGACGGCAATCACGCTGGTGAAGAATCGGCGCATATGCATTTATATAAGGTTATGGTGAAAAACTATCTAAGGTTATTTTCTACAAAAATAGTAAATAATGTGGCAAATGGTGTAATTTTGCGATAAAAATAAGCGATAACAGAGATATGACAAAAGAAGATCTGAAGATAGTGTTTCTTGGCACGCCTGACTTTGCTGTAGAAAGTCTGCGCCGCATACATGAAAGCGGTTACAATGTGGTAGGTGTGGTTACAATGCCCGATAAGCCGGCCGGCAGAGGCAAACACATGACAGCTTCGCCGGTAAAGGAGTATGCAGTGGCTCACGGTTTGAAAGTGATGCAGCCTGAAAAGCTTAAGGACGAGGCATTTGTTGAGGAACTTCGCAGCCTGAATGCGGATCTTTTTGTGGTGATAGCGTTCAGAATGCTTCCTGAAGTGGTATGGCGCATGCCACGTCTCGGCACATTTAATCTGCATGCATCCTTGCTGCCCCGTTATCGCGGAGCTGCCCCCATAAACCGTGCGGTGATGAATGGCGATACCGAAACGGGTGTGACAACATTCTTTCTCAAACACGAGATTGATACCGGCGATGTGATAGCCAGAGAAAAAATAAGCATAGGTGAGGATGAAAACGTGGGGAGTGTGCATGACCGCCTTATGGCTCTCGGTGCAGACCTTACCATAGATACCATAGACCATATAATAAAAGGTGATTTGACTCCTATACCGCAAAGTGAGGTTGACGGAGATGTGGAGGTTACTGCAGCTCCTAAAATATTCAAGGAAACTTGCCGCATAGACTGGAGCAAAGACGCCCGACAGGTGCATAATCACGTGCGTGGTCTGTCGCCTTATCCCACTGCTTGGTGCGAACTGATGGATGGCGATGAGCCGCAGGGGACCATGAAGGTTTATGCAACCAAGGTGGTGGATGAGGATGCTACAGGTATTCCCGGTCATGCGACTGTTGACCGCACTGCCGGCACAATCATAGTGGAGTGTGGCCGTGGAAAAGTGGAATTGCTGGAGATTCAGGCTCCGGGCAAGAAACGTATGGCAACAGCCGACTGGTTGCGCGGTTGCCGCATGGATAAAATACAGTTCAAGTAAAGACAGATACTTGTAAAAGCAAATCGGGGATGTCCTGGGTTTCCAAGGCATCCCCGATTGTTATTGGTGGAACCGGATCAGCGAACAAGAATCTTGGCAGCGGTATTGCCGGTGCGCAGCAGATAAATTCCCTTGGATGGAAGGGTGATCACAGCAGGCTGATCGGGCGCAACGCGACATATGGTCACTACTGCGCCTGTGGGAGTGCAAACCATAGCTTGTGTGGCGGTATTGGCTGTGACGGTCAGCTTATGTCCACAAAGGGTATAGGAGGCATCGTTGTTGTCGGCGGTTACTCCGCTGATGGCGTTGTAAATCTCATGCTTGCCGACATCAAGATGATTGGCCGGACGGTTAGGAGTGGAATAAGCTCCGAGACCGGCTTTGCCGCTTATGCCGGTAGTAATGTTGATGATGCGGTTTTCGGTGCCGTCGTTATGGCAAAACGGTTTTCCCTCGTCAGTGAGGAAAGCCGGAGAAGTGGTGGAAGTGAAAGAGTTGACACTGCCTTGCGGCCAAGGATCACTGTAGAAATATGAGAAGTCGCTCACATTTGCGCTGGTGACAGGAGTGGTGCGGTTAGCCTCGATGAGGTCAATAAGCATTCGCGACGAATCGTTGTTGGGTCCGTTGCTCGCAAAGGCTTCTTCTTCATAGCGGAGACGCCAAATCAGAACACCGGCGGCAGGAATGTTTGCGTCCCAACCGGTAAGCGTGCGGTATTCAAAGAAATATTTTTCGTTTTCGTTATCGGGATTAGAGACCATCAGCGACCGTCCGTCCTGACTCATGGAGGTTAGAAGGTAGAACTTCTTCTCACTCATTTCAAGAGGGTTGGCCCATCCAAGTGCGTAGCGCTCGTAGGTAGAATACAGTGGTGGTGTCCAACCGTTGCCGAGGTCGCAACCTATATCCATTACGCTCCACCAGCACGGGGTGTTGTAGTGCATATTGGATGTGTCGGTACTGTAGAGGTCGGGCAGGCCGAGTGCATGTGAAAACTCGTGTACTATTGTGCCGACACCGTCATTTAGGCCGCCCACAAGCTCGTTTGCACAAATATAATGATCAACTTTTGTAGAGCCGAAAGTGCGATTGGCTTCAGAAATGCCGCCATAGGAAATGTTCCACGAATGGGGCCAAACATATTCAGTAGGATTGCCGGCGACGGCTGCGGTTTCGCCGGCATAAATCACAAGGATATTGTCCACTTCGCCATTGCCGTCATTGTCATACTGTTTAAGGTCAACACCTTGTGCATAGAGTTGTGCGGCAGCTTCAAGAGCCATTTCATGTGCTGCCTGGTCAGATCCGTAACTGTTGTTGGTGCCGTAATAAGCGCGGTTATGGGCAAGAGTTATAGGTCCGTACACATCAAATTCGGGACTGAATGCGCCGTAACTTTGTTTTACGAAATAGGAGTTGACCGAACCAACGGCATTGGTATTGTAGCTGCTCACATCAGGGGCATTGAGTATGGCAGTGTAATATTCGTTGGGGTTGGATATGGTGAACTTTACATCGGTGTAGTTGACCAGCACAGCGAGGCATTTCACGTTGCCTGTGTTTGGCACGGTTACATTGTCGGTAAGAGTGCCGATGCGGTTTGCCTTGGTGCTGCGGTTTGCCAATGTGCGCAATATGTCATCGGATGACTGTGAGAAAAGAAGCTGCCGTTGCTCGGTGGAGAGCTGTTGATAGGGAACGGCTTTCAGCCCTGTGCTCACAAGTGAGCCGGTATCGGATAGCGTGGCAAAGTAGTAGGTTTGGCCTTCGCGCACAAGCGGAAGTGCATGTTCATCGGCAGTGACCGTGATGGATGAATGTTCGTCACCTATGAGCCGTAATGAAATCTCAGTGCCATCGGGTTGGATGAAAGCGCGTGTGCCCGTATGGGCCGGACGCCCCGAAGCATATAATGCCGAAAATAAAGCAGCAGAAAGAGTAATGATATGATAGGTTTTCATAAAACAGATTTATAAATACAAAATTATGTAATAAATATTAGATAATGCGGCTATAATGAATATTTAACGTAAAATTTTCATGATTGTGGGTAAATTGTTACTTTCGCGTTATGATACCGAAAATAATTCATCTGTGCTGGTTCAGCAATGATCCATATCCTGTGGAAATCAAGGTGTGCCTTGACTCATGGAAGCGTGTGTTGCCCGATTATGAAATAAAGCTATGGGGCATGAAAGAGGCAAGGGAGATAGACTTGCCGTTTATAAATGAAGCACTTGATGCCCGCAGGTGGGCATTTGCCGGGGATGTGGTGCGATTTTATGCTGTGTGGAAATATGGCGGCGTGTATATGGACAGCGACATATTTTTATACAAGCGGTTTGATGAATTTTTGCCCAAGGGCGGTGAGGGGTTCTCTACCTTTCACGAAAAGATATATCCCGCGCATGAAAATTTCGGGCTGCAGGCAGCATTTTTTATGGGCGAGAAAGGAAATGAGTTTTGCAAGGAGATGGTAGATTATTATGCTGAACGCCATTATATCAATCCTGATGGTTCGCAGTGCAATGTGATATCGCCGTTCACCATGCGGGCCAAGGCTGATGCACGCGGTTATGTGCCTGATGACAAAGAGCAGCATCTTGACGGACTGACTGTGTATCCCACACACTTTTTAGCTCCTCGCAAGCGGTATGAGATTGATAAAGACACTGTGGGCCAACACAGGGTGTATGGCAGCTGGCGAAAGCGCAAATTTGGCAGGAGAATAGAGATTAAAGTCAAGCACTGGATAGCTGTGGTGAAGTACGCCTTATTTAAGCGTTGAGGCTCCTGACGGCTTGTTTTACGGCGGAACGCATATGGCACCCTGAGGCAATTTCACCGGCTAAGACTGCAACATTAGCCTGCATCGCGGCATATTGTTCGGCTGAAATGCCTTTAAGTATTTCGGGAAGGTGTTCAAGGGAGTCAACACACAATCCAATGCCGCGCTGCTCTACTTCCTGTGCCATGGCCGATTTGCTCCACACTATCAGCGGCAGGCCGGCGCGCAAGTAAAATGAGCATTTATGAGGTGTGTTGAGTGCGAGATATTCGCCCCAATCGCCGGTACATGCCGACAATGACGGACCATCCCATACGAGGCCGAAATCACCTTGTGCCGAAGATATGAATTGCTCGGGAGAAGCGTAGCCTAATTCTGTGATGTGAGAAGTGGCGTTTTGGGATTTATCGTAGCAACCCAGCCATCCGTAAAGGCACAATGGAGCGTTGAGCGTGTTCATCTTCAGCATGAAAGAGTTTTTACGCATGTTTAGCGACCCGGCATAGGTCAGTTGCCATGGCGCGCAATGGGCGTGTGGCTCGGGCGTTGCTTTACAGAGATAGTCATGGAACCCGAGATGGGAGTGCATGGCTTTGAGGCCGTGGTCAACGAGCCATTGTTCCATTACACGGTTGGCGGCAATGACATATGTGGCGCGGTTGAGGCGGTGCATTTCAGTGGCTACGGATATTTTACGCCGGCGACAAGAGCCGAGGTCGTGCACAAATGCCACGGTTTTGGCTCCCCGTATCCGTGCTGCCAAGCATATAAGCGAGAAGTATTTTTTTATGGGGTATTGCAATATCACCACATCGTTGCGGCGCACGGCAAATGCGAATTTTACAACGCCTGCCAGATTCAGGAAAAACGTGGCAATCTTGCCTGAGCTAATGCGCTGTGCAAGACCGAGATTTATAGCCCCCATATCGAAAAGGATTTGCTCATAGTCGGTTTTTGCCTTGTTGCCTGCCGAGTCCTTGTCGCGATAGCATAGTGAGATATAACAGAGCCGTGGTGTCATGGTGTGCATCGGGGTAATGGGTTATGGAAAAAAGAAGCGGAGAGCTGCGCTTGCAGTGCAACTCTCCCCTATGAGATTATGAAGTCGGGGCTATGGATTAGCCGTTAACTTTCTTCATGTGAGCAATGAGATCGAGCACTTTGTTTGAGTAACCGATTTCGTTGTCGTACCAAGAAATCACTTTCACGAAAGTGGGAGTGAGCTGGATACCAGCCTTGGCATCAAAGATAGAGGTGAGGGGGCAACCGAGGAAGTCGCTGGAAACAACAGCATCTTCAGTGTAGCCGAGTACACCTTTGAGTTCGCCTTCAGAAGCTTCCTTCATGGCCTTGCAGATTTCCTCGTAAGAGGTGGGTTTAGCAAGGTTAACGGTGAGGTCAACAACAGAAACATCAAGGGTGGGAACACGCATTGACATGCCGGTGAGCTTGCCGTTGAGTTCGGGGATAACTTTACCTACAGCCTTGGCAGCGCCGGTGCTTGAGGGGATGATGTTGCCGGAAGCAGCACGGCCACCGCGCCAGTCTTTCATAGAAGGACCGTCAACAGTTTTCTGAGTAGCGGTAGTAGAGTGAACGGTAGTCATGAGGCCTTCAACCACGCCGAACTTGTCGTTGAGCACCTTGGTGATAGGAGCGAGACAGTTGGTAGTGCAAGAAGCGTTAGAAACGAACTGTGTGCCTTTAACATATTTGTCCTGGTTAACACCGCAAACAAACATGGGGGTGTCGTCCTTGGAAGGAGCAGACATAACCACGTATTTTGCACCTGCTTCAATGTGAGCCTGAGCTTTTTCCTTTGTGAGGAAGAGACCGGTAGATTCAACTACGTATTCAGCACCAACTTCACCCCAACCGATTTCAGCGGGATTCTTGCAAGCGGTTACGCGGATAGGTTTGCCATTGACAATAAGGAGGCTCTTTTCCATGTCGCACTCAACGGTGCCGTCAAAGTGACCGTGCATGGTGTCGTACTTGAGCATGTAAGCCATGTAATCAACAGGAAGAAGGTCGTTGATAGCAACTACTTCGATGTCGTCTCTCTTGGTGGAAGCACGGAACACGAAACGTCCGATGCGGCCAAAGCCATTGATACCTATTTTAGTCATAATGTTATATAAAAAATTGGGTTATAAATATTAGTTTCATGGACTGTGGAAACAGCCTGCTCCTTTGAGCGCCACAAATTTAGCAAATATATTTTGATTATATACCTAAAAATTTAAAATAAATATAAAGATGCTACGAAAGATTTCAATAAAAAAATGACCATTGCCAAAAAAGAAGCTGAGGAGTTGGGTCGGTAAGATTATCCTGAAATTCTATGTTGAGGAAGTTTGCAGGTTGCGCGGAACAATGAATGGTGTTTAATGGTTTTGTAGATAAGGTGTTTTTTATTAGCTTTGCGTGTAAACTAATTAAATGATAATGATATGTCAAAATTTCTAAAAGATTTCCGCGATTTTGCCATGCGCGGCAATGTGATTGATATGGCTGTAGGTGTGATTATCGGTGCAGCCTTCGGTAAGATAGTGTCATCGCTGGTAGATGATATAATCATGCCTCTGGTAGGTGTGGCCACGGGAGGTATCAATTTTACGGATTACAAATGGGTGATTCAGCCTGAGGTGAAAGATGCTGCCGGAGAAATCATCACTCCGCTTGTGTCGCTCAACTGGGGGACATGGGTTCAGACAGTGGTTAATTTCCTGATTGTGGCGTTTTGTATCTTTGTGATGATACGCTTTATGCAGAACCTCCGGAAGAAAAAGGAGGAAGAGGTTGCTGCCGCGCCTGCTCCTGCGCCCGAACCTACCAAGGAAGAGGTGCTTCTTACTGAAATACGCGATCTTTTGAAAGAGCAGCAGAAGAAATAATAACACGCCATGAAAGTGGCGCATGGGTCAGTGCCGGCTACGAAAAAGTTGCCGGCACTGTTTATTTTCTGCCGAAATCAGCAGGAATCTCACCCCACCGGTCAGTGTCCCATTTGAGTATTCGGTTGGTGGGATTGTGGGTCTGGAGCCAATTCTCGGCTCTGCGCACCAGCTCCATTATTTTGGCGTTGTGGGCATTGGGGGTTATTGCGGTGCGGGCATGACGGTTGCGTACCCATGCCTGAGCCGTGCGTGAGTCGGAAAATATTGTGACATCACCCCGCCCGAGCTTTTCAAGCATGGCCAGCGCGTGAACGATAGCGAGAAACTCGCCGATATTGTTTGTTCCACCTTCCAGCGGACCCACGTGAAAGAGTCTGCGTCCGGTGTCAATGTCCACACCTTGATATTCTACAGGACCCGGGTTGCGGCTGCAAGCTGCATCCACGGCTATCGCGCCTCTCGGAATTTCGGGTATGGAGCTGTAGTTGACCACTGACGGTTTGTGTGAGGCAATAGTCTTGAGTATGCCAATGTATTCTTCGGGATTGCCCCGAAATGCCTCGATTGCTTCACGCTGGGAGTTGAAACTTTTGTAATGCGCTCCGGGATAGTTCTCGACCTGCAGTTTGCATTCCTGCCAGGAATCAAACACGCCGGTAGCGTGCCCTTGCCACACCACATAGTATTTTTTGTTCTGTGCCATGATCACGAAAGGGTGATGAAGATGTTGATATCCACATAGCGCTCTCCATGCTTTTCGGCGATGTCGCGATGCACGGTTTTGCCTACGTAGGTGAGCGTGGCATCCCGGAGGCCGGGAAGGAGCTTGAGTGCATTAGCCATTCCCTCGCAGCCGGCAATTTGGGTGAGAAGAGTGATGAATGAGTTGCTGAGTGCCATGGCTGCGGTGCGGGGCACCGAACTGCCGGCATTGACATAGCAAACGCGTGTGGGTTTTACCGGCGATATGTCAATGGGTGATGCTGTGGCCAGATCAACAACGGGCAGGGATGCGAAGGCGTTCCCGCAATCGTTTGTAAGGTCAAATACTATTACGCCTCGTTTCATGGTTGATACTGTGTCGGCATCAACGCTCAGGGCAGGAGAAGTGCCGGTATAGACTACGACATCGGCTGTGGTGAGTGCTGCCGCAAGAGAGCGCGGATGCATTGATGAGCCTATCACTCCCGGACCAAGCTCACGAGTGGCGTTGCGGAGTGAGTACAGGTCGTGGTCAAACATTCTCACTACGGCTCCGGCTCCTATGGCAGAGCGTGCTGTGGCACATGCCGCTATGCCGCTGCCTATTACTGTTACTTCGCAAGGCACTATGCCGGCTATTCCTCCAAGCAAAATCCCTTTGCCATGTACGGCATCGGCCAGAAGAGAGGCTGCACGCGAAATGGCTGCGCGGCCATCGATTTCTGCAAGTATGTCGGCAAACGGGTTGTTGCCGGCGGTATCTTTGACGAGGTCCACAGCTATGGTGGTAATGCCGCGCTGGAGCAACTGGCGTACGGAATCGGAGGGCAGGCGGCATAGGTTGAATAGGGTGAACAGTACTGCCCCGCGCCGCATTTGCGATATGTCGGCGGCAGAGAGTGGGGCGAGATGCATCACCATGTCGCATTTCAGGGCTTCAGAACGGTTTACGATCATGGCACCTGCACGTGAGTACTGCATGTCGGTGTAGTGGATGGGGGCGCCTGCTCCTTGCTCCAACTTGATGGTGTAGCCGCGCTCTGTGAGCATGGCTACGCCTTCGGGGGTCAAGGGGAAGCGTCGTTCGCTCGGGTCTATGCCTCGCGGAAGGCCTATGGCTACTGCACGGCGGGAGCGTGCGGTGACTGTGGGCTGCTCAAGTGGAATGGCTGAGAACTGTGGATTCATTGTGGGAGGAATTGTTGAATGAACTGTCGGGTGGTGGCACGTATCTCTTCCACTGTTTCAAGTGTGTCGGTGCAGAATGTGTGGTGTGCCCGGGAATAAAATGGTAATCGCTGCTGAAGACCGGTGCGGATGATTTGCATTATCTCGTCATCGGTTTTTTCGGCAAGGAGCGGGCGTTTGTGCCGTCCCCGCACCAGCCGGTGGTGCAGAATGCTGTCGGAGGCCTGAAGCCATATGCTTGTGCCGTGGGTGTTGATTATCTCCATGTTGTTGTGAAAGCATGGCGTGCCTCCGCCGCAGGCTATTATTACATTTTCAAAATCGGCTACTTCAAGCAGCATGCGGTGCTCCATATCGCGAAACCGTTCTTCGCCGTATCGTGCGAATATGTCGCGTACATTGGCCATGAATCTACGCTCAATGTAGTTGTCAAGGTCAATGAACTGCAGTCCGGTATATTTGGCAAGGGCGCGGGCAAGAGTGGATTTGCCGCACCCCATGTATCCTATGAGGAAGATGGGTTGTGCCATGTTGGGGGTGGTAATCAATGCCACAAAGATAATGAAAATTAAGGCAAATAAAGAGCCGAAGGCAAGAACTATCGCCGAAATGTGGCCGAGCTATGAGCTTGTTGGCGAAAGACGGGGCGTAAGGGCAAAAAAAGAGTGTGCAGTAAATGAACTGCACACTCTTGATGACTTATGGTAATAAGTTGTTGGCTATTAGAGCTGGGGACCTGCAACTACGAGGGCCTTACCGGCTGCATTGTTCTCAAACTTCTTGAAGTTGTTGATGAACATTTCTGCAAGCTTGGTGGCTTTGGCTGTCCACTCTGCGGGATTAGCGTAGGTGTCGCGGGGATCAAGGATCTTGGGATCAACGCCGGGAAGCTCGGTGGGGATTGTGAAATCGAAGATGGGGAGCTTCTTGGTGGGGGCTTTCAGGATAGCGCCGTCAAGGATGGCGTCAATGATGCCACGGGTATCCTTGATGGAGATACGCTTGCCTGTGCCGTTCCAACCGGTGTTCACGAGATAAGCCTTGGCGCCGCTTTCCTGCATGCGCTTAACGAGCTCTTCAGCATATTTGGTAGGATGGAGGCTGAGGAATGCTGCGCCGAAGCAAGCAGAGAATGTGGGGGTAGGCTCGGTGATGCCACGCTCGGTACCGGCGAGCTTGCTGGTGAATCCGCTCAGGAAGTAATATTTGGTCTGCTCGGGTGTGAGGATGCTTACGGGAGGAAGTACTCCAAAGGCATCGGCAGAAAGGAAGATTACATTCTTGGCGGCAGGACCACGGCTCGGCTTAACGATGTTCTTGATGTGGTCGATGGGGTAAGAAACGCGTGTGTTTTCGGTAACGCTCTTGTCGGTGAAGTCGATTTTGCCGTCTTTGTCAACGGTTACGTTCTCAAGGAGAGCGTCGCGAGTGATAGCGTTGTAGATGTCGGGTTCGCTTTCTTTGTCAAGGTTGATAACCTTTGCATAGCAGCCACCTTCGTAGTTGAAAACGCCGTTGTCGTCCCAACCGTGTTCGTCGTCACCGATGAGGAGACGTTTGGGGTCGGTGGAAAGGGTGGTTTTGCCTGTGCCGGACAGACCGAAGAAGATGGCGGTGTTTTCACCTTTCTTGTCGGTGTTGGCAGAGCAGTGCATGGATGCGATGCCGCGAAGAGGATTGTAGTAGTTCATGATGGAGAACATACCTTTCTTCATTTCGCCGCCGTACCATGTGTTGATGATGAGCTGCATGCGCTGAGTGAGGTTGAAAGCAACACATGTCTCGGAGTTGATGCCGAGTTCTTTCCAGTTTTCAACTTTAGCTTTGGAAGCGTTGAGAACTACGAAATCGGGTTTGAAGTTCTTGAGCTCGTCTTCGGTAGGACGGATGAACATGTTGGTCACGAAGTGAGCCTGCCAAGCTACTTCCATCACAAAGCGGACAGCCAGACGGGTGTCGGCGTTTGTGCCGCAGAAAGCGTCAACAACATAGAGGGTCTTATCAGAGAGCTCTTTGTCGGCGATGGCCTTGAGGGCATCCCAAGTGGCGGGAGTGATGGGCTTGTTGTCATTCTTGTATTCGTCGGATGTCCACCAGATAGTGTTTTTGGAAGTGTCGTCCATCACAAAGAACTTGTCTTTGGGGGAACGTCCGGTGTAGATACCGGTCATCACGTTGACAGCACCGAGGTCGGTGAGCTGACCTTTTTCATAGCCGGTGAGGTTGGGGTTGGTTTCGTCAATGAACAGCTGGTCGTAGCTGGGATTGTGAATCACTTTGGCACCGGTGATGCCGTACTGTGACAGATCAATTGTACTCATATTGTTAACAGTATGTTAGTTTGGTTATACATTTTCTTGTTTACCGAGTGCAAATGTAGTAACTTTTTGCGGATATAGCAACCTTATTAAAGAAATTTTTCCTTATTAATAATATTTAACATCGACGCGTTTTTTTGTTATTCCAATGTTATCAAAAGCAATAACAAACCAAGACGGTAGAAAGTGGGCAAGGATGGTTAAAAATTAGCATAGTTTAGGATTTGGCAGTAAGAAAACGAGGATAAAAATCAAAAGTGTGTAAAAAGTTAAGACATAAATATTTGTGGGGAACCAAAAAATAGCATATCTTTGTCGCAAGTATGAAATACAAGGGATATTTTTTCTGACCGACAAATATTTTCTGAACTTCATCAAATACACGTTTTGATCCGGAGGAATAGAGATTCCATTAGCCCGCAGTCAAGCATTGTAGAAAACTTTTTATGCCGACACTTATTCTCAGCGTCTGGAAACCGCCAATACTCCATAATGTCCCGGAGGATAAGCAGTTCGGAGCCTCTCTCCCTCGCAATGAGGCGGAGGGCCGGGACAGCTTATTGATGTGGACAAAGGCGCATGGCGGTGCCTCAGATGCAAGGTAAGCCCTCCGGTTTTCCGCCTTTTATGTCATGTATCTATGAATCAAATTTTTATTGGCAAATCCATTGAGTACGAGCTCCGAAACCAGGAGCGGTCGGTGGTGTGGCTAGCTCGCAAGCTCAACTGCAATCGCACAAATATCTATAAGATATTCAACCGATCTACCATTGACACAGAACTGCTGCTGAGGATTAGTAATGTTCTTCAGCGAAACTTTTTTGAAGAATACATCAATCGCCTTGATTTTACCAAGGAGGCTGATGCCTGAATAAACAGCAGATTGGGCTGACTGGATGTAGGAAATGCGCAAGTGTTTCGCTATTTTTGTGTCTTGATTGTTATAAGCATAAAATATAATTTTTCAGATATGTTTTTCAGATATGTCAGTACCAAAATCTATTCTTTACACCGGCGGTGGTGACCGCGGCACCACATCACTCGTGAGCGGGCACCGTATCGCCAAACACCACATGCGCATTGAGGCTTATGGCACTGTGGACGAACTTAACTCACATTTAGGTCTTGCCGGGGCTTACCCCGGACTGCCCGCCGAGCAGAAAAAAATGCTTGTCTGGATTCAGAACAAGCTGTTTGACATGGGCGCGTATCTGGCCAATGACAATCCTGACGCCGCTCCCGGGATAAGCGATGGGGACATAATAAAACTTGAATCGATGATTGACACGGTTGACAACATGCTGCCGGCGCTTAATCGCTTCGTGCTGCCGGGCGGATGCATAGAGTCAGGTCAGCTGCATGTGGCGCGCACGGTGTGCCGCAGAGCCGAAAGGCGTATCACCGCACTGGCCGAGGCCACTCCGGTGAATGCCCGCGTGGTTGTGTTTATGAACCGGCTGAGCGATTTTTTGTTCGCTTTGGCGCGCTATGCAAATATTTGCACCAATTGTGATGAAATATTTTGGGAGAAAAATTGTTAGTTGAAATAAAAGCATTACTTTTGCGCGCATTTTGCCTATAGGCATACTTGATATTGAATTAAAAACAAACACATATCTATTTTATGTACTGGACACTTGAACTTGCATCAAAACTTGAAGATGCACCTTGGCCTGCAACCAAAGAAGAGCTTATAGATTATGCCATGCGCTCCGGCGCCCCACTTGAAGTGATAGAAAACCTCCAAGAGATGGAGGACGAAGGCGAAACCTACGAATGTATCGAGGACATCTGGCCCGACTATCCCTCCAAAGAAGACTTCTTCTTCAACGAGGACGAGTATTAAGCAGAAATTTTAACGTAAATACCTGATAATCAATGGTCAAGCAAAACATAATTTGTTTGGCCATTGGTGTTTTATAGCCTTAAATGGCGTGGTTTGTTTGGCTAAAATCCGAATTTTTGGAGGAAATTTTGGGTTTGTTTGGCTAAAATTCATTACCTTTGCAGTGGTTTGTGAGTATTACATAAACCGGCATTTTTAACTCCAAAAACATCTCTCCATTATGGGAAGACCAAAACGACTATACCCTTTGGGAAAATACAGGCTCCGCATCCGTGGGGCTGTTGACAACAATAAGCCTTATCTTGTCGAACTGGAATATACTTGGAATAGACAGATCGTAAGAAAGGGCATGAACATATTTGTCAAGGTTGGTGATTGGAACGAAAAGCTCAATAAGGGGCGCGGCGGTGTAAAATCATCTTACGGCCCCGAAGCTAACCGGATAAATGGCGTTCTGCTTAACCGAGTTGATAGAATAGATGGTTTATTAGCGGAGTATTCTCAGAAATTCCTGAATCAGATTACCGTTCAACTCATAAATGACTTTCTCGCCGATAAGCCTGTCATCAGAGAGGATAAAGGCAAGGACTTTGTTGAGTTTGCTCTTGAACGATTGGACTCAGACTATTCTCGTAACAGAATAGGTCGAAGCCGCTATATGAATGGGAAGAGCGGAATGAATATGTTTCAGGAATTCTTACGCTCAACTAAACGTGGCACCTACAAAAACGACAGTATTTATGTAGGAGAAATATCCGTGGAACTCGTAGATGAGTATATCACTTGGCGTAGAGAGGTCAAACAAAACAGTGATGCAACTATCAATCATTCACTTACACCGATTCTCAAAGCCTGTGCCTATGCTACGGAACTACGAATGATAGATGTGGCTATCAATGCCCGAATACAGGACATGAGAATTGCTCCCAAAGTATCCTTATCTATTGATGAGAAGGAATTTGACGGCAAGAGCCTAAGTCAAGAAGAATTCTTAAAACTACTGGAGTTTTATAAAAACGATACAGAACCGCGCCGCAAAGAGTTCATAGAAATGTTCTTATTCGCATTTCACGCCTGCGGACTGCGTGTTGTAGATGTGATGACCCTTCAATGGGGCCACTTGGACTTTGACAAGAAGGAACTGCGCAAGGTCATGGTAAAAACAAATAAACGCCATGTAATACCTCTGTCTGAATCCGCCATAGAAATACTGAAGAAATGGAAGGAAAAACGCCCGGATACCAAATATGTTTTTGATTTAGTCAAGGAGAATCTGGACATTGATAATGAGGAAGAATTGTATCGCGCCAGAAACAGTGCGACAAAGTGCATTAACCAATCGCTTAATGTTGTTGGAGAGAAACTTGAACTCAACTTCAGCCTGACGATGCACGTTGCGCGCCATACATTTGCAGTTCTTGCACTCAATAAAGGATTGTCTATGACTGTTGTCAGCCGCCTACTTGGTCATGCAAGCACAGATGTTACTGAGAAAGTGTATGCTAAATTCCTCCCGGAAACACTTTCTGCTGAAATGGGGCGTCTAAGTCCTGATTTGGTAATATTCAAGATGCCACAAGTATAACACAACCATAACCTACCTAAACAAGAATAGCGGAGAATAACCAAGTGTTGAAGGGATTATTCTCCGCATTTATTTTACACCAAAGCGGTGAGAGACGGGGCGGTCTTCCGTGTCTGCGGCGATATGTCGTCAACAAGTGACGGTGGACAAGTCCACTGACACCCGTTGACCGCATCACGCCTATGGGCAATGCTGAACACCGACAACGGCCATCGCCTTATGGAATGGCATCGGGGACGCTGCCGTCACCATAAGACTGAATGGCTGCCGTCCGTGTTCCGGGGCGCATTGCTGGATAAGGACTTTTACGACCGCCCCCTCACTCACCGCTTGAACAGCATCCACCGAAAAGAACAGTGTCGCAATGACGGGCCTTTCAGATCCGCGTCATTGCGGCACACTTCTTTTTAATCGGGGCTGCACCGATTTTCTTTTTTCAGTGTTCCAGTCTATCGCCGCCACCGTCGGGTCGGCGACGATTTATGTT
>HF985643.1 GCA_000431155.1 Bacteroides sp. CAG:927
ATCGGCAAGAGCACACTGACATTCTGGAAAATCCCTTTTCGGGTTACATAAGGCACCTCACCGCCTCTTTGTAGCCTTTCAGCGTTTTTGATTTCGCTATAGCCTTTACCTCCTTTTTGGTAAATTCGTTTCCCAAAAATTCCCAATAGGGCAGTAGTTTGCCAAGTACCTGATGTTCGCCGCAAAGATGCTTTTCCGCATATTCCAGCAGCATCTCATGCATAAGCAGCAGTCGCTTCACTCTTTTAGTTCTGTCCCATTCCGCACCCTCTCTCCATTCCTCTGCAAGCGATGGACGCCGCAGCAGCCCCCGGCCAATCATTACGCCGTATAGGCCCCCGCACCTTGTCACAATCTCGTCAATCTCATCAGGGCAATTGATTTCCCCGTTAAACACCACGGGGTGTGTACATTCGTCCTTTAGCCTGTAGAATTGCTCATAATGCAGAGCCCCCGAATATTGTTCCGCAGCCGTTCTTGGGTGCACCGTCACATGCCGCAGCTTCATCCCGTTTATAATCGGCATCACCTCCATCCATTCATCCTCTTGGCATATCCCCAAGCGCATTTTTATTGAAAACTCCACATCCTCCATCCCCTCAATCCTTTGGGCAATATCGCGTAAGGCATCACCGTTCCCAAGCAATCCCGCCCCACGGCCCTTGCGCACCTGCGGCACAAACGGACAACCCATATTTATATCCACCCTCCTGTGACCCGCATTGATAAGAGACTCAGTCAGAACACCAAACTCATCCCCATCCCTCACAATGATTTGCGGAGTAGGGCAGTGGTTCGCATTCAGTTCCGAAGTGATATCCCTCATGTCCCTTGCGCGGACATCCCCGTGCTCAATCCGCACAAACGGAGTGAAATACCCGTCCAAAGCCCCATATACCACCTTATGAAAGTGGCGCATCGGAGCATCTGTAAACCCTTGGAGTGGAGCCATAAAAATCTTGGTTATACTCATGATTCAAATTTACGAAAAAACTCTCATACAAAAAACACCCCAAAATATTTGCACAAGTCATCCCAAACCCCTACCTTTGCACAGCATTTGCAAATAGCTCATGCATTGGCCCAGGTGGCGGAATGGTAGACGCGCTCGTTTCAGGTGCGAGTGCTGCGAGGCGTGCAGGTTCGAGTCCTGTTCTGGGCACCCCAAGAAATCGCAAGTAGTTGAGAATTAACTACTTGCGATTTTCACTTTCATCC
>HF985644.1 GCA_000431155.1 Bacteroides sp. CAG:927
CCATGCCACAGGCTTGAACCTGACATTGGTTTTCGCCCTGACGACGAAGAATGCTCCGATGCGGTTGATGGTATAGAGATTGCCGAAGTCTTTTATATGATGAATGACAATGAACTAATTTGAATTAACCTAAATGAATATCAGCGAATTAGACTTTTATTTATTTTTCTTCTTTTCGCTGATTTTGCCTCTTTTTTCGCAGTCAGTACATCTTTTGTACATTTTGTTTGTTAATAGATGTTGAGGGTCATTTTTACATTTCAAGCCCTCTAATTACCTTTGCGCTCAACAAAGATAATCATTTATGGCTAAAGTAGAAAACAAGAACAAACAAAACCCCAAACTTCAACAATCCGAACTGAAAGACGGACGTGCGAGCCTCTATCTGGAGTTCTATCTCGGCCGCTCCGAAACTCCAGTGCTTGACGATGAAGGCAATCAGGTTTTATACACATCGGGGGCTATGGCGGGAAAGCCGAAGTATCAGATAAAGCATATCCGCAAGCGTGAGAACCTCAATCTTTATATCTGGCTCCACCCGCGCAACACGCAGGAAAGACTGCAAAATCGCAATACTCTTGCGCTTGCCGAGAAGATTAGGTTTGAGCGTGAGCAGGAGTTTCTCGAAGATCGAGAGGGCTATAGGCTCAAAAAAGACCGTCAGCGTGATTTTCTGCAATATTATAGAGATTTCTTCAGCGAGGATTCCATTTTGACAAAAGACATGAAATGTTCAATACGGTCTTCCTATAATAGATTCGTGAACTTTCTGCGAGAATCCCCAAAGTATAGCCACTATGACACTGTAATGCGTATGGAACAACTCACCCCCGATATGGTACTTGCATATACAGAGTACCTAAAAAAACACAGTAATGGAGTTGGTCCACTGATATTATATGGACGGTTCAAAAAAGTGGTGACAGCCGCCTTTGACGAGGGTCTGATAAAGAAACATCCATGCAAGGGTATAACTATCAAATGGGACAGAAACTCTTTCTCAAAGGAGATACTAAGCCCCGACGAGATAAAGAAGCTGATGGCGACACGCTACAAGGGAGAGAACACCGAAATGCAGCGAGCTTTCATTTTCTGTCTTTTTACAGGTCTGCGATGGTGTGATGTGAAACTCCTCACATACGCCAATGTTGACCCCATGACAAAGACACTGCGTTTCCAGCAGAAGAAAGTCCGCAATGTAAGCAGCCGCAGTTGGGTGACAACTCCACTCACCGATGATATGCTTGCGTTGGTCGGAGAGCCAATAACCAATGACCGTTCCACCGAATTGGTATTCAAAATCGGCCCTTATGTGAGCTGCAACCTGCAATTGAAGAAATGGGTTGCCGAGGCAGGTATCAGAAAGAACATCTCGTGGCATTGCAGCCGCCACTCGTTTGCGGTCAACTTGCTCTCCAACGGGGCAAATATCAAAACTGTTGCCGACCTCATGGGGCATTCGAGCATAACCATGACGGAGAAATACCTCCATGTTGTTGACAGCTTGAAACAGGACGCAATCAATTCGCTTGGCTCAATCAGCTATGCGATGCCGTAATTTACCTCTGGCATTTTTGACACTTTGGCACTTTCAGAACTCTCCGACCGACATCGGAGGGTTCTTCTTTTTTCATCGGTCATCATCTTTGTATTCTGGTTTGGTTCAGTATGGGGGTGTATATATAAGGCTGAACCGGATTATTAGGGGGCGATGAAAAGAAAAAACATCTGCATAACCTGCATTATCCGCATTTTGGAATTTGAAAGTGCAGAAAATGCAGAAAGTGCAGCGGTGTCAGCGTATATTTCAGTAATTACCCCCCATGCACTCCTTGCACTCTTGCACACTTCATAATGCCAAAGTGTCAAAAATGCCAGGGGGTAATGTGTCGTAACGGCAACGAAAGAAAAAAATCAGACCGTGCAAGAGTGCAAGGAATGCACGGGGTAGCCAACGAATAAAAGTCGTTTTGGCGGTGAGAAAAAACATCATAAATCCAATATTGGGCAAGATACCTTCCGAGTAGCTCGAAAGGCGGTGTCAGCTCCCGATGGTCGATTGAAAGCAGTACAGTGACTGTTGCCGTTATTATGTAGGATGGACGATGAGAAAAGATGGAAGGCAAGGATATGTTTCGGGATTTCCTTTTCTCCGAAAATCCATCGCCTCATCCGCAACCACTGCTGTGAACGCTCT
>HF985645.1 GCA_000431155.1 Bacteroides sp. CAG:927
TCCTCGGAGCCACTAAAAAATAACCGAAGTATTGTATATGAAATCCATTGCTATAAATGTGCTGTGCGTGGGTGTGTGCAGTGCCATGAGTATAGGTGCACTGGGAGCTCCCGCAGAGCATGATGCAGTTCCTGCTGACAGTGCCATGCATCTTAACGAAGTGACCGTGACGGCCATAAAACAAAGCACTGACTTGGGCCTTATGCCGTTGGCAACAACTACTTTGCCTCAGGCTCAGATAGAACGGCTGGGAGTGGCATCACTGCACGGTGTTAGTGAAATAGCCCCTAATTTTTATATTCCGCAGTATGGCAGTCGCATGACCTCAAGCATATATGTGCGAGGTCTCGGGGCGAGGATAGATCAGCCGGCGGTGGGGTTAAGCATAGATAATGTGCCTCTGCTGAACAAGGATAGCTATGATTTCAATCTTGCCGATATAGAGCGTATAGAGGTGCTTCGCGGTCCGCAAAGCACGCTTTACGGGCGCAATACCATGGCCGGTCAGATAAATATCTATACGCTTTCGCCTATGAAATATCAGGGAAGTCGTGTGAGTGCGAGGATAGGTAATGGTCCTGAGGCGGCGCTTACGCTGAGCCATTATGCCAAATTCTCACCAAAGCTCGCCATGGCGTTCAGCGGTTATTTCAACTATAGCAACGGATTTTATCGAAATCTTTACAACAATTATAAGACCGGAACAGAGAAGAGTATGCAGTTGCGGTGGCGCACCGAATGGCATCCGAGCCGAGTGCTGAAAGTGAGCAACGTGGCGGCTTTCAATCTCAACCGCAATGGCGGTTATCCTTATGAATACATGCTTGAGGGTGAACACAGCAAGACCGGTGTTATAAATTACAATGATACCTGCTTTTATCGCCGCAATTCCTTTACAGACGGCCTTACGGTGCACTGGAGGACTCCGGGATTCACATTGTCAAGTATCACGAGCGTGCAATACATAGATGACAATATGACGCTTGATCAGGATTTTACTCCGCTTGATTATTTTACACTGACACAGCGCAGGCATGAATGGGCCATAACGCAAGATCTGGTATTGAGAGGAGAAAAGAGTGTGTACCACTGGTTGGCGGGGGCTTTTGCATTTTACAAGCATACTTCAATGTGGGCTCCGGTGACTTTCAAAAAGGATGGTATAAGCACTCTTATCACGGGCAAGGTCAATGATATACCGAATGTGCCCGTGCATATGGGATGGAGAGACAAGGACTTTGTGCTCGGCAGTGATTTTTCCATGCCTACTCACGGTTTGGCACTTTACCACGAAAGCACTGTGGATCTGGGCGATTTCAATGTGTCAGTAGGGGGACGACTGGACTATGAAATGGTGCGGATGCGCTATCACAACCAGTATAATACAGGATTTGATATGACCCTGCACATGGGGCAGATGCAACGCCCATTGGGTAGTTTTGATCTGATATATGACAGAACCGGGAAAATGCATCAGCATTTTCTTGAGTTCTTGCCTAAATTCACAGTGAGCTATCAATTGCCCATGGAGGGCAGAAGCGATGTCTATGCCACGGTGAGCAAGGGCTATAAGAGCGGCGGATACAATACGCAGATGTTCAGCGAATTCTTGCAACAGGAAATGATGAGCCAGATGCGCGGAATGATGCCTGACCGTTTTCAAGGCATGATGCCGGCAGGTTCGGATTATCCCGTGGAACGGTATGTGTCGTACAAGCCCGAAACAAGCTGGAACTATGAAGTGGGTGCCCATGTAAGCTGCGCAGACGGAAAGGTGCATACCGATTTGGCTTTGTTTTATATCGATTGCCGCAACCAGCAGCTTACGATGTTCCCTGACGGAAGCACCACCGGACGCGTCACCACCAATGCCGGAAAGACGCGCAGTTTTGGCGCCGAAGTGCAGATACGCTGCAATCCAAACGAGCACTGGAACACTGCGTTGAGCTACGGTTATACCAATGCCAGGTTTGTGGAATTTAACGACGGCAAGCGTTCCTATGATGGCAATTATGTGCCGTATGCACCCCAGCACACATTGTTCGGCTCGGTAACTTATTCGTTGCCTATACTCAAGAATTGGACTTTGGATTTCAATACTAATGTGCGCGGTGTGGGTAGAATACAGTGGAATGAGGAGAATAATCTCAGCCAACCGTTTTATGCACTGATGGGTATTAATGTAACGGCGCGCCACGGCTGGCTGGAGTTTCAGGTATGGACCGAAAATGTCACGGGCACAGAGTATCATACATTTTATTTTGAGAGCATAGGCAACCAGTTTGTGCAGCGCGGGCGTCCGCGTACCGTGGGCGGTACTGTAAGGCTTAATTTCTGAACCAAAAGGGGTGCAGGATGGTTGAAAGTATATGAAACACTTTCAACTAATATCTCTATTTTCGGCACTTGTATTGCTCGCCACGGCGTGCTCCGGCGAGTCGGATCCTGAAGCCAATCTTGACCGGTTTGAATCGGCCGAGTCATTTCATGTGATCAGTTGCGCCAACGGTGGCAGTGCCGTTTCGTCGGCAAGTGTGAAAGATGGAGTGCGGTATGAGTTCGCATTCAATGATGATGAGCGGTTGGTGACATTTACTATCCGCAATTTCAGCGTTTTGCCCGATGAAGCTCCGGCAGACTACACGTTTGTAGATGTGCCGTGGGTTTACAGCATCGGAACACCGGATGTGCAGAGAATAATTAATGTAGAGAGTCTGTCTCCGACCACTCCCTCCGGGGCACCTCATACTTTGAGCGATGTGCATATAGTATATTGCGAGCCAAAGAAATCATCGGCATATGAGAACCGTGGGGTCGTGGCGAGCTACACTGTGGACGGTATTTATCATGTGCAGGTTTATCCTTATACCGTGATGGGTGAGGGGACGACGGTTTGTTTCAATACATCTACTGGTGAGTCGCGCATTTGCTATTCAACCTCGGCAGAAATAAAATTTGATCCGCACACCTTGCTGTCAACGGTAGAAGTCAAGGGCTTGTTGCCTGATGACGCTCATCCTCAAATGTCGTTTACGCTTAATAATGTGAGCACAGAGTTTGTGGATGGCGGATATCTGCTTTCAGAGCCGTCGGTTATGACGATTGAAGGTGGCGAAATCAGTTCGTTCAACGGCAATGCGGCAATGTCGGATGAGTTGTATCTGGAATTCATGCTTAAGTTGACAGACGGAACTGAATATAATGTGGAATGTCATTTGAGTCCCAATCTCACGCCTCAAAACATGTAGATTTGCTTTCTGTTTCATAAATATGTATTTTTGCGGCATTAAAAAAGATTATTATGTCGCAGCAACTACATCCAGAAACGCTTTGCGTGCAGGCCGGATGGACTCCCGGCAAAGGCGAGCCCCGAGTGGTGCCAATATACCAGAGTACAACTTTCAAGTATGAGACCAGCGACCAGATGGCGCGTCTCTTTGATCTGGAAGAGACCGGATATTTTTATACACGACTCCAAAATCCCACCAACGATGCCGTGGCAGCAAAGATTGCCGCTCTTGAAGGTGGAGTAGGTGCCATGCTTACTTCAAGCGGCCAAGCGGCCAATTTCTACGCCATATTTAATATATGTCGTGCCGGAGACCATTTTGTGAGTTCTTCTGCCATATATGGCGGTACGTTCAATCTGTTTGCCGTTACGATGAAGCAGCTTGGAATAGAGGTGACATTCGTGCGCCCCGAAGCGACCGAAGATGAAATTGCGGCAGCATTTCGACCCAACACCAAGGCATTGTTTGGAGAAACGATATCTAACCCTTCGGTAGAGGTGCTTGATATAGAAAAATTTGCGCGCGTTGCTCATGCCCATGGGGTGCCATTGATTGTGGACAATACATTTCCGACTCCCATCAACTGTCGTCCCATAGAATGGGGTGCAGATATTGTGGTACATTCCACGACAAAGTATATGGACGGACACGCTACCTCGGTGGGCGGTGCGATTGTGGACGGAGGAACTTTCCCTTGGGCTGAACATGCCGACAAGTTCCCCGGCTTGTGCACGCCCGACGAATCGTATCATGGTCTGACTTACACCGAGGCATTCGGTGCGGCTGCATATCTAACCAAGGCTACTGTGCATCTGATGCGTGACCTTGGCAGCATTCAAAGTCCTCACAATGCATTTTTGCTCAATTTGGGGCTGGAGACTCTTCATCTCCGCATGCCGCGTCACTGCTCCAATGCATTGGCCGTGGCCAAATATCTTCAGAAGCATCCCAAGGTGGCGTGGGTTGAGTATGCGGGACTGGAAAGCAGCCCCTATTACGAACTGGCTCAAAAATATATGCCTCACGGCACTTGCGGCGTTGTGTCATTCGGTATAAAAGGAGGCAGAGACGAAGCCATCCGTTTTATGGATCATCTCAAACTTGCCGCTATCGTGACGCATGTGGCTGATGCGCGCACATGTGTGCTCCATCCCGCCAGTCACACACACCGTCAGTTGACTGATGAACAGCTTATAGCAGCCGGAGTTCGTCCGGACCTCATAAGATTTTCGGTTGGTATTGAAAATGTGGATGATATTATTGCGGATATAGAGCAGGCATTGGAAGCATAGTGTATGTGAACATCGGCTCAAATGGTAAAAGCGACAATAATGATTCCGAAATAGAAAAAATAGTTTTGGCACTGTAACTTTATTTGTGATTTTTTGGCTATATTTGCACTGTGAAATCATAATACCGTGACACATGCGCCGGGTTTCAATCGCAAAAGGTTGGAACAAGGTGAGTTAGCGGTGCAGCATAGAAAATAATATTATAACCTATGATATCATTATCCATTCAAATGACAACGCTTGCCGTTACAGCGGCATTGACCGGCATAGGTCTGGTGGCATTGGCGTTGTGGCTCGCGGGTCTGATTTCTCCGCGGTCATTCAATCCTCAGAAAGGTGAAGCTTACGAATGTGGTATTCCCACTCGCGGCGAAAGTATGGCTCAATTCAAGGTCGGTTACTACCTGTTTGCCATTCTGTTTCTGATGTTTGATGTAGAGTGCGTATTTCTGTTTCCATGGGCGGTGCGTGTGGCAGATCTCGGCGGAGCCGGATTGCTTAGCATCGCTGTATTTTTTGTCATTTTAGTGCTCGGGCTTGTGTATGCCTGGCGGAAAGGAGCTCTTGAATGGAAGTAACAACCAAAAGCATGCCTTATGAGGCGTGGAAAGATAACGAATATATAGAAGGACTGGTAAAGGAACTTCAGGAGAACGGCACCAATGTGATAGTGGGCAGTCTTGACAAGCTCATCAACTGGGGCCGCAGTAACTCGATTTGGCCCCTGACTTTCGCTACCAGCTGTTGCGGTATAGAATTTGTGTCGCTTGGAGCCGCCCGTTTTGATATGGCACGTTTCGGATGGGAAGTGGCCCGTTCGTCACCCCGTCAGGCCGACTTTATAATGGTGGCCGGCACAATAGTTCACCGCATGGCACCGGTGTTGCGCCGTCTGTATGATCAATTGGCAGAGCCCAAGTATGTAATAGCCTGTGGAGCATGTGCAGTGAGCGGTGGCCCGTTCAAAAAATCTTATCACGTGGTGATGGGCTGTGACCAGATCGTGCCCGTTGACGTGTATCTGCCCGGATGCCCTCCGCGTCCCGAAGCCATGATTTACTCCATAATGCAGCTGTCGCGCAAGATGAAGGTTGAGCGTTTCTTTGGAGGCGTAAACCGTCGTGAGAAGATGCAGAAAGAATTTTTGGAGTCGCACCCCGTTGAGGGCGTGGACGATGCAGAATGATGGTTTGTGTCCCTTCTTAATTAATAACGAAGCTAAAGAAATTCAAATATCATGGCAGACTTTCAGCAAACAATTGCCAAACTGTTTCCCGAAGCTACTTTTGAGCAGGCCGACACCCTTGTGGTGAACATAGCTGATGCGCAGTGGCATTCACTCGCCAAAGAACTCAAAGAGAATCCCGCATTGGGATTTGATTATCTCATAACCATCGTGGGTATGGATTGGAAGGAGTCGTTCGGGTGTATCTACTATCTCCAGAATGCCGACAATGAGGTGATTTCTGTGAAGGTAACAACTACCGACCGTGAAAACCCCATGCTTCACTCTATCGCCGATCTGTGGGCTATTGCCTGTATCTACGAGCGCGAGGTGTACGACTTTTTCGGAATAGTGTTCATAGGCAATCCCGATATGCGCCGCCTGTTCCTGAGTATCGACTGGAAAGGGTATCCTTTGCGCAAGGATTATGACGAAAATCCCGAGATTAACCCCGTTACCACTGAAAACGAGCGTCAGAGCGATTTCACATATACTTATGTGGAAACACCCGATGGCAAGGTGGAGAAAAAAGAAGTGCGTGTGTTCCAGCCCGAGGATTTTGTGGTGAACATAGGTCCGCAGCACCCAGCCACTCACGGTGTGTTGCGATTCCGCACAGCTGTGGACGGTGAGACAATCAAGAAGATTGATGTGTATATGGGCTATATACACCGTGGCATAGAGAAGATATGTGAAAAAGACACATATCCTCAGACACTTCATTTCATGGACCGACTGGACTATTTCTCGGCTCACCCCTATCATCATGGACTGTGTATGACCATTGAAGAGGCTATGGGCGTGGAAGTGCCGCGTCGCGCTCAGTTTATCCGAGTGATTATGGATGAGCTGTCGCGTATAGCCAGTCACTGTCTGTTTATGGGCACATTCTGTATGGACCTTGGTGCCACCACAATGCTGTTTTACACTCTGCGTGTGCGCGAACAGATACTTGACATCATGGACAAGACTTGTGGTGCCCGCATGACATTCAATTATGAGTGCATTGGCGGTGTGATGCAGGATCTTGATAAGGATTTTGTGAAAGATGTTCATGCTCTCCTTGATGTGATTCCTGCAAATATCAAGGAATACAACAAGATATTCACAGGCAATGTCATAGCCAAGAACCGTATGGAAGGTGTGGGCGTGCTTACCCGTGAGGATGCCATAAACTGGTCGGTTACCGGACCTTCGGGCCGTGCCTCCGGCTGGGCTTGCGATGTGCGCAAGACACATCCCTACAGCATTTATCCCGAAGTGGAATTTGATGAGGTGGTGCGCACTGAAGGTGACTCAATGGCTCGCTTCAAGGTTCGTCTTGACGAAATTGTGGAGAGCGCCCGTATCATAGAGCAGCTTATTGACAAGATTCCCGAAGGTGATTATTGTGCCAAGGTGCCCAAGGTAGTGAAACTTCCTGTGGGACACTGGTTCCGTATGGTTGAGGGCTGTCGTGGCGTATTCGGAGTATATCTGGAGAGTGACGGCACCACCAATCCTTATCGCCTGAAGCTCGTTACTCCAAGCTTACCTGCGGCAGCGGTGGTCAATCATCTGACAGTCGGCAACAAGATAGCAGACCTTATAACAATCGGAGGCTCGCTTGACTATATCGTGCCCGACATGGACCGTTAACCACAAAGAGTATCGGAAAAGAAATAAACCAATCAAGATAACGCATAAGACAACCTCTCATTATGTATGATTTTTCATTAATACCTGATGCAATACACGCGTTCCTGTTGTCATATCTGCCTAACTGGGCGGCAGTGACCATTGAGTGTGTGCTGATAGGCGTGGTGCTCCTGCTTCTGTATTCAGTGCTGGCACTCATCTATATCCTTTACGAGCGCAAAATTTGTGCTTATTTCCAATGCCGTCTCGGTCCTAACCGTGTAGGCCCTTGGGGTTTGCTGCAGAGTGTGGCCGATATGTTCAAAATTCTTATCAAAGAGCTTATATCGCTTAAATATACCGATAAATTTTTGTTCGCTCTCGCGCCTTATCTGGTGATTTTGGCTTCCATGCTCACATTTGCAGTAATGCCGTGGGGTAATGGCTTGCAGATTCTGGACTTCAATATCGGTATCTTCTTCCTGCTTGCAGTGTCATCAATAGGCGTGCTCGGCATATTGCTTGCCGGATGGTCGTCAAACAATAAGTTCACTCTTATCGGTGCCATGCGTTCCGGCGCCCAGATGGTAAGCTATGAGCTTTCTATCGGTTTGTCAGTGCTTACTATGGTGGCATTTGCCGGCACAATGTCAGTTACCGAGATTGTGCATGCTCAGGAGAACACATGGTTCATATTCTCGGCACACATTCCTGCAATCATTGCATTTATCATCTACATGATTGCCGGTACTGCAGAAACCAACCGTGGCCCGTTTGACCTTCCCGAAGCAGAAAGTGAGCTTACCGCAGGTTATCACACCGAGTATTCCGGTATCCATTTCGGATTCTTCTATCTGGCAGAATACCTGAACCTGTTTGTGGTGTCGGGTGTTGCAGCTTTGCTGTTCTTCGGTGGCTGGATGCCTCTCCATATCCCCGGATGGGAAAGCTTTAACCACATTATGGACTATATACCTTCCGTGATATGGTTCCTTGGCAAAGCATTTGTGCTTTCGTTCATCATCATATGGTTCAAATGGACCTTCCCGCGTCTGCGTATCGACCAGATACTGTCGCTTGAGTGGAAGTATCTGCTTCCTATCAATCTTGTAAATCTGGTACTGATGGTGCTGATTATTGTTTACGAATTACATCTTTAATCTATATCTCCGCAAAATTTAACTCACACTATGAGCGATAAATATGGAAAAGTGGCGCAGGTAATCGGCCCGGTGGTCGATGTGGCGTTTGAAGGAGAAGGCAACGAGTTGCCCCCTATCTACACTGCGCTTAAAATAGACCGTCCCGACGGCTCAATGCTGATTCTGGAAGTAGAGCAGCATATCGGTGAAAATACGGTGCGCTGTGTGGCTATGGAAAGTACCGACGGATTGCAGCGCGGTATTCGTGTGGACAACCTTGAGCGTCCTATAGCAGTGCCCACCGGTGATCAGGTAAAGGGCCGTCTGCTCAATGTGATAGGTGAGGCTATTGACCGTCTTCCGGCGCTGAAGCGCGATGACCTCCGTCCCATTCACCAGCCGGCACCGGCATTTGATGAACTGACCATAGGCACTGAGATACTTTATACAGGTATCAAGGTGATTGACCTCCTTGAGCCTTATAGCAAGGGTGGTAAAATCGGTTTGTTCGGTGGTGCAGGTGTGGGCAAGACTGTGCTCATCATGGAGCTTATTAACAACATTGCCAAAGGCCATAACGGTTTCTCAGTGTTTACCGGTGTAGGTGAGCGTACACGTGAAGGTAATGACCTGCTGCGTGAGATGATTGAGAGCGGAGTAATGAAGTATGGTGAGAAATTCCGCGAAGGAATGGACAAAGGCGAGTGGAACCTTGAGGATGTGGACATGAAACAGGTTCGTGAATCTCAGGCAACACTTGTGTTCGGTCAGATGAATGAGCCGCCGGGTGCACGTTTGCGTGTGGCTTTGTCCGGTCTTACCGTGGCAGAGCAGTTCCGCGATCAGGATGGCGGCGGTAAGGAGATACTTCTCTTTATTGACAATATATTCCGTTTCACTCAGGCAGGTAGTGAGGTTTCGGCGCTTCTTGGCCGTATGCCTTCAGCCGTGGGTTATCAGCCTACGCTTGCCTCTGAAATGGGTAAGCTTCAGGAGCGTATCACTTCTACAAAGAATGGTTCAATCACTTCCGTGCAGGCTATATATGTGCCTGCCGATGACTTGACCGACCCCGCTCCGGCTACCACATTCAGCTTCCTTGATGCCACTACAGTGCTAAGCCGTAAGATTGCCGAGCTGGGTATTTATCCGGCGGTTGATCCTCTGGAATCCACTTCACGTATTCTTGACCCCAACATCATAGGTGAGGAGCATTATAATGTGGCTCAGGCAGTGAAGCAGTTGCTGCAGAAGTATAATGAGCTTCAGGACATCATTGCTATTTTAGGTGTGGATGAGCTTAGTGACGAAGACAAGCTCGTGGTTTCGCGTGCGCGTCGTGCACAGCGTTTCCTTTCGCAGCCGTTCTTTGTTGCCGAACAGTTTACCGGTCTTCCCGGTGTAATGGTACCCCTTAGCGAAACCATCAGGGGCTTCAAGATGATTTTGTCCGGTGAAATGGACGAATATCCCGAGCAGGCTTTCCTGAATGTGGGCACGATTGATGAGGCTATCGCCAAGGGCAAAAAGATGCTTGAAGACGCAGGAGTATCTGCTTCCAACAATGTAAAAAATTAACGCATGACACTTAAAATTATATCGGCTGAGGATATCCTGTTTGAGGGTGAAGTGAGTCTGGTAAATCTGCCCGGTACAAACGGTCAGTTTACAGTGCTTCACAATCATGCATCACTGGTGTCAACACTCGTGCCCGGAAATGTGCGCTATGTGCATGACGGCGAGGAGGCTCAGATACCTGTGAGCGGAGGACTTGTCGATGTGGACAATAATGTGGTGTCGGTGTGCATATATTGATAATTAGTATGAAAACTACTGTTCTCACTCTTCTGATGATTGTTTCGGTGCTCCTGGCTCCGGTACGCATCTATGCGTCGGATCACGAGGAGGAGAAGGCTCTCAACCCCAAGGAAATCATATTTGAACACCTCGGGGACGGCTATGGCTGGGAGGTGCCTTTCAATCATCATAAACGTATGCCGCTGCCCGTGATTCTGTTCGGCAAGGACGGATTCCATTGCTTCATGTCGTCAAAAATCACCGACGGACAGGAGTACAAGGACGGTGATGCCGTGTTCAAGATTGCCGGTCACGACAGCAAATACAAGGGCAAGGTGGTGCAGGTGATGCCCGATGGATCGGAATACCGTCCGTTTGACATATCCATAACCAAGAATGTGTGCGGACTGTTTATTGCAGTTATCCTTGTTATCTGGAGTGCACTTGCGGTTGCGCGCTGGCACAAACGCATGGGCCATAAGGCACCGCGCAAAATGCTCGGTGTCATAGAAAGTCTGATCACGTTCATTTATGACGGGGTAATAAAGCCTACGCTCAAAGATCGTGCTCCAAAGTTTGCACCGTATCTTCTCACGGTATTTTTCCTTATTTTGTATCTTAACCTGCTTGGGTTGATAGTGGTGTTCCCGGGAGGTGCGAATCTGACAGGCAATATAGCAGTTACGCTTGTGCTTTCAATTTTCACATTCCTTGCTACAAACCTTTTCGGCACCAAGCATTACTGGAAAGAGATACTTTGGCCTGATGTGCCGCTGTGGTTGAAATTTCCTATCCCCATCATGCCTGCCATTGAAATCTTCGGCATGTTTACCAAGCCGGCGGCGTTGACAGTGCGTCTGTTTGCGAATATGATGGGCGGACACATGATAGTGATAGTGCTCACATTGCTGATATTCATATTTGCGGCTATGGGTCCGGTAGTGACCGGAGCTACAACGGTGGTGTCGGTAATATTCTCGGTGTTCATGTTGCTTATAGATGTGCTTGTAAGCTTTATCCAAGCTTATGTGTTCACAATGCTTTCCACCATCTTCATATCGTTTGGCCAGGAGCGTGAGCATTCCAAGGAGGAAGCACATAAGGAGGCGCATGAAGCAGTTGCAACTAAATAAGAAAAAACAACAAAAAAATAAACCATTAAAATTTAAGAATTATGTTATCAATGATTTTAGCAGCTATTGAAGGAACCCTTGGTATTGGCGCTTGCATCGGCGCAGCAATCGCAGCTATTGGCGCAGGTATCGGTATCGGTAAAATCGGTGCAGCCGCTATGGAGGCAATCGCCCGTCAACCCGAATCTGCAGGTGACATCCGAAGCAACATGATTGTGATTGCCGCTCTTGTAGAAGGTGTGGCTCTGTTCGCAGTTATCGTGTGCGTACTTTCGATGTTCGTGTAATTAGCAAGTTAACAATTCCTCAGATTCCTTATGGAACTCTTCACACCTGATTTCGGTCTTGTATTCTGGATGGTTGTGTCAGTGCTCATCCTCCTGTTTGTGCTTTACAAATGGGGATGGCCAATCATAATCAAAGGGATAGAAAGCCGAGCCGACCTGATAGACAAAGGCGTGGAGTATGCCCAGACCGCCAAGGAGCAAATGGAGCATGCCCGCGAACAGGCCGATAAATATATAGCCGACGCACGTCGCCAGCAAGCCGACATGTTGCGCGAAGCCGACAAGATGAAAACTCAGATTATTGAGGAGGCTCGTGTGGCTGCCCAAGGCGAAGCAAAGAAGGTGATGGACGCCGCGAAGGTGTCGATTGAGCAGGAACGTAAAGAAGCACAGCAGCAATTCCGCAACGAGGTAAGCACGTTTGCTCTCGATATCGCCACCAAAGTGGTGCGCGAGGAACTTCGTGACGAAAAGGCTCAGCAGCGTTTAGTTTCGACCCTGCTTGACGATATGGATAAACAAAATTAACCTACGCCACAGCAATGAACGAAGGATTAATACCCCGCAGATATGCCAAGGCTCTCTATGCCACCGCAAAGGAACGTGGCACTGATACCAAGGTATATGACTGCATGAACAATCTGGAGCGTAACTTTGCCGCTGAGCCTCAGATGCAGCAGGTGATGGCAAACCCTTATGTAAGAGATGCTGACAAAATAGCGTTACTTACCACCGCCTCTGCCAACGGCGGCAAGGAACCCACCGTGTGCGACTTTTTCAAGCTTCTTGCCCAAAACAAGCGTCTTGACATGGCTTATGCATGTGCTCTGGCTTATATAGACATATACCGAAAGGAGCACAATATCTACAAAGTGGCTGTGGTGTCGGCTGCCAAGATGAATGCTGAAGAGGAGAAGCGCCTCCGCGCTCTTATCGAAAAGCATCTGAATGGGGGGACGATGGAATACAGCTCAACTGTGGATCCTTCGCTCATAGGCGGTTTTACCGTCAGTGTAGGCAACGAGCGTCTTGATGCCTCAATCAGTGACGAATTAAAGCAATTGCGACTCAACCTTTTAAGTAAATAACATACTCAATGATTAACCCCAGCGAGATATCCGAAATATTAAAACAACAACTCGAAAATGTCAACTCAAAGGTGTCTTTCGAGGAAACCGGCACTGTACTTGAGGTAGGTGACGGTGTGGCACATGTGTACGGTCTCGACAATGTGTGCGCCAACGAGCTTGTAGAGTTTGAAAATGGCGTTAAGGGCGTTGCTCTCAACCTTGAGGAAAGCAACGTAGGTGTGATCTTGCTCAACAATGTGGATAAGGTCACTGAAAATATGTCGGTGCGTCGTACCGGTGAAATTGCCTCTATCCCTGTGGGCGAAGGCTTGCTGGGGCGCGTTATAAATGTGCTCGGTGAACCTATTGACGGTCGCGGTCCCATTTCGGGAAAACTCATGCGTCTGCCGCTGGAGCGCAAGGCTCCCGGTGTGATTTACCGTCAGCCCGTGAAACAGCCTCTTCAGACCGGTATCAAGGCCATTGATTCAATGGTGCCCATAGGCCGCGGCCAGCGCGAGCTTATTATCGGTGACCGTCAGATAGGCAAGACTGCCATAGCCATTGACACTATCATTAACCAGCGGTCAAACTATGAAGCAGGGAAGCCGGTATATTGCATATATGTGGCTATAGGCCAGAAGGCATCCTCCGTGGCCGCAACTGTTGAAACACTGCGTCAGCACGGTGCAATGGATTACACCGTGGTAGTGGCTGCTACTGCTGCTGACTCAGCTTCAATGCGTTATTATTCTCCTTTTGCCGGTGTGGCAATCGGTGAATATTTCCGCGATTCAGGCCGCGATGCCCTTATTGTATATGACGATTTGTCAAAACAGGCGGTAGCCTATCGTGAGATTTCGCTTATATTAAAGCGTCCTTCGGGTCGTGAGGCATACCCCGGTGATATTTTCTATCTCCATTCGCGTTTGTTGGAGCGTGCTGCTAAAATTATTGACAATAACGAGGTCGCATCGCATATGAATGATTTGCCTGAGGCCCTGAAACCTATGGTTAAGGGCGGTGGTTCGCTCACGGCACTTCCTATTATTGAAACACAGGCCGGTGACGTGTCAGCGTATATTCCTACCAATGTAATTTCTATTACTGACGGTCAGATATTCCTTGAAACCGCGTTGTTCAACCGTGGTATCCGTCCGGCTGTGAATGTAGGTATATCCGTATCGCGTGTGGGTGGTAACGCTCAGATCAAATCAATGAAAAAAGTGGCAGGCACACTTAAGATTGATCAGGCACAGTTCCGTGAACTTGAGTCATTCACCAAATTTGGCGGCGATATTGACCCCGTTACAGCGCGTGTGATTGACAAGGGCCGCAAGAATGAGCGCCTGCTTATCCAGCCTCAGTATCATCCATGGGCTGTAGAAGATGAGGTGGCAGTGATATACTGCGGAACCAAGGGACTGCTTGAGAATGTGCCAGCCGAGTCCGTGGCAGAGTTTGAAAAACTTTTCCTGCAACTTCTTCATGCCAAATATCAGAGCGATGTGCTTGACCAGATACGTGACGGCAAGCTCACCGACGATGTAACTGCTAAACTTACCGCAGCTGCGCAGGAAGTGGCTGCAAAATATAATTAACTGTCAAATAAATGGCAACATTACGCGAACTTAAAGGACGAATAGGCTCGGTAGCCTCCTCTGAGAAAATCACGGGGGCTATGAAGATGATATCCTCGGCCAAGATGCATAAGGCCGAGCAGAGCTTGAAGCGTCTTTTGCCGTTTCGTACACAAATAGAATCAATCATCGGCAATCTCCTGACTTCCGATGCAGAATGTTCATCGCCGCTTCTTGAAGTCCGGGATGTACATAAAGTGGGGATTGTGGTGTTTGGCAGTGACGACGGTTTGTGCGGCGCCTATAATGTGAATATATTCAAGCAGCTTCTTGCCCGCATCAATGACCTCAGGGCTGAGCTGGGCCTTGATTTAGCTGTGGCAATATATCCAGTGGGCGGAAAGATGACAAAGGCTGTGCGCAAGATAACCGGCGACGGTATATCGGTGGAAACGATGTTCGGAGTGGATTCCAAAACCACGGGCGACGGTGTCCGTGAGTTTACGGATATGCTTCAGGGCAAGTTTCTCAAAGGTGAACTTGACCGGATAGATTTGCTGTACATGAGCTTCAAGAGTGTCAGCAGGCAGAGGCCCAAGGCCGAGCAGCTGATACCTGTTGTTGAGAGCACTTTCAGTCAGAACGGCGTTGTGGAGAGCGTTCGGCCATATATATTTGAGCCAGATGCCAACACGATTTTCCGGTCGGTTTTGCCAATGTTTCTGATGGCGGTGATGCAGGATGTGTTTACCGAAAACCGTGCTTCAGAACAGGCCGCCCGTGTCATGGCCATGCAGAGTGCAAATGATAATGCCAAGAAGCTGCTTGACCAGCTCCGACTGGAATACAACAAACTGCGTCAGCAAAGCATCACCACCGAGCTGCTTGATATATTGGGCGGTCAGGTGCAGTCATAACAATAATAATAAATCAAATAATTATACTCATGGGTAGTGTAAAAGAATATTTTTCATCACTTGGTTCCGGTATAGCGAGTCTCATCAAGGGAATGCAGGTTACAGGCAAGGAGTTTGTAACCCCCAAAATAACAGAACGCTATCCCGAGGATCGCGAAAAAGTGCATGTGCCCGAGCGTTTCCGCGCCATACTTCAGCTCAAATATGATGCTGACGGCAACCACAAGTGCATAGCTTGCGGTATATGCGAGCGCAATTGTCCCAACGGCACTATTTCGCTTACCACCAAAATGGTGGATACCCCCGACGGCAAGAAAAAACGTAAGCTTGACAAGTATCAGTATGATCTTGGCAGCTGTACATTCTGCCAGTTGTGTGTCACCTCTTGTCCGCAGAATGCGCTGGAGTTCTCAAATGATTTTGAGCAGGCTGTATTTACCCGCGACAAACTGGTGAAGAAACTCAATTACCTGCCCGAGCCTCCAGAACCAGAGCTGACTCCCGAGCAGCTTGCCAAAATTCAGGCAGAGCGTGAAGCCAAGATAGCAGCTGCCAAAGCAGCCGCAGCAGCGAAGAAAGCCGCAGCAGCGCAGGCAGAGGCTCCGAAAGCTCCCGAAACAGAAAAATAATAACTAATCAAGATATGGAATCAGTAGGAAGTATCATCATGTATCTGATAATCGCATTGTCGATTATCGTATTCTCGGTACTGACCGTAACTTCGCGAAAAATATTGCGCGCAGCCACCTACTTGCTTTTCACGCTTTTTGCAACAGCCGCTCTTTATTTCAAGCTTGACTATGAGTTTCTCGGGGCTGTGCAGATAGCTGTTTATGCGGGTGGTATCGTGGTGCTTTTCGTGTTTGCTATTCTGCTAACGTCGCATCCCGGCCACAGCAGCGAAAGGTTGGTATCCAAAAAGCGTGTGCTTGGTCTGGTGGCAGGTATTGCCACACTTTTGGTGGCCGGCTATGCTTTGTTGAGCCGTTGCTGCATGGCTCTGACATCTCTTCCCGAAATGTCCAATCCCACCATGAAACAGATTGGTGAGGCTATGATGGGCACCGGTGAAGGTCAGTACCTGCTGCCGTTTGAGGCTATCAGTGTGTTGTTGCTCGCATGTATAATAGGTGGCGTCGTGGTCGCCCGCAAACGATAAGAGATTATGGACATAACAATGATTTACTATCTTGTGCCGGCGCTCATAATGTTTTGCTGCGGAGTGTATGGCTTCATTACCCGCCGCAACATGATTGCCATGCTCATATCGCTTGAGCTTATGCTCAATGCAGTGGACATCAACTTTGTGGTATTTAACCGTTATTTGTTCCCCGGTCAGATGGAGGGCATGTTCTTCACGCTGTTTGCGATAGCAATAGCAGCTGCAGAAACAGCCATAGCCATAGCCATCATAATCAATGTTTACCGCTCGGTAAAGAATATTAAGGTGGATGACTTAACCGAAATGAAAAATTAAGGCATTATGGAAGCTACAATACCCGTATTAATTCTTGCCATTCCGCTGTTTATGTTCCTTTTGCTGGGTTTGCTCGGCAAATATATGACACATAAGCTTGCGGGCATACTTGGCACTGCAGGCATGGGCATAACACTTCTGCTTGCCTATTTCACTGCGTTCACTTACTTCTATTCAGGCTCTGCTGATTTTGTGGATGCCGAAACCGGTCAGCGTTTGCAGTATATTGTGTTCAATCAGGATTGGCTGGCGTTTTATGATAAGCTCGTAATCCGCATCGGTTTCCTTTTGGATCCTATCTCAGCCCTGATGCTGGTGGTTATCACCACTATTTCGTTCATGGTGCATCTGTACAGCAATGGCTATATGCGTGACCATCACGGAGTGTATGAGCGCGGATTCCAGCGTTTCTATTCGTTCCTTGCTTTGTTCAGCTTCTCTATGCTGGGACTGGTGGTTGCTACTAACATTTTCCAGATGTATATATTCTGGGAGCTTGTGGGTGCATCATCCTATCTGCTCATCGGATTCTATTATGTGAAGCCATCGGCAGTGTCGGCATCCAAGAAAGCGTTTATCGTGACACGTTTTGCCGACCTCGGTTTCCTTATCGGTATTCTCATCCTTTCATTCTATACCGGCACATTCAATTTCACTGAATTTACTTCAAGTGCCGTAGGTGAGGGTGGTAATCTGTTTGCCGTGAACGAAGCTACTTCCGAGGGTATCCGCAATATCTTCGCCACCTCGGCCGCTCCTATGTTTATGGGTGCTTCGGTGCTCACTTGGGCCTTGGTTCTGATATTTATGGGCGGTATGGGTAAATCGGCTATGCTGCCGTTGCACATTTGGCTGCCCGATGCCATGGAAGGTCCTACTCCCGTGTCGGCTCTTATACATGCTGCTACAATGGTTGTGGCCGGTGTATATCTCGTTGCCCGTCTGTTCCCGTTGTATCTGATGAGCACTGCGGCTCTTGACATCATTACGGTGGTGGGTGCGATAACGGCATTCTATGCTGCGATGGTGGCATGCGTTCAGATTGACATCAAGCGCGTACTTGCGTTCTCTACAATTTCTCAGATAGCGTTCATGATGGTTTCGCTGGGTGTTGCCCGTCCGGAGTTCCACGAAGGTTTGGGCTACATGGCGTCAATGTTCCACATGTTCACTCACGCCATGTTCAAGGCTCTGTTGTTCCTGTGTGCCGGTGCAATTATTCACGCTATCGGCTCCAATGACTATACTGAGATGCACGGTTTGCGCAAGTATATGCCTGTTACCCATATCACATTCCTTATCGGGTGTCTGGCGATAGCCGGTATCATACCGTTCTCAGGATTCTTCTCCAAAGATGAAATATTGTCGGCCTGCATGGGCAACAGCTGGATAGCTTATATCTGGATGAGCCTTGTAGCCGGTATGACAGCGTTCTATATGTTCCGTTTGTATTACCTCATCTTCTGGTGGAAAGAGCACAAGACTCCGGCAGGGCATCATGCACCTCATGATCAGGCCTGGACCATGACATTGCCTCTGGTTATACTTGCAGCAGTGACCTGTGTGGCCGGGTTCATACCGTTTGGCAATCTTGTGAGCTGGAACGGCGAACCTTATGACTTCATGGCGCATTTTGACTGGTCAGTAGCCACCGTAAGCCTTATTATCGCTTTGATCGGCATAGGACTTGCCACAGTGATGTACCGTAAGGAAAATCCTCTTCCTGCAAAGATGCGCAACGCACTTCCCAACTTGTGGAAATGGTGCTTCCACCGTTTCTATTGGGACGAGTTGTACATGTTCATTACCCACAAAATCATATTCAATGGCATCTGCCGACCCATTGCATGGTTTGACCGTCACGTAATTGACGGAGCTATGAACGGTCTGGCATTCCTCACCAACAAAACATCCTGGGCTATTCGTGGATTCCAGAGTGGCAATGTTCAGGCCTATGTATGGGTTTATTTACTTGGAGCATTGTTGTTGGGTGCCATCACCGCAATATGCGTAATTTGACCTTAATAAATTCCTCAGGTGCTTAATTGAATAAATATAGTAATTATGTTTTCCAATATATTGATTTATTTCGTGGTAATTCCGCTGATAATGTTAGCGGGACTTGCCCTCTGCCGAAATATCAAGCAAGTACGCGCAGTGGCTGTGACCGGTTCGCTTGCGCTCACCGTACTGTCGGTGTATTTGCTTGTTGATTACCTCGGCTTGCGAGCTGCCGGAGCCACAGCCCCGATGCTCTATACCGACTCTTGGAGCTGGTTTCCGCAGCTGAACATCAATCTGGCTGTGGGAGTGGACGGCATATCGGTTGCCATGCTTGTTCTTTCATCAATAATCCTGCTTACGGGCAGCTTTGCTTCATGGGCCATAAATCCTCTGCCCAAGGAGTTCTTCCTGTGGCTGATACTTTTGTCAACAGGTGTGTTCGGATTCTTTATTTCGATTGACCTGTTCACCATGTTCATGTTCTATGAAGTGGCGTTGATACCGATGTACCTGCTTATCGGTGTTTGGGGCTCAGGCAACAAGAACTACAGTGCCATGAAGCTTACCCTGATGCTGATGGGCGGCTCGGCATTCCTGATGCTCGGCCTAATTGGTATCTATTATCACTCGGCCCCCGAAGGCGGTGAGCTTACATGGAATCTGCTCCAGATTCGTGAGAATGCTGCCATAGAGCGCGGATGGCAATATTTCCTCTTCCCCATGACATTTGTGGGATTCGGCGTTCTCGGTGCCATGTTCCCCTTCCATACATGGAGCCCTGACGGTCACGCATCAGCGCCTACCGCTGTGTCGATGCTTCACGCCGGTGTACTTATGAAACTTGGAGGTTACGGATGTTTCCGTGTGGCTATCTACCTTATGCCTGAAGCCGCACAGGAACTTGCATGGATATTCCTGATACTTACCGGCATCTCGGTGGTTTATGGCGCATTCAGCGCATGCGTGCAAACCGACCTCAAATATATCAATGCCTATTCTTCAGTAAGCCACTGCGGACTGGTGTTGTTTGCAATCCTCATGCTTAACACTACCGCAATGACCGGTGCTATTATGCAGATGCTTTCGCACGGTCTGATGACAGCATTGTTCTTTGCTTTGATTGGTATGATTTACGGACGCACCCACACTCGTGACATACGGCTGATGGGCGGTTTGATGAAGATTATGCCTTTCCTTGCCGTATGCTATGTGATAGCAGGTATGGCCTCACTTGGTCTGCCGGGCTTGAGCGGTTTTGTGGCTGAGATGACTATATTTGTAGGTTCGTTTGAGCATGCTGATATGTTCCACAGAGTGTTCACTATCGTGGCTTGCTGCTCAATCGTGATAACTGCTGTTTATATTCTCAGAGTTGTGGGCAAGCTCCTTCTCGGACCGGTGCAGGACGAGCACCATCTTACCCTCACCGATGCCACATGGTGGGAGCGTACAGCCACAGTAACTCTGATTATCAGCGTAGCTGCCATAGGTTGCTTCCCCAATTTCTTTGCAAACTTGATTAAATTCACATTCAGTCCCGAAATCTTTGCGGTGATTGGCATGAACTAATAGAACTTCGATTATGGATTATACTCAGTTTTTAGCAATGAAGCAAGAGATAGGACTGCTTGTAGTCTTTATCTTGGTGTTTCTTTTGGATACGTTCATGCCCAAGAAATCGCAAGGACAGGTTGGCGGCTTATGCTGCTTGCTCTTCGGCGTGTTCACTCTTGGCGGTTTTTGCTCAAGTATTCTTGGCGAGCAACTCGCATTCGGGGGCATGTATGAAACATCCACAGTGATAGTGAATATCAAAAACATACTTAACATAGGTGTGCTCATAGTCATGATCCAGGGTCTTCGCTGGAGTGCGCAGGATTTGGTTAAGATTCGCCGTGGTGAATTTTACGAACTTCTGCTTGCCACCCTGTTCGGTATGTACCTTATGATTTCTGCCCGTCACTTCCTGCTCTTCGTGATCGGTCTTGAAACAGCATCCTTGCCTCTTGCTGCAATGGTGGCTTTTGACAAGCATCGCTATGAGAGCCATGAGGCTGCTATTAAATACGTGCTTACGGCAGTGTTCTCTTCGGCAGTATTCATGATGGGCCTCAGTTATGTGTACGGTCTTACCGGTTCACTTTATTTCGCTAACATCGCAACAGCTCTTACCGTTCAGGGAACCAGCTGGCTCCTTGTAGTGGCTCTGGCCTTTGTGATAGCCGGTATCGGATTCAAACTGTCATTGGTGCCTTTCCACTTATGGACCGCTGATGTTTATCAGGGTGCTCCCACACCTGTAACTTCATATCTTTCGGTTATCTCCAAGGGTGCGGCAGCATTTGCATTCCTCGTTATACTCTGGCAGGTGTTCGGTGCAGTTTACTCTCAGGTATGGGAGTGGATGATGTACGCACTGATTATCCTTACCATTACCGTAGGTAACTTGTTTGCAATCCGTCAGCGTAATATGAAGCGTTTCCTCGCTTTCTCCTCAATTTCTCAGGCAGGTTATATTATGCTCGGTATTGAGGCTGTGAACCCTATGGGCCTGAGCGCGCTGATGTTCTATATCCTTGTATATATATTCTCCAACCTTGCCGCCTTTGGTGTAATCGGTGCTATAGAAAATGCCACAGGCAAAGTATATATGCAGGATTACAACGGATTGTATAAAACCAATCCACGATTGGCATTCACAATGATGCTTGCAATGTTCTCTTTGGCAGGTATTCCTCCGTTTGCAGGATTCTTCAGTAAGTTCTTTATATTCACCGGTGCAATTAACCAAGGCAGCATAGCAATATATGTGCTCGTGCTCATTGCGTTGATTAACACTATCATATCACTCTACTACTATCTGTTGGTAGTAAAGGCTATGTTCATATCGGATGAGGAGAGCACTGTTGCCAAATTCAACAGTTCATTGAGCGAGCGCGTGGCCATGTGGATATGTGTTGCCGGCATACTGCTGCTCGGTATTGTAAGCTGCTTCTACAATCATCTGCTTGCCATAGCAGCCTGATAGCGGCTGACACCAACCATAAAAACAGGGTGCATCGGAATTTCACGATGCACCCTGTTTTTATGTTCTTAAGGTCAAATAAGGCGGTGATAAGGGTGAACAGGGTATAAGCGGCAAGATTATGCTTGAGAAATACCGCCTGTACTGCACGATACGGTCAGACCATATAGATTGAGCACTGGCTAAATCAGAATCGGGCAGAGCTTATAGCGGGGCTGTTCGGTGAAAGCAAGCGCTAAAACCAGAGAAGCCCGGGAGTGTTTCCCTTGTGATTCTCTTTGTCTGTGATTAAAGCCCATAAAACAGCTATGAACCCGACAATACCGGCAATTAACATTCCCCAGCAAATGATGTTGACAACTATAACAAAAATAATATGCAGGAAAACAATCATAACTGCTACTGATTTTTTTATTCGTCTCAAATATAAGGAATTAAAAGCGGTATGGGGGAGCATATTTGATTGTATTCTTACCGTAAGGGGCAATTATACAACCGGTTTAACTCGTTTGCCAGAAAATTATTATTTCCAGAGGTTGGGATAGTTCGTTATGATACCGTCCACTTTAAGGTTTGGAGTGGATTTCGGTGATTTTACTGTCCATATTTTTACTTCTTTGCCGTGGCGGTGTATCTGTTTTATCATAGAGTCGGTAACAGACATGTAGAAGAAGTTGAACGAAGATACGTAGCTGTATTTCTCAAAACTGTATTCTGATATGGTGCCGTCAATTCCATCAGGAATACCAGCAAGCTTACATATCCAGAGTTTCTCAAGCCTGAGGGATGGCGACAGGGCATGAAGGTTACGAAGCACGGAGTCGTTGAATGACTGAGCCACCACCCAATCTTCTGCATTGTGGGCGGCAATCGCATCTACGAGCTGCTTTTCAATACCTTCATAGATGTGTCCGGTACGCTTTATTTCCACCAGAAGTTTTACACGTCCGTTCACCAACTGCATTACCTCGTCAAGCGTAGGTACTTTATAGTCGGTTACGGTGCCGTTTTCGTCCACGATGTTATGGCTGCGTATTTCATCAAAAGTGAGGTCGCGTATCAGTCCTTTGCCATCGGTGGTGCGGTCAATACTCTCATCGTGACACACCACGATTTTGCCGTCTTTGGTCTGGTGAATGTCTATCTCAATCATATCGGCACCGGCCTCAATGCCGCGTTCAATAGTTTGCAGAGTATTTTCCGGCCCGAGCCCGGCTCCTCCACGGTGTCCCACTATTATAAGATTGTTGATATCTTCACGTGTATAACCTTTTTTATAAAATAAGTTGGGAATAACAGTGACGGCGACATAGCCGAGAATTGCAGTCAGCGAACCGAGGCCTGCGCCAAGTAATATTTTGTTTCTACGTTTCATGGTTCTTAATTATGATTATATCTTAACATTGAACATTTCTTTGAATAATAATCTGATTACTTTGTCAATCCATGCAATACAGTCCTTGGAATTGATAGCGGAGCATACTGCATCGTACGCAAAATCGTCCACTGTCTCTTCATGTAGCAGACCCCATAGCAGGAAGTTACCAAATTTATGAGTGAAGATGTCGGATAGAGATTCTCCGCCGGTATGAAAATTCAGGATCTGCTCGGTATAATTCTCAATGCCGGGGAACTTCAAGCCTATTATGTCGGAACGGAGAAATGCGTCGGTGACATCAGGGAAATAGGTTTTGGCAGTGCTGAGAACACTTCCGATATTCTGTCCGAGAGAAACTTGGGCATACCGGTCATCTTCACAATGTGCGTGGTCAAGGCGTTCCACAGATTCAGTGCTGTCAAAACGGGTGAGTATGTACTTCAGTGCCGCCAAAGCGGTGTGAACATAGCCATAGTCGCTTATCAGTTCTGATATATTGTCAATCAGATGAAACAGCAGTTGCTTGTCATTGTCAGCCACAGCTTTGTCTATAAGTTCATAGACAAGTGGAACAGGACGGCTGTCGCCGCTATGAGCCACGTTGTCGCCATGATGACAGCAATAAACCACGCAGTACCAATTGATGACATTACGCTTGTAAAGACCCACCGGATTGGCCACGGCACTATTGTGGGCTTTGAAAAGCCCGCGGCAGCGAAGTGTCCAGTCACGAGCCTGACGCGTGTAAATATCCAGAATTTCGCTGTTGTGTTTCGGTGAATTAAGTTGCAGATGATAAAGCGTGTAAAGGAGTGACATCTGCATATAATCAAACCATTCAAAAGAACGGTTGTCCTCAGCCAAAAGTGTGGCGAATATCTCTCTGACAAGTTCCCAACTGCCGCATCCCATTATTATCATGATACGCTCCATGATAAAGTATGTGAAACTGCACCCTGAAGCATAAGAGGAAATCACCACCGGAATGAACTCTCGGAAACGCTCCATTTCAGCCTGACTGACGGGGGAGTGCAGGTCTGCATGATGCCGTGTGAAAAACCGTACGAACTCCATGGCATCGCGCAAGCGTGGACGGCTCCACTCTTTGTCTCCGGCTTCCATGCTTACTACCGCATCGTTCCAGAAACTCTGGTATTCAATGATATTGTTCACATATGCCGACTGGAATGTCAACTGTCGCCGCATGATGGATTGCAGGAAAGGCATGGCAAGATGTATCAGGCGATATTTCCATGTGAAATATCCGGCTATCCCTCTGATTTCATCCAGCATCTCCGTTATCATTTTTCTGTCCTGCTTTTCCGAGATCGTTGCATCGATAATTAGGAGTACCGCGAGTCTGGTAGCAGTTTCCAAAAATTTAATGGAACGTATCCTTACCTCGGTATTACGCATGTTTCCCACTATAGTCCTTGACCTGATGTCGGAATACATCTCGTGGATGATTCGTTTGGTAAGGTTTTCTCTCAGCGGGGAGCGGCTGGTGGTATAAGATCTTCGTGACAGATAGTATGAAAACTTGCAGGCTTCGTTGCTTACATCATCAATATTGTCTGACACCAGAGTCCAAAGCATTTCAAGCACATTTATGCCATACAGATTCTCATTGAAGAAGTCGGACAGCAACATGTTGTTCACGGCCACACATGCGGATTTGCGCAAGTTTACTATGGGACGAAGCATGCGCGACAAAGTGTTGTATTCGTTGATGGTGTCGGATGTTGCTTTATTTCCGGAAATAATGTTTGCAACGGTGTTAAACTGGGTTATAATTTTAGGATCATCGGGTTGACGGTGCATCATTGCCTGCAAAAGACCTGCCAACTCATTTTCATAATTCTCGCTTATCAATGTGTCGAATACCTCATTGACGAGTTGCATCACATCTTTATTCTCGCGATGCAGGGCAACGAGGTTAATCATAATACCGACAAATTTTTCGCGATCCATTAGCAATGCGTTGCGCAACGTACCCACGAGCACCACATTGACAGATCCGTTGGCAAGGGCCTTGAGGTAATGAAGCTCCGGACTTTCGGCGTTTTCATTACCGAAGTCCGTGGCGAGGAATGCGCACGCCATCATGTATTCCTGAAAGCGCTCATATATGAATTCAATTGAATGTACTTCCTCGCCGTCCACCATTTTTACGACTTCACGCAAAATGGGGCGGTCAGGCTTGTTGCGCAATTCGGTGTATGCTGCCGAAAGGCCACCTTTCTTATAAATCAAATTTGCGAGTCTGTGGTAAGGATGAGTATCATCGGACAATGCTTCGCGAACTTCTTTATTGGCTATACTGTTGCGCGGATTGCCTTCCAGATATGACAATAGAAGTATTCGTGCCAACTCCATCAGCAATTCATATTGCTGGTGTCCGGCAAAGGATTTGTTGCGTATATCGTCCAGCATCTTTTTGAACAGAGCCGTTGAGATATAATCGGATGTGTTGACGGACAGCGCTTCCCCAATATAGTTGCTGCAAGTGAATTTCATTATCAGCGGGTCGCGAAGGCGAAGCACTATGCGTCGGTCCAGTGTGTTGTATGGGGTGCCCATTTGATATAGGACACTGTATTTCTGATAGGCTGTGGCAGTTTCTTCGTCGCTGAAGCCGGAAACCTGTACGTTTTCTTCGTCGCCTTTGATGAAAAAGAGGTTGCTGTCAAGTTGCAGGTGGGGCAGAATCTCATTTTTCCAAGTATAGCTGCGGCAAGTTGTTATCACCTTGAACCGTGGATATTCCGGCCGTACGAGAGTGGCGGCTATATCAGCAAAAAGCCTGTACGGGGCGTTTTCAGAATGTATGGAATCCTGTGTCTCGGTATTGTAGTGAAGACATTCGTTAATGGCATCAAACAGGAATACGATATTGCATCCCGCGTTTTCAGCAGTGGAATGTAGATGCCGGAGCACGCGCTCCAGAGACCGGCGCCGACTGATATTGAAAATGGTTTTAAGCGAGGATTCAAGATTGCTGTCCGCGAATGATGCGCTGCTGAATATGAGTATGGGGGCATTGCGCTCAAGAAGCATTTCCGCCCAATAACACATCTGGTTGGTCTTGCCTTGTCCCGCATCGCCGGCAAGTGGCATTATGCTGCATTCTGATGACAGGAAATCATTGAAGATTTTTGCAAGATGCTTCCGGTCCACAAACAGGTCTCCGTTGTATTTTTTCTCTTTCTGCACCTGTATCATGTAGGCCGTGGAGTGTGCACGCATCTGTTCACACAGTTCCTGCCAGTTGGCTTCCTTGGCCACATCAAACGAAGGCAGTAACTTTTGTAGGAATAAGTCAAGATCGTGATTATACTCATCGGTCTCAAATCCTACAACATTGTCATCGGACGATTCATATTTCATCATCTCCTCGCGGAGAGTCTGAAACACCATCACATATTTGTCCCGGCGTGTCACAAGCAGCGGGAAAAGATCAACTTTTGGCAGTCCGGGCCATGACACATAGTAGTGGCCTTCGGTTTCGTCATCAGGACATAGTTTGCCGATGTTGTGCCAATGTCCTTTAAGGTTGACAATCTCTTTGTTTCGGGTTACGGTATGTATGTCAGCGTTGGCCAGCGGTTCGAGTCCGGCCAGCATGGCTTCAACCTTTGGAAGCAGTTCCAATATTATGTCGCGGTAGAATTGCTGCGCCAGTGATATGGAATGCCCTTTATAGTCATTTCGTATTTTAATTACGCCTCGTTTCTTTCCGGAGCCTACGATTATATCTGTTTTGCGGTTTTTTATATGAGTGGAAAGAGATTTAACCAGCGGATGGTCCGGAACGCTTTTTGACATAGCATCAATAAGCGGGTTGAATATTCCGTTGACAATATCTCCGAAAGAAAGCGGTCGTTTGTTGTCAATTATTTTTACCGCACATTGCACGCCATTGTGCTGTGCCGTAATCGGTGATTCGCGTGCAAACCCCAGAAAATAACAGTTGACCCACTGCACACTCATTTCAAAAAAGTCCAGAATACGGGTCATGCAATTACGGTATTCTTCGGCCTCCCATTCCTCTATGGCCTTAAGCAGAGGCAGGCTCATTGTTAATGGAAGACAGGTTGCTTCTGTCTTTATGCGTTGGATGGTTTGCGCTACTGAGTTGAGGGGCGGTTCAGATAATTGGGGCTGCATCGAAAGAACTTCACAGGTTAAATTGCGAAGTTACAAAAAAAAGAAATAACTTTTTGTAAATTTGTGATTGAAAATACAAAACCGATCTTTACCATGGGAAATTTTAGAGAAAAGGCATATCTGTGCGGATATTTTAGGTATCATGATTCGCGAGTCATTACAGCTCCGGGTTGGGAAGCTTTTCCCGTCCCCGCAGCCGACATTGCCGAATATAAGAAATTTTATTATGCCGGTTTCGTGGACTTTGCAATGTCGGAGGATAATGGCGGCACTGTGGGGAGATTCAAGCATAATGTGGGCCATACTGTTGACATCGGTGGGGTTCCTGTGATGATTAATCATATAGATCTCTATCTTATGCCATACGGTATAGCCATTTACAGGATATGTGTTGAAATTACTTCTGACTCATTGAACGATTCCACATGGGCAATCTTTCTGATGCGCGAGACAGGCAAATGGGATAGGGAAGATATGCGTCAGTACTCTGAAATGGTTCTTGCGCCTATACGTGAAGCCGCAGCATCACTTGGCAGCGATTCTTCCCGAATTGTAGATAATGGCAATAAACTGAAAGTATTTCAGATAGTGACCGCAGACAATAAGGAGGATTATGGTCAGCATATTGATACCACCTTGTTTGAAGTGGCCACACTTTCTAAAATAGGCGCATGCTGTGAGCATAACTCCGACAGCCATTCGGAAGAATATGTTCAACAGATACTGAAAGACAACAAACTAAGTATTTATAACAACTGGAGCAGTCTGGCTCTTTTTGATTCATTCACAATAATGGGCTATTGTGTGAAACCATGGGTGCTTCAGACTTGGGAGAACGATTATTGCGGGCTGATATACATTCACAGCCTGTTCTGCAAGTTTTATCTGTTTGACCTCAACACACGGTTTGTGGAGCATCCGGAAGACGGCGAGAGTCTGGAGGCAGAATACCATGAGTTTATGCGTACATGCACATTCCAGAAAATTTCATACAATTTCTTGCCGGGAGAAATAGATGAAAGTATTGACCGAGCCCTTGACATCAGTGAGGAGCTACAGCATTTGCGGCAGCATATCGGTTATTACAACAAGCAGCAGGCAGCAAGGTCATCGGACAGAATGGACAAGATGCTGGCATTCCTTGCTGTGGTGACCCTGTTGTCCACAATATGGGACTTTTCATGTCTGGTGAACGCCATGATACCATTTACATCCTTATCACTGACTGAAACCGCAGGATACAGGCTCGTAGCGTCACTAATGGTTCTTATGCTCACGATTGTAATAATACTGATGCTTAGGCCCCGACGCAGTTGCAATTGATTGGTTTGTTATATGGAAGCCGGTTTAACAAATATTGTCTAATTGTATCTAAACCTTTAGTAATAGAAATAGTCTTAGAATCATAACCCGTAAATGATAATGACATGAAAAGGATTATTACTTTGGTTTTAACATTCGTCCTCACATGGGCGATGTGTGCAGATGTTGCGGCTAATCGCCGTTACAATGGTGGCGGCAGTGACAACCGTAAAGAACGGATTGCTACCCATCGTAACCAAGGCTCAGGTTATTCTCGTCCCGGTTATGGATCAAAACCGGGTAATGGAGCGGTTCGTCCGGGAAACGGCAACAATGGTTCACATAAACCGGGTAATGGAGCGGTTCGTCCGGGAAACGGCAACAATGGTTCACATAAACCGGGTAACGGGGCGGTTCGTCCCGGGAACGGCAATAATGGATCACATAAACCGGGTAATGGGACAGTTCGTCCCGGGAACGGCAACAATGGTTCACATAAACCGGGCAATGGATTTGGACATCCCGGAGGTGGAAATTGGGGAAACGGCCACAGGCCTTATCCCGGTCATGGTAGTCATCCCGCTGTGAGACCCGGTAATTATCGTCCCGGTGTCGGCAGGCCTCCCATGCATGCCGGTTTTCGTCCCGGTGGCGCATGGCATCGTCCGGTTCCTCCCCGTGGTTGGCGTCCGGGAGGTAGAAGGGTGCCTGCGTTCAGGTCCATTTTAGGAATAAACTTTGGCTTGTCTATCGGCCTTTCATTGCAGGCTCTCCAAGCGTCAAATTATATAGTGGACGGTTATAACGGCAATGAAGTGTATCTGACGAATGTGCCTATGCAGGGGTATTACTGGCCCTCGGCAACTATGTATTACAATAATGGTGGATTGGTCGGTTCTCAATTTGTTTATCCTTCCACAGGTTATGACATGGCCCGTTACAATGGCGTTTATAACTCGCTTTACAATGCTTACGGAGCCCCTGTGGTGACTAATGGAGCGCAAGTGACATGGTTTGGAGGAAACAATGAGTTCATAACACTCAATTTCATGCCTGTTGTGTCAGGTGGAGTTTCCCGCTTTTACACCACATTAAGTTTTGGTATATGATATGATTCGCAATCCAATAATATAAAGAAGCACCCCAAAAGTTTTGACTCAAAACTTTTGGGGTGTATTCTTTAACAAGGGTTGCTTTATGAGAACAGGCGCAATTATTGTACGCCGAGCTTGGTTTTGATTGACTGAGGCACAGCCTCCTTGTTGACATAAATGTCTATGGTCTTTGCAAGGAAATAAGGCTCGGATACATAGAAATAACCATCGTAAATCTGGTTTGTATCCCAAGAATTTTTGACTTTGTAGTATTTGTTGCCATTTTGGTCAACGGCCTTACCAATGATAACCATACCGTGGTCGTCGGTGGTTTCCTGACGGTCAAACATAGCCTGACGCGATTCGGGAGTAACTGTGATTTCCTCAACTGGGCCGTTTATGTCATATTTCTGTTTCTCACGTTCCTTGTCAGAAAGTTTAACCCAGCGTGACAGTTCGGTATTGTCCATATCGGCTTCGGTTTTGCCTTTGGGCATGAGTGCATATCCTTTGGTCCATTTGAAACCTCCCTCACTTACATCAGCAGCCCACACCACGGAGTATCCGTTGTCAATGGCGTTGTCCACCACGGCTTTCATTTCGTCAAGCGGCACATTGTAGTACTGTCCCCACAGCCAGTTGTCAGCCAGTTCAAGAGCAAAAGGTTTGTAGTAGGGATGATGTGTGAATGATGTTATGGCAATATAGTCGTTGAGATTAATGGGAAGCGACTCTGCAAATGAGCGGGGGGTATAGGTCTTGCCTTCATAGGTGAAAGTGGTGGGATATTCGCCCAAATATGCGTCAAGTACGCCATTGAAACCTTTGCGCCATGCAGTGGAGATGCGTTTGTTGGCGTTGTGGCTGACTGCGTTGACATAAGATGTGAGCACATCGGCCATTTCATAGTGTGAGTGCTTGTCCTCGCCGTAGTTCAGTCCATTGTAAGCCTCTTCGGGCACGATGCCGTAAAATTCCCAAACATAAGCCGGATCAAGGACACTGCCACCCTGAGAGAAGTTGACCTTGCCGTTGGTGCGGATATATTTGTCGGCTTTATCATCATAGCAATGGCGTACCACAAACATTTCCGAGAGGTCAATTTCTTTGCCTGTTTTGCGAAGAATTTCATCCTCAAAAAATGATAATCCTGAGAAGCACCAGCATGTGCCTGACTTGTTTTGATCTTTGACGGGTGTTGTCTTTACCAATTTTACATCAGTGAAGGTAAATCCGGTGCTGTCGGGCTTGGCTTCATCTGCTGCTGCCCATGAAGCTCCGACACACCCTATTGCCATTATGGCGGCTATGAAATGTTTCATTATGATGATGAGTGTGAAATGATTGATTATAGTTGCAAAAGTACGAATAATAATTGTAAAAAGGGTTGAAATGGCAGCAATTTACACAACAAACGGAAAAATGTGCAATTTTTTTGCTGTTTGCCGGAATTGTGCGTAATTTGTTGTCATGACATGCTTCATTACCATCAGTTGGCTTTATTGGTCGCTGGCCATAGCATATGCTGTGACCATAGTGAGCATTGTAGGTGTGGTGCTGTCAGAGAACAGAAATCCGGTAAAATCACTGGCATGGGTCACTGTGCTGTTATTGTTTCCTATAGGTGGCATATTATTGTATGCCTTTTTCGGCAGGAGCATCAAGAATCAGCACATGATTTCCAGACGAAATCGCAAGATTCTCACAAGTAAGGAAAATACGCCCGGCAATTTAGCCCCGAATCTGAATGAATTTACACCCGAGGCACGCCAGCAGGTAGAGTTGTGCAGATCGTTGACGGGTGCGCGGCTTCATACCGGTAATACGGTGGTACCTTTTTGCAACGGAAAAGAGAAGTTTGACGCGCTGCTTGAGGATATACGCTCGGCCAAGAATTATATCCACATGCAATACTATATATTTGAAGATGACACGATTGGCCACACTGTGGCACAAGCTCTCATAGAGCGTGCCCGGGAGGGGGTGAAAGTGCGTGTGATATATGATGATATAGGGTGTATAGGTGTTAAACGCAAATTCTTCCGCGCAATGAATGAGGCGGGGGTGGAAGTGCATCCGTTCTTCAGGGTAGCTTGTCCGCCTTTTGCCACACGTATCAACTGGCGCAACCATCGCAAGCTGTGTGTGATTGACGGTAAGGTAGGTTATGTCGGCGGCATGAATATTGCCGACAGGTATATTGACGGCGGAAAATTTGACTGTTGGCGTGATGTGCATTTGCGCATTGAAGGCCCGGCTGTGGATGCATTGCTTTATTCGTTTGCCGTGGATTGGAGCTTCATGGGGCAGCCGCTCGTTGTGGAGGAATCGGCCCCGCAAGTTGTGGATAAAGGCGTGAGCATGCAGTTTATAACATCGGGTCCCACTAGCGAATGGAGCAATGTGGCGTTTGTGATGCTCAAGGCTATAGGCAATGCAAAGAAAAGGGTGTGGATACAAACTCCGTATTTCCTGCCTCCCGAAAGCATATTACGCACCCTTCAGGCCGCTGCAATAGCCAGGGTGGATGTGAGAGTGATGATGCCCAGACGCAGTGATTCCACGATACTGACGTATGCTTCTTACAGTTATGTGATGGAATGTTTGCGTGCGGGTGTAAAGATATATCTATTTGATGCCGGAATGCTGCACAGCAAGTGTATGATAATAGATGATGAATTCAGTGCAGTAGGCTCCACAAATATTGATTTCCGCAGTTTCGAGCATAATTTTGAGGGCACCATGTTTATGTACTCCAAGGAACTGAACCACACACTGCGTACTGAATTTCTTGCTGATGAGGCGAAGAGTACGCGTTTGATTGCCGGGGTATGGCGTCGTCGTCCATATACACAAAAGGCTCTGGAGTCGATGGTGCGCCTCCTGAGCCCTGTGTTGTGAAGAGAATAAATGGGTTTATTTGCTGAGAGTCTCATGCATTGAGTGTGCGGCGCGACGACCGTCACCCATGGCAAGGATGACAGTGGCTCCGCCTCTCACTATATCGCCTCCGGCATACAGATCATCAAGCGAGGATTGCATGGTGTCGTCGTTTACCACAATAGTGCCGCGACGGGATATTTCCAGCCCCTTGATGGAGGAGGGGATTATGGGATTGGGTGATACTCCCACACTTACTATGACCATATCTACAGGAATTGTCTCAATGGCTCCCTCTACCGGAATCGGTGAGCGACGGCCTGATTCATCAGGTTCGCCAAGCTGCATTCGCTGCACTTTCATGGCGCAGACATGACCCCGCTCATCGCCTATGTATTCAATCGGATTATGCAGGGTGAGAAACTCCACGCCTTCTTCTTTGGCATGAGCCACTTCCTCAATACGTGCAGGCATTTCGGCCTCGCTGCGGCGATATACTATGTAAACCTTTTCAGCACCCATGCGGCGGGCGGTACGGCAGGAATCCATTGCAGTGTTGCCTCCACCTATCACGGCGGCAACTTTGCCATGTGCCACAGGTGTGTCATGTGCCCGTCGGCCTGCGCCCATAAGATTGACTCGCGTAAGGTACTCATTGCTTGACATCACATTGACAAGGTTTTCACCGGGAATACCCATGAATCTTGGCAATCCTGCACCGGAAGCCACAAAAATACCTTTGTAGCCCATGTCATGCAGATCGTCATAGCTGAGTGTTTTTCCTACCACGCAATCACGTATGAACTTCACTCCCATCTGCTCCAATGAACGGATTTCCTTGTCCACTACGGAGTTGGGAAGGCGAAATTCGGGAATACCGTATTTGAGGACGCCTCCTATTTCGTGCAAGGCTTCATACACGGTTATATCATAGCCATATTGTGACATCGCTCCGGCAAAAGACAATCCCGCAGGACCGGATCCTATTACAGCTATTTTTATGCCGTTGGATTCCGGTGCGTGTGCAGTGCTTTCCGGTGCATTGTCGGCTGCATATCGCTCCAGATAACCTATTGCCACAGGATTTTTGTGCATCTTATGATAAATGCAGCGGCTTTCACATTGCTTTTCTTGGGGGCATACGCGGCCGCATACGGCGGGAAGTGAGCTGGTGTGACGGAGTACGGCAGCGGCAATATCCAATCGGCCACGTTGTATGTTTTTGATAAATCCGGGAATGTTGATTGATACCGGACATCCGGTAATGCATTGCGGATCGGGGCAATCCATACATCGTGTAGCTTCCGTCACCGCCTGTTGGCCGTTAAGTCCGGAGTTGACTTCCTCAGAGCATGTGACACGCTGTTCGGGGTTGAGATGAGGCATCTCCACACGTGGTATGGCTGTGCGTTCTTTGGCTGACAGCCCGTTGCGAAGTTCCTGACGCCACTGGTCGTCACGGCTCGCAATAATATCTTCTTTTGTAATCATAGGGGAATCAATTGTAAGAACGGAGACGTAGCATCATTTCATCAAAATCCACCTTGTGTGCATCAAATTCAGGACCATCGATGCATACAAAACGTGTGCGGCCATCAACAGTTACGCGGCAGGCTCCGCACATTCCGGTGCCGTCCACCATTATGGTGTTGAGCGAGCACATGGTGGGTACCTGATACTTGGCTGTAAGCAGTGACACAAATTTCATCATTATTGCCGGGCCGATGGTAACGACTTGGTCAACATGTTCACGCTTGATTACTTGTTCCACACCTTCTGTAACAAGTCCTTTTTGTCCATAGGAGCCGTCATCAGTCATGATTATGACCTCATCGCTGTAGGGGCGCACCTGATCTTCAAGTATTATGAGATCTTTAGTACGCGCGGCCAATATGGTAATCACCCGGTTGCCGGCTTGCTTCATGGCTTTGATTATGGGCAGAAGAGGTGCTACGCCCACACCGCCGCCACAACACACTACAGTGCCGACATTGCTGATATGGGTGGCTTGGCCGAGGGGGCCGACAACATCGGTCAATTCTTCGCCGGGATTGAGAGCGCAGATTTTTTTAGTCGATACCCCCACTTCCTGCACCACCAGAGTTATGGTTCCGGCCTTGGTGTCGGCATCGGCTATTGTGAGCGGAATTCTCTCACCGCCTTCACAGGCCCTCACAATCACAAAGTGACCGGGACGGCGTGAATGGGCAATCATGGGCGCTTCCACCACAAGCTTTACCACTTTTTCAGAGAAATGCTCTTTGCTTACTATTTTGAACATGGGATAATTGTTTTATCCCACAAAAGTAATCATTATTTCTCAAATAGTTTCATCTACGAGGTACACTATTGATTCATATGGCATTTTGATAGAATCCATCATTGATATTTCGCAAGTGCGAGCCAACGAATAGCACCCGTCAAATTTTTTATCCTTGATGTCGGCCCTTTCATCGCGAGTGGCTGACCGGGCCACTTCCGGGAACATGAATCCACGGTCGCCGGCAGCCCCGCAACAATAGCTGTCGGGCGGAACGGTGACATTGTCGGCACACATGTGTGCTATCTCGGTCATGACAGTATCCACGTTCATGAGTCGCGCCGCGCAAGTAGGGTGCAGAAGCACATGCTTTTTCTTGTGCTTTACTGTGACTTTGGGCATCACATGGTCGTGGAGCCATTGGGTTATGTCAAGGATTTTGAGCAAGTTAAGTTTCGTGAGGTTGTCGGGTGTGAGCAATCCCTTGTGACGCGCAAGCGTGAGCAGAGTGTGGGTGCATGAGGTGGTGTCGCAAAAAATCGGTATCCTGCCGTTTTGCGATAACTTATAAAACTCTTCTACTGTGGCATTAGCCGTGATTTGTTGCCCTTTCGGGTCGCCTTTGTGCTCCCATATCTGAGAGCAGCACTGCCCGTGCACACTGCGGGGAACAGATATTTTGATGCCGGCTTTGTCGGCGATTCTCAACACCACGGTTATCAAATCGTCTTTTCCAAGCGATGAACCTCCGAATATTCTCGTGACGCAAGCCGGGAAATATATGAATTCGGGATTTTCTGTTTCGCGGTAATGCAATTTTGCGGGCATGGGAAAATGCTTTGACCAGTGTGGTACCTGGTTGTAGATTTTATGCATTAAATCCGAAGCCCATATAAGGGGGTACGGCGATATTACCTTTTGTGTTGCCACGGCTGTTTTCAGAATACCGCGTATGGCTGTTTCCACAGTACCGTAATTAGGCGCCGATGCTGTAAGGGCTTTCTCGAACAAAGCCGGGCTGGTGGCTGTGCGCACAGCATCTGTTACGGTGCCGGTATTTATACCCATGGGGCACGGTATTTGGCATGAACCGTCGCTGCAGCATGTATCGGCACCGATATAACTATATTGTTTTTCAAGCTCTTTACTGTGGGTGCGGGCAATTATGCGTCGTGCCTGAAGTCGCTGGCGTGGTGTCAGAGTTATGTTGCGTGACGGGCATACATGCTCGCAATAACCACACTCCATGCACTTGTCAGCGCGTTCATATCCCATATCCTTGCCAAACAGGTCAAGGCTTTTTATAGATTCGCGATACACATCAGGATTGCTGTTGATTATCACACCTGGATTCATTATGCCGGTGGGGTCGGCGAGATGCTTTACCCGTTTCATCAATGCGAAAATGTCATCACCCCATTCGCGGGAAACAAACGGGGCCATGGCGCGTCCCGTGCCGTGTTCTCCTTTGAGTGACCCGTTAAGCGAAAGCACATGGCTTACCAGTCCGTCAATGAACCGGCTGAAATTGGACAGGCTTTTCTCTGTGTCCATGTCGGCTGTTACGAGCGGATGGATATTGCCATCGCGCGCATGCCCGAATATGGCACCTTGGTAACCATGCTTTCGGAACAGGTTCTGCACCCCTTCAACCAGTCGGTCCAGTTCGGCAACAGGGGCTGCCACATCCTCAAGTATCACTGTGGAGCCGGGTATTCTTGCTCCTGCCACGCATGGAAACACTCCGTCGCGTATATTCCACAGGTGCTGTCGGGCGGCTACTGTAGTAGTGAAGTTGTCCATGTGCATCAGGCCCTTCACTTTCAGTATTTCGGGACGAAGCGTGGCAATCTTTTCTGCCAATTCATCAGGAGAGTCGGCGCCATAGTCAATAAGCATGGCTGTGGTGCCTGCCGGCATGTCGGAGGCAAGGCCCTGGGTGCTGCGCAGGGATGCATAATCCATCATTTCCACGGCAAGAGCTCCGCTATCGCCGAGCCACGCCGCCGATGCGGCTGCGGTGGTTACATCGGGGAAATACAGAAGCGATGAGGTATAGGTGGTGAATAATGGGAGAGTGTTGAGCTCCGCTGAAGCAATGTAGGCCAAAGTGCCCTCACTGCCGATAAGCAGATGCGAGAATATGTCCATGGGGTCAGAAAAATCCACAAAAGAGTTCATGGCATATCCCGTCACATTTTTGATTTTGTATTTGGTTATGATTTTGTTTCGGATGGCATCGTTGTCCATTATCTCCTGCCGTATGCTCATTAATCCTTGGCAGAGTTCGTGCTCATCGTTGGCAAATCGTTTCCGGTCGGCAAAGGACGCACTGTTGTAGCGGTGGCCGTTGGACAATATGAACTCTATGGAACTCAGAGTGTGGTAGGAATTGTGTGCAACCCCGGCTTCCATGCCGCTGCTGTTGTTATTGAGAATACCACCCATCATGGCTGCCGCCGATGATGCTGGATCGGGTCCTATATGAGTGTGGTGTGGGGCAAGGATGCGGTTGACCTGATTGGCTGTAAGACCCGGTTCAAACCATATCTTTTTGCCATTTTGTCGCACTTCGCTTTTTGTAAAGTTAGTGCGCAGCTCGCATATAATTCCTGTGCCAAGAGTCTGTCCGCATAGCGAAGTGCCACCGGCGCGGAATGTGATGCTTGTGCCGGTTTCATGGGCAAGCTGCATGATTTGCTGTACCTGCTCGGTGGTTGATGGACGCAGCACGCACATTGGCTTGATGTTGAAGTATGAGGCGTCGCGTGCATATATTTCCCGCCAAAGGTCGGTGTCAAGAATCTGGTCGTCGCGGAGAAACCACTGAAGTTGCTCCATCAAATAATTACTGCTCATAATAATGGGGTGTGACTTATGTTATTTCAACACGTTCACACCCCGATTGGTTTTGGGTATTTTAAACTCAGCTGTGATAACGGATTTCGGAAGACTGCATCTTGGCATACGCACGTAAATATTTGCGAAGTGACGACACCATTTCCTGTGTTTCCTGCAGCATATTGACATATACATACAGAACCGTCATGCTGGAGGGGTCATCTTCATGCAAATGGGTGTGAAGACGATGATTGGCGTTTGAAATCAATATCTTTATCTCATCGCAATGCTGGCGAATGGTGGGGATAGTGTCAGTAGCTCCCGAGGACATCATGTCAAGTGTGTCCTGCATGATGATGCTTATGCGAGTGCGCAGATTTTCGTATTCATCAACAAATTGCTCGGGTAGCGGAAGAAAATTGTTCTCAACATGCTCTTTGCATATTTCGGTTATGCGCCTGAGATTGTACAGTATGCTCATGCAGCAGTTGTTGGCCAAGTGAAACCATGCGCTTTTTTCAATGGCTATTTCACGCGGCACATGCCGCAAACATAAAGTCTCTTTTCTACGCGCGTTTTTAAGCACATTTTTCTGTCGCGCAAGGCTGCTGTCGGTCTTTGAGAGCGTGCGTGCGTTTTCTTTGAGGAAAGCTTCGGTGGCGCTGCGGTAACTCTCCATGGCGAATGTGATGAATTTTTGCTGTTGCTCTGTGATGTAAAGTCTGAGCATGGGCCATGTGCGTGATTGGTCGGGCGTGTTGATGATGGTCTGGAACATGGCATCGCCGCTATCCTCTATGCTTCGGGCATGAAACCGCCTGTTGCTGCGCACAATCAGTATTACTGTGATGATGGCAAGTGCTATCATTACCCATTGTCCTCCGAAGTGCATTAAAGCCACTATGATTCCGGCTCCTATAAAAGCCACGCCTGCTGTCACAAACCATCCGCCAATAACGGAGATTACCCCGGTGATTCTGAAAACAGCACTTTCACGCCCCCATGCCTTGTCAGCAAGTGATGTGCCCATCGCCACCATGAAGGTGACAAAAGTAGTGGACAAGGGAAGTTTGAGTGATGTGCCGAGAGCTATCAGAGTACCTGCAAGTACCAGATTCACAGAGCCGCGAACGAGGTCAAACGCCGCCCCCTGATCCATAATGGTTTCATCGGTATTGAAGCGTTTGTTGAACCACATGCGCACTTTGTAGGGCGTGATTTTGCGTACCCAAGCTATGGTTGAGAGTGTCCAGCGCACCAATCGGCGGGCAATGCGCGAAGAGCCGAACATTTCGTCTCCTCCTTGCTGGCTGCCGAGGCCAATCTCGGTTTTTGCCACATTTCGCGCTTTTTTGGATGTGGCAAGCGCGGCCACCATTATGACTCCGGACCCTATCAGAAAATATAGCGGGGTATTGGCGGGACCGTTAAGAGAACCCATCATGAAATCATGTGGATGGCCTGATCCGCCGGCAGTATAATCCTGAAATGATGCAAGCCCACTCAGGGGTACACCGATAAAGTTCACGAGGTCATTGCCTGCGAAAGCCATGGCGAGAGCAAATGTACCCATGAGCACCACCACTTTCATCACATTAACCTTGAGCGCGTGCAATGCCTGCATCAGAAGCGTACACACTGCCAGACACCCGAGAACTATTTTGCCTGTATTGGCATTGATGTAAGATTTTACCTCAGGTGTCATGAAAGTGAGATCCTTGGCTCCCTTGATAAGCAGGAAATACACTATGGCAGTGGCGCAGATACCGCCGAATAAACCAATCTTCCATTTGAGGCGGCTGCGATAGTTGAATGTGAAAATCATGCGTGCAATGCATTGCACAAGGGTACCAAACACAAATGCTATGGCCACGGACAGGAATATGCCGAGTATCACCGACAGTGCTTTCTCGGTGTTGAGCAGGTCGTTGAACCCTAAATCGGAACCTCCAGCCATTTTGATGAGTGCAACAACGAATGTGGCTCCAAGCAACTCAAATACCATTGACACAGTGGTGGATGTAGGCATTCCAAGAGAGTTGAACATATCCAGAAGTATGATGTCGGTTACCATCACAGCCATGAATATGCATATAAGGTCGTAGAAAGAGAAGTGCTCGGGACGGAATATACCGTGTCGGGCTATATCCATCATACCGTTGCTCATGGCAGCTCCTATAAACACGCCTATCGAAGCAACTATGATTATGCGTTTGAACGAGGCGGCCTTTGATCCGATAGCGGAATTCAGGAAATTTACGGCATCGTTGCTGACTCCTACGCTAAGATCAAAAATGGCAAGTAAAAAAAGGAAAATTACAACACTAAGAAATAATATATCCATAATTGGTGATTATTTTGTTTTCTTACTGCAAAGTAAACGCCAATATATGTCATAAATGTTTCATAAATATGTAGAGTTTGTGTAATTGTGCCGGTTTAGTCAACCGTCTTGTCGCTTACGGGAAGTACAATGGAATGAAGCAATCCGGACGGGGAGTTGGTAGAGGCTGTGATGGAGCCATTATGAAAAATTATAGCATTTTTCACTATGGCAAGGCCGAGTCCAGTGCCTCCGGCTGCGCGTGAGCGACCTTTATCAACGCGATAAAACCGCTCAAAGATATGCGGCAGATGCTCTTGGCTGACACCGCATCCATTGTCGGCAACGGTAATATACACCCGGGTTTCCATTATTTTGGCAGAAATATCCAGATTTGTTGCTCCGCTGTACATTATGGCATTGCTGATGAGGTTGTGAAAGGCCGACAGCATCAGAGAAGCATTGCCGTTGATGGGGATTCGTTGCGGAAGCGATGAGGTTATCTCGAGTCCTTTTGTCCTTGCGGCAGGTTGCTGCTCTGCAATTGCTTCGGTTATTATTTTAGATAAATCAAACGGAGCCTTGGCAATTGCTGTGCCTCCATCGTCCATTCTTGTAATCAGAGCCACATCAGCAAGCAATGTGTTGAGCCTATGAGCGTTGGTAAGTGAACGCGTTAAAAATTCATTGCGTTTGTCTGTGGCAAGGTTGGGATGCGAAAGAAGTGTTTCCAAGCATATCTGGATTGAGGCTACGGGCGTTTTAAGCTCATGATTGATATTGTTGGTGAGCTGCTTTTTGATTCGTTCCTTCTCAAGCTGTTGGTGCATGGCTCGCGAGTGCTCTCGGTCGCGGTCGGCAATGGCTTGCTGCAACTGAGAATAAAGCCGCACGATATTTCCGGAAATTGTGCCGAGTTCATCGTTTGGAAATGGCTGAGTGTCGGATATGCGCTCTCCTTTTTCTGCTTTTTCGGCAAACAGGCTCAGACGCCGGATGTTTTGCCCCAGCCGGTGCGTTGCATAAAAGCCAAGAATGCACATAACGATTGTTACAAGCGCCATGAACCAAAGGAATCCGTAATCGGCTTTGAGAAGTGATGTGAGGGAAACGGAGTAGGGCACAGCTGTGCGCACTATTATTCCGTTGGAGCCTTTTGTCGCGGCATAAAAATAAGTTTGGCCAGTGCTTTGGCTGTGGCGGCGAACGGTATAGCCTGATCCTTTGAGCATTGCAGTGGCTATTTCACTGCGTTGAAGATGGGAGAAATCTTCCGGCAGTGAGTCAAGGGAGTTGTCGCACAAAACGCGTCCGGTGGAATCTATCACGCTTACTCTGAGCGATTGCAGATTCGTAGGCTCAAGTATAAGAACACTATCAATGCTTGCAGGGGATTTCAGGCTATTGAGTATGTTGGTGTTGACAATCTGTAACCGAGCATTGAGTTCCTCGGCCTTGAATTGCTTTTCGCGATGGTACTGAAACGCCACGAAGCAACCTACCATAAGCAGGGAATAGCACAACAGCCATAAGAATAACCGTTTGGCGTAGTCAAGTTTACTCCATGAAGCCATAACCATAGCCTGACCGTGTGATGATATGTTTGCCATAGGGCGCTATCTTTTGCCGGATACGTGTGATATTGACATCCACTACCCGGTGGAGTACTATTACCTCTTCTGGCCATATCTCTTGGAGAAGCTCATCGCGTGAAAATACCTGCCCCGGGTGGGTCATCAGTTTCAATAGAATTTCAAACTCCTTTCTGGGCAGCTTTACCTCCTTGCCGTCAACATAGCATAATTTTCGTGCCGGAACTACGGTGAGCCCTTTGAATGATACCGTGTCATCTTTGGATGGTGTTGAGGGTATGGAGGCTGCACGCCTTAACACCGAATGCACACGGGCAAGCAGATTGCGCAGGGAATAGGGCTTGGTGATATAGTCGTCGGCACCGAGATAAAGGCCGTTGACCATGTCGTTTTCATCGGTCATCGCCGTGCAGAATATGATGGGGATAGATGCCGTGGCCGGATTGGATTTGAGAATGTTGGCGAGCTGGATGCCTGAGATTTCACCCATCATAACATCAAGCAGAAAAAGATTGTAGGAAGCGAGGTCCATGCACAATGCTTCTTCAGCACTGTGAGCGGTGTCAACACAATAACCCTCTGCTTCAAGGTTGAATTTCAAGGCTTCACAAAGTGTTTCCTCGTCATCCACAACAAGAATCCGTTTGCTCATACCGATAATATTTTGTGGCAAAGATACCTATAAGACAGTAACGCTGCAATCCCCGTAAGTAATCTTTAATATAAACTTAACAATGACAAGCAACAAAAAAATCCTGCCAGGAGCGACAGGATTTATAATGTGGTTAATCTTCGGGGTTGAACTGGTCTTTTCCCACTCCGCACACCGGACATACCCAATCGTCGGGAAGGTCGGCAAAAGCAGTTCCTGGTTCTATACCATTTTCGGGATCACCAAGGGCAGGATCATATACCCACCCGCAAACTTCGCATACATATTTCTCCATAATGTGTGAGGTTAGATGTTGTGGTTAGTATTAAGTTAATTACAATTTTACAACACTAATTCAATCTTGTTGGTTCACAAAATATCATTAGATGAAATATTTGTAATTTTGTAAGCAGAAACAAAATTCGGAAAATGACTCATAATCCCATTATATTTCTTGATGTGGACGGTACATTGATTAGTTTCAATACGCATAAAGTACCGGACTCGGCTATTCTCTCATTAAAAGAGGCGCATAAAAGCGGGGCGATAATTGTGATAGCTACAGGGCGCCCCATTACCGACCTTAAGGAAATCTCGGAGGTTCCATATGACGCTGTAATAGCATTGAATGGGTCTGATATTTCTCTCCGAAACGGGAAACGAATATCTACACATCCCATTCCGTTTGAAGAATTTGATGAGTCCATGAACCTTGCTGAGAAATATGGCTTTATTATCGGTATTGAGAATGGCAAGGGCGTTATTGTCAACCGTCATGGGGATATTCTTGTGAAATGGGCTGAACTTGTTGCCCATCCCGTGCCACAGGTGGCGGATTTGTATAAGGAGTATTCAGAAAGCACCTGTTGCCAACTCTGTTTTTTCTGTGACGAATCAACTCAGAATAAAGTGATGAGGAATTTGCCTATGTTGAATGCGTCTCGCTGGAACCCGATGTTCGCGGATATAAACATCAGGGGTATTGACAAAGCCACCGGAATGGATGAGGTTTGTAGCTATTATGGTTACAATCAATCCGATACTATAGCGTTTGGTGATGGCGGAAACGACATACCTATGATTAAACGTGCTGCAATCGGCATCGCTATGGGAAATGCGGGTGACGAAGTTAAGTCTAATGCAGATTTTATAACGGACTCGGTAGATGACAATGGAATATACAATGCTTTGGTTCGCATGAAAATAATAGATCCATTATCGGATTATCTGTATAGTAGTCAATGAATTGCTCCATAGACTATCTATGTCATGAGCATAGAGAAGCTGTTTGCAGTCGGCTGTTGGCTTGTGAAATTCACCTAATGTAAGAGCAATTTAAATGAGATGAATGCGGAACAGGTGTCTATTTTGCAAGCCATTCGGCCACTTGGGTCTTGATTGTTGTTGGTTCCCGTTGCGCTATATGACCATATACTGCATATCCGGGCTTGGAATTGGCACCTTTGCACGCTTTCACTATTTTCTTGTCTGTGCCACCAAAACCACTACCTTCGTGTGTAATGAAAGGAATTACGGTTTTCCCATTCCAATCATGCTTTTCTATGAATGTGTAAACTGCCATTGGAGGTTCTCCCCACCAGTTAGGATAGCCGATGAAGATTATGTCGTAGTCATCTATATTTATGTCACCCTTGATTTCAGGACGGGCATTTGCCTGTAGCTCCTTCTTGGCTTCTTCAATGCATAGGTCATATTCCGCAGGATACGGCTTTACTGTCTCGATATGAAAAATATCGGCGCCCGTTTGGGCAACAATCTCTTTGGCGACCTTTTCTGTATTGCCCTCATTAATATAACCTACAGAATAGTTTTCATCGGCCCTTGAAAAATAGGCCACCAGTACTTTCTTTTTATTCATACTTTCTTTTTCAGTTTTTGGTTTGGTTGTCTGGGCGCAGGAGGTGCCGGTACAAGCCAGCAGAGCAGCGCATAGAATTGAAATCAATTTACTCATATATGTAACGGTTTTATTTATCCTCAGGTTTGAGGGGCCCGTAGAAGTAGGATGCCGTTGCGCCACCGTCAATAAGGAAATCGGCGCCCGTGATGAAAGCTCCCTTAGGACGCATAAGGAGTTCGGCCACGTTGGCCACTTCGTCAGCTGTGCCGGGGCGACCTGCCGGGCATTTTGCAAACATATTTTTGTAGAAATCACCTCGCGGACCGTTGAACTCGTCAATGGCGAGAGGTGTTACGATGATGCCGGGAGAAATGGAGTTGATGCGCGCGCCGCGCTTTCCCCATTTTATGGATTCTGCCATAACGCGCTTCACATTGCAGCGCTTTGCCATCTGATAGGCATGGAGCGTGTCCTTGATATTCTCAGGTTGCAGCATTTCAAGTGAAAGTATGTTATCGGCCGGTGTCATTGCCAAAAGTCTGTCCTGTTCGGGAGTAAGAGCCGGCATACGGTGTCCCGATTGGCTGGATATTGTCACGCCAACACCGCCCTCTGCAATAACCTTACCTACTTCTTCCAGAAGTACAGCCGTTCCGTAAAGGTCAACTTTCAGGATGGTTTCTATGGATGCCTGACTTGGCGATACGCCCGCAGCATTTACAAGCATTTTTATTTCGCCAATTTTTTTTGCCTCCGCAATCATTTCTTTGATAGAATCTCGTGAGGACAAATCCATCGCTACAGGCACAGCATCAAATCTGCCTTGTTCATTATGTCGGCAATAGTCTCGGCGTTTTCAAGCTGTTTATCGCCAATGATTATCTTCATGCCGTAACCCATGCGTCGGGCAATAGCCATTCCTATCTGACCCGCGCCGGTCAGGAGCATTACATCTTTTTTCTGTGCCATACCTTATTCAATTGCATTCTACTGCAAAATTAGTTAGCAAGCACTTGTCAGGCGTTAATCATATTACTGATTGACATACCGAAATTACTCAATTTATTATCGGTATTCTATCTTGTGCCGAATAGGGAATATTCAGAAGGCACTTGTTGTCAGCTCTGTTTTATAGATATTATATTTATATCCATGAATTCTGACGTTTTTTGACGGCAAGGGATTCGCTCAAAAGTCGTATGAACTCTTTCATTGATTGTTTGTGATATGTGTCTTTGAGGATATGTACACATCCGGTCATTTCACTGTCAGGTACATCAAGAGGAACCGCTTTGACATCATTTTCATTGTATATAGAGTCCTCAGCGAGTACAGTCACAAGATTAGTTTGACGGACAAGTTTCAGCAGTAGATTCACTTCATTTAGCTCAATGCGTATCTTAAATCTATTATAATCCGGGATAATATTGTCAAATGCGTTTCGTGCCTGCAAGCCTTTTGACGGTAGCGCCAGAACGTATTTTTCAAGTTCAGCAAGCGTGACTTTATCCTTGGAGGCAAGAGGATGAGCAGAGTTGACCACTGCTGACAGACTGTTCTGGAATAGAATATGCGATTCGACATCAGGTATCGGTTGGCATGGCTTGAATGCAAGCACAAAATCCAAATCCCATTTGGCAAGTAGTTCCATAAGCTCGCTCATCGTTTTATATACGATGTTCAATTTTATCTGTGGATACATTTTCATGAAAGAGATTACAGTCTCTGTCAATATTGGGCTGAAAGAATGTGTTACGCCGATGCTCAGTGTGCCGGTCAGCAATTTTTTCAGGTCATGTATGCGGTCTGTACAGTTTTGGGAATCGTGAATGGTTCGTAAGGCATATGGCAGCATCAGTTCTCCGGCTTCTGTAAGACGAATAGAGTGGCTGTTGCGCAGAAAAAGCTGCACATTCAGTTCGTCTTCCAATTGCTTTATCTGCTGCGAGAGTGAGCTTTGTGCTATATTCAAAGCCTTTGCGGCATCTGAAAAATTTAGAGTCTCTGCCGCTTTTGCAAAATATCTTAATTGTCGTAATTCCATATCAATACAAAATTATAAATAGTGTGACTATCTCGTAGCCGTAAATGAGAGTTTTTTGAAAAGAAATACGGGAATTGTGGCCCCGATGACCATGCCCAGTATGATGAAGGCACATGTTAGTCCGTTATATGCCAGCAGATAGAAATAATGTTGGAAAGCTTGCTCCTGCGTGTGGTATAGACAGGATAGCAGAGCTTCAATAGTGCGGTAGGCATACATCCCTGGAATCATGGGAAGTAATGCCGGGAAAAAGCATACTTCAGCGGGACACCTGATGCGTCCGGAAAACAGCACCGCCAGTACTCCTATGGCAAATGAAGCAAGCGTACTTGCAGGAATGATATGCATGGCTGCGAAATCGGGTAATGTCAGTACATAACGGATGGCGTGGCCGGCAGCAGCTATAAGCGCAAGCATGAGATATGCCCGATGCGGCGTGTTGCTTATGCTCGAAAAACCGATTGCAGCTATCGCCGCGAAAAATCCGTCCTCTAAAATATTTATCAGAATATCGCTCCACATAGTCTAAAACCATCTCAATCCCAGAATGAGCATCCCTGTGCACAAGCCAGCCGACAAACAGGCAGTAAGCACCAGAGCATCCATGAAACGGCTGAATGCACACAGATAATGTCGGTAGATCAAGTCACTGACTGCATTTATATACAGCACACCGGGAATGAGATAGAGCACGCTTGTGCCGAGTGCTATTTCGGGAGTACTACCTACGTTGAATATATGACCTCCGGCGCTTAATGCTGCCGAAAAGAATGAGGCGCAGAGAAAAGTGAGCCGCATGTTGCATTTTTCTTCAAGCATTATCTGTTTCAGCCTGTAACCGGCAAGAGTTGAAACAAACACAATAAGCATTGCCACAAGGTCGCCGCCAAACAGACGGCAGAAGGAGGCATTGGCAAGACTTGTAAGAAACAACACCTCCCACTTTCTGGTAGGCTGCGTATTCCGGATTCTGTCAAACCGTTCAAGAACAGTGGCAAAATCAAGATGATTGTCAGCCACTTCCCAGCTTAGGCGGCTGAGTTTGGCGTTGATGTTGAAGTTGATACCGCATGCGGAAGTCTTGCGGATGGCGGTCTCCCGGTAGCACGAATCCTTTCTCCATACTGATACATTCACGTTGGTAGGCATTATAAAGATGTCCAATTCCATTCCGAAAGCTGCAGTCATCCTCCGGGTGTTTTTGTCGATGCGTATGCAAGTAGCCCCGCATCCCGACAATAACGCGGCATAATCGGCGATGAAAGCAGCTATTTTACGAACATTATCACAGCCGGGGGCATCTCCGGTCTTACAGGTCCTCAAAGTCATCATCTTCGTCAATATCTCCAGGCACAAAGAATATATCCTTGTCTTTACCGACCTCAAATAAATGCCTCGGCTTATTGCTGTTGTTGGGGTGACACTCGGTAAAATATCGTTCGATAGCCCTAAACAGGAATGCGAGCAGCAGCAGTCCTGCTATCGTACACCATACAATCATTGGTTGACTCATAATATTTTGCATTTTTATTTCTGATGCAAAAGTATCGTCAACAAGAAGTTTGCAAAAACAATTTTTAATGGATTTCCCTATGGCTGCGATAGGCGAATCAGATAGTCAGCGGCCAATTCCCACCGCTAAAAACTATGTGCCTAAAAATAATTTTTTTACTCGGATAGTTTTTAACACTTCAACCAACTTTGGCTCCCGATTCTAATTTTTTTAAGTTGGCGAGGAGTTGTGTTCAGATTTGTGTTCAAAGTGAAAGAAAAAGCAGCTACGATTGTGTTCGTAACTGCTTGATTTTTAACTGGTGGTCCCACTTGGAGTTGTAATAATGAATCTCGCTGAATCTGCTTGAATGTCAGCTCCCATTGACATCGTTGTCGTATCCATTGATAACCAGCGTGTTGTAAATATGTGATGAGGCTCATTGTTGCACCTCGCATGTCAATGCGGTGCAAGCAGGAGCAAAGGATGTGGACAAAACGTGGACAGAAATTTTGGCGCGTGGACAAATTTTCGTAATTTTGTACCTATAATCAAAACCTCTCTCAATATGGCTACTATAACAAGGTCTCTTTCCTCTAAGGTAAACGGCAATGGCGAGTCCGAAATCATGCTCCGGCTATCGGTGTCGCGCGATTTGCGCCTCAGGCTCAAAAGCGGTATATTCGTTGACCCGTCCCGATTTCGTGACGGGAAATTCATAATGCCGCGAGCCGACCGCAAGACGCTTGCAAATTTACAAACAATCAGCGATAATCTTGTCTCACTTGAGAGCAGATTGGTATCTCTATGCGTAAATACTCCTCAGAATCTTCTTTCAAAGGAATTCTTCGAGGACGCGATAATGCGCCACAATCATCCGGAACTGTTTGAGACGACACCGGTAAGCAGGAGTTTCTTCGACACCTTCAACGAATATCTTACGACAACACAAGACGGCACGAAGCTGTCGAGCCATTACCGCGTATTGGCGAGATTGCTGGAGAGATATGAGAAATAGAAACGGAAATCAACGCGACAGAATTTCTCTCTCAAACTTGAAGAGTTTACGGGTGAAGTGGTGGATGCTTTCAAACAGTTCGTAATTGACGAACCGAAGATATACGAAAGATTCCCTTCCATATATAAGGATGTGTCTGAGGTTGTAAAGACCAAACGCAAGCCCCGCAAACCTGAGCAGCGGGGTCATAACGCAGTCATCGCAATCATGAAAAGACTGAGGGCGTTCTTCAACTGGTGTGTCAAACGTGGCTACATCACCCGCACTCCTTTCGCATCATGCACAAGCATAGGGGCGGAAAAATATGGCACTCCATATTATATCAGCATCGAGGAGCGAGATAAAATTGCCGATTTTGATTTTTCTGATAAAGCGGCATTGGCGGTTCAACGTGATATTTTTATATTTCAATGTCTTATCGGCTGTCGCGTATCTGACCTGATAGAAATAACGCCGGAGAGCATCATAGACGGAGCCGTGGAATATATGCCCAACAAGACAAAGGGAGAACGGCCTGAGGTTATTCGCGTTCCATTGAATAAGCGGGCATTGGCACTGGTCGAGAAATATAAAGGTATCGACAAGAAAGGTCGGTTGTTCCCGTTTATCAGTACGCAGAAGTACAACGACGCAATCAAAAGCATTTTTACGGCCTGTGGAATAACGCGAATCGTTACCGTTCTCAACCCAAAAACCGGAGAAGAGGAACGTCGCCCAATAAATGAGATAGCCAGCAGCCACATGGCTCGCCGCACCTTTGTCGGCAATCTTTATAAGAAGGTAAAAGACCCCAGTCTTGTCGGTGCTTTGTCCGGACATAAGGAGGGTAGCAAAGCATTCGCCCGCTACCGTGAGATTGACGAGGACATCAAAAAGGAACTTGTCGGGCTGCTGGATTGACAATAGCGGGTAATAGGATTAATTATGCTCTCAGTATCAGAATATTTTTGTAATTTTGTAATAGGATAGTTTCAAGAATGTAAAGCATGAGCAAGCTGATAAAAACCGATGCCGAATACTCCCGGTGGATACAGGAGTTGAAAGAACGATACCGCCGCAGTCAGATTAAGGCCGCTGCCCAAGTGAACTGCGAGATGCTGCGCTTCTACTGGTCGCTCGGTCGTGACATCGTGGCTCGTGATGCCGAGAATGTTTATGGCAGCAGTTTCTATCGGAATCTCAGTCAGGATTTGAAAGAGGCTATTCCAGAATCAGAGGGCTTTTCTCGGCAGAATTTGCAATATATGAAGAAGATGTATCTTCTTTATAGTGAGCTGCCTACAAATTGCCAACAACCTGTTGGCAATTCTAAAGCCGAAATGTGCCAACAGCTTGTTGGCATATCTCAATGTATCAAGGACGATATTATCTTTTCTGTTCCGTGGGGACATCATTGTACTCTGATAGATAAATATTTCGAAAAAGGAGAACGGGATACCGCGCTATTCTATGCCCACAAGGTTGTAGAAGAAGGTTGGTCGAGAAACGTGTTGAAGTCATTTATAGATACCAATCTGCATCTTCGCCAGGGCAAGGCATTGACAAGTTTTTCTCGTCTACTGCCGGCTCCCGACAGCGACCTTGCCCAGGAACTGACCAAAGATCCGTATATCTTCGACTTTACCGAAATGACGGAGCCATATAAGGAACGGGAATTGAAAAAGGCTCTGATGTCAAACATATCTCGTTTTCTGCTTGAACTTGGATCGGGTTTTGCATACGTCGGGGAAGAATACCGTCTTAAAGTCGGGCATACGGAGCAATTCATTGATTTGCTGTTTTATAATATAAAATTGCACGCTTATTGTGTTATAGAAGTCAAGACGGGTACATTCGGAGCCGGGGACATTGGACAACTCGGCACATATATGACGGCTGTCAATCATATTCTGAAAACCGAGCAGGATAATCCGACCATAGGACTTCTGATATGCAAGGATAAAGATAATGTGCTTGCTCAATATGCGCTTGAATCGTCATCGCAGCCTATCGGCGTGGCAGAGTTTCAACTTACAAAATTCATCCCCGATGAATTTAAGAGTTCCCTGCCATCAATAGAGGACATTGAATTAGAGCTGAAATAACATTGCATTTTCTACATTATCCGCATTTTTATGGTGGCTGCCGTGGAGATGCGGATTTTTCTTGCCCGATTATCACAGAGTTACAAAATTTTTCTGTAATTTTGGAATACCTTTGTTAGTGCCTTATACAAAGGACTTTGGGAGAATTACTCAATTTTGAGGTAATGACTTAGCAACCGTATCTATTTCTACGTTTTGCTTCATTTTGCCATCATTGTTGCTCGTCTTGATGCAAAAGTAGCAAAAAAATCGAAAAGTCTCAAACTGACCGTTGATTTATACTATTGAAATATGAGATGTGTTCATTTCACCATATGTCTTCCCCAATCCTTTTCAATCATTATGCCATCTCTTGTGTAATACTTCCAAATGCCAATATTATCGCTGTAATCAGATTCTCTGTCCCAATCTTGAAGCATCCAACCCTCAGCTGCGATTTTTCCATCTTCATAATATTGCCGACAATAAATCAACGAGTCTGGTGCAATGGGGTAAATCGTATTGATGCTGTCAATATTTGCACACAGGCTATCACATTCCCATTTGGGCTTGTAGGCGGTAAAGACTTCGTGAAATAAATCTTCTCTCTTTTCCGCTATTTTATCTGCATCATAATTCCATAACCAATAATTTCGCCGAGAATAATAAATGTAATCCTCATCAGGACCAAATGTAATATAAAGCCAATAATGACAGTCTTTTTTGAACCCATATTTTTCAGGTTCGTAATAAAAGATATACCCCCGATATTCGTACGTTTCGTTATTACCTATAAAAGGAGTACCTAACTCATCAAGTCCATTTGGCAGTCGTCCATTCTTGTTTTTGAAGTTGTCAATCATTTTGACTACTTCATTTCCAACACGTTCTACATCATCCGTATCAATCGTGATACATCTTTTCAATACGGCTGTCATCATGATTAAAGTTATAAGGATTAAAAGCCCGATAAAAACAGGCTTCTTCCCCAATCGGCTATTGGTAAGTTTCATATTCTGCCGTTTTTAGTATTACCCAACTGTCCCTTTTATTCGTTGGAGAAATATGTTTCTATGTATTCGCGCTTCTCAATTAAAATCACAGTATTCGATACCCTTTTGCTCAGCATATTTTTTGATTTCGTCAATGTGATTATAATATGTATAATCATCTATCGGGTAGATAACCGTTCCTTTGCTGCATCCGCCCTCTCCATCGGGATATTCACCATAGATAATGATTGCGCCAAGAGAATCTAACGGAGTGATGGACTCAGGAAAGACCAATTCATATCGATGCAGTTCCAATTCCCGCAAGCCATATTTTCGATATAAAACAGCCGTTTCAAAGCCCATAAATCCACCTGATTTTCTCATTACAAATTCATCTGTTTCACAAAAGATAGGTTGCCAAGTAACAATAGAAAAAACAGCCCGATTAAGGAAAAAGGAATCCATAGAAAGCCATATAATTTAGCGATGACATTAGTCCAATATCTTTTCAACATAAAGAACATGAACATGATTCCGAATATTGCCGTTGTCCAAAATACGACATATCCGAGCTGCCATCGCAGATGAATTTGTTTATATGCGATAATAAGACAAAGGATAAGTCCAATTAAATGGAGAGCAATAATCTGATACTTATAAGTATTTATCTTCTTGATTATCATAAAACGAAGTCCTTTATTCAGTATTATTTATGAAAACATGTTCATCTCCAAATTCATTATCTACATAAATGAAGATATTATTTGGTATCTCTTTTCTAAAGTCTATTAGGTTGAGTTTGCCAAAGATAAAATTACCTTCGGAATCTACGTCCATCACATCTTTTATGCATAATAGATTATTTTTTACTTCTGCAAAAAATCCCTTGTAGAAATTTGAATAATAGCCCTGCCGAATCTTGTTTTTATACACAACAATTTTCCCATTTCCATGCGGACATTGTAATAGTCCAAATACATCGTTTTCTTCCAAGAGTGTTATTGTATCATTCTCGGAATTGAGAATAGTACCAATAAGCTTAAGTCCCGTATTACAGATACTATTACTGTCTTGTGCTATAATAATCGCTTCTTGTTTTATGTGCTTGATAATTTCCTCTTCATAAGACAAAACTGTTTTGTCATATTCATTAAAGGTCGTATAGATTGTATCCCCTCCATAATCCGAACTAATCTTAGATTTTTGTGGATTACCACAAGAACCTCCGATAAGACAACTGAATAGAAAGATTAGGCAATAACCTGTCAATCTTTTCATGTTTACTAATCTCTTACGATGGTCGCCATTAGCACCGTTCGAAATGCTATGTTGCACAATGCAGATTGTTTTAGTTCGTTGTCCTTTCATTCTACTTACTTTTTGATACAAAAGTACAAAAAGTCCGTGATGTAACATTCAATTATCACGGACTTTATTATGATTTACAGCTTAATACCTCTGTTTTGGCTTCTTACTTGTGGTCTCAGTTTCTCCATAAACTCCTCTTTCTTCCGTCTGAACCAACTGACATGTGAAACGCCATCTATGTGGAGGTTGTATTTCCCCTCTTTGTCCTCTTTAAGTGAACATATCGTTTTATCAGCCTTAAAATGCTGGTTGAACTCGCAAGAATAGAGTTCCCCTTTGATGGAAACATCCTTGAACGTACATAATTTTCTGATGACAGCATCGCCAAAGTTCAGCGTATCACGCAGAAACTTGATGGTCGGCATCAGTTTCTCCACATACGGGAAATAGTGCTTGACATAATCCACGAACTCGGACAGCTTGCGGTGTCGTTGTTCGTAAGCATTCGTTATCTCCTGTATGTGCTTCGCCTGTTGCTGTTCCTTTTGTCGTGCTTCTTCTTCAAGTTCAAGGATGCGGTCTTGCAAGTCCTCGTTTCTGCGTTCCAATGTTCTGACTTTGTTACTGCCGAAAAGAGAACCGACACTTTCAGCGATGTTGGTCACTGCGGTGGTGGCCGCGCCTTTCAGTTTCTCGGTCTGTACTTCTTTCTTGGCTCGTCTGAGTTCCTGCTCCGCTTCGGTTTTCTGTTCCTGCAAATCCACCACTTCCGATTTCAAGCTATCGGCAAGTTTCTGTATGTCCCGATAATACTGCTGCGTGGACTTGTGGCGAGCCTGCGAACCGTCTATGCCACGTTGCAGACCGTACTTTGCCATTGCTACGGCATAACTGTCCTGGTATGATTTCAACTTCAAGCGTGTCATTATGTCATCGGCACACAGACGGACGGCATTGTTTGGTTTCTTTCGATACCGCTTCTTTACCTGTTCCTCACGTTTCTTGCGCTTGCGTTCTCCCTTGACAATCGGGACGAGTGTGATGTGTATGTGCGGCGTTTCCTCGTCCCTGTGCAGGTGCGCTGCCACGATATTCTCCCTGCCGAACAGGTCGGCAAAGTATTTCATATTGTCGGCACACCATTCATCAAGTCTACCCTCCTTTTCGATACGCTTCATATCCTCGTGCGTTCCCGACACGTTGATACGGATTGCCCGAACTTGGTTGTTCCCGATTTTGCGTGTCAGTCCTGCTTCCTCCAATCTTTTCTGAATGGCTGCCGTGCGGTCTTTTATCCCATCGGGGTAAGTGACGAGTTTTCGGTTAAGGTGTGTGCGTGTGGGGTCTGCGTTCTTCGGTATGATGAAACGCTCGATGTGGGCGGTCGTTCCGCTGTCGGAACCGTGCGCCTTTTCCATGTGTAATACTACGAATCCCATATATAATTCCCTTCTTATTCTGCTTGTGAAACATTGTTTGATTATTGCTTATGTACGGCTGTTGCCGTTGGCTTTGGAGAGTCCAGAGAGGTGCAACCTCTTTGGCTTATTGGGGAATTTTCAGCGTTGCTTGCAATGCGGCTCGGAAAATTCCCTAATAAGCTACGGTATTTTCCATCGGTAAATATCCGTGCCGCTGCAAGCATCCCCTTACATCTTCAGCCCTTTCTTTTTCGGTGGCTGTATCATCCGCCTTGCGGATTGGACTTGCTTCTTCTCTTTTATCGGCTCATCCGATTGGGACATGGACTTACCACACAGGTAATCGTTCAGGTCTTTGTGTCCGTTGTAGTTGTCGGAGAAGTCCCGGATACGTCCGCTGAACTCTCTTGCCAATTCCAAGTAGGCATTTCTTCCTGCCTCGTCATTGTCAAGCAGGCAGTGGATGCGCTCGTACCTATGCAGCACGTCTATGGCTTTGGAAACATTGGCAACTGAATTAAGGATGATGTAATCCTGCCCGTCAAGGTTGGGCATGGTCGGGCAGTTCCTCATCCGTAACGTAAGAAATGACAGGTAGTCCATCATACCCTCGAACACAAGGCATTTCTCTCTCGGCTCTCCCTGCTGACGGATATGGCTGATGTCTTTCGGTGCGATGCAGCCTTTGAAGAAACGGTTGCGCACTTCATACCCTCCGGCAACATTGGGGAAGCCGATGGCGAAATAGGGTTTGCCGTTATGGATGAAGTGCAGCTCCTTACATTCCAGCCTTGCCAAATCGGTGTTTATTCCCCTTTCCTGCAAATAACGGAGCAATGCAGGATGGGTAAGTTCTCCCACCTCCAAATGCTGGAAACTCGGTTCGGATGAATGCTGGCGAAAAGAGAAAGATACGGGACGAATGTGCGGTACTCGCTCCGCTATCTTGTTGAGCAAGTAGGGTACATGGTCGGTTGCGTATAGTTCCTCTGCCAAAGCGATGATGTTACCGCCTTTGCCAAGCCCGTAATCGAACCATAGATTGCGGTCGGTGTTCACCTTGAACGAGGCTTCCGTTTCCTCCCGGAATGGTGATTTGTACCAAAGGCCGTTGCCTTGCTGTTTGACGGGCGTATAGCCCAAACTTTGCAGATAGTCTGCGATACGAATGTTCTTTACTTCTTGTATGTTCATATTTCTATGGTTTGATGATGATTGTAAAACCGATGAATTGATGAATGCGTATGCCAAACTATTGGATAGCAACCTTATACATTCTCATCATTGTTTCATCAAAGCACTTACCAAAAGAGAAAATCATCATTTGCCTTATCGGGTATGGCATACTTGACTTGTTTTCTCTTTTCATCAGTAAGTTGTTTTTGATGAGGGTTTGATGAGAGTACAAACCTTTATATTTCAGTATGGTTATATGCTTATTCATCATTTCATCAAGATAATCAGAGTGCTGTCAACTGTTCTCTTGTTACGGTATAGAACCGTCCGATTCTTCGTATGGGAGAATATCGGCACTCTCGGGTATAGTCCACTTGATAGGTGGTGTAAGTAAGTGTATTCGGTGCAGGGGTGAGTTTCCAACATTCCTGCAATACCTTACGGACTTGGTGCTTCTCCACCTTTACTTGCGAGTGTACCAGCAAAAGAAGAAGGTCGTTGTAACAGAACGAGAATGTGTCCGTTCCGACACTATCCATGATGTCAAGGATAAGTTCCTGCATTTCTATCTCCAGTCGGTTGCGGTTACTGCGAATAATCTTCTGCAAGGCTTCTGTATGCAGCAACGAGGGAGTAAACCACATGCGGCTTTCCTTTTCGGTGGATAGCTGTCTGTGTTGCAGGAAATGAAGAAAGGCGGGTATCTCCGCTTTCAGCTTTTGCAGGAAGTCGGTATCATCAGACTGCAAGCGGTCTATCTTGCGCACCCAATAGCGTGTTTCTCCTGCATCTATGATTACGGGCAGGTACTCGTTGTTAGAACATAGCACGAACTTGGCAAAGAACGCTATCTCGTCACGGTCTTTGCCTTTGGCTTCCACCTTATAGGAAAGTGTGGTGCTGAGGTTCTTCAACCGCTCGCTATCCTCCCTGCGGTTGAGCAGCACCTCATCCACCACGATAAGGAGCTTTCCTGCCCAATCGGAATTGAACTGACTGCGGAAATCCTCGTTGGTGTTGAAAGTGACATTGTTCTGAAAGACGGCTTTCAGAAAGTTCAGAAACGTACTCTTACCTGTGTTACGTTCCTCCGATACCAGCAGCAGGATGGGCAACTTTTGGATGGGTTGCAGGTAGAGCAGTTGCAGATAGTCCATCCCCAACTCGTATTGCTCCTCGAAAATGTGGCGAACCAATGATTGGATGCAGGGAAACTCGCCTTGCTGTGGACAATGCTCTATCGGCTCATAGAGGTTGAGGAACTTGTCCACCACGGGACGATAGTCCACATGGCTTGGGACTGTACAGAAACCGTCATACTTCGGCACGGTGGCAAGATAGTCCTTGCCATAGTCTTGGCGCAGGGTCTCGTTGTTCCACATGATGCGTTTCTTTACATACCCTCCGTTCAGTCTTGGCTGCTCCACAATCTTGTAGAGCGTTGTTCCTACTCGGATGAACTCTTCTTTTGCCACGCTGCCATCTGATGGCGGTTTGTGGCTCTCTTGTTGTTTGTTAGCTGACATAATCAAATAGTTTTAAGTTTGAAAAATACCAGCTACAAAAGTATAAGCATTTAATGGATAAGTTGTTACGCAAAATATAGCAGAATACAGAAAAAAGTACTCTGGGGATAGATATTTGAGGAATTCTATAAACTTAAGCCTATTATGAACGGCAAGAATTCTCTCATCTGGGGTATTTCGAGTACCTTTGTGGTATAATTTGGTTGAATAGTTAGCATATGGTAGAATATACAAGTAGTAGATTGTGTTTCAAGGCTGATTTGATTGAGCCTTTGAAAGATAATGAAACATTTATTGTCCATACTCCAAATGGAACATTTAAGTTTACAAAATCTGATTTCTATCGTGTCTTTTCAAATGTCATTGAAACCAAGAGCTATCAAGAGGGCAGAATGTATAGTTGTAAATATCCACCTAAACGAGCTATGCAATTTCTAATATCAAGTCAATCCTCGACATTTAAGCGGCCCGAAAGACGTATGCCCACAAAAGATTTGGTAGGGGAAGAAATCCGAATGAAAATTAAGGAAATAGGTACATTGTGGCATAATTCTCCTAATAACCCTCAAATAGAAGTTGATGTACTTGAAAATTGGAATAATCTGATAGAAGAATGGATAGCAGACAAAGATATGCCATTGATTATTCGTAAAGAGACAAATAAACGAGGTCAATCATTTATGCATCCCTGTGGAAGAGAAATTATCGTTTCAGACAATACCGTAGCTATTTGGGTGTATAGCAATGTTTTAAAAGGAACAGTGTTTACCTTATCTCAAATCAAAGAGTTATTGAGCCAAAAAGAGTTGCCAATGGTGTTTATGGCTACAAAGGAGATTAAGGCCAATGCTAAGTACACAAAACCATTAGGAAGTTATGCTTTGTCTAATTGGAAATTGTGTCATATCCACCCTGTTGGATTTAATACTAATACAAATATTGAAGATTTGAAAATTTACGATATTGAGGACCATTTTCGGAAATATGTAAATCCGAACAATATGTTCGTACTTCCTAAAGAAATTGGTTATTTAGGGGAAATTGATGTATTTATAGAGGAGCAGAAACGATAAAAGATAAACAGCAGGAGCGCAATGAACTCCTGCTATTTATCTAATCTACGACATACCCATAGAGCAATCGGCTAGCGAAAAGAAGATGGTTTGTTTCTCTTTTCGCAAGTAGAACCTTCTCAGAATGGCGTTGCGCACCTGCTTCGCTCCGAATGTGCCAAAGTGGAAAGCGAGGGCGATTATCGTTTCAAGGTTGTAAAACTCCATGCAGCACTTGTCAGATAGGTGTATGGTACGCTTTATCTCGTGCTCTCTCAACACGCCACTCTTGCAAAGAGCCTTTATCCCAGCCCGAATGGTCGGGGCGGTAACATTGAACAAATCCAACAACTCGGATTCGTTCATCCATACATTGGTTATGTCATTCGGCAAAATAACATTGCCGAACTCATCTATTGTGATGGTACTTCTTTCCATAGTCCTATGCCATTGTTGTGTTTCCAAAAGACTGGTTCAGTTTGTCACCGAACATCGTAAGGTCGTGGTCTATTTTCTGCGTGGTTATCTTCGCATAGAGTTGGGTCGTAACGATGTTCGTATGCCCCAACACACGGCTGACACTTTCAATCGGCATACCTTTACTCAGTGCGAGGGTGGCGAACCCGTGCCTTGCACAATGGAATGAGATGTCCTTTGTGATTCCGCACTCTTTTATCATCTTTTTCAATGGCTTGCATATAGACCAATAGTTCAGATTCGGGAAAACAGATTTGTCCGTTTGGAACTCCTCGTAACGCTTGATAATCTGCAAAGGGATGTCAAGCAGCTTCACTTGGAACGGGACTTTGGTCTTGTGCCGCTTGGATAATATCCACTTCTCACCGTTCACTTCCACTATATCATCAGTGGTAAGTTCCTTGACATCCACGAATGACAATGCGGTAAAGCTGGCGAAAACAAAGATGTCACGGATGTAGGAAAGTCTGGCATCCGCAAATTCGTGTGTCATCAATGTTTTCAGTTCTTCTTCCGTCAGATACTCACGTTCCTTTATGTTCGGACTGATATGGAACTGCGCAAACGGATTTCTCGGTATCAGTCCGTTGAAGTGCGCACGCATGACCACACCTTTCAGCCACATGCAGTTAGTCCAGATGCTACCGTTCTGCAATCCTCTGTCAGTGGAAAGGAATACGGCAAACTCCTTGATGAAGTCGGGTGTCAGTTCAAGCATAGACAGGTCGCTTCGTTTGTAATTCGCCTTGATGAATGCCGCCACATGGTTTCTTGCACGAACCCTTGCCATGTAAGTTCCTTTTACACGGTCTGTTCCCACACGTTTTTGAAACGTGGCGTTGTCCTTATCAAACGCTCCGAGCAATGTCTCATACTCGCTGCCGATTCCTTGATAGGCATTGCGCACCATTTCTGCCGTAACATACGCCTCTCGGTCAGATATGCGTTGGTAGTGCTTGATGATTTGCGCCTTGATGTTGTCCAAAGCGTGGTTGATGTCCCTCGCTTCAATGCTCTTGCCTTTGGCT
>HF985646.1:0-20656 GCA_000431155.1 Bacteroides sp. CAG:927
CCGGCCGCGACAGGACATCCTGCCGCGGCCTTTTTTATTTACAACTTGTTTTGTTATGTGGTATAGATTTATTTGTGTGATATGGCTGATGTGGATGTGCGTCTGTGCTTCGGCATCAAATACTGTGAGGCGTTCTTTTCTTGAATATGAGGGTGGAGATGCTAAACTGCTTATCAGCTGTTCGGGCTTATCAAATGAGGGGATGGTTACTACTGTTGGTCTTAATGTGGAGTGCAGTGACCTGCCGTTCAGCATGGACAGTGTGAGGATTGTGGTGTGCGATACGGTCTATTCCTCTTTGGAGCCGTTTGTGTTGGTCGGCATGGAGAAGGATGTTGTGCATAAAAGGGTGTTGTGGAGTGTGGATGTGGAGTTTCCCCAGCTGTTTGCCTTTTCTGAGAATGATATGATTTGCGCATATACATCAGAGGGTGTGTTTAAAATCCCTTTGACCAATGAGGGACGGTTGCAGAGCGAAAGCGAGCTGCTGGCTGAGAATTTTGCTTCGGAAATAGAAAGGTACGAGCATAGTATAGCTGTGTTGCGTTTGTGGTGCGTGCTGGCTTTTGTGGCTCTGATTGGTTGTGTCGTTTGCTTCTGGCTGATTATAAGGAAAAAATCCGAGTGTCGGCGCGCACTTCAAGAGGAGGTATGTGCGCATGAACTCAGAATTGAGAATCTATATCATAACGGGTTCGGCGCATTTAATGATTTGTGTAATGTTTATTTTGACAAATATGATTCGGAGCGTACCAGAGCCACGATAGTCGGTGATGTGGAGGATATTATAATGTCCTATCGTTCGCAAAAAATGATTTCGGAGTTGACGGAGGCAGTTAACGCCAATATGGGTGGAATTCTGAATCGCATATGTAAAGAGCTACCCGAGTTGAGCGATAATGATGTGCTGCTTATGACTTATCTATATGCCGGGTTTTCTGCCAAAGCTGTGTGCCTGATGATGGATTTGAAGCTGAAAAATTTTTACAACCGCCGCACGCGTCTTAAAGATAAAATATTGGCTTCGGATGCCCAAAATAAGGAGTGGTTTGCATCAAAAATGTAGTGCGGAAGAGGGTGTGGATTTGAAATTTATTCCTCATGCTGAATATCAGTTGTTTACATCATGCTGAGAGGACTGTCTAATTGATTGGAATTTTGGCTTGTCTTGACTCTTGATGGTAAATTTGCCGTATAACCAATTAGATATGTAATTATGAAAAAACTCTTTTTAATTGCGCTTATGGGGCTGTTTTCCGTAGGTGCGTGTGTGGCAAAACCCAAGTTCAAGAGTATTGACAACTATGGAAATGCTACCACTATTGTGGTTGTGGACAAAGATGCATCCAACAGCATAAGCGTGACTTCTGCCGTGTTTCACAATGACGGCAAGGAGTTACCGGCTAAATCAATGCAAACAAATCTGAGCGGTGGCGAGGCCATAATCACAATGAAGTTCAAGCGGTGTACTGTTTTCAGCAATTGCTATATTGTCGTTACTATCAATGGCAAAGAGGAACGCATAAACCTGAATCTTGGTGGAGTTTCGAAGCCCAATAACAAATGATGCTGCAAATGCCGGAATACTAAAAAGGCTCCCCATGGGGAGCCTTTTGTTTGATAGCGGTAATGTGTGTCAGCGATTATTTGCTGCGGCGTCCTGCGCGTGTGCGCTGTTTCTCCTGTTCACGGAGAAGAGCCTGTTGCTTGCGCTGTGCTTCTTCAAGACGAGCCATGAAGCCGCTCTTTTTTTTGGGCTTGGCGGCGTTCTGTCGCATTGTTTCACGCACCTTTTCTTCGCTCACTACTTTGCGGAACACATAAGTCTGAATGATGGTGATGAGCAGCGACAGCAGGTAGTAGTAGCTCAAACCGGCTGCATAATTGTTGAAGAAGAACAGGAACATTACAGGCATGAGATACATCATCCATTTCATTCCCGGCATGGAATTGCCGCCGGGCTGGTTCTGCATAGTGATGCGGGTGTAGATGATGTTGACTACTGTCATCAGCAAGCAGAATAGGCTGATGTGGTTGCCGAATGTAGAGGAGATGAAAGGTATGTTGGTGGTCCAGCTTACAATAGCATCCGGGGCTGACAGGTCCTTAGCCCAAAGGAATGGCTCTCCTCGCAGTTCTATTGCCGAGGGGAAAAAATTGAACATCGCAATCAGGATGGGCAATTGCAACAGCATGGGCAGACACCCTGAGAAGGGGCTTGCGCCGGCGCGACTGTACAGAGCCATGGTTTCCTGCTGGCGTTTCATGGCGTTCTCGTTGCCGGGATATTTGTCGTTGATGACTTTGATTTCAGGAGCAAGTACGCGCATTTTGGCCTGCGACATATAGCTCTTGTATGTGAACGGGAACAGAATGATTTTAATGAAGATTGTGAGCAGGAGTATTATTATGCCGTAATTGGCTATGTAGTTGCCGAGGAAGCTGAATACCGGAATGATGATAATGGTGTTGATCCAACGGAACAATGTCCACCCTAAAGGTATAAGCTTGGTGAGATGAAGATTTTCTTCCGGAGTTATGGTTTCTTCAATGTCAGAGAGCAGAGGGTAGGAGTTGGGGCCTATGAACCATGTGAATGATGCGGGATATTCCAATGAAGCCGAGTAGTCAAGCACGGTGGATGATGAAAGCTGCTTGATGAAGTCAGGATTGTTTTCAAGCTCCTCGCTGTCAATGTCTGCGGCTGTGAAATTGGTTTGCGGAACCAGTACCGTGCTGAAAAATTGGTTTTTATATCCAATCCATTTCACGCGCTCGGTGAGTTCCTCGCGGTCGGCACCGCTCTCTTTGAGGTTGTCAACTTCGCCATTGGCAAACATGTAGTAGATGGCGCTGTTGCGTTCCTCAAACACTCGTCCGGCCTCGTTGCGCGCCATTTTCTGGTTCCATATCATGTCAATGGTGCTTACGCTTGACGGTATGATGGATTGCATGCCTTTCTGCACAATGTCCATCTTTACAAGATAGCCTGTTTTGGGCAGTGTGTAGCGTATCCCCCAAGAGGCACCATCGCCAAGCTGCAGTTGCATCAGCACTGTGGAGTCATTCTCCATTATCGGAGAAAAGAAAAATTCGCGTGTGTCAAAGCGTTGAGTGGCCGATGTGAGGATAAATCCGTAAGAGTCGGTGCCGGGGGCAATGGGACTCACTCTGGTGGAGTCGTAGCTGTTGTACTCTTTGAGTGTGGCACGTGAAATGGCACCGCCTTTGTTGGATATTTCCAGCGCGAGCACATCATTTTCAAGTTTCACGGTAGTGCTGTCGCCTGTCAGGTGGCGAGCGAAACCACCATATTTGACAATATTGGCCAGAGTCTGTTTCAGTTCACTTACGGCCAGTGCGGCAGTGGCACGCGGCAGAGAGCCATAACTGGCGTTAAGAATGTCGTTGACCGGCACTTGAGTGTTGTTGGCAGTTACGTAACCGCTCAGTTCACCACCGGCTGCGAGTTGCAGACGCACCGGACCATTGGATAGTGTGGTGATATTGGTGGCTGAATCAGTGACACCAAAAGATTTCACTGTTGACAGAATGGCCTGTTTGTCGGCATTTGTCACGGAGTCGATGGAAATGGTATTTCCGTCGGGAGATTTTTGCGTTTCCTGAGCCAACTGTTCCTGCCGTTCGCGCTCCATACGCTGGCGTTCTTCGGCAGATGGCTGATTTAGGTACATGAAGCCGAGAATCACGGCTCCCATCAGCAGCAGGCCCCAAAGCGTGTTTTTGTCCATGTTTAGGTGTGAATATATACTTATTTGTTAATAATTACATTATTGGTCGGCACTCTCCAAGGCTTTTTCCTCGCCGTAGGCTATTGCCGCGCGCATGAAACTTAGGAAAAGCGGACTGGGATTAAGCACCGTACTTGAATATTCAGGATGATACTGGGTGCCCACATACCAGCGTTTGTCGGGCAGCTCCACTACTTCCACCAGCTGCGAGTGCGGGTTTTCACCCACGCATTTCATGCCGGCGTATTCAAAATCAGCGCGAAAATCGTTGTTGAACTCGTAACGGTGGCGATGGCGTTCACGTATTTCGGTTGTGCCGTATGCTTTGGCTGCGATGCTGTCGGGAGCAAGGTGACAGTCGTAAGCTCCAAGACGCATGGTGCCACCCATGTTGGAGATGTTTTTCTGCTCCTCCATCAGGTCAATCACGTTGTGAGTGGTGGTGTGGTCCATTTCAGTGGAGTTGGCATCAGCATAGCCCAGCACGTTGCGGGCAAACTCTATCACCATGCACTGCATGCCCAGACATATACCGAAGGTGGGCACATTGTGTTCGCGGCACCATTTAAGCGCCACGAATTTGCCTTCAATGCCACGCTGTCCGAATCCCGGCGCAACAATCACACCGTCAAGATCCTGCATCTGCTCCTGAACATTGTGCTCAAAAAGTTTTTCGGAATGAATGTATTTCAGGTTCAGCTTGCGGTCATTGTATGTGGCGGCCTGAAATAATGCTTCGTTGATGGATTTGTATGCGTCCTGAAGCTCCACATATTTTCCCACGAGGCCAATTGTCACTTCTTTGTCGGCACGCTTGATTTTATCAATAAACTTCATCCACGGCTCCATGTGGGGTTCGCCCTCCGGAGTAACGCCCATTTTGCGGAGCACAATTTCGTCAAGATGCTGCGCATGCATCATCAGTGGCACTTCGTAAATGGTGGAACAGTCCAGTGATTGCACTACGGCATTTGGGCTGACATTGCAGAACTGGGCTATTTTCTTGCGCATGGCACCAGGAATCTCTTTTTCGGTGCGCAATACGAGCACATCGGGCTGGATACCAAGCTGCTGCAACTGTTTTACCGAATGTTGTGTCGGCTTGGTTTTTAGCTCTTTTGCCGCATGGAGATAAGGCACGTAGGTGAGATGGATGCACAAGGCATTTTCTTCCAGTTCCCAGCGCAGCTGGCGCACGCTTTCAAGAAAAGGCTGCGATTCAATGTCCCCCACAGTTCCACCTATTTCTGTGATAATGAAATCAAAGTTGCCCGTGTTTCCAAGAATTTTCACATTGCGTTTGATTTCATCAGTGATGTGAGGAATAATCTGAACAGTTTTGCCCAGATAATCGCCTCTGCGTTCCTTGTCGATTACGCTCTGGAATATACGCCCTGAAGTAACATTATTGGCGCGGGAAGTGCGTACGTTGGTGAACCTCTCGTAATGTCCGAGATCCAGATCGGCTTCATGGCCGTCTTCGGTCACATAGCATTCGCCGTGCTCATAAGGATTGAGGGTACCCGGGTCAATATTGATATAGGGGTCAAACTTCTGAATCGTAACTCTGTAGCCACGTGCCTTGAGCAGACAGGCCAACGAAGCAGAGATGATTCCTTTGCCAAGGGATGACACCACCCCGCCGGTCACAAAAATATACTTTGTTTCCACTTTCAATAAATAATTTTCCAAATTGCAAAGTTACAATTTTTCGTCGTAACCCCACCACACATATCCCTCTTCTTTTTTTGAATATTTGAATAATTGTTATAGGGAATATAAAAGAAGGACGAGCCTGCATCACAAGCTCGTCCTGAGTTATTATAGGACTTTGGTATTACCAGATTACCACGCGTTCGGATTCGGGACGGAACATGGGCTGACCTTCGGTGATGGAGAAGGCTTTGAAGAAGGGAGCAAGGTTGCGCAGGGTCACATTGACGCGGTTGCATCCGAGCGAGTGAACATCGCCGGTAGTGAGTGAGCGTATCTCCTCATCGCGGATGTTCTGTCCCCACAGGTTGGCATAGTTCATATAGAATACCTGCTCGGGAGTGTAACCCTCAATGGTTTCAGTGGCAATGTCCACTCCTTTTTTCTTCTGCGAGTCAAGGAATGCGGTCATGGCCACACGTAAGCCACCTTGGTCGGCAATGTTTTCACCCATAGTATAGGTGCCGTTGGCATGGAGACCCGGAAGCACTTCCACAGCGTCAAACTGAGCGCCAAGACCTTTGGTCTTTTCTGTGAAGGCTTTGCTGTCCTCGGCGGTCCACCAGTCGCGCATGTTGCCTTCGGCATCAAAGTTACGACCTTGGTCGTCAAATCCGTGAGTCATCTCGTGGCCTATTACCACACCTATGCCACCATAGTTTTCTGCATCGCTGGCCTCAGGATCAAAGAACGGGGCCTGAAGTATTGCGGCAGGGAACACGATTTCGTTGGCCAAAGGATTGTAGTAGGCATTGACTGTTTGCGGAGTCATGCCCCATTCGGTGCGGTCCACCGGTTTGCCCCATTTGCTGTAGAGGTCTTTCTGATGCCACATACCCACATTGTGCATGTTCTCGTAGTAGGAGAGAGCCGGATCAATTTCCATGGTGGAATAATCTTTCCATTTGTCGGGATAACCGATTTTCACGGTGAATGCGTTGAGCTTTTTGATGGCATTGAGCTTGGTGTCGTCGCTCATCCAGTCAAGATGGAGAATATGCTTGCCAAGGGCTGTGCGAAGATTCTCTACCAATCCTATCATGTACTCTTTGCTTGACTGGGGGAAATATTTTTCTACATACAGCTGGCCTACAGCCTCGCCCATGGCTCCTTCAGTGGCGCCGAGTGCGCGTTTCCAGCGGGGACGCTGTTGCTGTACGCCGCTCATCACTTTGTTGAACTCAAAGGAGGCATCGCTGAAATTGTCGCTGAGCTTGCCGGCGGCCTGAGCCACGTATTTCCAAAGATAATAATCCTTGATTTCGCGGTCGGTGAGGGCAGCCATAAGCTTATTGGCCTGGTCAACAGACTTAAGCTCGGTTACAATAACCTGTTCGGGTGATTGAATGCCCATTGTTTCAATAAAGAAACGGTCCCAGTCAATGTTGGGATAAAGTTCCTTGACTTGAGCGAATGTGCGGGGGTTGTACATAGCCGGAATATTGCGGCTCTCCTCACGAGTGAGTGCGGAGTCGGCAAGAGCTGTCTCAATCTTCATCACATTGTTCATGATGCGGTTGGCGTCCTTTTTGGAATAGCCGGCATTGCGCATCTGGGTGACTATGAGTTTCTTGTATGCTTCACGCACTTCTTTGTTGCGTTTGTCGTTCTTGAGATAATAGTCGCGGTCACCAAGCCCCATGCCGCCTCCGCCGATATACATGGCGTAAACTGATGAATTGGCGAGGTCTTCCTGTATGCCTGCGCTGAAGAATGGTGACGCATAGTTGCCGTGCATCCACAGAAACAGGTCGGTCATTCCTTCGTGGGGAGTGGTTTCAATTTTTTTGAGGTCAGCCAGAATAGGTTTTGCCCCTTCGGCATTGCGGCGGGCAGAGTCCATGGCCTGATTGTAGATGGTTGATACCTTGAAGGCAACGGTGCCCGGTTGCGGATTGGTGGATGCGAGATTGAGCACAATGTCTTTTACACGGGCTTCGCTTGTATCGGACAGGATATTGAATTTGCCGTAGCGTGCATGCTCGGGAGTGAGTGGGTTTTCTTCCATCCATTTTTTGTTGACATGGAGGTAGAAATCGGTGCCAGGGGCGATAGTGTTGTCTATCTGTTTGGCATCAAGGCTCTTGAGGTGCTCCTTGGGAGCATCGGCAAGTGCAGAAGTGCCGGCGGTAAGAGTAATCGCCATGACGAGTGCTAATTTGTTCATTTATTTAATGTTATGGTTGGTCAAAATATTATGCTTTTGAGGAAAGGGGCTTGACTGCGGTGTAGAGTGTGCATACTCCTAAAGTGAGCTGTCGGGCTGTGGCGTTCTCAAATCCGGCCTCCTCCATGAGCGAAGTCATGGCAGTGCCTTGTGGCACAGCCGCGATGCTTTCAGGCAGATAGGAGTAGGCCCTTGAGTCATGCGAAATCAATCGTCCCACCAGCGGTATTATGCCGCGTGTATAGAGCTTGTAAAACGGCTTGACCACTGCTGATGTGGGAATGGAAAGTTCAAGCACCACCAGTGTGCCGCCGGGTTCCAGTACTCTGAACATTGATTCATATCCCTGTAGCAGATGCTCAAAGTTGCGCACTCCGTAAGCCACGGTGATGCATTGAAACGTGTTGCTGTCAAAAGGCAGGTCAAGGCAGTCGCCTACCTGCAGATTGATTCGGGATGCAAGTCCGGCTTTATTCACTTTCTCCAGACCTACGTTTATCATACCTTGCGAAAGATCTATCCCGGTGATTCCGGCTGAGCATTTGCGGGCCATGAGTATGGCCATATCGGCTGTGCCGGTGGCCACATCAAGCACCCTGCGCGGATGTAGCGACGCCACAAGTTTCACGGCCTTGCGGCGCCACAAACGGTCAATGCCGAAAGTCATGGCGCGGTTCATGAAATCGTAGGCCGGCGCAATGTTGTTGAACATCGTGCGCACCTGCGATGTCTTGCCCCCGTCAGCGTGGTAGGGATTGATGTTTTCGCAATCAGCCTGATGCATTACAGCGAAATATTCTTCAGGCAGTCAAGTACGTTTACTGCTATGCGGTCGGTGAGGTTGGTCTCATCGGCTTTGATAAACGGAGTGCCGGTTATGTGCTCGTAAAGCTCTATGTAACGCTCAGATACGCTCTGACAAAATTCCGGGGTCATTTCAGGTACCTTTTCACCGGTGCGTCCCATGAATCCGTTGTCAATGAGCCACTGGCGCACAAATTCTTTTGAGAGCTGGCGCTGCGGCAACCCTTTTTCAAATCTTTCCTGATACCCTTCGGCATAGAAATAGCGTGATGAATCGGGGGTGTGAATTTCGTCAATGAGATAAACTTTGCCGTCATGTTTACCGAACTCGTATTTGGTATCTACGAGAATCAGACCTTTTTCAGCGGCCATTTTGCTGCCGCGTTCAAACAAGGCGCGGGTGTAACGCTCCATGGTGTTGTAGTCCTCTTCCGACACAATGCCGCGTGCAATGATCTCCTCGCGGGATATGTTTTCATCGTGACCTGCGTCAGCCTTGGTGGTCGGGGTTATGATGGGTTCGGGGAAACGCTCGTTCTCGCGCATGCCTTCAGGCAGCTTCACACCGCATATCTCGCGGCAGCCGGCTTTGTATTCGCGCCATGCGCTTCCGGTGAGGTAGCCACGGATAATCATCTCTACTTTGAATCCTTCGCAACGGAGACCTACAGTAGCCATAGGATCGGGAGAGGCAAGTTTCCAGTTGGGTACAATGTCGGCGGTTGAGTCAAGGAAATATTCGGCAATCTGATTGAGAACCTGACCTTTGTAGGGGATGCCTTGGGGCAGGATGACATCAAAAGCCGATATACGGTCGGTGGCAATCATTACCAGAAGATCGGATCCGATGGTGTAAACATCGCGCACTTTGCCATGATACACTGCGGTTTGTCCGGGGAAATTGAAATCTGTGGAAATCAATGTGGTAGCCATAATAAAATATGCTGAGAGTAGAAATATGAAAATGTATGTATAAATATGTCGCGAAGTTACTAATAATTTCGTTTACAGCAAACTGAAAAGTGTAGCGGATGGGTGGGGTGTGACAAGAATTGCGCCTTGACTTCATCGGGGGCGGGCAAGGAGGTCGCCGAGCGATGCAGCTGCTTTCAGGGCAGATGGTTTGGGGGCGGTGAGAGAGCGTGTGCCTGTAAGACACAGAGCGGGATATACGGTAAAGCCTCCCTGTCTGAATATGCGGCGCAGTGATTTCACGGCCGGTTTTGTCTGGGTGAGGCTCAGTGGCCATGGTGCCGTGCAGGAGCAGATCACACCCAGCCGGGCACCGCGCTGGAGCGGTTTTGGTAACCTATGGGGCGAGGAAGTGTCAATAAATGCATATACAAGCCGGTCAAGCAGCACTTTGAGTGTGCCCGGCATGCTGCTCCAATAGACAGGCATGGCTATTATGATGCTGTCGGCACTATGTATCAGAGAGGCAATGTCATGGGCATCGTCATGAGGCAGGGCGCAAGTGCCTGTGATGCGGCATTTCATGCATCCCACGCATGGACGCACATTGAGATGGCTTAGTGTCAGATGTTTCACTTCGGCTCCTGCGGCACGGGCACTTCGTTCGGCTTCATCAAGCAGCGCGGCGGTGTTGCCGTTCAGCCTCGGTGATGCCATAATAGTGACCACGAGAGGGGTTTTGTTCCGTTCCATGATTGGGTGTGATAAAAAGAGAGGGTGCGCAACAGCGCGCACCCTCATGATATGATTGTGATATAGGATTAGAATTCAGCGTTTTTGGGTGTACGCGGGAAAGGAATGACATCGCGAATGTTGGTCATGCCGGTCACAAAGAGTACCAGACGCTCAAATCCGAGTCCGAAGCCGGAATGAGGCACTGTGCCAAAACGGCGGGTGTCAAGATACCACCACATATCTTTCATGGGGATATTAAGCTCCTCGATACGTGCCAGAAGTTTGTTGTAGTCGGCCTCACGTTCCGAACCGCCGATGATTTCACCGATTTTCGGGAACAGAACATCCATGGCGCGCACCGTGCGACCGTCTTCGTTCTGCTTCATGTAGAATGCTTTGATATCCTTGGGGTAGTCGGTGAGGATTACCGGGCATTTGAAATGCTCCTCAACAAGGAAACGCTCATGCTCGCTCTGGAGGTCAGCGCCCCAGAACACGGGAAACTCAAATTTGTGGCCGCTTTCCTCAAGAATTTTCACGCCTTCGGTGTAAGAGAGACGCACAAATTTCTGCTCGATAACCGATTTGAGGCGATTCACGAGTTCCGGATCATACATCTGAGCGAGGAAGTCAATGTCATCGCGACAGTTGTCAAGAGCATAGCTGATGCAGTACTTGATGAACTCTTCGGCCAGATCCATATTGTCGGCAATGTCATAGAATGCCATTTCAGGCTCTATCATCCAGAACTCCGACAAGTGGCGGGGAGTATTGGAGTTTTCGGCACGGAAGGTGGGTCCGAAAGTGTAGATGGCACCGAGTGCGGTGGCACCAAGCTCGCCTTCAAGCTGTCCGCTTACGGTAAGAGCGGTGGGTTTGCCGAAAAAGTCGGCTGAAAAATCCACTTTGCCGTCTTCGGTTTTTGGCAGATTGTTGAGGTCAAGGGTTGTTACCTGAAACATTGCTCCTGCACCCTCACAGTCGCTCGCTGTGATGAGGGGAGTGTTGAGGTAGAAGAAACCACGCTCGTTAAAGAATTTGTGTATGGCGAATGCCAGAGTGCTGCGTACGCGGAGCACCGCACCGAAAGTGTTGGTGCGCGGACGCAAGTGGGCTTTTTCGCGCAGGAATTCAAGGGTGTGGCCTTTTTTCTGGAGGGGATATGTTTCGGGATCGGCGGTGCCGAATACCTCAAGAGTGTCGGCCTGCACTTCCACGCTCTGACCTTTGCCCATGGACTCGCACAGAGTGCCGGTCACATGCACGCTGGCACCTGTGGTCACCGGACGCAGCTGCTCGTCAGTGAACTTGGCCATGTCAAGGACTATTTGGATGTTCTTGATGGTAGAGCCGTCGTTGAGGGCAACAAACTGCACGTGTTTGTTGCCGCGACGGGTGCGCACCCATCCCATTACATTAACCTCTTTGCCTATCATGTCTGGCGAAAAGAGGGTTGTGATTTTATCTCGTTTCATTGTGAGTTTAGATGTTTCGGAGTTATTCAAAAGAACCCATTTTGAGGAAGTTGACTTCCTCCTGAGTAAGGTAGCGCCAGCGTCCGCGCGGCAGATTCTTTTTGGTGAGGCCGGCGAAATAAACGCGGTCAAGCTTGGTCACATGATAGCCGAGGCTTTCAAAAAGTCGGCGCACGATGCGGTTGCGGCCCGAGTGGATTTCAATGCCGGCCTGATTGCGGTCGGTGTCGGTGGCATAGCTTATCGCGTCGGCGTGAATGGGTCCGTCCTCAAGCTCTATGCCGTCGGCAATACGCTGCATGTCCTCTTCGGCAATGTCCTTGTCAGTCCAAACATGATAAATCTTTTTCTTCACGTATTTGGGGTGGGTGAGCTTGGATGCGAGGTCACCGTCGTTGGTGAGCAGCAGCACACCGGTGGTGTTGCGGTCAAGACGGCCTACAGGGTAGATGCGTGCATCGCAGGCACCTTTCACCAGATCCATCACCGTGAGGCGGCCGTTGGGGTCGTCGGAAGTGGTGACGCAATCTTTGGGCTTGTTGAGCAATATATAGCATTTGCTCTCAAGTGTCACGAGCTTTTCATCGTATTCCACTGTGTCCTTGTGAGTGATTTTGGTGCCGAGTTCGGTAACTACCTCACCGTTAACCTTCACAAGACCCTGCTGGATGTACTCATCGGCTTCGCGGCGTGAGCAGATTCCGGCATTTGCCATATATTTGTTGAGGCGTATTTCTTCGTTGGGATCAATCACAGGTGCCTCATATTCTACTTTCTTGGGGCGCGGCACAAAGCTCTTGCCGCCTTGGGGCATGCCGTACTGATTCTGGCGCGGGCCTTGGTTGCGATTGTTGTAGCGGTTGTTGTAGCCACCCTGACGGTTGTTGTATCCGCCCTGACGGTTATTGTTGTAGCGGTTGTTGTATCCGCCCTGACGGTTGTTGCCATAAGAGTTCTGGCGCGGACGGTATCCGCCTTCTGAGCCTTCGCCCTGAGAGGCGTTGTTGTAGCGGTTGTTGTACCCACCCTGACGGTTATTGTTGTAGCGGTTGTTGTATCCGCCCTGACGGTTGTTGTAGCCGCCTTCGCGCTGCTGATACGGATGCTGTTGGTATGGGCGCTGCTGATATGGGCGCTGGTACGGGCGCTGCTGCATATCTTCTCCTTCTGTTTCCGGAGTGGTGTTTTCTCCATCGGCGGGAGTTGCGGGGTTGTGATACTGCGGACGCGGACGATAACCGCCTTCTCCCTGATTGTTGTAGCGGTTGTACCCGTTCTGACGGTTGTTGTAACCTCCCTGTCGGTTACTGTACCCTCCTTGACGCTGATATGACGGGCGCGGACGATATTCGCTGTGGCGCGGTGCATCGGGATTGTAGTCGTTGCCTTGAGTAGAAGGGGTAGCGGATTGTTCGGGATTCATGTTTGCCATTTGTCCGATACGGGGACGCTTGGGCTTTTTCTCGTTACTTTCCATGTGTAGTAGCCTTTACTTAAATACTTGATAAATAATAATTAAAAAACAATAAGACTGCCTCGCGGCGTAATCTAAAGGTATAAAAATATGTAGATAAAATATAAAACTGAGCACCAATGAGTCACTCTTGTGCTCAAGAGTGCAGCAAAGTTAATAATAATAACAAACAAAGCCGTATAAAATCCTATATTTTTTATAAAATTTCATACGGCTTGTTCTGATTATCGGGCTAATGCGCTCCGACAGGGTCTAACGACTCTTAGCGCACGATATGCTTGGATACGGTGCGTGTGCCATCGGAATGCACAGATGTTTTGATGATAAATGAACCGGGTGCCGGAGATGACACTCTGCGTCCAAGAATATCGGTGTAGGTTTCGCTCACTACGGGGCTGACATTGTTGGTTACAGAGTCAATGCCGGAGTAAAGGGCACGACCTGACACGCGTGCATCGCCGTCCACTGTATAGATAGATTCTATCTCAACAGTGGCGAATGCCTGAGCATGGAGAAATATGGTCTTTGTTTCGTTGTTGGTGTAAATGTCGTAATAATCTGTGAAATCATATGGTATATCCGTCATCTCGCTTGGAATGGCGTAATAATTGTCTGGTGAGAATGTGTGGAGCTCGCCATCAAGGTAGATACGGTAGGTGATATGGGCGGGATTGATATAATTGCCGTCAATATCGCTGCACGGAATCGTAAACTGGAGCAGGCCGTCGGCTTCGGACCAGCTGATTATTTCAGGGGTGGCCGGTGTGGCAGGAACATCACCGCCATAGCGGAATATCTCAACATTGCTTATGCCGTTGAGCATATTGAAGTTGAAATAGCTTGCCTCTACAATGTAGTCGCCTGCGGGATTGAGGGTGAAATGGTCCTCGGCATCGTTCACATCAAACTCATAGGTGGCTGTCATTTCAAGCTGAGGCATGCCGAATTCGTCCGGTTCGCCTTCGCGTGCGCCAATCAGACGGATATATTTTGTGGCTGCCGATGTGAGTATGTAACCGGAGCGGAATGTGAGTTTGCCGTTGGCAATGGTGCCCATGACATAGTCATCGGGAGCCATGGAACTGAGTCCGGCAATGTAAACATCGTTACCGCTGCGTGCCACCTTCACAAGTCTGGAATCGGAGCTTGAGGTCAACATCCATTCTTCCACTTCGGCATCAGCCGGAACAGTGAAAGTGAATATATCGCTGATGGGCTGGATTACAAAGTTGTTCATGAAGATGAAGAATCCGGCTTCGTCCATGGTTTCTGCGTTGTCAAACACGGCAATGCGTACATCATTGTTGGTTTGCGATATCACATCACCGTTGATGGTGAAAGTGACATCGTTAAGAAAGTCTTTGACTTGGCCGTTTTCGTCAAACGACACTACCTCAAGATACAGCACCTGCTCGGCGGTTTTGTAGAGTACCTGGCCGGCGGGTATGGTGATGACATTGCCATCTACATTACCCATTACCCACGAATATCCTTCGGTATTGGCATCGCCGTTGAATCCGGGGGTGAGGTCCTGAAAATAGATTTTCTTGCCGTCGGCAGAGCGGCGGATGGTCATTTTGTATCCGTCCACATCTTCGTTGCCGAAATATGTGTTTTCAGTAACATTCATTATGTAGGATTCATTGGTGCCTTCCGGGTCATACAGAGGGTTTTCCATCACAGGCACACCCGGAATCTTTGCGGGTGGTACCGTGGTGCTCATTTTCATGCGTTCAGCCGCGTTGACTGCCATGCAGCAGCCAATCACGGTAAGAACAAGCGCTAAAAAGCGGTTTTTTACCATTGACATAAGTACTTAGTTTTAGATTATTGTGATAGATTATTAACGTCCGGTATAAGTGTGGGGCGAAAGGGCATGCAGCTCTGCTTTTACTTCGGGGCTTACCTGTAGTGTGTCAATAAATTCGGCAATGCTCTCGGCTGTAACTGTAGCGTTGGTGCGGGTGAGCTGCTTGAGTGTCTCATAGGGATGTGGATACCCCTCGCGGCGTAATATGGTCTGTATTCCCTCGGCCACGACTGCCCACATGTTGTCAAGGTCGGCGTATATGGCTTTTTCGTTGAGAATCAATTTGCCGAGACCTTTGAGTGTGCTTGCCAGCGCTATGAGCATGTGGCCCAGAGGCACACCCACGTTGCGGAGCACTGTGGAGTCGGTCAGGTCGCGTTGCAGACGCGAGATAGGCAGCTTGGTGGACAGATGCCCGAGAATGGCGTTTGCCAGACCCAGATTGCCCTCGGAGTTTTCAAAGTCTATCGGGTTGACTTTGTGAGGCATTGCCGATGAACCGACCTCGCCGGCCTTGATGCGCTGCTTGAAATACTCCATAGATATGTATTGCCATATATCGCGGTCAAGATCTATGATGATGGTGTTGATGCGGCGCAGAGCATCAAAAAGTGCCGCAAGGTTGTCGTAGTTGGAAATCTGGGTGGTATATTCCTCGCGTTCTATGCCAAGACGGCTGCTAAGGAAATTGGCTGCAAATTTTTTCCAGTCATAAGCCGGATAAGCCACGGTGTGCGCATTGAAGTTGCCTGTGGCACCTCCGAATTTGCCGCTTACGGGCACAGCGCGCAAAAGCTCTATCTGCTTGCGCAGACGGTAGGCAAACACCATGATTTCTTTGCCCAATCGAGTGGGTGATGCCGGCTGGCCGTGGGTCTTGGCGAGCATGGCCACATCTTTCCATTCCTCTGCTTTGGACTCAAGATCCGATACGAGTTTGTCAAGCGTGGGCAGATATACCTCATGGATGGCTTCGCGCACCGACATGGGCACTGAGGTGTTGTTTATGTCCTGTGATGTCAGTCCGAAATGTATAAACTCCTTGTAGGCATCAAGATGCAATGCGTCAAAGCGTTCTTTCAGGAAATATTCCACGGCTTTTACATCGTGGTTGGTGACGGATTCTATCTCCTTGATGCGGGCGGCATCGTCAAGCGTGAAATCCTTGTATATGGCACGCAGAGCCGGAAATACCTCATGGCTCACGTTTTCAAGTTGGGGTAATGGCAATTCGCACAGGGCGATGAAATATTCCACTTCCACTCTCACACGGTAGCGTATGAGAGCATATTCAGAAAAATATTCGGCAAGAGGCTCGCATTTTGAACGGTAACGGCCATCCACCGGAGATACTGCTGTTAGCTCAGTAAGATGCATATCGTTAAGTTTTTATGTAAAATCAGGCGGCAAAGTTAGTGAAAATTTGTGAAATGACCGTCAATTGTTTACATATCTTATACGCTATGGCTCATTACCTGACAAAAGTCCGGTTATTTGGTGGCGGGATGTGAGTTGCGCTCATAAAAGATTCCGTCTGCATACCCCTGAATAGAGGTGTCGCTATCTGCCTGTTGCAGTCGTTTGAGCGTCCAGAGACAATAGGTGGGATTGATTTCTATGCCGAAAAAGTGGCGCCCGAGTTTTTTTGCCGTGACTGCAGCGGTGCCGCTGCCCGAGAAGGGATCAAAAATGCGGTCGCCGGGTTGGGATGAGGCAAGTATGAGCTTGGCATACAGCTTTTCGGGCTTTTGTGTCGGATGGTCGGTGTTTTCCGGCATTGACCAGAACGGTATGCTGATGTCGTTCCAGAAGTTTGACGGATGTGTGAGACGAAAACGGTGTCCGTCAGTTTCATTCCACCCTTTGGGCTTGCCGTTTTCGCGGTAAGGCGCAAGCACGCGTTTCTTTAGCATCACAGCATCAAGATTGAAATAATAGTCGTGCGGATTGTTGACGGCAAACCATATATCTTCGGTGGTGTTTTTCCAGTTGGCCTGCGCTCCCCGGCCTTTGTCGCGTTGCCATGTGATACGGTTAAGAATAGTTAACCGCCGGGCAATCACCGATTGCATGGCGGCCGAGCATTGCCAGTCGCCGCACATATACAGTGTGCCGTTTGGGGCGAGTTTGTCGCAGACTTTACCGAACCACGTATTGAGCCACTGCTCATAGGCATCGGGTTTCATCCGTGAAAACTTAGTGCCGTGAAAGTCCTTGCTCAGATTGTATGGCGGATCTATTATGATGAGTTGGAAATATCCGTCGGGTACTTTGTTCACACAATCTTCTATGTTTCCGCACATTATTGAGTCAATTTTGAACTCGTCGTCAGGGTGAAGCATCTGTGGCTCCAGATAATCAGCTTCTTCTGGCGTCACTGTCAGCGTGCGGTTGCGCGGGGCGCGGTGTTTGGATTGTGGTGAGGAACAACTGTTCATAAGGCAAAATTACAAAAAAATGTTTACATTTGTACCCATGTACTGTTTGAGCTTTGATATTGAAGAATTTGACCTGCCCAAAGAGCATGGCTATGATATGCCGTTTGCCACGCAGATGAAGGTGTCGCGCCACGGTACGAATGCCATCCTCGACATTCTTAAGAAGCATGGGGTGAAAGCCACCTTTTTCGTTACCGTGAAATTTGCCGAAAATGCTCCTGATGAGTTATCGCGGATAGTTAAGGAAGGTCACGAGGTGGCAAGCCACGGCGTTGACCACTGGGTGTTTGAGCCGGCGCATATACTTGAGTCGCGTTTGAGGCTTCAGGAGTTGACGGGGTGCGATGTGCGCGGGTTCCGGATGGCCCGCATGCGAAAAATTGACCCCGATTTATTTGCTCAAGCCGGATATGCTTATGAATCCTCGCTCAATCCCACATTTATCCCCGGAAGGTACAACAATCTCGCCAAGCCGCGCACCATGTATGAGCAGGAGGGCGGTGTGCTCCAGATTCCTGCGTCGGTAACTCCCTTGGTGCGGTTTCCGATGTTCTGGCTTGCCGGGCATGTTTTACCGCCGGCGGTTTACCGCACATTGGCACGGCGCGTGGAGCATGCCGACGGATATTTTGTCACTTATTTTCATCCGTGGGAGTTTTATGACCTGAAATCGCTCGCTCCCGATTATAAATTGCCCGCAATGATATGTCACCGGAGCGGTGCAGGTATGTGCTGTATGCTTGACTCGCTCATTACCGACGCCAAGCAGCGCGGTATCGGTTTCGGCACATTCAGTGAGCTTGTGCGTAAATATAACAAGAGTGTATGAAACGAATTACTGTTCTTCTCCCGGCATACAATGAGGAGGCTTCGCTCCCTCTTTTGCATGACAAGATGGTGAAGACTGCCTCTGAAAATCCCGGCTATGAATGGGAATTTTTGATTGTTGACGACGGTAGCACAGATGCTACAGCCTCCATTGCGGCCGGTTTTCACGAATCTGATTCCCGGTTCAGTTATATAGCCCTGAGCCGTAATTTTGGCAAGGAAGCGGCTATGCTCGCTGGCATGGATTACGCCACGGGCCACGCTGTAATAATCATGGACAGCGACATGCAGCATCCCACTGATGTAATTCCCCGCATGCTTGAACTGTGGGAAGAGGGATGGCAGGATGTGTATGCACAGCGTACCGAAAGCAATGAGGGATGGTGGAAACGCAAAACCTCACAATGGTATTACAAGCTGCTGCAGAATGTAACCCGCGTGCCCATTCAGCCCGACACCGGCGATTTCAGGCTCCTTGACAGGGTGTGCGTCAATGCGCTTCGCCAGATGCGCGAAACCCAGCGCAACACCAAGGGGATGTATTGCTGGATAGGGTACCGCAAGAAAGGGATTCAGTACAAGCAGCTCAACCGCACTTCCGGCCGGAGCAAATGGAACTTTTTCAGCCTCATCAATCTGGCCATAGAGGGGCTGACTTCCTACACTACAGCACCCTTGCGCATAGCGTCGCTGCTTGGTGTCCTATGCTCGCTCATAGGGTTTGTTTATCTCGTGTATGTGCTTGTGAACACCTTGATATGGGGAGATCCGGTAGCAGGCTATCCAACCCTTATGGTCACCATTCTGTTTCTTGGCGGGGTGCAGTTGCTGTGTTTGGGTATCATTGGCGAGTATCTCAGCCGCGTGTTCAACGAAAGCAAACACCGGCAACCTTATATAGTAAATGTGTATAACGGAACACAGGTGATGCCGGATGTGCACACCTCTACTCATGAAAAAGCTGCTCAATAAAATCACGGGGCATCCTCTTGCCTCCAATCCGCGCGCTATCGCAGTGCTGTGGGGTGTAATGGCTGTGTTCGCCGCCATCTATAAGGGCCGTCTTGACATGCATCTCAACAATTTCAGGATATTTCGTCATGTGTTCTTTCATCTGCGCGACGGTTTGTCGCTCTATGCCTATTATCCTGACGAATATTTTGACCACAATCTCTACGGGCCACTGTTTGGCGTGCTCGTTGCTCCGTTTGCCGTCCTGCCGCCGGTATTTGGCCTGATTTTGTGGGAGATTGCCATGAGTGCCCTTCTGTGGTTCGTGATTCTGAAACTTCCGCTGACGCTGAAAAAGCGTATGTTCATATACTGGTTCGTGAGCTATGAGCTGCTTGTGGCCCTGTACATGGCGCAGTTCAATATAGCCATATGCGCTTTGGTTGTTGCCACATATTGTGCCATTCGCAAAGGCAAGGTTGGTTGGGCGGCGTGCTTTATAATGCTTGGCACGCTTACGAAACTGTATGGAATCGTTGGATTGGCCTTTATTGTTTTCACCAATAAAAAGTGGCGATTTGCGGGGTGGCTGGCAATATGGTTTGCTGTTGGGTTCGCGTTGCCGTTTGTGATGGCTGAGCCTGCATATGTCCTTGGCCAGTACACTGAATGGATGCATACCCTTGCCGACAAAAATGCTCTTAATGCCGATGCATTTTATCAGAATATCTCCACTCTCGGCATGGTGCATAAGATTTCAGGATGGTGGGGAAACGACTTGTGGATGCTGGTGCCGGCAATGGTGCTTTTTCTCCTGCCGGCTGTTCGTGTCAGACAATACGGTAACATCGGATTTCAATGGGCATTCGTGGCTTCGGTTCTCATGTGCATAGTGCTGTTCAGCACCGGCAGCGAAAGCAGTGGCTATATTATAGCGCTTACCGGTGTCGCTCTTTGGTACCTCACTGCTCCGTGGCGGCGTGGCCGCACCGATCTGGTACTTGTGATATTTGTGCTTGTGTTTGCGAGTTACGGAGCTGACTTCTTCCCACACAGCATACGCTACTCTTTTATGTGGCCATATGCGCTTAAGGCTCTTCCGGTCACTCTGGTTTGGCTCAAGCTCATATATGAGATGTGCTCGCGCGATTATTCTGTTGCCGGAGTGCGTGAAGATTTACTCGTGAATTGAGGGTTAAGATTTTTTTTGCATTGACGGGTAAAATAGCTACTTTTGGGGTCGTGAAATTTAAACCCCAAAAACTAAATAATTATGCTTAGCAATAAGATTCAAGATGCGCTCAATGCGCAAATCAATGCCGAAATGTGGTCGGCTTACCTTTATCTCTCAATGGCCATGTATTGTGAGGAGCAGGGACGTTCCGGAGTGGCCAACTGGTATCGTGTGCAGTTCAAGGAAGAACAGGCTCATGCCGAGGTGCTCATGAATTATGTGAACCAGCGCGGTGGCCGTGTGCTTTTGGCTCCTATTGATGAAGTTCCCACCACTTGGGACAGCATTCTTGACACTTTCAGGCACACTCTTGAGCACGAGCAGAAAGTTACATCGCTCATCAACAATATCTATGCACTTGCA
>HF985646.1:20719-75184 GCA_000431155.1 Bacteroides sp. CAG:927
GTCTGAACTGGTTTGTATCGGAGCAGGTGGAAGAGGAAGACAATGCTACCAAACTTATTGACAAGTTTACTCTTGTAGGCAATGACGGTATGGGCGTGTACATGCTTGATCAGGAACTTGCCTCACGCACTTTCGTGACACCTTCTGTACTTGCTGCTGAATAAACGGCATCGCATAATTTAACAAGGTCGCTTAGCATCTTATGTTTGTCATAAGGACTAAGCGACCTTGTCATGTGCTGTTGTTAGTGGGGCCTTCCGCCGCCGGGACGACCGCCGGGAGGAGGGCCACCCCAGCCGCGCCATGCGTTACGGTCGGCAGGCTGGTTGCCTTTGCCGAATGTGTTGAAACGGTAAGACACGGTGAACATGAAGTAGCGGGTGAGATTGTTGTAGCTGGTGTCGTCAATATAGTTGGCGGTTACCGATCTGGTTATTGATGAGCGTTGCTGCAACAGGTCATAAGCTTTGACTGCGAGGGTAAGGGAGCGGTCGGCAAGCAACTGATAGGATATTGAGGCATTCCACATCCATTCGTTTTTGTCATATCCCTGTGCGTATCCCCTCGTGCCGGTGTAGGTGAGGTCGCTGTTGAGTATTATTCCTATGGGGGTATAGTAATAGGCTGAGAATGTGCCGCCATAGTTGTGGATGGTCATGTTGTTGGTGGTGCTGAGAGAGTTGCGGGTGTGCTGCAGGGAGTAGCGGGGACGAAGCTCAAACTCCATGTTGTCCGGCCTGAACGCTATGGAGGGCATGAAATTGACCCGGAAGGTCCCGGAATTGTTGCGTTCTCCGTTGTTGAAGCCCACCGCGTGGTTGTAGTTGGTGAACATGTGCGCCGACACCTGCCATGCTTTGTTGCGCAACGGTTGTGAGTATATGAGCATGAGTCGTCCCGACCACACTCCGTTCACATTTTCATAAGTGGTGAGTTGTGAGCCGGTGTTGTGGTTGAATGTGGTTTTTGACACGATGGAGTTCTGGGCCACTTCAAAATCGGCCATACTCATGATTGAACGCTGGTGTTCCATGTCAAACGACTGGAAGCGGAGGCTGATCCAGTGATTGAATGTCGGGTCAAGATTGGGGTTGCCGACCACTATGCGCATGGGGTCGCTCATGTCGGCCACAGGCTGCAGTTGTGACATGCTGGGCTGGGAGGCACGGCCTCGGTAGGCCGCATTGAGCGATGTGCTTTTGTCAAATTTCAGCCTGTAGCGCAGGAATGGGGCAAAATTCCATACTCGGCGCATCGGTATGCTTTTGGCTCCGTTGATGAGGTTCTCACTTTTGGATTGCGATGGCACAATGCTCATGCCCACATCAAGGTTGTGTTTGCGCGACACATATTTGTACCCGATGCGTATGTCCTGTGTCATGAAGTCGTTGCGGAAACGGTTGGACAGCGTGTCATTGAACAGCAGACGGTCGTAGTCTATCCAAGCCAGCCAGTCATCGCCGTCTTCCGGATAATATACCGGATGGTCATAGACCATTTTGTCGGCATTGTTCCACCGGTACTGTATGCGATATGAGAATGTGAGAAAATGGCCGTTGGCGGCATTGCCTATAGGTTCGGTCCATGTCAGGCGTGCTTGGGCGGTATTGTTCCACGTGTGATTGTCCCCGTATTGGTCATACAGGTCCATGGAATCGGGGTAGAGATAGAACAGGTTGCGGGAATAGCTGTTCTCTTTCTCTCTCACATCGGAGTGGTCGTAGCGCAGGTTGATGGAGAATGAGCGACCGCGCTTGCGCTTGAAATTGTGGCTGTAAATCAGGTTGGCTCCGAATTCCAGTGAGTTGCCGCGTGAGTAATTGTCATTGAAGGTCGATGTTACCGGGCTGCGTCGCGGCTCGCCGGCCATTATGAGTGAGGAGTCAACGCTTGTGCTGTTGTTGAGATTATAGGATATGCGCGGACGGAACTCAAGGGTGTTGAAACTGTCAGGCTGCCATTGCACTCTGAAATCGGCGCGTAGATTGTGCCCCTTGTCGCGTGCGTCGCGCATTGACTCATTCCATGAGGTGGAGTCTGAAAACAGATATTGACGGCTCTGGCGCTGTCGTGTATCGCGGTTGGTGTGGGAATACATCACATCGCCGCCCACACGCAGTATCTCCTCTTTGCCTACATTGAAGTTCAGGCCCAGAGCCTGCGATTCGTTGATGCCGTTGGTGCCGCCGAAACGACGGAACCGGCTCCCGTTGGAGTCGGTGAAGCCAAGCTCATTGGTGTTGTTGAAATTACCGAGCAGTGTAATCTGGTTGCCGTTCCAGAATTTGTTGACATTGAACGAGCCGGTATAGCGCTTGTCTGTACCGTATCCGGCCTCTACATTGCCGAAGTAGCCGTTCTTCATGTCTTTTTTCACCGTGAGGTTTATCACGGTTTCATCTTCGCCGTCGTCCACACCGGTGAGTCTGGCAAGATCGCTCTTGCGGTCCACGACCTGAAGCTTGTCAACCATGTTTACCGGCAGGTTCTTGGATGCCACTTTCGGGTCGTCACTGAAAAATTCCTTTCCGTCAATGAGGATTTTTGACACTGATTTGCCGTTGGCTGTGATTTTGCCATCGGAGTCCACTTCCACACCCGGAAGTCGCTTGAGAAGGTCTTCCACCACGGCATTGGGCTGTGTTTTATAGGAATCGGCGTTGAACTCCACCGTGTCCTCCATAACCTTGACGTGGGTTTTGACTGCCGTGACCGTCACATCCTTGAGCTGTATTGATGATTCGCTCAACTGAATATCATCTACTTTGAGGTTGGTTTTGGCCACGGTGACCGGTGTGAAGCTGGTGGCATACCCTACGTAGGAGGTTTCAATCAGATATCTGCCGCTTTTGGCACCTGTAAAAGTGTATATGCCTGAAGCATTGGTTTTCACTCCTTTCACAAATGTGGAGTCGGAAGCGGTAAGCAGCCGCACTGTGGCCTGTGGCAACGGTTCTCCGGCATCGTCTTTTACCACTCCTGTTATGTTCAGTCCCATCGCGGAACCTACTGATGCAAAAAACATGGTGAGGAAGAGAAAAATCCTACATGACGTTTTCATTGAGACAACTATGTTCTGTTTTTCGTAATTTTTTAACAAAGATACGTTAAAATAGACATTATTAATCCCCAATGGTTTAATCCCCGCGATAAAAATTTTTTATGTGAACTTTTAAGGTATGAAAAGCGTAATATAGTTGATTAAATATGGGATTGTTATGAATTTTTGGCAGAAAATGGCATTAGGCGTTTTGTTTGCGCCTTCGGTGGTAATCCTTGGCGGATGCGACTCGCTATGGGATGCCGAAATGGATGTGTCGCCTGATTATTACGGAGTGGGCGTGTCTGTTCCCACCTATGGTTATAATCCCGGTCCTCCTCCCATTGATCCGAATATCTGGGGTCCGGTATGGGGCAACTGGAACGGCCCGATCGGGTATTATCCTCCGGCACCGCCTATGGGTGTGCGTCCCGGCGGCAACAGCTATAATCCCGGCTTCTCGCCCAATCTGCCTACCGGCAATATCCGTCCCGGTTACAATCAGTCCACATCTGTCACTCCTCCTGCACAGATTCCCGAGAGTGGTGCTGTCGGAAACGTGCGTCCCGGCTCCGGCTCGTCAGAAACCCCGGTGGCTGGATATGAAAGGGGACGGCATTGATACATCAATTGGTATATATAATACAAGCGGCGAACCTTAGGCTCGCCGCTTGCTGTGTTTGCTGTATATTAACGGATGTAAATCTTCTGGCCGTTGACAATGTAGATGCTGGGAACGGGCTGGCCGGTAATGCGGCGGCCCAACAGGTCATATATCACTGTTTTTTCGTTGCCTGACACAGACATTTCAGGTACGCCATCAATTGCTCCAGTCTCTTCAACAATAGTCAATGGAATATCAAGAGCCTGTCCCTCAAATATATCTGTGGCATCAGGACCGGACAATGTTTTCCATGCGTTTTGATATATCACACGTATGCGGCCTATGCGCGGAGTCAGATCTGCGGGGGCGGTAAGGTCGTGATTGATGCGGAGCACTGTGTCATAGTTGGCTACAACATTGGCTGAAGGTGAAAGGGTGCCATAAGTGCCTTCAAGTGAAAACTCTCCATCGCCGTCAAAGTCGGTGAATATGTAAGCCATATTGTAGCGGAGATCCTGCCTTACAGAACCACGGTCGCCAAGGTCGTTGCCAATAAGATTGAGCGTGAATGATTTTCCGGCTACTATCTCAAGGCTGCGGTCAAGTACGGTGTAGAACTCGGGGCATGAAGTCCAAGTCTGCTCTATATCCGTTTCTGCTCCGGTTGTGGACACTGTTTCCACATAAGCTTTATGCTCGGAATGGAGTGTGCCGGCAGGAACGGAGTATTCAGCTTCGGCGTTGGGGTCGCGGAGCAGTACATTGATGTCAATGTCATAGGCAACACCCTCTTTCACTGATTTTGAGTTGGGATCGGTGAGGTTGCTCCATGCATTGTGGTATATGATGCGGAGACGCGCATGCCCTGATGTGGCATCTTCGGGTATTTCCACGTTCTGCTCTATATTCATTACGTCATCATAGTTGCCTACAACATTGTCGTCGGGGGGTACTTTACCTATGCGTCCTACTTCTGTGAATTCACCGGTGCCGTAGGCATCCAGAAATATCACTGCAATGTTATAGCGCAAGTCCTGCATCACAACCCCGCGTGAGCCAAGGTCGTTGGCATTGAAATGAAAAGTGGCTGATGTGCCGCGTACCATTGTGGGCTTTTCGTCAAGCAGTGTATAGAATGAGTTGGGCTGTGTTTCGGTCTGGTAGTCTATGTCGCCGTATGCGTCGGTTGTGTATATGCGGCTCACATAGGCTTTGCCCTGGGAGTGCATTGACCCTTCAGGAATGTCGTATTCCACCACCCCTTCAGGTTTTGCAACAGATATGCGGAAATCATATACTCGGCCATCGGCAACGGGTCCGTCGGCGCGGGGTTCGTCGCTGTCGCTTACAAGACGGGCGCGGTAAGTGCCTGAGGTTATATTTTCGGGCACTGCCACGATCCATTTCCCATCGGCATTGGTGGCAAGTTTCTCGTCATCGCTGAAAGCGTAGTCCTTATTGAAGTCAACCCAAATAGCAGCGTTGGTTTCGCCGGTGAATTCAGCCGAGATTGTAGCAGCTTTATCGCCGTAAGGCACCTTGGCTGTGAAGCCGGCAAGCAGTGTGTAAAGCTCTGTAGGAGCTTCGGAGGCTGTATAGTTCATGTCCTCAATACCTTTCTCGGAGAAGATGGCTGATGCATAGATGCTGGAAGCATTGCCCTGAGGCACTGAGTAGCCTGCTCCCTGATCCATAATCGGAGTGAAGCGAAGTTTGTAGGAATATGTGCCTGACGACGGAATCAGATATTGGTTCAGCTGGCCCGGTCCGCAGGATGCATTGCCGAGACCTTTCTGCACGTAGTCAAAGTTGAGGTAAACCTCATCTTTGGGCTGCAGCTGGAAGTCATGAGTCACTTTCACAAAATCCTGCTCATTGTTGTGCAGAGCCGAAAAGTTCACTTTACCTTCCGTATCCACGCGCATGCCGAATCCGTTGTCGTTGGTGAGTTCAAGGAAACGGAGGTCTTCGTGGTTGCCCATGGTCTGGGGGCGTACGAAATGTTCTGCCATATCGGTTACGGTAGAGCGATAAACGGCTGCCATTGAGCCTGTTTTGCGGTCGGCGAAGTTTGACCATGGTCCACGTGCAAAATATTTCACGTTTTCAAGCCCTGCCACAGCCTGCATGCTCAGGCCCAGACGATAGAGGCTGGATGAGGTGGGATTGAATGTGGCAGTGAGGTCAATCACGCCTGTGGAATAAATCTTGTAGGATGTGGTGTAGCTTCCCACGCCGGAGCCGGAATAGGTGCAGCTTACTACCACTGCCTCGGCTCCTGACGCGTCGCCATTCACATAATCCACTGTGCGTGTGCCGGATGTGAATGTGGGAGTGCTTAGATAGCCGGGCATTGCTGCATCGTTTTCAATCCAGCGAAGGTTGTTGAATTTCAGTCCTTGCTCATTGTGGATAATCTCCTCGCTGAGATATTTGAGTGAGGTGAGATACCCGTCAGATGAGAATTTGGCACTGAAATCCATTCCAGTCACGGTAAGTTCGCCGTTGCTGTTGTCTGTAATGAGTGTGCTTGTCAGATCAGTTATTTCGGGCAGTGAGCCACGTTCTTTTATTGTGAACTGATCTGTTGCAAGGTCGTGGCCGGCTTCTGCCCACGGGGTGGCTTCTTTGGTTACGAATTGCAGGGTGAGAAGATATTCGGCATCATCAGAGGTCTCGGTAGTGTAGGGAACTGTGAGCTGTTTTGTCTCTTCGGAGCCTACATTGAAGTCTGTGATAGTGCCGTTTTCCACTGTTTCACCGTTGCGGCTTACGCTCCACAGCAGGTTGAAGCCCGAAAGGTCTATGAAGTCGTAGGTGTTGTTGATTTCAAGGGTCTTGGTGTCGGGATCAAATTTCCGCATCTTGATGTACTGATATACATGCTTGACCTCGGCGAGTTTTGAGGTGGGTTCACGCAGCGGCCCAACGATACCGTTGGAGCAGAAATTGTTCTGGTGAGGGCCGGAGAAATCATAGCCGGTATAGAATCCTTTGATGTTGCCTGATTTTATTTCATCGGGATGATAGATGGCTTGGTCAACCCAGTCCCAGATGCAGCCGCCTATGGTGCGTTCGCTGTTTTCGATGTAATCCCAGTATTCGGCAAGATTGCCTATTGCCTGGCCCATGGCGTGTGCGTATTCGCACAGGAAATGTGGGCGTGAGTCACCGTTGCGGTCGTCATTTTCAAGTGCGCTCATAGCCGGATACATGCGTGATGTCATGTCGGTGTAGGACCAGTTGCCTTGACCCTCGTAGTGAATCATGCGCGAGTCGAGTTCGCGCACGGCATTGTAGCAGTCCTGGAAGTTGATGCCGCATGCGCTTTCGTTGCCGAGTGACCAGAATATCACTGACGGATGGTTGCGGTCGCGGAGCACCATGCGCTGTTCGCGGTCCACAAATGCATCGCGCCATGATGTGTTGGAGCTGAGTGAGGTGAGTGCGTGGCATTCCAGATCGGCTTCGTCCATCACATAGATGCCGTAATAGTCAAGCATGGCATACATCTTGGCTGCATTGGGGTAATGGCTTGTGCGCAGAGTGTTGATATTGTTCTGTTTGAGCATCGTCACATCCTTCAGCATTACCTCAGTGGTGAGTGCACGGCCGTAGAGGGGATGTGAATCGTGGCGGTTGGTACCTTTGAAGAATACTTTCTTGCCGTTGATATGAACGAATTTGCCCACTTGCTCTATGTGGCGGAATCCGTATTTGGTGCTGAATGCCTCAATCTCATTGCCGTCGGCATCGGTGAGTGACACGAGCACTGTGTAGAGATTGGGCGTCTCGGCTGTCCATAGCTCAAGATTGCTGAGAGAGGTGGTGAAATTGAGTTTCTTTTCGTCTCCAGCGTCAAGTGCGCTTACGGTTTGGGGCGCGAACTCATGGGCTATTTCGCCTTTGGGATCAAGAAGCTGTACTTTGGCTTTTACCGTACTTGCTGCATTTGAGCGGTTGTTGATTGCCAGTTCCACATTGAAAGAGCCGGAGCGGTATCCTGCACTTTCCTCAAGCGAGGATGTGATGTAATGGTCGCGGACAAATGTGCGCGGCACTGCTGTAAGGGTCACGTCACGATATATACCGCTCATGCGGAACATATCCTGATCTTCAAGATATGAACCGTCGCACCAGCGGAACACCTGTACTGCGAGAGTGTTGCTCCCCTTGCGGGCCACGGATGTGATGTCAAATTCATGGTCGGTGTTTGCAGCTTGGGTGTAACCTACAAACTGGCCGTTAACCCACACATAAGCTGCTGAGTATATACCTCCGAAGTTTAGAAGCAAAGTATGGTTGTCCCACTCCTCGGGTACTGTGAATGAGGTTACGTAAGAGCCAACGGGGTTCACTCCATAGTCATAGTAGCTCGGGTGACGGCGTATGTATGGAGGATTGGTGGCATGCGGATAGGCCACGTTTACATACAGCGGCATGTCGTATCCCTGCATTTCCCAGTTGGACGGTACGGCTATGTCGTCCCATGAAGAAACATCATAACCTTCCTGATAGAAATCAGTGGGGCGTTTTGAAGGCTCGTCAACAAAATTGAATTTCCATGTGCCGTTGAGCGATTTCACGCGCGATGATTGGGGCTGTACCCACGGTGTGTTGAAAAACTCCGTGTCGGCTTTTAGCTCATCCATGTTTGCATAAGGTACTGTGGTGGCATGGGCAGTCTCCTTGTTGACAGAGAATACCGCTTGGTTTTCCCAATAGTCACCCCATGTCACATCGGCAGATGCCGATTGCCATGATGCGCCCAGAATTACGGCCACGGCCATAAGCAGACGCTTGAAAGCAGTTAAATTCATGATATAGTGATAGTGATGTGAAAAAATCTAAAAAATACTTGTAATTGCCAAAGTTAACCATAAATCAGCATCATACCAAATAATTGGAATAAAAAATTGTGCGCCACAAAAAAACGGCGAACCCAAAAGGCTCGCCGTTGCAATATTGACGGGATATGATTTTTATTCCAGATCGCGGGGTATGGCCACAAGCTTGAGATTGCAATCGCGGATGAAATTCACGATATTGGCGCGTACATCACCCTCTTCCACATCTGCTTCAATGCGCTTCAGTGCGTTGAACACCGATGTGCCGGTCTGATACACATGGCGGTATGCCTTGGCCACATCGTCTATCTGCTCTTCGGTGAAGCCATGTTTGCGCAGAATCACGGCATTCACTCCAAAATATGCTACAGGGTTGTGAGCCACGATGATATAAGGTGGCACATTGCCGCTGATACGGCATCCTCCCTTTATCAGTACCCATGAACCAACTTTGGAGTTCTCGTGGAGAATCACACCTGATGACAGTATTGTGCATTCGCCCACCTCTGCGTCACCGGCAATGGTTACGCCGTTGCCTATCACACATTTTCCTTTGATATTGGTGTCGTGTCCGATATGCGTTTCGGCCATGATGAAACTGTCATTGCCAATACGGGTGCCTCGCTCAGAGCTGATGCCACGGTTGATAATCACATGTTCGCGAATCACGTTGTTGTCGCCTATGAAGCAGAACGATTCCTCGCCTTTCCAGCGAAAATCCTGGGGGTCGGCACCTATTATGGAGCCTTGGTACACTTTATTGTTCTTGCCCATGCGGGTGCCGCGAATCACGCTTGTGTAAGACATGATTTCGCATCCGTCACCAATTTCCACATTGGCATCAATGAAAGCAAACGGATGGATAGTGACATTCTCGCCTATTTTGGCTGAGGGGTCAACGTGAGCTAATGGACTGATCATGCAGTATATTTTTAGGATTTGACTGAACTTTAACGGCCACCGCCAAGACTCTGGTACAGATTGATTACGGCGCGTGCGCGATTGTTTTCACAGGTTATCTCATTCATTTGAGCTGCGAGAAGATTCTGCTGCGCGGTAAGTACCTCAAGATATGTGGTGCCTGATGTGCCCAAAGATAGTAATTCTTCGGTAATTTCCACTGATTTTTCCAGATTTTGTACCTGCTGGCGCAGCAAATCGCGTTTTTCTCCGCTCTTGGCATAGAGGGTCATTGCGTCGCTTACTTCAGCGCTGGCACTCATGAGGGTGTACTCAAAGGTGTTCATGGCCTGCTTCTGCTGCGCTTTGGCGGCTTCAAGACGGGCTATGTTCGCCCCGCGTGAGAACAGCGGTATAGTCAAAGATCCGGCAAGCTGTATGAAGAAATCGCCGGGGTTTGATATCATTGAGCCTAACAGATTGGTAAACCCGCCGTTGGCTGTAATATTAAGGCCGGGATAGAAGGCTGCGCGTGCTCCGGCAGTAGTGTAGTATGCGGCTGCAAGACCACGCTCTGCGGCACGGACATCAGGACGGGCTGCAAGCTCGCACATCGGCACTGACTCGCGGTACATTGCAGGCACCTCAAGAACTGCATTGGGTGACACTGTCCATTTCTGGGGCATGACATTGAGCAGCAGCGACATGGTGTTGTACATCTCGTCAAGGCTCACCTCTATGTCGGTGATGGATGCCAATATGCTGTAGTATTGGGCGGAACTTTGCACCACTGCTGCTTCGTTCACACGGCCGGCCTCCTTCAGGTCTTTCATCACCTGTACGCTTTCACGCCATTTTTCGGCGGTGGTACGGCTTAACTGGAGCTGATTTTCAAGAGCCACTATAGCATAATATGTATTGGCTGTGGCCGAAATAATCTGTGAGCGGGCTGCTTGGGCATAATCCTTGGTCTGTTCATATACCGCTTGGGCGTTGCGCTTGTTGTTGAGCTGCTTGCCAAACACATCTATTTCCCAGCTTACTTGGGCAGGAATGGTGTAGCTCCACCCGAACGAGCGGCCATGCCCTGTGCCGTATTTGCTTCCGGCTCCATTGGGGGCGAGGGCCACGGAGGGCAGGAAGCTCAGGCGTGCGCCTTTGAGTGAAGCATGTGCCATATCCACATTGAGCATGGCATTTTTGAGGTCTGTGTTGTTGGTCAACGCCTGCTCGATAAGATCTGCGAGCACGGGATCGGTGAACACCTGATGCCAGTCAAGATTGCCGAATGCAGCTGAATCCACAGGCTGCTCCTGGGCTTGCGCATACTGCTGCGCAAGCTCGGAGTCCTTGGGAAGTTCAAATTTCTTGTATATGTTGCAGCCTGAAAGCATTGTTACTGCCAATGCTCCAATGGCTATGATGCGGAAATTCTTGTTCATTGGTTTTAAGAATTTGAATTGTTAGCGGGAATACTGCTCGATTTCACTCTCAATACCGGCATTGTCGGTGTCCTCCCACTTGAGCGGTGTGAAGTGCTCCTGAATGCTCTGGAAGATTACGAAGAGGGCCGGAACGATGAAAATCTGAAGTATCATACCTATAAGCATACCGCCTACCGAACCTACACCGAGGGCGCGGTTACCGTTGGCGCCTACACCGTGGGCAAACATCATCGGGAGCAGACCTATGATAAGGGCGAGTGAAGTCATGAGGATAGGACGCAGACGGGCGCTTGCTCCGGTTACGGCGGCATTGACAATGCTCATGCCGGTGCGGCGGCGCTCAACTGCAAACTCTACAATCAGGATGGCGTTCTTCGCCAACAGACCTATAAGCATGATCAGTGCAATCTGCAGGTAGATATTGTTGGTGACACCGAATATCTGCGCGAAGATAAATGAGCCCATAAGACCGAACGGTACGGAGAGGATAACCGCGAACGGCAGGAGGTAACTTTCGTACTGGGCTGAAAGCAGCAGATATACAAACAGCAGACACAGTCCGAAAATCATGGCGGTGGCATAGCTTGACGAGTTACCTTCCTCACGAGTCATACCGGCGTATTCATAGCCGTAACCTGCCGGAAGTGTCTGGCTGGCCACGCGCTCAATGGCGGCAAGCGCGTCACCCGATGAATAGCCTTGTGCCGGCTGACCGGTAACTGAGATGGACTGGAACATGTTGAATCGGTTGAGCAAGTCAGGACCATACACACGCTTTAGTGTCACGAAGTTGCTTATTGAGGCCATCTCGGAGCCATTGCGTATCTTGATGCTGGCAAGGGTTTCCGGGCTTACACGGGCCTCAGGCGATGCCTGCATCATTACGCGGTACAGCTTACCGAAACGGTTGAAGTTTGATACATACATACCTCCGTAATATCCCTGAAGCGATGTGAGCACTGACTGGGGCGATATGCCTGCCTGCTTACATTTGGCTGCATCCACATCCACCAGATATTGCGGGAACGAGGGATTGAATGTGGTGTATGCCACCTGAATCTCGGGCTGAGAGTTGAGTGCTCCGAGGAATCCCTGAACCACCGAGAAGAATTCGTTGATGTCGCCACCGGTTTTGTCCTGCATCTTTATTTCAAAACCGTTGGTCACGGAGTAACCGGTAATCATAGGCGGCGCAAACATCAGCACGCGGCCGTCTTTGATCTGCGACATGAGTCCGTAAAGCTGTGCAAGCACGGCATCCGAGCTTTGTGATGCGTCACGGAGCGACCAGTCTTTAAGCTTCACGATGAATGTACCGTAAGTGGCACCCTGACCGGCCACGAAGCTGTAACCGTCAATCATGGTACGCGACTCAATGGCGGGTACTGTGGAAAGTATGGAGTCAACTTTGTCAAGAGTCTCTCCTGTGCGTTCCTGCGATGTGCCCGGGGGCATATCCACCATTACAAACAGTGTACCGGTATCCTCATTGGGCACAAGGCCGGTAGGAGTGATGCTCATCAGCCATACGAGTATTGCTATGGCACCGGCCACAATTGCCATTGACAGATAGCGGGCTTTGATGAACAGTTTGGTGCTTGCGTTGTATTTTTTGAGAATTGAATTGAAGCCGTTCTCAAATCCGCGATGGAATCGCTCACCCAACAGTCCGAGGATGGTGATTACTGCCACAATGTAGCAGGCTATTGAGAGTATCACATTGTCAAATGTGAACCATCCCATTACCATGGCAAAGATGGTGAATGTAAGGCATGCGAGTGTGATGGCGGGATGCAGATTGAGCTTGAACCCTTTCTTGTACTTGCTGCCAAGGGTCTTGGCAGCTGTTTTGTACGATTCTGCCATGCGCTCCTTGAGGGTGCTGTCGCTGTTGTGAGGCTTCAGGAACACTGCACAAAGGGCAGGTGACAGTGTCAGCGCGTTGATGGCCGACAGTCCTATGGCCATTGCCATGGTCAGACCGAACTGCTGATAGAACACACCGCTGGTGCCAGGCATGAACGATACGGGGATGAACACAAGCATCATTACAAGGGTGATGGATATGATGGCACCGCCTATCTCGCTCATGGCGTCAATAGAGGCGCGGCGTGCGCTCTTGTACCCCACATCGAGTTTGGCGTGTACCGCCTCCACCACCACTATCGCATCGTCCACCACAATCGCTATCGCAAGCACGAGAGCTGACAGAGTGATGAGGTTGATGGAGAAGCCGATGAGCTTCATCAGGAAGAATGTGCCCACAAGGGCCACAGGAATGGCTATGGCAGGAATAAGTGTGGAGCGGAAGTCCTGAAGGAACACGTATGTTACGAAGAACACAAGGATGAATGCTTCAATAAGGGTTTGGAGCACGTGGTGTATTGATGCATAAAGGAAGTCGTTGTTGTTCATGGGGATCGCAACGCCTATGCCGGCGGGGAGATCCTTTTTCATGTCGTCAACGAATGCAAGACAGTTGTTGATGATGGCGGTAGCATTGGAGCCGGCGGTCTGGAACACGATGGCTGTAACACCGGTTTTGCCGTTGAATTTACCGTGGAATCCGTAAGTCACGCGGCCAAGTTCCACATCGGCCACATCCTTGAGGTAAAGCACTTCGCCATTGTCTTTGGCACGTACCACGATGTTCTCAAATTCATCAGGTGTCACCAGACGGCCCTTATAGCGCATGATGTACTGGAATGTCTGGTTGCCCTGTTCGCCGAAGGCACCGGGAGCTGCCTCAATGTTCTGCTCTGCGAGTGCGGCCGATATGTCGGAAGGCTCAAGGTGATACTGGGCCATTACATCCGGCTTGAGCCAGATGCGCATTGAGTAGTCGGCACCCATCACCATTACGTCACCCACACCGGATATACGTTGCAGCTGAGGCACCACGTTGATTTTCATGTAGTTCTCAATAAACGGCTCGGAATAACGGCCGTCCTCGTCATAAAGGGTGATACCGAGAAGCATTGATGTCTGACGCTTCTGGGTCAGCACACCCACGCGGGTAACTTCAGCGGGAAGCAGACTCTGGGCTTTTGCCACACGGTTCTGCACATCCACGGCTGCCATGTCAGGGTCAAATCCCTGCTCAAAATACACGTTGATGGTGGCTGAACCGGTATTGGTGGCTGTGGATTCCATGTAGGTCATGCCCTCCGCACCGTTGATTGATTCCTCAAGAGGTGCTATCACAGAGTTGAGCACCGCTTGGGCATTGGCACCCTGATAGGTGGTGGTAACGGAAATTGTTGGAGGTGCTATGTCGGGATACTGGGTTACGGGCAATGAGAAAAGACCGATTATACCCAGCAGCACGATAAAAATTGATATAACCGTGGAAAGTACCGGACGGTTGATAAATCTATCTAATTTCATCTGTGTTAAATCTGTTGGTAAATAAATGAGTGAATGTCACTGCATTATTTCTGTGCGGCGGCTGCCTGCTGCTGTGCGGCGGCTTGCTGGTTGGGTGATACGGGGGTGATTGTGAGGCCGTCCTTGAGCGATGTGCCCACGCCTTCCACTGCTATGCGGTCACCGGCTTTGAGTCCGGAAGTCACCACAAAGTTCTTGCCGTCGGTGTTGGCATCTACTGTCACAGGCACTGATTTCACCACATTGCTGTCGGTTACGAGATACGCATAGCGGCGGTCCTGAAGCTCGAAGGTGGCCTTTTGGGGTATCACGATAACATTGGTCTGGTCGTGGGGAATGAGCACTGCGCCGGTTGATCCGCTGCGGAGCATTCCGTTGGCATTGTTGAACAATGCGCGTACGCTTGCAGCACCGGTGGAGTTGTCTATCACGCCCGATACGGTGGCAACCTTACCCTCGGCAGGGAAAATAGAGCCGTCGGCAAGACGCAATTTCACAGCCGGCATGGAATCAATGGCGGCCTGGAGGGTGCGTGTGCCATTATTGGTAAGCTCCAGAAGGTCTTTTTCTGTAAGCGAGAAATAGGCATAAACCTGAGAGTTGTCGGAGATTGTGGTCAGCGGCTGAGCCGAAGATGGCGATGCCAGTGATCCCTCACGGTTGGGTATGGTGCCTACCACACCGTCGCTCGGAGCGGTAACCACTGTGTAAGCCAGATTTTTGCGGGCTGTGGTAAGGGCTGCCTGAGCCTGTGCGAGCTGCGCTTTTGCTGACTGGAGGTCATTGTCGGCAACCTGATATTCGTATTGGCTGATGATGTTCTTGTCAAGAAGGCGTTTCTTGGTGTCAGCAGTCATCTTGGCGGTGTTTACCAATGTCTGCGCTGCGTTGACCGATGCTTTTGCCTGATCTACAGCGGCCTGAAACTGTACTTGGTCAAGTGTGAAAAGTACTTGGCCTTTGTGAACGCGCTGACCTTCGTCCACATGTACTTTGGTGATGAATCCCGTCACCTGAGGACGGATGTCGATGTCAGTTTTACCCTTGATGGTGGCAGGGTAGGTATTTTCCACTTGCGAATTTTCGGGCGACAGGGTGATGGTGGCAATCTGGGGAGCCGGCATTTGCTGCTGTTGCTGACCGCCGCCGCACGAACACATGGTGATGAGGGCTGCGCCTGCTACAATTGCGGAGGCAGCATTCATTACGGAAACTTTCATACGTCTTTTTTCTTTATATTACCTTAGTTATGATTATTCTGGTGATTGGTAGAATCTATAGGATACACTACACCCTTTTATTTCAGGTTGCAAAGTTACAAAACCTTTGAATATCAGGGAAACTCCCAAAATACAAAAAATAATAAAAACCGTCACCAGATTGGTCTAAATGGTATATTTTTGCCTTTTTTAACCCAAACCGGCTCTAAAAAAAACAGGCCGTGTGAAAAATCCCTTAAATCGGAATATTCACACGACCTGATGTAAGTCAGCGAGTTATAGCGCCTTATTTCTGAATCAGCTCATAAAGAGTGCCTGTGCCCATTACGACCATCCGTTTGGCATTGGGAAGCAATGCTACCGAGGCGTACGGGGTGGTGACTTTGCTTGATGCTATCTCCTTGCCTTTTGCGTCAAATTGCTTCACGGTGAGCTTCGTGTCGGTGCCGCAAAGCAGTGTCATGGATTGTGCGTTGTCCTTGCGGTCAAATGCCACATCGCCGTTGTATATGCGGTAGAAGGTGGCGGGGTTGCTGTCAAAGGCCAAAAGAGAACCAATCGGGTCAACGGCAGTTACGTTGAGTCCTATACGTTTGGCTGACGGCGGGTTGACATTGAATGTGCGCACACTTGCCCAGTTCTGTTTCGGAGAATCAAGACGGCGCAGACGCACATAGCGTGCATTCACCGGCTCGCCTTCCCAGTTCACTACGTAAGTCTGCTTGAGGCTGTCGGCAAGCATGGTCCAGTTGTTGCCGTCAACCGAACATTCAAGGGCTGCATGATCAAAATAGTCCACATCGTCCACATCGTTGCGGCCCTGATGGATGCATATCTCATCCACGGGACGCACCTCGCCGAGGTCCACGCCAATCCAGTCGCCTGCGCTCTGAGAGTAGGCTGAGGTGTAGAATGTGTTCAGGTCGTTGTCAAGCATAAGCTTGTTGAGGGTGGTGGAGAGGTTGGCATACGAGCCTACGCCTTTGGGCATCATGGGTACGGTGCCTGTGAGCTTGGTGAAATATGCGCGCAGCATATCGTCCATGGCATTGTCGTAGAACGGCTGGAGCTTCATGGTGCCGCTCTTGTGGGCCTGATAGGCATCGCGGTCGGCTTGGGTCATGAGGTTGGCCACGTATGCGTTCCAGAAAGTGGAGTCGTTGCCGTTTTCATAAATCTTGATGAGGTCAAGGGTGCGGAGACCGCGCTGGCCAAGTTTGCCGAACTCTTTGAGCCATGGGCGCAGCTCGCCGAGCAGCAGTGCGTTGTCGCATCCTTTTTCCATCTTTTCGGGTACTTCCACTATACGCTGGAATTCGGCACGGAGCGAATCATACTGCGGCTGGGTGTAATTGTTGAAGGGGAATGTGACAGTTTCCCATGACTCGTCACGGCGATATCCTGTTTCGGTGTCGCATGAGTGGATGGCGAAAGTGCGGTATGCGTCGGCAGCCTCCGGAGTCAGCATCTCAATGCCGCGTTCCCAGTTGTCGATGGGGTTGTAGGCTGCGGGATTCCATGCGTAGTCGGCCACTCCGTAAAGTGCCAGCTTGGATGCCTCGCCATGTTCCATGGGGTTGCTTTCGATACCGGCCACCTGTGCATTGGTCAGTGAAGTGTCCAGACCATATACGGGTCCCTGAAGTATCATGTTGCGGCAATAGTCGCTTACTGGGTAATTCCACCAGTACAGCGCAGGGCGTTTGATGCGTGAGTTGACAAACTCAAGTGTCTCGGGAGTGAGGTCGGAGCACACCACATCACCTGTCCAGAATACTTCGGCGAGTGGGTTCAGGGTGCGGCCATATACTGCCAACGGTCCGTCTTCACCGGGTTTGGCCCATAGTTTGGAGTAGTCGGTGGGGCAGATTATCAGATTGCTGACATCGCCTTTCACCTTCACGAAGTCACGGCTCAGGTCATTGAGCAGTTCGGTCTGTTTGTGGGGATTGGTGCCTTCACCTTCTATATCGTCAAAAAATATGGCAAATGAGCGTACCCCGAGGTCATACATCATGTTGAACTTGTTCAGCAGTGAATCATAGTCCTCTTTGTTCCAGCGTATGTCTTTTCCCGGATGAATAGCCCAGTAGAATTTCACATGGTTGCGTTTGCAGGCCTCCACAAGCTCGCGAATGTTCTTTGCTTGGTCTGCCGGATAGGGCTGGCGCCAGTAGGGAGAGCTGTGGTAAGGATCGTCTTTCGGGCCATAGAGGTAATTGTTCATCTTGTTGGCTCCGTAAAAGTCTATCAGGCTCAGGCGCACCTCATGGCTCCATGGGGTGCCGTAAAACCCTTCCACAACGCCACGGTAGGGGAGTGCGGGCCAGTCGTTGATCTCCATCATGGGCAGCGGATTGTCAGTGCCCACGCTTTGTAGTATCTGACGCAAGGTTTGCAGCCCGTAGAATGCTCCTGACTCATCGCGGCCGGTGATGGTGATTTTGTTGGGTCCGATGCTCAGATTATAAGAGCCGTCCACTGCATTCACGTTTGCTTTGTCGGCTGCTTTTTTGCCGAAATCTATTTCCACGGGCACTCCTTTCGGTGCCTGACGCATGAATTTCACATCATTGGCAAACTTGTTGTTCTTGTCAATCACCTTAAAGCCGCCGGAAGTGTTCAGCTCCCCTGTATATGGGCGCGTGATGCTCTGCGGGGTAGGATTGATGATGATGCCGTGGTGGTCCACTTTGTGGCCCGGCACCGGGTTTACTTCTTTTTTCTCTGAGCGCTGCGATCCGAGATCAAAATCATCGGCCCATGCGCTCGAGCCGGAGGCTACAACTGATGCTATAGCCACGGCAAGGATAGATTTGAGGTTGATGGTCATATTAAATCAGGTAATTGTAATTATGATTCTGTTGATTGGTCGTGTTGCGGCTCGTCTTGCCCGGAATTCTTGGGTGCATCGGGCGCATCAGGTTTGTCCGGTGCTTCCGGTTCATCAGGCTTGTCGGGCAGTTTCTCCGTCTTGGGCACAGGTTCGGGAGGTGCCGCAGCATTCGGGCGTCTCCGTTCCGATTCCTTGGTTTTGCGCTCTGCCACGGTGGAACTTACCGGGTCGGCACTGTTTATAAGGTCTATCATGGCCTGCGGCACGTTGAACACATCTTCGGGGCTCCAAGGACGCAAATCCTCATACCACGCAAATTTGGGCAGGAAATAGCTGTTTTTGCGGGCAAGGTACAGTGGCACTACCTTGGTGGTCGTTTCCGGCCAGAAATGTATGCTGTCCACTGTGTTGTGGTCGTAATAGGAGTCCATGTAGCTGCTCTCGGTCTGCACATATTTGTTGTAAGTGGAGTCATTCTCCATCGGAAACATTATAAGCTGTACATTCCCTTCCACATACAGGCGTCTCAGGGTGGAGTCGTTGAACCACGCCGTCAGGTCCGTGCCGCTCAGCTGATTGTAGCAGTCCTCGGCTATATGCTCTGCCGTGAATCCGAATTGTGGCAGGCGCGCCCAGTCTATTGTCGAGTCGTTGAGGTGCAGATATATCACGTTGCCGAAAATCTGCCGCTCATCGCTCCACACCACCGGATGGCGGTACATATACATTATTGAGTCGCGGTCGGTCATGCTCAGTGAGTCGCATATGCCCTGCATGTCCGAGCGGTAAAACCTTACGCGGTGAAACGCATTGGTCACCTTTGTGCTGTCGGGCTCGGTGTAAGCGTTGATGGTGTCGCCGTGCAGATACAGAGTGTCGCCTCGCGAATATTCTTTGGCAAGTGCGCGGATGGTCACAAATGCGCTGTCGGCTATCTCGTCGTAAAATCCGTACTCGCCGTGAAGCGACACTTGGCGCACCGAGTCGGTTACTATCACCCCTCCGAACGCTTCGCCAAACCCTTTGGTGCGGTCATAGAACAGTGTGTCGCCAGTCAGGGTACTTCCCCGCTTTGTCACCACGAGCGACCGCTTGTAGAGGTCGCCCACTCCGGTGTCGGTATTGTAAATGCCCGAGGTTGAGTAGATTACGCCGTCGCTGTTCACAATCTCTGATTTTGATACTATTTTGGCTATATGGGTGGCCGTGTTGTAGTCAAGAGAGTCGGTGTAGATATGCAGTGTGTCGGCATTTTGCAGGCTCCTCAGGTGCACATTGTAGTTGAAATATGCGTCCTTGGTGTTGGGATGGTATTCTCCTGCCACTGAGGTGAGCTTGTTCTGCTTGTCGGTGAGCACGCCGCCGTTGGTGTAATAGCCCACTTCGTTGAGCATATCGTAGTTGAACACATCTGTTTCCAGCTTCACATCCTTGTTTATCAGCCGCACCTTTTTGCCGAAGTCGGCATAAAGTATCGCCAGCTCCGATGCTCCGTCATAGTTCAGCTCATCGGCATACACAAACAGCGTGTCGCCCTGCTCCATGCGCACATTGCCAAATGCGTCAAACGAGTTGCTCTCCTCGTAGAAATACGCACTGTCGCAGTACATGAACATGTCGCCCTTGCGCATCACCACATTGCCGTTGAGCACCTGATACTGCTCCGGTATCTCCTCGGCATCTTCCGCCACAGGTATCTTCTCGTAATGTAGCAGGTCGGCATGTTCCAAAAACACTTTCCCTTCCTGATAACGGTTTGCGGCAGGCACTGTGGGGGCTATTCTCACATGCGGCGCACGCGGCTTGATTTTGCGCTCGGCTGCTATTGACGACACTATCACCGGCAGCGTGAGCAGTATAACGCACATGAGCGCACCGAAACGGCGCCACCATAATCTGGAGTGCGCAAAACCTTGGCTGCTGCGGGGTGAGTTGTGTGTCATGGATATGATAAACAGTGGCTGTAGCCTGTTATTTGGCTGTGGAATCGCCCGATTTCACCCATCCTTGGTGCTGGAAATCGCAATTGCGCCATTCCGGTTCTATGCGCACATAGGTGTTGGCAATTTTCTTTTCCAGCCACTCTTTGAGTATCTTGGTGCGTTGGTCGTCTTCATACATTCCCTTGATGGTCTGATAGTCGTCGCTCATATTGGCCTTGTGGCCGTCGGTGCGCGATGTGAGCTTAACCAGAGCCACCACCTCGCGGTTGAGCTTCGGGTCTGTCATTACAAAAGGCTTGGATATGTCGCCGGGCTGCATTGTGGCCACGGTTTTGGCCACCTCCTGCGGCAGCTCCGACATCTCGAATTTTGTGGTGCCTGACTGAGAGTTCACCATCATGCCTCGGTTGTTGCGGGTGTCTTTGTCCTGGCTGAGATAAGGCACGGCTTCCTCAAATGTGAATTTCTTGTTGTCCACAATGTCGGTGCGCACCGAGTCAAGGCGGTTCACTGCATCCATCAGATCCTTGTCCGACACTTTCGGACGAAGCAGTATATGGCGTGTGTTGATGCGGTCGCCACGCTTCTCAATAAGCTGGATAATATGATATCCGTACTGGCTTTCCACTATTTTCGACACCTTTTTGGGGTCGTTGAGGTTGAATGCCACCGCTGCATACTCCGGATCAAGATGTCCGCGTCCCATAAACCCTATCTCACCGCCGCGCACCGCGCTTCCGTCCTCCGAGTAAAGTATGGCGAGGGTGGAGAATGTGCTTTCTCCACGGTTCACACGGTCGGCATAATCGCGCAGACGGGCTTTTACATCCTCAATCTCCTGACGGGGAATAACCGGGTGAAGGGTAAGTATCTGCACCTCTACTTGGGTGGGCACAAACGGTATGCTGTCAATGGGCAGACGGTCAAAATATTTGCGCACGTCAGCCGGGGTGGCCTTCACGTTTTTGGTAAGCGACTGCTGCACTTGGCGCACGCGGTAATTGTTGCGCACCATATCTGTCATTGTGGCACGCATTTCCGGGAGCGATTTGCGAAAATACTCCTCCATCTTCTCCTTTGACCCCAATTGCGTGATATAGAAATTGATGCGGGCATCCACTTCTGCCATTACCGATGCATCGGGCACCTCCACTGTGTCAAGGTCAGCCTGATGGAGATATAGTTTCTCTATGGCCATCTGCTCGGGTATGATGCAGTAGGGGTCGCCGTTGATGGCCACTTTCTCATACTGCATATTGTTGTACTGCTCCTCGATTTCCGACTTCCAAATGGGAGTGTCGCCAACCACCCAAGCCACCTCTTCGGCCACATTGTTCTGTGCAGCAGCACCAAGTGCCATTATGCCGTAAGCTGCCGCCGCAAATAATGATCTGATATTCACTTGTAATTTATATTAAGTCAATAAGCCCCCAAAATTACTAATTTTCCTCCACTGCACCAAACTTCATCCCCATTTCAACATCTTTTTGCCTGAAAACGAATTTTTTAATAATAAAACACTTGCTTTAATAAAAATTCACTATCTTTACGCAAATTCTTTCGCCGCCTTTAAATCTATTATCGTCCCGATAAAAGCAAAATGATATGAGAAATGTAATATTGACAATATGTTAGGCATCGCTATTGGATGTCAAGCGTATTCAGGTTATGCCGACTTCAATGTCGGTGGTATATATTACAAGATATTGAGTACTGACAATGGCGAAAAAACGTGGCAGTATGTTCCGATTGCATGCTGGATATAGTACTGAATAAAGACCCTTATGTTAACCGCAGTGTGGAAAATCTTGCGCTGTTTTATTCCGGAGATGTGATTGTGCCGCAAACTGTTGAGTACAAGGGTGATGCTTATACGGTTACAACAGTGGATCGTTATGCTTTTACTAATTGCAAGGACCTGAATTCGGTTCAGTTGCCCCAAACTGTCAGCTATATTGATGCTTATGCATCTTATGGCTGTGGTCTCATAAACGTGAATATTCCCGCTTCTGTGAGATACGTCGGTGACAGCGCTTTTAAAAACTCGTTGAATGAGGGCGAAGTTGATTTTTCCAATGTTGAAGTAATCAATAATTGGGGTTTGTGCGGTTTTGAGGGAAAATATTGAAATTTGGTGCCAAACTCAATTATTTGTATTCATACCTTTTGGAAGATGCTCAAGTGTCGGAAATTGTATTTGAGGATAATCCCGATGGCAAACTGAATATTAACACTCATTGCTTCGCATACTCTCAGCTTAAAAAGCTTGTGCTGCCCAATACCGCACTGCGTCTCAGCCTTGAATTTGTGCACGAAAACCCAAGTCTGGAATCCATGGTGTTCAGTTACGGCGATTCAATTTCTTTTGGCGGGGATAGCCAAACGGTATATATGGTGGAATGTTGCTTTGCCCAGAGCCGTAATCTCATCAACAAATGCGCCAATCTGAAAGAAGTGGTGTCGCTTAATCCGTTGCCCCCTGTCATTCATGAGTCCGGTAGAAAAATGGGGCCTTATTTCGTTCACATAACCGATCAACTTGAAACAGCGGTGCTCCGTGTTCCCAAAGGCAGTGAGGAGCTTTATCGTGCTGATGCCGTGTGGGGTGAGTTCAAGAACATTCAGGGCTTTGATCCGGGCTCATTGACGGCATCGGAACTGTTGATGCCGTCAATGAGCCGGAGGCTGCGAAGGCTGTCAAGGTGTGCGCCAATGCCGATGGCATAAAAGTTGCCCTTGATAAAGGCATCGTTAAGGTTTACAACGCGCAGGGGGCGCTCGTAATGCAGGCGCGTCACGACGGTGGCATTTTCACAGCCGATTTGCCCAAAGGCATCTATATCGTTTCGGTACGATAGCTAAAGCATAAAAAATGGGGGACGGCTACAATGTCATCCCCCTCATTTTTATGGTATGCGTTGTGCTATTTTACTTTCTTCAGAACTTTCTGATTGATTTTCACCGGATATTTGCTGCGGAGCTCTTCAAGCCATTTGGTTTCAAGCTCTTTCTGGTAATCCACGCTTACCGCACCGCGCACATCACCGGCATCCTCGGGCTGCTCTATGATTTTGCCGAGCACGGGGCGGAAGGCTGCCCAGCGTCCTACAGGAGCCGGACGGAAGCCGTGAAAAGCCACATAGTCTATCACCGCATTCTCGCCTTTGGCAGCGAGGGCGCGCTCTATCTTCACGTTGTTGCCAAACTCGGTACGGAGCTTGCGCACAAGCGAATCCGGCGCAATATTGTTGGTGGTGACATAGTTGGCGGCCACGCTCGCCAGCGAATCGTTGATTGCTGAAATCACGTATCCTTTGTATTTGGGCGCGTTCCAGAGATATTTGTTGCGGTGCTCCTCAAAATATTTCTGCTGTCCTGCCACATCCTTGTTGGCATAGTCCCACACTTTCTTGGAGCTGATGTCGAAGTAAAGCATCCCGTCGCGGTATTCGTTGAGCAGATAGCGATAGGCCGGTTCGTTCTTTTCCAGCCAGCTGATGGCAGCTTCACGGGTCAGGGCGCGCTTGTGGTTGTTGAGAAGCATGTTGTAAAACTCCATGGCGCTCTCCACATCTCCTGTGCGCGAACGGCTCATTTGCGATCCTATTTCGCCAAGGCCCACTGTCTTGCCGTTGACGGTTACGGCAGGGATGGAGGTGTAGGATGCAAGCTGTGCTCCGGCCTGAGGTGTGAGTTTGCCGTAGCGGGTAATCACTGCGCGCACACTGTCGGCGGCCACAGGATTGATTTTTGCCGGATAGCGTTTGGCAAATTTGGCAAGGCCGCGGGTTTCAAGCATTTCGGCTCTTTCGCCCTGATGCATCATGGACTCCAGGCGGGGACGCAATGTGTCAAGGGGTGCTATGCCGCGTCGGTCCTGACAGAGAATTATATGCCATCCGAAGTCGGTTGTGAACGGTTTGGAAATTTCACCGGGAGTAAGTGCAAAGGCTGCTTTCTCAAATTCCGGCACCATGCGTCCGCTGCCGAACCATCCGAGTTCACCGCCGTTGCGTCCGCTGCCAGGATCTTCCGATTCGCGCTTCGCCGCGTCGGCAAATGTGGTTTTGTTGGCCACAAGAGCCTTGTAGATAGAGTCTATCTGATGTTTCTTCTTGGCCTTGATTTCGTCGTTGGCATTGCGGGTCACTTTGAGTATGTGGCTTGCCTTGACCTCGCCTTGGTCGTTGCGGCGGCCGTTTACGCGTATCAGGTGCCAGCCGTAGCGGGTGCGCAATACGGGGGCTAGCTCTCCGTCAGGGGTGTTGAACACCACTTCTTCAAATGATGCCGGGTAGGTATTGGCCACAACATATCCCAAGTGGCCGCCGTTGACCTTTACGCTCGGGTCAACCGAATATTTCTTGGCCAGTTCATAGAAATCGGCTTTCCCCTCTTTGATAAGGGTGCGCAGGCTGTCAAGACGCGCCTGCTGCTGCTCGGGTGTATGGTCCGCATCCGATAGCGGGAGCATCAGGTGGTCGGTGTCAACATTGTAGTGCATGCGGTCATATACCACACGTATCATGGAGTCAAGAGCCACAGAGTCCTCAAAATATGGCTCCGCAAGCTCCAGACGGTGCTGCTCAAACTCTTTTTTGTATTCGGGCATCGTGTCAAGACGCTCCTCAAGTGCTTGGGCCACGCGCAGCTTGTAATCCACAAACGATTTCACATATTCGTCAATCGACTGTTTCGACTGCTGCTGGATGTTGTTTTTGTTGTAAAGGTATTGAAATTCACTCAGCGGCACATCGTGTCCTGCCACTGTCATCACAACGGGGTCCTTGGCATTGGCCATCAGGCTCACGAGAGTGCCCGTTGCAAGAGCTGCCAGTATTCCGGCAGCAAATTTTTTATGCAACATATCCGGATATTTGATAATGATCTAAAAAAATAATGTACCTAAAGATAACGCACCGGCATGGCGTTTTATTGTCATGTCGGTGCGTAAATGTATTCTCTTTGGTTACTTAGCGGTTGGATGCGCTGTAGTTGGGGGCCTCACGGGTTATGTCCACATCGTGGGGATGGCTCTCGGCCACGCCTGCATTGGTAATGCGGGTGAATTTGGCGCTGTGAAGGCTCTCTATGTCGGGTGCTCCGCAGTAGCCCATACCGGCACGCAATCCGCCGAGCATCTGGTAGGTCACCTCGTAAAGTGCGCCTTTGTACGGCACGCGGGCTGCTATGCCCTCGGGCACAAGTTTCTTCACATCCGATTCGCCGGCCTGGAAATAACGGTCCTTTGACCCTTTCTCCATGGCTTCAAGCGAGCCCATGCCGCGATACGACTTGTACTTACGGCCATTGTAGATTATGGTGTCGCCGGGGCTTTCCTCCACACCGGCAAGCATTCCGCCAAGCATCACGCTGTAGGCTCCGGCTGCAAGGGCTTTGACTATGTCGCCCGAGTAGCGTATGCCGCCGTCGGCTATAAGGGGCACTCCTGTGCCTTTGAGGGCCTTGGCCACATCGTAAACGGCTGTAAGCTGCGGCACGCCCACTCCGGCTATCACGCGGGTGGTGCAGATGGAGCCGGGTCCTATGCCCACTTTCACGCCGTCTGCTCCGGCCTCAACAAGGTATTTGGCAGCTTCGCCGGTGGCGATATTGCCCACAACCACATCTATATGGGGATATTTCTCTTTTACGGCTTTGAGCACACCCACCACGCCTTTACTGTGGCCGTGGGCTGTGTCTATTACTATGGCATCCACGCCGGCTGCCACAAGTGCGTCCACTCGCTCCATGGAGTCCGTTGTCACACCCACACCGGCGGCCACGCGCAGGCGTCCGAGCTTGTCCTTGCATGCGTTGGGCTTGTCTTTGGCTTTGGTTATATCTTTATAGGTGACAAGGCCCACAAGGCGTCCGTCGCTGTCCACTACAGGCAGTTTTTCTATTTTGTGCTCCTGAAGTATCTGGGCGGCCTCTTCCAGATTGGTGCTCTGGTTGGTGGTCACGAGGTTTTCAGATGTCATGACCTCGTCAATAAGGCGCATCGGGTCACGCTCAAAGCGCAGGTCGCGGTTGGTGACTATACCCACAAGCTTGCGGTCGTCATCCACCACGGGAATACCGCCGATATGATACTCCTCCATCATGGCGAGGGCATCGCGCACAGTGCTGCCGCGTTTTATGGTAACGGGGTCATATATCATGCCGTTTTCAGCGCGTTTCACGGCGTGTACCTGACGGGCCTGTTCGGCTATGCTCATGTTTTTGTGAATCACACCTATGCCGCCTTCTCGGGCAATGGCAATGGCCAGCTGTGCCTCTGTAACGGTGTCCATGGCTGCCGACACCAACGGCACGTTAAGCTCAATGTTTCGCGAAAACTTGGTGGTTAATTTCACATCTCGGGGAAGAACCTCGGAGTAGGCGGGGATAAGAAGAACATCATCAAATGTCAGCCCGTCCATTTTTACACGATCTGCAATAAACGACATAAGTGAGCAAATGTTTATGTTGAATTTTATTGCCCACAAAGGTAATGATTTTGCGCGAAATCATCATAATATCATTGCCAAATAATTGTGCGCACAATAAAATATCACGATTTTTCATTACTTTTGTGCTGTTATGCTTTACCTCTATAGAATATATCAGTGTGTGATTATGCTGCCGCTTCTGCTGGTGGCTACAGTGATTACGGCCTTGATTGCCATAATCGGTTCTATGATAGGTGCCGGACGATGGTGCGGTTACTGGCCCGAAGTGGTGTGGGCGAGACTGTGGTGCGTGCTCGCTTTTGTGCGTGTCAGGGTGCGCGGAAAACACAACATTTCTCCCTCCACATCCTATGTGTTTGTGGCCAACCATCAGAGCGCTTATGATATATTCTCTATCTACGGGTACCTCGGACACTCGTTCCGGTGGATGATGAAGCAGGAGCTGCGAAAAATCCCCCTTGTGGGTCTCGCTTGCGAAAAATCCGGCCAGATCTATGTTGACAGGTCGTCGCCTGCAGCCATCCGCCATACCATGGAGCGCGCCGAGAAGCTTCTTCGGGGCGGCATGAGCATTGTGGTGTTTCCCGAAGGCGCACGCACATGGACCGGCGAGATGCGCTCCTTCAAGCGCGGTGCCTTTGCTCTTGCCACGGAATTCAACCTCCCGGTGGTGCCCCTGACCATTGACGGTGCCTTTTCTGTCATGCCGCGCATTGCCCGTTTGCCGCACTGGGGCACAATCACCCTCACCATTCACGAGCCTATCCTGCCGCCGGCCGGGGGCTACGACCTGCAGCTCCTCATGCAGCAGAGCCGCGATGTCATAGCGTCAGCCCTCCCACATTAATTTATTGCCATTAAACCAATCTGTGGCTCAGTTTGTTGTATATGTGATGCGACAAATTGTCAGTCGCCGTGTCAGTTTTTGCTGTTTGGCACGAATTGTGCATGTTGTGTTATTGCGAACTTAATAATATAACCAAATAAAAGTAATCAATTATGAATATCAAACCACTTGCCGACCGTGTGCTCATTGCTCCGTGTCCTGCCGAGGAAGTTACAATGGCCGGTATCATTATTCCGGATTCCGCTAAAGAAAAACCTCTCAAAGGCCGCGTGCTTGCCGCCGGTAATGGCACTAAGGATGAAGAAATGATTGTGAAAACTGACGATACTGTGCTTTACGGCAAATACGCCGGCACTGAAATCGAACTTGACGGCGAGAAATATCTCATCATGCGTCAAAGCGACATTCTGGCTATTATTGAAGACTAATACATTTTGAAATTTACAGCATAACCATGGCTAAAGAAATAAAATTTGAAATCAAGGCTCGCGAAGAGCTTAAAAAAGGCGTTGACGCTTTGGCCGATGCCGTTAAGGTGACTCTTGGTCCTAAGGGTCGCAATGTGATTATTGAAAAGAAATTCGGTGCTCCCCACATCACCAAGGATGGCGTGAGCGTGGCTCGCGAAGTGGAGCTTGAGGACGCTTTCCAGAACATGGGCGCACAGCTCGTCAAGGAAGTGGCTTCAAAAACCGGCGACGATGCCGGCGACGGCACAACAACCGCCACTGTTCTTGCCCAGTCCATCATCAACGTGGGCCTGAAGAATGTGGCTGCCGGTGCTAACCCCATGGACATCAAGCGCGGTATCGACAAGGCTGTAACCGCTGTCGTTGAAAATATCCGCTCTATGGCCGAAGAGGTGGGCGACGATTTCAAGAAAATTGAGGATGTGGCTCGCGTTTCTGCCAACAATGACGAGAATATTGGCCGTCTCATTGCCGAGGCAATGAAGAAAGTGAAGAAAGAAGGCGTCATCACAGTTGATGAGGCCAAAGGCACCGAAACCACCGTTGACATTGTGGAAGGTATGCAGTTTGACCGTGGCTTCATCTCACCCTACTTCATCACCAACTCCGAAAAGATGGAGGCTGTGCTTGATTCTCCCTACCTCCTTCTCTACGACAAGAAAATCTCCAACCTCAAGGACATCCTTCCCATATTGGAAGCCACTGCCCAGAGCGGTCGCCCCTTGCTGATTATCTCTGAGGATGTTGATCAGCAGGCTCTCGCCACTCTCGTGCTCAACTCCCTGCGCGGTTCTTTGAAAATCTGCGCTGTCAAGGCTCCCGGTTTCGGCGACCGCCGCAAAGAGATGCTTGAGGATATCGCCATCCTTACCGGCGGTGTCGTTATCAGCGAGGAAAAGGGCATGAAGCTTGAATCTGCAACTCTTGACTATCTTGGCCGTGCTGACAAAATCACTGTCAACAAGGAAAACACAACCATTGTAAACGGTGCCGGCAGCAAGGAAGCTATTGCCAACCGCGTGGCTCAGATTCGTGCTCAGATCGAGCAGACCACTTCCGATTACGATCGCGAAAAACTTCAGGAGCGTCTTGCAAAGCTCGCCGGCGGCGTAGCTGTGCTTCACATCGGTGCTCCCAGCGAAGTGGAGATGAAAGAAAAGAAGGATCGCGTTGACGATGCCCTCTCTGCCACTCGTGCTGCCATTGCCGAAGGTATTGTTCCCGGCGGCGGCGTTGCCTACATCCGCTGCGTGGAGAAGCTTGATTCTCTCAAGGGCGACAACGATGATGAAACCACCGGTATCCTCATTGTTAAGCGTGCCATCGAGGAACCTCTTCGTCAGATTGTGGCAAATGCCGGTGTTGAAGGTGCCGTTGTGGTGCAGAAAGTCAAGGAAGGTAAAGGCGATTTCGGCTACAACGCCCGCACCGATACCTATGAGAACCTCCTTGCCTCAGGTGTCATCGACCCTGCTAAGGTAACTCGCGTGGCTCTGGAAAATGCCGCTTCTATCGCCGGTATGTTCCTCACCACAGAATGCGTCATCGCCGAGAAGAAGGAAGAAAATCCTGCTCCCGCAATGCCCGCTCCAGGCATGGGTGGCATGGGCGGCATGATGTAAGCTCGTAAGTTTCCTTAATTTAATATATCGGGCCTTGCTTCACATAAGCAGGGCCTTTTTTTGTGCTGTTTTTTGGCTCTTGTTTTGCATAATTGACGCAAAGCCATTATCTTTGCAGCACATTTGCGGCAGTAGCTCAGTTGGTAGAGCATCAGCTTCCCAAGCTGAGGGTCGCGAGTTCGAGCCTCGTTTGCCGCTCTGATATCAAGTCGTTGGGAATGACAAGTTCAGCAAGTCGTTTTCAGCGACTTTTTCTATCACCATAGGGAAATACTTGCGCTCAAGTTCATGGATTTTCTTCTCCACCGAGTCCGGAGTGTCGGTGTCAAGCACTTCGGTTGTGGCCTGAAATAGTATCTCCCCCTTGTCATATTCATTGCTCACCATGTGTACGGTGATTCCCGTAACCCGTTCGCCGGCTTCCACCACAGCCTTGTGCACATGTCTGCCGTACATCCCTTTGCCTCCGAACTTTGGCAGCAGTGAGGGGTGGATGTTGATAATGCGGCCTGCATACCGCTCTGTGAGAAACTCCGGTACCATCAGCAGAAATCCCGCCAGCACTATCAGCTCTGTCTTGTACTCCGCCAGCAAAGGCTCCATAATGTCGGGATTGTTTATCTCCGTGCGTCCGAGCACCATCACCGGCACTCCCAGATTGTCGGCCTTTCCTATCACTCCGGCATCTGCGCGGTTGCACACCACAAGCGCCACCTTTATATCCGTATCATGGACCGGATAGTTGAAGTGGCGTATTATGTTTTCGGCATTGGAGCCGTTGCCCGATGCAAAGATGGCTATGTGGCGTGTCATGAACCCCGGTAATGGTTATTTGTTTATTAGGTCAAGAAGCATCGGCGCAATCTGCGTATTGTCCAGAAACGCTCCGAACATTTCCATCCCGTTTCCGATGGCAAACACTGGCACCGGGTTCCCGGAATGGCCGCCGGTGGTCCACCCGAACCCCTGATTGGTGTTGAGCACGCGATATATCTCCGATGCCAAGGCTGAGTACGATGCATACAGCGTTTTTTCATTCGCCTGTTCCGTATTGCCGCTCATCGCCCGGTCATATAGGGCCTTGAGTTCTGCCTCCTGTTTCTCGCTCACCGGCACATGGCTCCACAGCCCCGTACATTCGGCTGTGAACCGCTTCACATCCTCCCACGACGGAGTGCCGTTTTTGAGAAATTCAGCTCCCTTGCGCGAGAACATGTCCTTGCTCATACGCTGATAGGGGATATATTCGGTGTGCGAGGTGTAGCCTACTGTGCCGTTTCCTATTGACAGGCCGCCGGTTTCATGGTCGGCGGTGACTATGATAACGGTTTCGTCGGGATGCTGGAGATAGAAGTCATACGCTTTGGCAAGTGCTTGGTCAAAATTTACCACCTCCACAGCCACTGTGCCCCCGTCGTTGCCGTGACCCACATGGTCAATGTTGCCGCCTTCCACCATCATGAAAAACTTGTCGGGCGACACCTTGTTCATGTGTTCTATCGCGGTTTCGGTCATATCGGGAAGCGTCAGCGTACCCGGTATGGAGTCAATGGTGAATCCCACATTGCTGCTGTTGAACGGGTCGGCACTGTGCAGAAACACCCTGCGCGACTTTGATGCCTTTACATCGTCTATGGTTGTCACCACATCCACTCCCCTTGAGGATATGTATGCCATCAGGTCTGTAGGCTCATTCTTTTTGTCGGTGGCTCCGCGCCATGTTGAGCCGGCCATGAACTCATACCCGCAGTCGGCTGCCTGCCGTCCTATCTCATAATACATTCCTCGGTTGGGCACATGGGCATAGAATGCACCCGGTGTGGCGTCGTCAGGAGCCACGGTGGTCACAAGAGCCACGCCCCACCCGTTGTCATGCAGAATTTTTGCCATTGAGGTCACGGCCACCGAATCGGCGTTTAGGCCAAGCACTCCGTTGTTGGTCTTGTGTCCTGTGGCAAGGGCTGTGCCGGCCGCTGCCGAGTCGGTCACGGTAGATGAGGCCGAGTAGGTTGTGAGTATCCCGGCATAAGGGAAACGCATCATCTGCAGGGCACTGTCGTTGCCAAGGGCTACGCGGTTGTATGTGTGTGCGGCCATTATCTGGCCCATACCCATGCCGTCGCCTATGAAATAGAACACATATTTGGGACCTGCCCACACTGTGGATGCCGCTGCAAGGCACAAAGAGACTATTATGTTACGGATTTTCATGATGGTTGATTATTTCTTGCGAAGTTAGTCATTTGGCGGTTAATATGCAACAACCAAACATTTATCCCCCTTGACATGTTACATTAGTACACTGTCGGAACCACTGATTCGGGCAGTAGCTTTCAACTATACAATTATGAGAAAGACGCTGTGGATTGCCCTGTTTTCGGTTTGCGTGTTGGCTGCCAATGCGCAGACAGGGGTCTATCGCTATAATGTGATGTATTCATTTGGCTTTATCCATAAGGAGGTGGGACACGCTGTCGTGAGCATCGCCACCAATGGCAGCGATTTTACTGGTGTGCTTAATGGCAAGAGCATTAACTGGGGCGGACGCATCTACACTGTGCGCGACACTCTCCGGGCTGTCATGCACTGCACTCCTTACACCCCTCCTGTGGGCATAACCGAAAATGTGCGCTTTCAGATCGGATGGTATGCCAAGCCGTTGGCTGCTGAGCTTAAAAATGAATCGTTTGTGTTCTCCAACCCCGACTATTACCGCAACACTCACGGACAAGGGCGGCTTGATGCGTCCCGCGAAACAATGGAAGCTGTTGAAATTTCAGGCGACATGCTGGCTCTGTTTTACTTTTTCTGGCACATGGATTTCTCGGCTCTGCATCCCGATCAGGTCTGTGAGGTGCCTGTGGTAAGACCCGACGGCAATGTGCAGCGGTTGTCGCTCACTTATCTCGGCACCGGCGATTATTCGTCCGATGGTGTCTTTGTTCCCACCTACCGCGTGCGGTTTGACTATTACCTTGACGGCAAGCCCTCCGGCTATCCCGTTACATGCGCCATAGAGCGGTCCTCGCGTGTGCCTGTGGAATTTTCTGCCGCCCTCAAAATCGGCCATTTCAAGATGGTGCGACGGTTTTAGAGTCGGTCCTTGATGTCTGTGCCCGACGGCGACTGGAACATCGTGATTCCAAACTCCCGCGTCAAGGCATACACATGGTCCATGATGTCGCTCTGAACACGCTCAAAATCTTTCCATCCCGTACTGTGGGTAAAGAAATACAGCTGCAGCGGAAGTCCTGTGGCTGTGGGTGCCATCTGGCGCACCATGGTAAGCATCTTGTGGTTCACGCGGTTGTCATGGGTCAGAAAATGTTCCAGCGAGTAGCGCAGCAACTGCACATTGATGCCTGATGCTATCTTTTCCTCCGAAATCCCTTCCAGTCGTCCGTGCTCTTTTAGCTCCGCTATCTCCTGTGGCGATAGAAACCGCACACTGTTCACATCTATAAGTATATTCCGCTCCACGCGCCGTCCTCCAAGGTCACGCATGGCCTGATAGTTGCGAAACGAGTCGCTTATCAATGAATATGGCGGTATGGTGGATATGGAATTGTCCCAGTTGCGCACTTTCACTGTGGTGAGGCTCACATCCTCCACTTCGCCGTCTATACCGTGGGTGCTCGCCACTATCCAGTCGCCCCTGCGCAGCATGTTGTTGGCCGTGAGCTGCACCGATGCCACCAGACCCATTATCGTGTCCTTGAACACCAGCATCAGCACCGCCGCACTTGCGCCTATGGCCGTGAGTATGGCCGTGGGGCTTTTGCCCACAAGTATTGAGGCTCCTACCACCACTCCTACTCCTATCAGCACCAGCTTTATCATCTGAAATACTCCCTTGACCGCATACCGGCGCAGTTTTCCCCGGTGATACAGTGCCGTGTATATGTTGCCTGTCAGCACCACCAGCAGGTGCACTATTGCCCAAAGTATATAGAATGTAGTGAAAATCTTTGCCCAATGCTGTGTCACAGGACTTTCCACAAACAGGGTGGGCAGCATATGATTTACGGCGATTGCCGGTGCCAACTGTGCAACGGCTCTCATCAGGCGGTATGTTATCAGGTCGTCGTCCCACGTGGTGGGCGTTTTCTCCACCAATATCTCCACAAAATAAAGCACTCCCTTTGCCACATAATATACGCCTATGGCTACAAGGGCTATCACAAGCATAAGCAGTATGTCCATTACCACGTCTCCCGAGGTCATGGACAGGTTCGTCTCAAGGAAGTGGCGTGCCGTAGAGAGTATTTTGGTAATCATGCGGTTCTTGTTTTTTGCGCAAAAATAGTAAAAAATGAGTAAGTTTGCAGAAAATTATATCATTGTTATGAATAACACTAACAATACTCCCGTACTCCTCCTCACCGGATACCTCGGCAGTGGCAAAACCACACTGCTCAACCGGATTCTCACCAATGAACGCGGCATACGCTTTGCAGTGATTGTCAACGATATCGGCGAAGTCAACATTGATGCCTCTCTGATTCAGAAAGGCGGCGTAGTAGGGCAGGACAACAATAGCTCGGGCGACCTTGTGGCCCTCCAGAACGGATGTATATGCTGCACACTCAGAAATGATCTCATCGAGCAGATCAATGAGCTGCTGGCTTCCAGACATTTCGACTACATCGTTATTGAGGCATCCGGTATATGCGAACCCGAACCCATTGCACAAACCATCTGCTCATGGCGCAATTTCGCCCCGGAGTTGAAGCGCAACGGCATTCCCGTGCTCGATTGCATCGTTACAGTGGTCGATGCCTTGCGCATGCAGAGCGAGTTTGCCTGCGGCGATGCCCTCACTGCCGACGGTGTGAGTGAAGACGATATAGAAAATCTCATTATTGAGCAGATTGAGTTCTGCAATATCATCCTTCTCAACAAAATTGATGAGGTCACACCCGAGCAGGCTGTACGCATACGCACCATAATACGTGCCATTCAGCCCGCAGCCAAAATCATTGAGTGCAATTATTGCGATGTGCCGCTCACCGATATTCTTGGCACACATATGTTTGATTTTGAGCGTGTGGCCACCTCAGCCACTTGGGTTCGTAAAATTGAGGAGGCTCCCACCGCCGAGCAGGAAGCTGAGGCCCGCGAGCATCATCACGACCACGACCATCATGAGCATGAGCACCACCACCACGATCACGAGCACCACCATCATCATGACGAGGGCGAGGCCGAGGAATACGGCATACAAACCTTTGTTTATTATCGCCGCAAGCCTTTTGACCTCAACAAGTTTGATTATTTCATAAGCCGTCAATGGCCCAAAAATGTGATTCGTGCCAAAGGGGTGCTGTATTTCAGGCACAATATGGATATGAGTTATCTTTTTGAGCAGGCCGGGGTGCAGAAAAAACTCACCGAGGCCGGTTATTGGTTTGCCACTGCCCCCGAGGACCAGCTCGTGCAGATGATGCGCACTGATCCCGCGCTTGCACGCGATTGGGACCCCGTCTATGGCGACCGTATGATAAAGCTCGTTTTCATCGGACAGCATCTTGACCGTGAGGCTCTCACACGCAGTCTTGACGATTGTCTCGCTTGATTTCCTTTACACACCAATCCCATCATCACATCGGGTTTCCGTTATTTTAACGCTAACCCGATGTGATGTTTTTTGCAACACTATTGCAACAAGCCGCGCACAAATATTCTTTAGAAAACTGTCAAAATTCCGTCAAATAGCGCGCATTTCTAACAAATTGTTGGCAAACTTGTGAATTTTTCTATAAAATAGTTGCAAAGTAAAAATTTTGTTGTTTACTTTGCAGGGTCAATGGATTTGCACCTCCGGCTTTAAGCATCGGGGTGCTTACATTTTTTAGTCAGTGGTAATAGAGTTTCTATACACATATATATTAATCATTAATTATTTTATGCTTATGAAAAAGTTTTACACTTTGGCAATCGCTGCTCTCGTAGCAGTCTCTTCCGTTTCAGCTGCAGGGTTTAAGCAGCTCTCCCTTGGAAAAGATGGTATGGCTAAGTTCAACAAGACTGAACTTTCTGAAAAGATTGCTCTAGGCACTACTGACAAAAAACTCAACAGCATTAGCACCAAGGATATTGACATCGCCGACATATCCGGAACTTATTCGTGGAGTTATGTTACAATGATTGGTAGCAATGCCGGTTCAACCAAGACCATTGGAATGACTATAACTAAGGTTTCCGGTAATAATTACACCATTTCTACTGATGGTTGGACATTCGGTGCTACTTTCAGTCTGCTCTCTCAGACTCTCACTATTCAGCCTAATCAGGATTTGGGTTATGACGAGTACTATCAGATGCAGGTTTATTTGTATAACCTGAATTATAATAGTAGTGCTGCCGAGAATGAAAACCCGCTTTCAGCACTCAATACTCCTCTTACTGCTACGATTAATGGTGATAGCTTTGAGTTTGATTCTAATGCTGTCATTGGTATCGGTAATATTGATAAAGGCTGGTTTACTCTTGCTACTCAAAATGTAATTGCAGTGGCTCAAGGTGTAGTTTGGGATAACTACCAGATTCTTCCTGAAGATGGTTGGGTTGAGGCTGGTACTGCTCAGTTTGCTGATGCATGGATGCTTCCCGCTGCCAATGTGGATCCTGCTCAATATGCATATGAAGTAGCTGTTGAGAAAAATGAGAATATTGAGGGCATGTATCGTCTCGTCAATCCCTATCTAAATAGCCCGATGAGCAATAATGATGCTAAAGCCGAAGGGTTTATAGCCTTTTCAATTGCTGATCCCGAGTTCGTTCCGGTAGTTCCTCTGTCTTATTGTGGATTTACTGCAGCTTTATCAGGCGGTACAACTGCATCTTTATTGCCCACAAACCTTGAAGGTTATTTCCTGTACTTGGGTGACAACTATACCAAGGAGGATATAATTGCTGGTCTGAGCACAGAAGATGAACCCTTTGTTCCTTCATCATTTGATGATGCTACTGGCACTGTGACTCTTAAGAACTGTCGTTGGGCTACAACTAACGAGCCTACCAAGAATTATGTATGGTCTGTAAGTGCGACAGAGTCTGCTGTTCAGGAAGGCTGGATTAAGTTCGACAACTGGGCTGGTATCAATGGTGTAACCGCTGTTGACAATGAAAACGCTCCCGTTGAGTACTACAATCTTCAGGGCATGCGTATCAACAATGTTGAGAACAACCCCGGCCTCTACATCCGCAAGCAGGGTGACAAAGCCACCAAGGTTTATGTGAAGTAACACATTTTACCAATTTCTCATATTGCGGGCGTTCCCACTGCGGGAGTGCCCGCTTTTGTTCTCTGGCGGTTTTCGCGAACCATGTGCGCATCCGTAGCGTTAGTTATATACTTATTGTCTCTGTACTATGGATAAAGATATTGACTTTCGCTCGCTTGTGCCCGACAATTACCGTCATCAGGGCGCTTTGGATTTTAACGCCGCACAATACACCGCTACCTCACATATCTATGACGACCTCCCACTCAGCTGGCAGGGTGGTGACTTGGGTATGTTTGCGGTATCCGACATTGCCAACCGTCTCTTGCGCCGCGGTGCAACTCCCCGCTATTTCGCGGCCGATCTGATAATTGATACTGACACTCCCATATCGGAGCTGCATCGTTTGCGCGATAGCATCCGCGATGCTCTTGTGCAGGCCGAAATGGAGTGTGTCAGCATCCATACCTCGCTTTCCACTCGTGGACCGCGTTACGGTGTGGCAATCTCTTGTTTCGGTCTTGGGCTTCTTCCTCCCGATCTGGATATAGGTGCCGCATGCATTGAGCCGGACGACATAGTGTTGGTAAGCGGCCCTGTAGGTGCCCATGGTGTGGCTGTGGATATAGCCCGTGGGGAGGGGATTGATCCTGTGGCGGAGGTTGTGGATCACCCTGTGTCGCTCGGCGACATGGTGCACGCTCTTCTGCGCGACACTCCCGGCATCAGGGCCATGTTGCTCCCCACTCGTGCCGAGGGGTTGATGGATTCGCTCCGTCGTGCCGCCAAAAGGTCTTACATGGCCGTGAATGTGGACCGCACTCTTGTGCCCGTTGACAGTGCCGTTGCCGATTATTGTGCCGCACGCGGCCTTAACCCGCTCGCCATGCCCACAGCCGGAGTGCTTGTGGCTATTGTGCCGCGTTCGCAGACCCGGGCGGCTCTTGACAGCATCAGGCGCAGCGCCTACGGTTCTATGGCCGCTGCCATCGGCACTATTGAGGAACTTCCCGCCGGAGAGGTGATTATTAATTGATTGTCATGAAACCCTCTGTCGGCAAATTCATTGCGGGAAATGCCTGCATCCTCGTTGCCACCATATTCTGGGGCGTGAATGTGTCTTTCACCAAGGCCCTCATTCCGCAATGGATGACCTCTGAAAGCATCTCAGCCGTGAGGCTCGTTGGTGGATGCCTGCTCTTTTGGCTTGCGTCACTATTTGTCAGGAACGCCCGTATTGACCGTGCTGACTGGAAGCTAATCCTGCTTGGCGGCGTTATAGGCTTGTTCGGCTTCATTTATCTGTTTGTCATGTCATTGCGCTATGGCAATCCCATCGACATATCCATCATCATGACCCTTCCGCCCATGTTTGTTTTGCTCATGGGCGTACTGTTTCGTCATGCGCGTCCCTCATGGATCGAGCTGGCGGGTGTGGCGGTGTCGTTTGTCGGAGCTGTGATAGTGATTCTTGACGGCAATTCCGGTAAGGCCGGCAGCGACAATCTTCTTGGCGATGTTTTGGCCGTGGCCTCATGTATATGCTATGCGTTCTATCTTGTGATTCTTGAGCAGCCTACACGCAAGTATCCTCCTGTCACCCTCCTGCGGTGGGTGTTTCTGTTTTCGGCCATTCCCGGGGCTTTCCTCGCCATAGGCTTTGACAAGCTTCCCATTCTCCATGCGTCGGTAGCGGCTCCGTGGCTTGAAATAGGCTTCATACTGCTTTGCCCCACATTCATAGCTTATTTTCTGGTGCAGCCCGCTATCCGGAGCATCGGTTCCGAATTGGTGTCGCTATACCAGTACCTTCTTCCGGTTTTTGCCACTGTGTCTGCTGTCCTCATGGGGCTTGACACTCTCCGTTGGGCACAGGTGGCTGCCATGGCCGTTATAATTGCCGGCATGGTGCTTACCAACATCGGCAAGCGTCACCGGCACTCTTAGTTACTGTGTTTTGTGTTGTATATAAACGATGCAGCGCGACCCCGATAAGAGTCGCGCTGCACTATTTTTATGCTGTGATTACAGATTATTTGCCGGCTTTTTTGTTCTTGCGGCTGTCGGTGAGGTAAGCCACGGGTGCTGCCACAAACATGGTGGCAAGTGTACCGATGGTTACACCGAATATCATTGCAAAGGTGAACGAGCGGATTGCGTCACCACCCAGTATGAAGATGCACAGGAGCACAAGCAGGGTTGATGCTGAAGTCATCACTGTACGTCCCAATGTGGAGTTTACTGACAGATTGATGGTGGTGCCGAAATTCTGCTTGGGATACAGACCTACGTTCTCACGCACACGGTCAAATACCACCACGGTATCGTTGATCTGATAACCGATTACGGTAAGGATAGCTGCGATAAACGACTGGTCTATTTCCATTGCAAACGGGAACACACCCCAGAACAGGGAGTAGAAACCTATGATGGTGAAGGCTGTGAATGCCACGGCTGCAAGTGCGCCGAGTGAGAATGCCACGTTGCGGAAACGTACCAGAATGTACAGGAACATTGCCACGAGCGACAGAAGCACGGCTATGACTGCATCGGTGCGCATGTCGTTGGCCACTGTAGGACCTACTTTCTGCGATGACATGATACCGATATTCTCGTTGGTGGTGGAGAAGTCGGCTTTGCTCATTGAGCCGATCTCGTCCTTAAGTCCGGTATAGAGTATGTCGGTGATTTCGTTGTCTATGTTCTCGTCTTCGGAGTCAATCTTGTAGTTGGTTGAGATACGCACCTTGGTATCATCGTCAATGGTGATTACCGATACCTGAGCACCGTTGAACAGCGGAGCAAGTTTGGTCTGCAGTTCATGGGTCTTCACGGGATGGTCAAACTGTACCACGTAGTTGCGGCCTCCGGAGAAGTCGATACCTTGGTTAAGGCCACGCAGGAAGAATGAACCAACGATGAGCACTATCATCACGCCTACCACGGTGAAGCTGATCTTGCGGGCACCAAGGAAGTTGAAGTGGGTGTTGGTGAACATCTTGCGCGAAAGCGAGGTGGTGAAGGTGAGATTCTGGAACGGTTTGCTCTTTTCGCCTGCTATGAACACTAAGCGGGTCAGGAACACTGCGGTGAAGAATGAGCAGATGATACCGATAATCAGGGTAGTGGCGAAGCCCTTGATGGGACCTGTTCCGAACAGAAGCAGGATTACGCCGGTGATGATTGAGGTAAGGTTGGAGTCAAAGATCGCGGAGAAAGCGTTGGCATAACCGTCGGAAATTGCGGTGCGCACATTCTTGCCGGCGCGAAGCTCTTCTTTGGCGCGCTCGAATATAAGCACGTTGGCGTCAACGGCCATACCCAAGGCCAGCACGATACCGGCTATACCCGACAGCGTCAGCACTGCTTGGAATGAGGCCAGAATACCGAAAGTGAAGAAGATGTTGAATACCAGTCCGAGGTTGGCGATAAGGCCGGGGATAACGCCGTAGAATGCGCACATGAATATCATCAGGAGCACAAGCGCGATGATGAACGACATGAAGCCGTCTTCAATTGCCTGCTGGCCGAGTGAAGGTCCGATTACGGTGTCGGAGATAATATCTACTTTAGCTGCCATCTTACCTGATTTGAGCACGTTGGCAAGGTCTTTTGCCTCGTCGGTGGTGAAATCACCGGTAATGGAGCTGCGGCCGCCCTCAATCACAGAGTTGACGCGGGGGGCTGAGTAAACTTGGTCGTCAAGCACAATTGCCACCTGTTTTTCAAGGTTGGCGGCGGTGATGCGTGCCCACTGGCGGGCTGCATCGGGCTTCATATTCATTGACACATAGTTACCGCCCTGCATGTTGTCAAAGTCGGATGTGGCCGATGTAACCACATCGCCGCTCAGAGCTGCTTTGCCGTTGGAGGTCTTGAGTGCTATGAGGGTGTAGAGGTCGATTGTGCGTTTTTTGCCGGTAACGGTATCGGTGAATTCTGCGGTCTGGGGTTTAACCTCCCATGCAAGTTTCAGGTTGCCGGGCAGATAGCGCTTGGCCAGAGGCGATGCCATGATTGAGTCAATGGCGGCGCGGTTGGCGGCGGTGGAGGTGCCCACTACGATAGGATTGTACTGGTTGCCCATCTGGAGGAAATAACCTGACAGACCCATACCGTTGCTGGTGGAGTCGGCGCGGAGGGCTGCGTCAAGCTGTGCCAACGCTCCCTGCCACTCGTTCATGGTCATTGTTTCGTAGAACTCAAGGTTGGCTGAGGATTTCAGCAGCTCGCGTACACGGTCGTGCTCTTTCACGCCCGGAAGCTCAAGCAGTATCTGGCCGTCCTTTTCAAGTTCTTGGATATTGGGGGCTACGACACCAAACTGGTCGATACGGCTGCGAAGCACATTGGTGGATGAGCTTACGCGGTCTTTGACCTCCTGTTTCAATGCGGCTTCCACGGCATCGGCTTTTTCGCCGCGCTTTACTTGGTCCTTGAACACTACCGACAGGTCGCCGGTGGGGTCAAGTGCCTTGTACTGCTGGCAGAAGATGGCAACATAGTCATTGCTCTTGGTGGCTTTAACCACTGAGTCTGTGTTGGCCAATGCTTTTTCAAAATATGGATTGCCCTCGGCATTTGCCATTGAACGCAGTATGTCGGGTACCGAAACCTGTAGGGTTACGTTCATACCGCCTTTAAGGTCAAGACCAAGGCCTACGCCGAGTTTCTGAACTTCATTGTAAGTGTAGCCCAGCCATACTTTCTCTTTTGATATAGAGTCAATGTATGACTTGTAGGCCATGCGATAGGTGTCGGAGTTAGTGCCTTGTGCACCTGCTGCCTGATGGGCATATGCCTCTGCCTTGTCCTCGTAGTGGTTGCCCACAACGGTGAACGAAATGTAGAACAGGCAAATGAGCACCAGGAAGATGGCGATTACACCCGCCACTATACTCCCCAATTTTCCATTGCTTTGCATGTGTTGATAGGTAAAATAATGTTTATATTAATTTATTGATTTCTGACTATGAAATTTCAGCCTGCAAATATAATAAATTATCGTGAATAAAAGCGCTTTGATGGTAGAAAATGTTTACTGGAGCGATTTTATGAACTCTTTCATCTCATCTTCGTGTGATTCTACGCTTTCAAGCAGACGCACTTGTGCCCGGGTGCGCACAAGGTTGTGTTCCGGATATTGTATCTTATAATAGGTGTCGCCGTTGATGTAGTCGGTGAAGAATCGCACTGCCTGCATGTACGGAAACAGCTTGGCGGCATACGGCAGATTCTCTTTCTCCGCTTCCGTAAGGAAGTTGCCCGCTGTTGACAGGTATCCGCGTGTGAAGGCACGGAATATATCCATGTTGAACCCCACGCGGCTCAGGTCCGGATCGTCTTCGGCTCCGGTGTTGGCGGCTGTGCGCAGGAAATCACCGTAATCACTGAACACAAACGATGGCATCACTGTGTCAAGGTCTATCACGCACAGCACTTTGCCTGTGGCTTTGTCAAACAGCATATTGTTCACCTTGGTGTCGCAGTGGCATATGCGTTTGGGCAGCTTCCCTTCGCGATACATACGCTCCGCAAGGGTCATATCCTCGGCGCGGCGCAGCAGGTCTTCGGCTATGGCTTTGGCCTCCGGCTCGTTGGCAAGGCGGTGTACCGGGTCGGCTTCAAGTGCCTCGTGGAGCTGCTGGAGGCGGAACTCCATGTTGTGAAAATTGGGGATGCTTTCTATCAGTGTTTCCGGAATATCTACGAGCATGGCCTGAAAACGCCCGAATTCCGCACCGGCTTCTTTGGAATACTTCTCGTTTACTATGTCAAATGTGTCGGAGTCGTTCACCAGCACCATCACGCGCCAATATTCTCCGTTGGCATCAATGTAATAGCTCAGTTCGGGGTTGTTCTTTAGCGGCAGGAAACGTAGCACATGGCGGTCTATATCTTTCACTCCTTGTTTGAGCAGTTTGCCTCGGATATGGTTGGTGACGGCTAAAATGTTGCGTTGCAGTCCGTCAACATCTGTGAATATGTGATGGTTGATGCGCTGAAGCACATAATCCGGAGTGTCCGTACCTGCTGTCCGCACGCGAAATGTGTCGTTGATAAGGCCCGAGCCAAGGGGGGTGATTTCGGATATTGTGCCTTCCAGATCAAACTGGTTGGCTATATTCAGGAGCTTTTGGTCCATAAGGCATGTATTTAAGGTTTTTTATGTCTGCAAATATAGCAAATTTACTTTGCTGTCCCAAATACTCCCTTGTTTTGTTGTCACTCTTGGCTTTCAGGGGCGGTTTGCACCTCAAATGCTCCCAGCGTGGCCGGATTGGAGCGCGGGGTGCCGTAGAAATCGGTGGCCGGAAGTGCTGTGTCAAGTTCCGGGTCGGATGCGCCTATGGCCGGAGAGCCTTCGCGCAGGCGGTAGTCGAAATAATAGCGGCCGCGGTCGGTGAAGAACAGCGGGTCCTGTCCCCATAATATATTGGTGAAATGCTCGTCATCCTCTCCCTGCGACTGCAGTATGCAGTTTTTCACCCACACGCCGGTGTCGTCAAGGTTTGAGGTGCTCATATCGCCGCCGTTGCCCCACAGTATGCTGTTGGCTATGGTGGCAGAGGTGTAGGGGAGCCCCGATTCATCGTCAGTCACCACATTGCAGTGTTGCAGGGTTACGAGTGGCCCGCTGACGGCTGAAAACAGATAATAGTTGCTCAGCGTGCAGTGCAGCATGTTTATTGTTCCTCCTTGGAAATATGCCACGCCCGCAGCTCCTTCGGCCAGTTCGCACCCGGTTATGTTCACGTTGGAGTGCAGGGTGGTGAGCACTCTTCCACCCGAATTGCGCAGGCGGCAGTTGATAAGCTCAAGTGCCGGGGTGGTACTCGGTGCCACTGAGTCCACAAGCACTCCGTATTCGGTGTTCTTCACCACCGCATACTGCATTTTTGAGGCTTTGGATGTCGGCCCGAAATATACTCCGCCCCACTGTTGCGACATTATTTCATACGGCACATTGGTGGCCACAAGGCCAAATCGGTCGCCGGTCAGTTCTACCGGATTTTCGGGCGTGCCTTTTATGTCAAGTGTGCCGTGTACGGTGAGTTGTGCGCCGGAATGAAAATACAGCTTCATGCCTGCTCCTATGGTGAGTTTGGCTCCTTCGGCCACCACAAGCGAGTCAAAGATTTGGCGCGGCATTCCGTCGCTCCAGTCTGTGTCAGCATCTATGATATGGCCGTGGAGACGGTCCACATCCTGGCCGTCTGCGGTTATCACCACCTCCTGAATCTTGCCGTTGGTCTCAAACTCTATGGTCTCCTCCACGGTCAGGGGCAATGCGGAATTCTGCACCTCAAGACATGCGTCCACAAACACATATATTGAGTCATTGGGGCGGATCTCCACGTTGTTGAACTCCCGTCCGCTTTGGCCGTCCACATTCAGACGAAACATTCCGGTTCCGCCGTTCTTGAATCCCACGCGGCTCATTGACAATATCTTGTCGTGAGGATTGTAAACGCGTATGGAATATGTAGCTGTGCCTTCGGAGGTGAATACTGTGCCCATTTTCAGTGTGTCGGTGGAAAATGTGGGCTGGTCGGACGGCGATGAGCTGATGCCGTCCTCTATGCATGCGGTCATGGCCACACCCATCAGGGCGGCTATGATCGGAATTATTATTTTGTGTATCTGTTTCATTAACTATTTAACGCAAACAGGGGCGCGTTATTGTGATGGCGGCAGGACACATATTAAAATCTGCCGACACGTTTGCCGCCACTCTCATCACAAGGCAGCTTCGCCATGGGGCAAGGATTCGCATACGGATGGGTGTGTTGATTTCTCCGTCAATGTTCAGCGTGGTAACGGGCAGTGAATGGGCCGCCCCCGCGCCGTTGTGTGCCCTTATCTCGATCTTGCCCGAAAAAAGTGATGCGTTTATAGGCAGAGTTACGCTTGTCACTCTTCCGGGCCATTTCGACATGAGGTTGCACTCCCATTCCGCATGACACTCTTTCTGTTGCCCTGTTATGAAGCTGCTCTCGGAGCACCTGAGCCATATCGCGTCAGTGACCGAGCAGATGCTTTCCACGCGCTCCGGCACGAGTATGTTGTGCCATTCTCCACCGTTAAGCACCACCACATTGCCTTGCGTGTCGGTGAAATACAATTCATCATCTCCGCTGTGCCACGCCACCTGTTTCAGCATGCTTGTCTGTGTGTTAGGTAGAGGCGTTGACGGTTTCACTGACGAGGCCGTGCACACCACCGGTTGGCCTCCTGCTATTGCCACAACCCCATGCGGGCTGCGGGCCACCGCTTTTGCATCCATCACTCCTCGGGTGTCGATGCAGGCGGCCGACACATTGAGCGTGCGTGTGTTGGCTGCCACGGTGTAGATGCCGTCGGTGGCGAATGCATACACATGGCACCGCGAAAAATCCCACGATGACTGACTTTTGATAGCTGTGGCAAGTGCCTTTATCTCTCCTTGCGAGCACACTCCTCCGCACAAGGCTTTTGTTGGCTCGCTGCTCATGGCCACCAGCACCGAGCCGCGCATCTCCTGTACCGCCCCGGCATAAGCCGTCGCAGCCGGAAGTGAGGTAAGTTCCGATGCTTTAAGTGCAATCGGCTTTAGCCCCGGCGATATGTGGCACGACATTAGTCCGTTTGCCATCGTTGTCAGCTCAAGGTCGGCTTGTGCTATGGCACCTGTGGCCGTGTCCCTGACATAAAGTGTGGCGCTCGTGGCTTCCGGCAATTCTATCATCACTATGGGGCACAATGATGTCGGCCTGTTGTCGTTCCCTGCATATCGGGTCACATAGCTTGATCCGTTTACGCTGATGCGCAGTGCCGCCTGCCACCCTCCTTCGGCGGTGCTCGCTACTTGCGGAAACGGATGTGCGCTTCGGGTTCGCACCGGCGATATGTTGCCCCACACTGTAGTGTCGCCGTTCTGCACCACACATCCGGCACTGAACGGCTCACCGCCTGATATTATCTGCCACAGCGGGTCATCCGATTTGCCGGTGCCGCTCTCTGCCGCATCCTTTGCCGCTTGGTCCAGTGCGCCAGTCTCCTCATCCACCGTAGGCGATGCTTGGGGCGTGAGCTGCACCGTGGTGTCTCCGGTTGTCAGGTCTATCCGTCCTATGCGTGTCATCAGGCTGTCGGGAAGCATCGCTATCGCTTGCAGTCTGCGTGTCTGCATCGTGGTGGTTGCGCTCTCTTCAGGTTGCACTCCGGGCATCCACACCGATATTTGCGGCGTATTGCTCGTGATTGCCGAAATACGTGTGCGCGGAAGTCTGTCTGACAAAACCGGATGCAGCTGCGGTGTGGCCTCGATAACGGCCACTGTCGCTCTGCCGCGCAATGCGCTGCTTTCCGGAAGCTCCTGTACATGCACGTTTATGGCAAATGATTTTGCCGCTATATGCAGTGCGGAAGTGGTGAAGCTGCTCCCTCCTCCGCTCAATGTGCCGGTTATGGCTCCGGCGCATTGCCATCCGTCTATACCAACTATATGTATCGGGCTGCGCCATAATTCGTTGCCGCTGCTGTCAAGCAATCGGCATCGTACCCCTGTCGGTTGTATCCATACGCCGCCTGCCAACGCTTCTGCGCTCAATGACGAGTATGTTGCCATAAGCGCGGTTCGCAGTTTTGATAGTGAATTGCTGTCAGGTGAGGCGTATTGTCCCGAAGTGTTCAGTTCAAGGCTCACCGGCGAGGTGGTTTTGGTCATGGTGCCTTTCGGGGCGGCAGTTATCACTACGGGCGACACTGCCGGTCGCTCGCCATTGCTTGATTGCCATATTTCTCCGTTTCTGCTGATTCTTACCGGACCGTCAGGCAACATTATCACCGCTCCCGACGGCGTAGGTACTGCGCATCTCGGTTCTCCCGGCAGTTGCGTCAACCATTCAGGCTCTGATTGGCATGACCCTGCATACAGTTCGGAATTGCCCTCTGCGTCCGCGGCTGAATAAAACAACCATTCATCCGTGCCCGGAAGTTGGAGCAGGGGGGTCAGGGGATAATCGCATAATTTTTCCGGTTGCGGGGCCACACTCAGGGCTTCATCGCCGCATAATTCGGTATGACGCAGGTTGACACATTTGTTGACTGCGCCATTGCGCCTCATTTCGTGTGCCGGCAATTCTGCAACTGTTCGTTTGATAGGCTGTTTTGTCATTTGCTGTTGGATTTTTTGGCGCAAATATATGCTCCGCAAATATGACAGCGAATGACAAAACCACCGGCTCTTATGACCTCATTTCAGGAACTTTGAGCGGACATCCCATGGTGCAGCGTCCGCATTTTATGCAGTCGGGATGCAGAAATCCTTCCTCTTCGTTTCTGCTTTCGTACGGCTTTAGCTGCATGGGGCACACTGCCGAGCAGAGCTTGCATTTGGTGGTGCATCTTTCACCCACCATTATGCGGCGGTAGTTGGCGGGGAGCTTGCCGCTGCGCGGTGTGACCCATGACGACAGCGTTCCCATCGGGCAGAATGAGCACCATGTGCGCGGTGCATAAATAAATGAAAGCGTGACACCTACTATCGTGGTTATCAGTATGATGGTCCAAAACACACGCCCCATGGCATCCCAGTCGCCCCACGCACGGTACATCTGTATGCCGAACATGGTGAAAATGAACATCACCATAAATATGCGGAATCCTTTGGTGCGCACAAATGCCGGAATAGGTTTGTGCGGCGAGTATTTCGCCAACAGCCGGTCATAGAAATTTCCGCGTGGGCATGCATTTCCGCACCACCATCTCCCTTTGCGCACGGCAAAAGCCACCGGGGCTATCATGCAGATGACTGCAAGAAAACCGATTACAGGATAGAAGAAACCCACAATGAGATACACTATCAGTATCCAGTACAGGGATAATCCTTTTTTGGGTAGAGAACGGAAAAATTGTTTTTGTGCCATGTCCTTTGTGATTCATTGTTTTGCGCAACAAAGTTACACCATTACCCACATTGACACAAACTATAAAACCGATTGGCTTATCGGTTTTATCAATCACAGCGTAATCGGAAATTTCTTGAGCCTGTTATTGATCATTGCCCGGGGAATAACGGTTTTTATCGCGTCTGCAAGTATGTTGAGCAGACGCTCACGCACAAAATTGCGGTGTACCACAAATGCTATCTCGCGGGTTGGCTCGGGATTGGTGAGTGCGCGCACGTTGGCCTGCTGACTGCTGCTCAGAAGGGGCACATGAAGTTCCGGTATGATGGCGTACCCTCCGTTTTCGTCAACAATTTTTATCAGTGTCTCCACACTGCCCGCTTCATAAATGGCCTGTCGCCCGGCTCTGCGGTTGCAGAAAGGAAACACTCCCCGATTCGGGCAATACCCTTCGCGGAGCACCCACACGCTCTCCACCGGGAGCGTGTCGGTCTGTAAGTAAATCCCCTCGTAAATAGGTTCGTCAGGCGACACGTATGCCATCAGGCGTTCATGATAAACCGGTATTTCCAGCAATTCACTGTTGTCAAGGGGCGTAGCCAAAAGCGCGATGTCAAGCTCTCCGCGTTCCAACTGTGAAACGAGGGCCGACACACGCGCCTCCTCCACGTGGAGCTCTATATCCGGATGATTCTCCGACAGGTATTTGAACATTTTCGGCAATAGATACGGAGCCACAGTTGAAGTAACGCCGAGCGACACTTTACCCACCGATTCTCCTTTTCTGGTGGCCACAAGCTCTCTGACCTGCGCAGCGTTGAACAGCAGCAGCTTTGCGCGGCTGATGATCTCTTCACCCACCGCAGTCGGCCTCACGGGATGGCTGTTGCGGTCAAATATGGTTACATCAAGTTCTGCCTCCAGTTTTTGAACCAGTGAGGACAAGGTTGACTGTGTTATGCCGCACGATTCCGCGGCTTTTGCAAAATGGCGGTATTTGTCAACTGCCACAATATATTCCATTTGTTGAAGTGTCATATGACTCGGATTGTATCTGCCGTTGATTTACAATATATATGTGATCACTTCTTGCGCCTCAGGTCGTTTCTCATCTTGATGACGAAGATTATGGCGCTCGCCACTGTCGTGATGGTGTTGGTGACCACAAGAGGCACATTGCCGAGAAGCGCCCCTTGTATCACAAAAAATATGCTTCCGAACCCCAAAAGCAGAAAAGTTGGCATCGCTATTCCGTCGGTGTCGCGGGTACGTATTGTGTACCATGCCTGCGGCAGATACCCGCACACCATGCAAATGGCTGCTGCGTATCCTATTATAGTGGTTATTGTCTCGGTCATTTTATCTTGAATTTCGGTGATGAAAAAAGGGTTGCCTTCCGACAACCCTTAAAATATACTTAAAATGGTTTGGCTTTATTTCTCGCGCATATACACATTGATGGGGGTGCCGGTGAAGTCCCAGTTGTCGCGTATCTTGTTTTCAAGATAGCGACGGTACGGTTCTTTAACCCATTGGGGCAGATTGCAGAAGAAAATAAATGTGGGTATCTGCGCACCTTTTAGCATTGTGACATACTTGATTTTCACGAATTTGCCCTTGTTGGCGGGTGGGGGATAGGCTGCTATTGCATCAAGCATCACCGTGTTGAGCTGTGATGTCGGCACAGTGCGCTTGCGGTTCTTATACACCTCCACGGCTGTTTCAAGCACCTTGAAGATGCGCTGTTTGGTGAGCGCGGAGCCGAATATGATGGGAAAATCGGTGAACGGGGCAAAACGCTCGCGTATGGCAGCCTCAAAATGTCTTATGGCATCCTGCGACTTGTTCTCTACGATATCCCACTTGTTCACGCACACCACAAGTCCTTTTTTGTTGCGCTGGATAAGTGAGAAGATGCTCACATCCTGTGCCTCGATGCCTCGTGTGGCGTCAATCATCAGTATGCATACATCCGATGCTTCAATAGCGCGTATGGAGCGTATTACTGAATAGTATTCAATATCTTCGTTGACTTTGGCTTTCTTGCGGATACCGGCGGTGTCCACCAGATAAAAATCAAAACCGAACTTATTGTAGCGGGTGTAGATACTGTCGCGGGTGGTGCCTGCTATATCGGTCACTATGTGGCGGTCTTCTCCTATAAAAGCGTTTATAAGTGATGATTTGCCTGCATTTGGGCGACCGACTATGGCAAACTTGGGTATCTCATCCAGCTGTTCTTGGGCATTGGGGTCTTCTTCGGGTAGTTTCTTTACCACTTCATCAAGCAGATCGCCGGTGCCGAACCCGTTGACTGCTGACACGGGATACGGGTCTCCGAGGCCAAGTGAGTAGAACTCCGGCACATTGTACAGCCAGTCATTTGAATCTACCTTGTTGGCCACCAGTATCACGGGTTTCTTTGATTTGCGCAGTATCTCTGCCACATGGTCATCAAGATCGGTCACACCGTTCATGGCATCAACCACAAACAGTATCTCGTCGGCCTGCTCTATGGCCAGATGCACCTGCTTGTTGATTTCTCCCTCAAAAATATCATCGGAATTAACCACCCATCCGCCGGTGTCAACTATGGAAAAATCCTTGCCGTTCCAATCCACGCGGCCATACTGACGGTCACGGGTTGTGCCTGCGGTTTCATACACAATTGCAGTGCGCGATTGTGTAAGGCGGTTAAAAAGTGTGGACTTTCCCACATTCGGACGGCCCACTATGGCTACCAGTTGTGACATAAGCGTTTGTTACGTTAATTTTAACTACAAAGTTAACACTTTTATTCTATGTAGCCAAACGAGCGCAGTTTGTTTTCACGGTTGCGCCAGTTAGGTTCAACTTTCACAAACAGCTCCAGATATACCTTTTTGCCAAAGAATGTTTCAATGTCTTTGCGGGCGGCCGTCCCCACTTTTTTCAGCATTGATCCGCCTTTGCCTATCAGTATTCCTTTTTGGCTGTCGCGCTCCACATATATCACTGCCATGATATGGATGGCGCCATCTTTTTCGTCAAATTTTTCCACTATCACTTCTGTGGAGTAGGGCACTTCCTTGTCATAGTTGAGCAGGATTTTCTCGCGGATTATCTCCGTCACAAAAAATCTTGCAGGCTTGTCGGTAAGTGCGTCTTTGCCAAAGAATGGCGGTGACACGGGCAGAAGCTCCACGATGCGCTGCATCAGATTCGACACGTTGAAATGTTCTGTGGCCGAGGTGGGAAATATCTCGGCGTTGGGCAGCAGTGCCTGCCAGCGCGACACTATGTCATTGAGCTGTGCCTGATCTTTGAGCAGGTCTATCTTGTTGATGACGAGCAATACAGGCACCTTTTCTTTGGCTACTTTGGCCAGATAATCCGCATTCTTTTCGGGGTCTTCCACCACATCCGTCACATACACAAGCACATCGGCATCTGTCAGCGCGCCTTCACTGAAATCAAGCATGCTTTGCTGCAGTTTGTACTTGGGCTTGAGCACTCCGGGAGTGTCGCTGAATACTATCTGGTACTCGGGGGTGTTGACTATCCCCATTATTCTGTGACGCGTGGTCTGTGCCTTGGAGGTGATTATTGATATCCGTTCTCCAACGAGATCATTCATGAGGGTGGATTTCCCTACATTGGGATTTCCCACAATGTTCACAAATCCCGCTTTGTGAGTTTCGTTCATATATACTTTCTGTTTTGGTTACTTATAATAAAACAATAATAGCATCCGAAAAGATGCTATTATTGCAATATTTTTGTTTGGCGCGTATGCTATACGGGATTAGATGTCCCAGATCACATACATCGCACCCCATGTGAAACCGGCACCGAAAGCGGTGAGTATCAGCTTGTCGCCTTTCTTGATGCGGTTTTTGTATTCGTCTATGCACAAGGGTATGGACGCTGCCGAGGTGTTGCCGTAATGCTCGATGTTCACAAGCACTTTTTCAGGAGCTATCCCTGCACGGGATGAAACTGCCTCAATGATGCGCAGATTGGCCTGATGAGGTACGAGCCAGTCCACATCTTCCATGGTGAGGTTGTTGCGTTTGGCCACATCAAGCGATGAGGTAAGCATGTCGGTAACGGCATGTTTGTACACGAATCTGCCGTCTTGGAACACATAGTGCTCGTCGGCATCAACGGTGGCATGGGTGGCGGGGTGTACTGAACCGCCTGCTTTCATGAGCAGATGGTCGCGGCCAACGCCGTCCACATGGAACACTGCGTCCATAATGCCTACTGCCTTTTCTGTCGGTTCTACAAGCATGGCACCGGCTGCATCGCCAAACAGCGGGCAGGTGGTGCGGTCCTTATAGTTGACCATTGAGGACATCATTTCGGCTGCTACTACCACAACTTTCTTGCGAAGACCTGATTTGATGTAGGCTGCGGCATCTTCAAGTGCCACGATAAATCCGGCACAAGCTGCCTGTATGTCATATGCGTAGCAGTTGGTAAGGCCACACTGATAGGCGATTACCGATCCGGTGGAGGGGAAGCGGTAGTCCGGATTGGAGGTGGCGCAAATAAGCAGGTCCACTTCTTCGGGCTTGGTGCCGGTCTCGGCAAGAAGCTTGTTCACGGCCTGAATGCCCATATATGATGACCCGGCTTCGGGTTTCTTCAATATGCGGCGTTCCTTGATTCCTACACGGGTGGTGATCCACTCATCGTTGGTGTCCACCATTTTTGACAGCATGTCGTTGTCAAGTATGTCGTCAGGCACATACGAGGATACGCCCGATATTCTTGCGTAAAGCATAGTCATTTGATAATATGTGAAAGCGCTTCGCAGCCCGTAGGCGCAAAGCGCAGTAATAGGTGAGTGGCTTAAACCACTGCTGTTTTCTCAATGGCGATTTTGCCACGGTAGTAACCGCATTCTCCGCACACTGTGTGATACACGTGCCATGCGCCGCAGTTGGGGCAAAGTGCCAAAGTGGGAGCTACTGCTTTGTCGTGTGTTCTACGCTTGGCAGTGCGAGTCTTTGATTGTTTTCGTTTAGGATGTGCCATGATGACTTATTTTTATTTGTTTGTTTTTTATATTTTTTCCAAGGTCGGTGCCTTGTGTGTTTGTCGTTTAGCTTTCTGCCGGGGCTTCATCTGATGTGGCATCGCTGCCAAGTCCTTTCAGTGCTTCCCAGCGCGGGTCCGTGGTTTGCTGTTCGGCATCGATATTGTCTATCTCGTCTATCAGCTCGTCCTCAAGGTCGGCATCCATATCGTCCGGCCTGTGGGCACGGTGCTTTTTGAGCATGGCGGTCATCTGCCTGTTGCATTTGCCCAACGGATGCACATGCTTTATGGGTATCTGAAGGGCTATGGTGTCGTAGAGCATATATGCCACGTTGAGGTAGTTGTCGCTCTCCGGTATTATCAGCAGGTCATCACTGTCATCATTGTAGTCCTCGCCGTATTTCACTGTGAAGTGATATGTGGTGTCTATGGGCCATTCAAGATTGTCAAGACAGCGATCGCAAATCAGTGTGAGCACACCTTCTATATCAAAGGTGAGGTCATATATGTCGTCCTTGTGTACAACGGTGAGCTTCACATCCACATCCGCATCGTGGATGTCTGCGCTCTCCATGTTCATAAAGAACTGCTTACCGAGCCGATACTCAAAGGTTTGAGTGCCGACCGGCATGCTCTTCAATGCCAATTTATATTCTGTAAACTTTCCCACAATGCAATTGCGTGTTGAAAAAACTTTGCAAAGTTATGTATTTCTTTCCATATTATCAACTTTCCGCCTAAAAAATCTTTTTCAGGCGGAAAGCATAATCCGGCGCATCAGTCGCCGTTGTGTCGTATGTGGCTATTATTTTATATGTGGCTATTATTTTATAGGTGTAAGAAATTCCTCGGGGCTGATGCGGGTAAACCATATGCGGTAGCCTCCGCTCTGCCGTTCGCCGCAATTGCCTATTGCCTCCTCCGTAAGTATTCCTATTGAGCCGTCAGGAAGTTCTGCCATTGACGAGTACGCTCCCGGTGCACGGCTCACAAGGTGCGTCGGTGTCCATGTCCCTCCGTTGTCATCGCTCCGGTATATCGTTATGTCCTCACGGAACTTGCCCGGTGCCGGCAGAGAGTGCAGCAGCAAGTCCTTCCCGCCGTGGGTGTAGCGTATTATGGAGCCGTTGCAGGCCGCTGCGTGCAGTGATTTGCCCGGTTGCGGTTCGCTCCATGTGGTGCCCTTGTCGGTTGAGGTGGCGAAAATGCGCTTGCCGTTGTAGCGGCCTCCGCCCCAGCGGTTGCGGATTGACATTAGCAGGGTGCCGTCGGCCAGCTCCACGATCTTTGATTCGTCGCCGTCAAGGGTTGCCGGATTCTTGCTCACATGCCATGTATGCCCTCGGTCATCGCTGTATATTGCATATACCGGAAAACATTCCACGCCGGCCTGACGGGTGATGAGTGCAAAGATGATGCGGCCGTTTTTCAGCTGTAGGGCGCGTCCCGATATGGCGAATGCGCTGTTGCATTTGATGGGCTGTTTGCCAAGGGAGTCGGTTGTGAGTATCTGCGGATTGATGTCCACGGCTTTTTCCCATGTCAGTCCGTTGTCTTTGGAGCGCGACACGCTTATGTGTCCCGGAGTGGTCTGCCACAGACCGTTTCCGTGAGTTGAAATCACTATTATTTCGCCTGTCTTTTTGTCCACCACTACTGCAGGGTCGCCGTACCCTCCTATGCTGTCATGCTCGGCAATAAGGATA
>HF985646.1:75252-139110 GCA_000431155.1 Bacteroides sp. CAG:927
TGTCGTGCCACAACATCTATTTTGCCTGGCAGGTCATTGATGTTGTCGATGCGTTTGTCTGCCACGGCGAGCAGTGCACCGTCTTTAGTTACCACGAGAGCCGGTATGCGGTACTGGTTTGAGCCTTCGTCTCCCGGATTGTACACCAGTGAACGTGTCTCCTTGGTGTCAGGGGTTATGTATTGGGCTGTGGTGATTTGGGCAGGGAGGGCTGTTGCGGCCAATAGTGCGGCCAAAGCCAGAAACGGGCGTATTGTCATGGTTAAGGTATAAATATGGTGAGATTTCTGCAAAGTTAACAAAAAGTTATTGATTCATGCAACAATATGAAAAAAATCACCGGGGGCGCTCCTGATGGTGCACCCCCGGTGGGTATTGTCAATGCCTTGATGTGGTATTACTCGGCGTTGTTGTTATTGTTGTTGTGGTCACGGCGAGGACGGTCTCCGTTGTCGCGGCGCGGGCGGTCGCCATCACGACGCGGTCCGCGGGGACGGTCACCATTGTCACGGCGGGGACGGTCGCCACGCGGTGCGCGTTCACGCTCTACATAACCTTCCGGTTTGGGAAGGAGTGCGCGCATTGACAAACGGTATTTGCCGGTCTTCTTGTCTATTTCTATGAGTTTCACTTCCACTTCATCGCCTTCTTTCAGACCTGAAGCTTCCATGTTGTCAAGACGATCCCATGAAATCTCGCTTATGTGGAGCAGACCGTCTCGGTTGGGCATGAACTCTACAAATGCGCCGAAGTCAAGTATGGAGCGCACCTTGCCTTTGTACACCTTTCCTTCTTCGGGAAGTTCCACAATGGCGTTGATCATCTCCAGTGCCTTGTCTATGGCGGCCTTGTTGGCGGCTGCCACCTCTATATAACCGCCGTCCTCTATCTCGTCGATAGACACGGTAGCTCCGCTGGCTTCTTGGATGCCTTGGATCACTTTTCCGCCCGGGCCTATCACTGCACCTATCAGCTCTTTCGGTATGAGCATGGTCACGATGCGGGGCACATGAGGTTTGAAGTCTTCGCGGGGTGCGGGTATTGTCTCGTTGATGATGTTGAGGATATGGAGGCGTCCTTCGCGGGCCTGATTGAGGGCGCGCTCAAGAATCTCGTAGCTCAGTCCGTCACATTTTATATCCATCTGGGTTGCTGTGATACCGTCTTTGGTACCTGTAACCTTGAAGTCCATGTCGCCGAGGTGGTCCTCATCGCCAAGTATATCGGAAAGTATGGCGTACTTGGAGTTGTCGCTGATAAGACCCATAGCTATACCGCTCACGGGTTTCTTCATTTTCACACCGGCGTCAAGCAATGCGAGGGTTCCTGCACATACTGTGGCCATTGAAGATGAACCGTTGCTCTCGAGTATGTCGCTCACAACGCGGCACACATAGGGGAAATCATCAGGCAGCATACGCTTCAGGGCGCGGTGTGCCAGATTGCCGTGGCCTATTTCGCGACGGCCTACGCCACGTACGGGTTTGGCCTCGCCGGTAGAGAACGGAGGGAAGTTGTAATGAAGCAGGAAGCGTTCGCGACCTTGGTTGATTACATCGTCCACTATCTTTTCGTCAAGTTTGGTGCCGAGGGTCACTGTGGCAAGCGATTGGGTTTCGCCACGGGTGAACACTGCCGATCCGTGAGGTCCCGGAATATAGTCCACTTCTGCCCATATAGGACGGATTTCGGTGGTCTTGCGGCCGTCCAGACGGATGCCTTCATCCAGTACGCAGCGGCGCATGGCCTCTTTCTCCACATCGTGGTAGTAACGCTTTACAAGCGGGGTCTTCTCCTCGCGCTCTTCTTCGGGAATAGAGTCGATGTATTCCTGACAGATGGCCTCAAAGCTGTCGTTGCGCCATTGTTTGTCGGCACAACCCTTTTTGGCTATTGCATAAGCTTTGTCATAGCACTTGTCGTGTACATCCTGACGCAGTGCCTCGTCGTTTACCTCGTGGCAATACTCGCGTTTTACGGTCTTGCCTGCTTCTTCGGCAAATTCCATCTGTGCCTTGCACTGTACCTTGATGGCTTCGTGGGCGGCTTTGAGGGCATTGAGAAGATCGTTTTCTGATACCTCGTCCATCTCGCCTTCCACCATCATAATGTTGTCGTAGGTGGCACCTACCATCAGCTCCATGTCAGCGTCCTTGAGCTGGTCAAATGTGGGGTTGATGACAAATTCACCGTTCACGCGGGCCACACGCACTTCCGAAATAGGCCCGTTGAAAGGAATGTCGCTGACCGACAGGGCTGCCGATGCTGCAAGTCCTGCAAGTGCATCGGGTATATCCTCTCCGTCGGTGGAGTATAAGGTTATGTTGACAAAAGTGTCAGCATGATAATTGTCGGGGAACAACGGACGCAGCACACGGTCAACAAGACGCGCTGTGAGAATTTCATAATCCGAGGCACGGCCTTCGCGTTTCAGAAATCCGCCCGGAAAACGTCCGAATGATGAGAATTTTTCTTTGTATTCAACTTGAAGGGGCATGAAATCTACTCCTTCGCCAGCCTCTTTGGCTGAAACCACTGTTGCAAGGAGCATTGTGTTGCCCATGCGCAGCTCTACCGCTCCATCGGCCTGCTTGGCAAGTTTGCCCGTTTCCAGCGTGATGGTGCGACCATCAGGCAGTTCGATGGTTTTTTTGATTGGATTTAACATGTTATGTTTGATTATTCTGTAAAATGTCTTATGCTTGTTGTAAAAAGCGCACAAAGTTAGCAATTTATCTGCACAATCGCAATTTTAGGCCTTAACTTATTTAAAAATACACCCTCTTATCGTATTTTTGTGGCATATTAATGTCGTTTATGGCTCCGGATTGTTTGTGCAAACATCTGCTGTCGGCCAAGAAACTAATTTTACGGTTGGAGTGTTATCAGTATATAAATGCTGATGGATTGTATTGCTAACCGTTAATTTATTAATTTTAGAGAGATGTTAGGGTTAAAGAAAAAGCCTCCGTTTCGTATCGGATTGGCTCTCAGCGGTGGCGGCGCTCGCGGATTTGCGCATGCCGGTGCTCTGAAGGCTCTTTTGGAAGTGGGTTTGAAGCCCGATATTGTGGCCGGTGTAAGTGCCGGTTCCGTTGCTGCCGTGCTTTACACTTCCGGCATGGCTCCTGAAGACATTGTGGAGCTGTTCAAAGAGCAGTCGTTTACCAAATTGTGTGAGCTGACTACTCCCACTTCAGGACTTATGCGCATGGAGGGATTCTGCCAGCTTCTACGCGACAATATACCGTACAAAAATCTTGAGGATTTGCCCATACCCACCATCGTCGGTGCCACTGATTTTGACCGTGGCAAGCCCGTGGCTTTTTCTCGCGGCGACATAGTCACGGCCGTGAGTGCTTCGTGCAGCATGCCCATTGTGTTTAAACCGGTGGAAATTGACGGCACGCGCTATGTGGATGGCGGTGTTCTGCACAATCTCCCGGCTTGGACCATCCGCAAGCTGTGTCGGGTGCTCATAGGCATCAATTGCTCACCTCTGACTTCCGGTCCTATCAGTAAAAACAATCTTCTCGGAGTCGCTTTACGCTCTTATGAGCTTATGGCTAAAACCAATTGTGCCAACGATTTGATGATGTGCGACATTGCTGTGCACACCGATGCCATTGCCCGCTATCAGGTATTCAATCTCAAGGATATCGACAAGGTCTATCGCAGTGGCTATGTGGAAACAATGCGCACCCTCATCTCTCTCGGGTTCCGTCCCCGGAAACGCACACTGTCTCTCCTCTGAATATTTTTTCGTACTTTTGCGGCATAAATACCTTCTCTAACTATTTTATGCCATGCACACTGAGCAAAAAACTGTTATTTATCAGCTTCTGCCGCGTCTTTATACCAACCGCATAACCGATCCTGTGCCAAACGGCACCATACAACAGAACGGTTCCGGTAAACTCAACTACATCACCCCCTCGGTACTTAAGTCCATAAAGGAGCTCGGCGCCACGCATGTGTGGCTCACCGGTGTCATAGAGCATGCCCAATGTACTGACTATTCTGCCTACGGCATACTCCCCGACAACAAGCACATAGTAAAGGGAAATGCCGGCTCTCCATATGCCATTAAGGATTATTACGACATTGATCCCGATTTGGCTGAAAGCGTCCCCGACCGTATGAAAGAATTTGAGGCTGTGCTCAAACGCATCCACGACCAGGACCTCAAATTGGTAATGGACTTTGTGCCAAATCATGTAGCCCGGTGCTATCACAGCGATGTCGCCCCCGAAGGTGTGCGTGACCTTGGGGCTGATGACGATTGCACTTACGGCTTCAAACCGTCCAACAATTTTATCTACATCACCAATCAGCAGTTTGCCCCGTCCATTGACCTCGGCACCGGCCCCGACCGTTACGTGGAATTCCCCGCCAAAGCTTCCGGCAACGACTGCTTCACGGCTTTCCCCGGTGTAAACGACTGGTACGAGACTGTCAAACTCAATTATGGCATAGACCCCTGGGATCATTCACAGCATTTTTACCCAATTCCCGACACATGGCACAAAATGCTTCATATCCTCAAATTTTGGGCTGACAAGGGTGTGGATGCATTCCGGTGCGACATGGCCCACATGGTGCCGCTTGAATTCTGGCATTGGGCAATAGCGGCCGTAAAGGCACAGCATCCCGATGTGAAGTTCATAGCCGAGATATACGATGTCAATCTTTACCGTCCTTTTATACAGTACGGTGGATTCGATTATCTTTACGACAAAGTCAATCTTTACGATACTCTCCGTGGCATAGTGGCGGGACAGGTATCCGCTGCACAGATCACCTCTTGTTGGCAGCGCGTGGATGGAATCGCCCCACACATGCTCAATTTCCTTGAAAACCACGACGAGCAGCGCATCGCTTCTCCTGAATTCGCCGGAGATGCTGCCAAGGCCATTCCGGCCATGGTGGTGAGTGCCATGATGAGCACCGGTGCTGTCATGATTTATGGCGGACAGGAGTTGGGCGAGGCCGCCGCAGGTGCAACAGGCTTTTCCGGCGATGATGGCCGTACCACAATATTTGATTACTGGAATATCCCCACCATACAGCGTTGGCTCGGACCTTCGGGCCGTCCCTCGCTGGCCCGTCTCACCCCCCGCGAGCGTGCGCTTCGCCGTCAGTATCGCGACATTCTTGACCTCTGCTGCAAGGAGCCGGCAGTCGCCGTTGGCAGGTTCTATGATCTGATGTATGTCAATTTCCATACTCCCGGATTCAATCCCCATACTCACTATGCTTTCCTGCGTCATCACGGCAATGACACAATTCTTGTTGTAGTTAATTTCAGTGGCGAACAATGCCATCCGTCAGTTGTCATACCGGCTCATGCCTTTGATTTCCTCGGCATTAAGCAGGGAGATGTCGAGGCCACTGACCTTCTTTCCGGCACAACTGCCACTCTGTCGGTTGCTCCCGACACCCCGATTCGGCTTGATTTGCCCCCTTATGGAGCTGTGGCCTACAAAATGCAGCTATGAATAAAAAATACTGCATCACACGTATGCTCCCAAACAAAAAAATAGTAACTTTGCACCATAATTAACCCACTTACAGAAGTAGTTCACTGTTATGCAATCATCAATTCATCCCATCAAGGTTTTCGCCGGCACTAAGTCGCGCTATATGGGCGAAGAAATTTGTAAACATCTCGGCATTGAGCTTGGCAAAATGAATGTGCAGCATTTTGCCGATGGCGAATTTGAAGTGTCGTTCGAGGAAACCGTTCGCGGCTGCGAGGTATATCTTGTGCAGTCCACATTCCCCAATTCCGATAACCTTATGGAGCTGCTGCTCATGATTGATGCCGCCAAGCGTGCTTCGGCCTATTCCGTTGCCGCTGTCATTCCTTATTTCGGTTGGGCGCGTCAGGACCGCAAGGACAAACCGCGTGTGTCTATCGCCGCAAAGCTTGTAGCTGATATGCTCACTGCTGCCGGTGTTAACCGCGTTATCACCATGGACCTCCATGCCGACCAGATTCAGGGATTCTTTGATGTTCCCGTTGATCACCTCTACGCTTCTTCAGTGTTCATCCCTTACATCAGGAGCCTCAATCTTGACAATATGTGCATTGCCACTCCTGATGTGGGCGGTGCTAAACGCGCCAACAGCTATGCCAAATACCTCAATGTACCTTTGGTACTTTGCCACAAGCAGCGCGCCAAAGCCAATGTCGTTGAGTCTATGACCGTGATTGGCGATGTTAAGGACAAGAATGTCATCCTTATTGACGATATGGTTGACACCGCCGGCACCATCACCAAGGCCGCTGACCTTATGATGGCCGAAGGAGCCAAAAGTGTTCGTGCTCTTGCCTCTCATGCCATAATGAGCGATCCCGCCACCGAGCGTGTTGATGCTTCCGGCATGACCGAAATCATTTTCACCAACAGTATTCCTTTCAAAAAGGACTGCAAGAAAGCTACTGTGCTTTCGGTGGCCGGTCTTATTGCCGACACCATTCGCCGTGTGCACAGCAATGAGTCGATTTCCAAGCAATACGTATTCAAATAATTCATGCGCTTTTTGCTTATGCTCGCCGTTACCGCAATGGCCCTTTGCTCTGCGGCGCAAAGCAGTTTCGTAAAAGTTTCGCCCGGGGGACATTTCACCCTGGGCGATTCGCTTTATACTTTTGTGGGCACCAACATGTGGTATGCACCCGTTCTCGCATCACCCGGCGAGGCTGGCAATCTGCCTCGTTTGCGGCGGGAACTCGACTTCCTCCATTCCATAGGCGTTAACAATATCCGCGTCATGGCCGGTGCTGATGCGCCTGCCGATGCGCCACACCATGTCAGCCCGGTACTGCAGAAATCGCCCGGTGTTTACGATACAACCCAGCTCATCGGGCTTGACCGTCTCTTGGTGGAGTTGGAAAAACGCCACATGCAGGCTGTGATATACCTCAACAATGCATGGGAATGGAGTGGCGGTTACGGCTCCTATCTCCAGTGGACCGGTCATGGTATTGCCCCTGTTCCCGGTATTGACGGTTACAATGAATATGTCAGTCATGTAAAGGACTTTGTCCTTTCGCCTCAGGCTGTGGAGCTTGCCGTTAACCATGCCCGCAACATCGTGTCGCGCACCAACTCCATTACGGGCATTCCTTATAGCCAGTCTCCTGCCATTATGGCATGGCAAATCTGCAATGAGCCTCGTGCATTCAGTGCTCAGGGCAAAGAAGCTTTGTTGGAATATATCCGTAAAACTTCCGAAGCCATACGCACCATTGACCCCAATCACCTTGTTTCCACAGGCAGCGAAGGTAAATTCGGATGCGAAGTGGATATTGATCTTTGGCGTCGCATTCACGCCTTGCCCTCAATAGACTATGCTGTCATACACATTTGGCCGTTCAACTGGCGTTGGGTGTCCGAGCCCGAATTGACCACAGGTGCGCAACAGGCCGTGGACTACGCCATGGAGTATATTGATGAGCATATCCGCGCATTGGACTCGTTGCATAAGCCCCTTGTCATTGAGGAGTTTGGTTATCCACGCACAGCCCAGTCGCTTCGTGGTGGCGATGATGCCGCCGGTCGTGATATATTCTATCGCGCCATTCTTGACCTTGTGCCTCAGCGCAAGGTGGACGGCGTTAATTTCTGGGGTTGGGGAGGGGAGGCCGTTCCCGATTCCTCGCGCTGGACTCCCGGTAGCCCGTATGTTACCGATCCCGCACATGAGCCTCAGGGCTGGTATTCGGTATTCAACTCCGATACCACTACTGTCAGCGTTATACGCAATGCAGCTTCACGCTGCCGGTGAACCTAACCTCAGCCGGGAATGTTAGTGATAATATAATACTAATCGCTAACATTCAATTACTATGTTCAACAAAGACAAGAAAGAAAAGACTTTGCTTCAGCGGGTGCTTGATCGTGAGGAAGTTGACCTGACTCACTACACCATGCATGAAATCAAGAAACTTGTGCACGATCTCGTGGAGCTTCAGACTGATAAGGTTCGTGCCGAAGAAGTCATAAAACTTCTCGGTGTGGTGGATGCTGCTACTGCTAAAATTCGCGAAATCATATCCAAAGAAAAATAATCCTGCGAATTAGTCTTTGGCAAACTGATATTTACACACAGACTGATAGATACACAGAGGGCAGCGAAAAAATCGCTGCCCTCTGTGTATCGGTATGTTTTAAGCCATTATTTAAGAACTTCGTATTTCTTGAACACCTTGGTGATTTTGTCAAGAGCGTAATCCACTTGTTCCGGAGTGTGGGTAGCCATAAGGCTGAAGCGGATGAGTGTGTCCTGAGGTGCAACTGCCGGCGATACCACGGGGTTTACGAATATTCCTTCGTGGAGCAGTTCGGTTGTGATGGCAAATGTCTTGTTGTTGTCGCGGATAAAGAGCGGGATGATAGGAGTGGAGGTGTTGCCGATTTCAAATCCTGCGGAACGGAAGCCTTCAAGTGCGCGGTGGGTCACATTCCACAGATTCTCCTGAATTTCCGGCTCGGTTTCCATGATCTCCAGTGCTTTGAGTGCGGCGGCGGTTGAGGCCGGAGTTATGCTGGCAGTGAAGATGTAGGAGCGAGAATGATGGCGCAGGAAGTTGGTTATCTCCTTGTCGGTGGCTATGAAGCCGCCAAGTGATGCAAACGATTTGGAGAATGTGCCCATAATCAGGTCAACATCATCAGCCACTCCGAAATGGTGACATACGCCGCGGCCGCCTTTGCCAAACACGCCTATGCCGTGTGCCTCGTCAACCATAACGGTTGCGTTGTATTTCTTGGCAAGTTCGGTTATGGTCTTGACATCGGCCACATCGCCTTCCATTGAAAATACACCGTCGGTCACAATCAGTTTCAGCTTGTCGGGATCGCATTTCTGGAGCTGCTTTTCCAGAGAGGCCATATCGTTGTGCTTGTATTTGAGCGACTGAGAGAACGATAAGCGGCGTCCCTCAATTATTGATGCGTGGTCTTGCTCATCCCACAGTATGTAATCCTCACGGCCTGTGAGAGTTGACACTACGCCGAGGTTTACTCCGAAGCCTGTGCTGTAAATCATCACATCTTCTTTGCCCATATATTCGGCCAAGCGGGCCTCAAGCTGTTTGTGCAGATCCAAAGTGCCGTTCAGGAAGGGTGAACCGGCGCACCCTGTGCCATATTTTCTTGTTGCTTCTATGGCTGCTTCTTTTATTCGGGGGTCATTGACAAGTCCGGTGTAGCAGTTTGAGCCGAACATCAATACTTTTTTACCGTCAATAATTACTTCTGGATCCTGCTCTGACGAAATTGCTCGGAAATACGGATAAATGCCTGCGGCTTTTGCCTCTTGGGGAGCCGTGTACTGTGAAAGTTTAGCTTGTAATGGCTTCATTGTTAAGCGACTGATAATAGTAAAACTATCTGCAAGGAAGGTCAGTTCCGTAAATGCAGGCTGCAAATTTACAAAAAAATATAGAATTGCGGCCAATCGCTCGCTTTTTTTTGCACTTTTCAGTCAAAAAAGTGCAATTTTTTATTGAATCGCCTCTAAAATCTGGCACGTATCATCACCGGAAAATGGTCCGACGGCGTGCGTGCCACATGGGGTATGAGGCTGATTTCTTCCGGTGCCGATCCCGGCTGTCTTGCCTCCGCTCCATCCACAGGAGTGCGGTAAGTGTCCGTAAGCACCCCGTATTTGTCAACTTTCACGTTGGGCGACACGAATATATGGTCTATGCGTGAGGTGGAGTAGTCGTTGGTGGAATAATCGTTGAATGTGCCGTTGAGGGCATACACAAGTTTGGCTGTGCAATAGCTGTCCTTCAGCTTCCCGCTGGTGGTCAGCGCGGTATAGCTTTGGTGGGTCTGGTCCACATTGAAGTCTCCTGTCAGGAATGTTGGCAGTTCCGACCCGAATTCATTCATCTTCTGCTGCACGAGCAGGGCGCTTTCCACTCTCGCCTGCTTCCCGATATGGTCCATGTGGAGATTGAAAAACAAAAACTCCTTGCCTGTCGGGTTATGACGCAGACGGGCCCACGAGCATATACGCGGCAGCACTGCGTCCCACCCTATGCTCGGCTTCTCTGGTGTTTCCGACAGCCAAAAGTCGCCGTGATCCACAAGTGTAAACAAGTCTGTGCGGTAAAATATCGCCGAATGTTCGCCTGCATCTGCGCCATCCTCTCTGCCCACTCCGGTATAGTCATATCCCGGAAGTGCCGCTTTCAGATCTTCAAGCTGATGCTTGAATCCCTCTTGAGTGCCAAACACATCAAACTCATGAAAGCGTATCAGTTGCGCCAATATGGGGCAGCGTACCTGCCAGCCGTTTCCGTTTATCGAGTCTTGTTTATTGTATTGGCGTATGTTGTATGAGGCCACATTTATCACCGCCTCCTGCGCCGACACTGTCAGTGCGCAGACAATTATGATTAACCATGCAAAAAATTTGCGTGTCACTTCCATTTTCTGCGGTTTTGTATGGTTTTGACTTTAAAATTCAGAGCGGTTTTTCAGCATACAGCACATTCATTACCACTTGGCCTGCTGCCTTCAGCGATGCCGGGTCTATGTTGCTGATATTGTCATCCATAGTGTGCCATGTGGGCGGAAATGAACGGGTGATTGCATTGTTGCACTCCACAATGTCTATTGCGGGAATACCGGCTGCATTCACAAACACATGGTCGTCTATTATCGCTCCTCCGGGCTCATTGATGAATTTGGACGCATAAGGCGAGTTTGCTGCCATCCCCCATACTTTGTCAACTATGTGCGGCGCATAGCGGTTGGAGTGATATTCGCGGTGAAAACGCGCTTCTTTGCCTCCTACCATGTCAAGCACTATTGCGTATTTGGGCAGATTGGATGTGGTGTACGGCATATGCTTGGTCCAGTATTGGGAGCCGAGACACCATGTCTCGTCCGCATTTCCCCACCCGTCACGCTTGCCGTAATCCTCTGCATCCACAGCAAGAAAATCTACTCCTATTTTGGGATGATTGGCTCCGATGGCACGTGCTATTTCAAGCATTACTGCCACTCCCGATGCTCCGTCGTTGGCTCCGGATATAGGTTTGGATGTGTTGTCCGGATTTTCATCTTGGTCTGCCCATGGACGAGTGTCATAATGGGCTATTATCAGTACCCTGTTGTCTAATTCAGGCTGGTATTGGGCCATTATGTTGGTTATTCCAAGCTCGTCACCCGTGTGGGCGGTCACGGATGCATTTTGTATTATGATGCTGTCAGCTCCGAACTTCTTGAATTGCGATGCTATGTAGTCGGCACAATCTTTATGTGCTTTTGATCCCGGCACGCGAGGCCCAAAATTTACTTGGTCTTTAACGTATGCGTATGCCGAATCGGGGCTGAATGTCATTTCATTCTGGTGCGGGGGTATCACGCCCGAAGCTTTCGTATCTTTTTTGCCGCAGGCCGAAATTATCGTGGCTGTGGCTGCAAAACATATTGCAAAAGAAATTAATTGTTTCATTGATACTGATATTTCCGCAAAGTTACAAATATGTTACGAACTAATCATGCCAATACTGGCATAATCACAATTCAAATCGTTAAATATGGTTAAATATTATCGGATGCCTTTATTTTGAGTACCCTACGGGGTTGTTGAGTGCAGGTATCTGGGTCTCGCTCAGGTTGAGCAATTTCCGGAGTCCGTCTGCATCCATTGATGCGCGGGGCACTGTGGCAAGACCGTTGGCGGCGCAGAACAGGTTGATGTTCTCGCTTGCTATACCGGCATCTGCCATTGACATGAGCGTTGCGGCCTTTGACGGAATTTCAAATCGTCCTGTGTCGGCAACGAGAAGCAACACTACCGGCGCGTCCATTACAAACTCTTGGCTCACTGCTATCAGGGCGCGATGGTCGCCCGATACCACGGATTTTAGTGAGTGGCTTTTAGGCTCATAAAGGCTCACTCCATCAGGGGTGAACACATACACATCTATCTCTTGTGCGTTGAGGGCTGTCGGGTTGGTGCGTTTCCCCGATTCGGGCCTGTTTATGCCTGCGGCTGCCCACAGCAGATTGCTTATCTGCTGCTCTGATAATGGTTTGGACGCATCAAAACTGCGTTCCGAATGGCGCACTTTCAGTGCTTCGCTTACTCTCAACTCATTTTGGCACGGTTTGGGTGCGGGCAGCGGTGTGGTTTCAGCCCCCGACATGCCTATTATACCTGACATCATTATTATTGTTGCTAATAAATATTTCATTTCTTTGAAAATAATCTTACTAATTCGCCTGTCCACAGCACTATTGATGTTGATAATATAATAATGCACCAGTCACAAAGGTTCAATGGATACACGCTGAAAAAGCGTCCGCCTACCTGCACTATGGCTATCTGACCCACAAATATTATGAGGGCAATCAATACAAACCCCTTGCAGCCGCCTAAGTGCAGGGCCGACTTCCCTGTGGCATATGCGCGGGCATTGAACATGTTCCAGAATTGCAGGAACACAAATATGGTGAAGAACACGCTCAGTTCGTACGGGCTGAGACCTTTGTTGTCCGTTATCCATTCTGCCGACATAAGGTCTGTCAGTGAATTGAAGCTTGTATGTTCAAACCAGTAGAGCAGTCCGAGCATGATTGCAAAGAACAATAAGCCTGTTCCGATAATGGTACGGTACATCTGGGGTGTTATGATGAACGCCGTGCGTGAGCGTGGCTTCTCTTTCATCACTTGGTGTGATGGAGGCAGGGATGCAAGGGCCACTGCTGCAAATGTGTCCATAATCAGGTTGACCCACAGCATCTGGGTAACTGTCAGGGGCGATTCCATACCCATCAGCGAGCCTGCAAGCACTATAAGGCATGCCACCACATTCACTGTAAGCTGAAACATTACAAACCTTTGTATGTTCAGGTACAGCGAGCGTCCCCACATCACGGCTCTCCCTATTGAGGTAAACGAATTGTCTAATATGGTTATGTCCGATGCCTCTTTGGCCACTGCCGTGCCGTCGCCCATTGAGAGGCCCACGTGCGCTGCTTTCAGGGCCGGCGCATCATTGGTGCCGTCACCGGTCACTGCCACTACTTGGTTACGGCGTTGCAGGGCTTCCACAAGGCGTTTTTTGTCCATCGGGCGTGCTCGTGCTATTATTTTCAGGTCGTTGGCTACTTTCTCAAGTTGCTCGTCACTCATGGCCGCAATCTCGGGACCCGAAGTGATGTTTTTGTCCGTGTCGCGGTCATCGCGCCACACTCCCACCTGACGGCCTATCTCCTTTGCCGTCCCGGGGGTGTCGCCGGTCACTATTTTCACTCCTATTCCTGCATCAAGCACCTCATGCACGGCATCCGGCACATCTGCTCTCACCGGATCCGATATGCCCACTATGCCAAGAAATTCCAGATCTCTGACCTGAAGCTTTCCATCGGCTATCGCCACGGTCCCTTTGCTCAGCTCCTTGCAGGCAAATCCCAGTGTGCGCATCGCTTGCGCCTGATAGTTCAGAAGAAGTTTGTTCACTTCATCCTTGGTTATGCCCTCAGGCATTTTGCTGCACAGCCCCATCACGATTTCCGGCGCACCTTTCACATACAGCATCACTTTCCCCTCCGGAGTCCGTGCCACTGTTGCCATGAACTTGCGCTCTGTTGAGAATGGCAGCTCCGTCAGCACCTCACACTGCTCTCGGAGCAACCGGTAATCCACGCCCGATGCCAGCATCCATAGCAGCAATGCTCCTTCAGTGGGATTGCCAAGTGCTTTCGGCTCTGCTCCCGAAAAATCAAGCTGTGCAGTGGAGTTCAGTGCCATTCCGGTGAAAATGTCCGGCGACTCAAGTCCGAAGAAATCGGCATGTGCCACCTGCATCCGGTTTTGGGTCAGAGTACCGGTTTTGTCTGTGCATATTACTGTTGTCGCTCCCATTGTCTCGCAGGCATGTAGCTTGCGCACAAGGTTTTGGGTCTTAAGCATGCTGCGCATTGAGTATGCAAGGCTCAGTGTCACTGCCATAGGCAGTCCTTCCGGAACTGCCACCACTACCAAGGTCACAGCTATCATCACGCCCTTGAGCATATGGGCAAAAAACTCCATCGGCACCCATGTGTGCGATACGAAATACATCACTCCGTATGCCACAAGCACAAGGCTTGCCACCACATAACTCAGCTTGGAAATAAGTCCTCCCAGTCGGTTGAGCTGTTCCTGTAGGGGAGTAGCCACCGAATTGTCTATCTGTGCCGCATGAAACACATGGCCGTGTTCCGTGCTGTCGCCCACGGCAAAAACTCTCATCTTGCCGTGCCCCTCCATGATTTTTGACCCGCGCATCACATGGTTGCTTGGAAATGTGGCATCCGGGTCAAACTCTTTCGGGTCGGTGGTCTTGGAGCACATCGGTTCGCCGGTGAGGGTGGACTCATCCACATTCATTGACACCGCTTCAATAAGTTCGCCGTCAGCCGGCACTTCATTGCCTGCCGACAGTATCACTATATCGCCGTGCACCACATCGCGTTTCGGCACTTCGGTGACGCCGGTTGCGCGAAGCACAGCCACAGCATCATCATCGTCCACTTTCTGTAGCAGTGAAAATTCGCGGTCGGCGCGGTATTCAAACCAAAATGACAGCCATGTGGCAAGTATTATGGCCATGAATATGCCCACCGGCTCAAAAAACACCTCCTTGCTTTCGTCAAGGCAGTAGTATTCATAGCAGGATATGCCTATCGACACCGCTCCTGCCACCAATAATATTATAATGAGCGGATCGGTGAATTTCTGAAGAAATTTTTTCCACAACGGCACTCCGGCCGGCGGAGTTATGAGATTAGAGCCATACCGACTGCGGCTTTCTATAACCTGCTCGTCGGTAAGGCCTTTTAAGGGAGTTTTTTCAGACATAGTAAATCATTAGGCGCCTTTGGCGCACAATTCTTTTTAGAAACCAAACATATAGGCCGCACTGATTGTCCAGTATCGGTTGCGACCGTCTATACCGGCACTTTCTGTCACACCGGTGCTCTTGAGTGCCTTTGTCATTCCGAGTCCGTATGAGGCACTGATCTGGAGGCGCTGAACAAATTCCACTCCGAAACCAAAATTCCACGATGTGTCGTACTTGTTGTTGCGGAAGGCATCATTGATTGCGCGTGAGCTGGTCAAGAATGCAAAACTCGGGCCTGTGGTCAGGAACGGACGCACAATTCTGTTGATTGCCGGAATGTTGATACGCCATTTGAAGTTGATGGGTATCTCTATATAGTCGCGGCCTCCGCGCTGTATCTGGTTGTCTTCCATCCACTTGGCCCCACGGCGCACATACATTGCCGAAATGTCGGCTCCGATTCCTATTACCGGCACTGTGAACTCCGCCAGCACACCTATATTGAATCCCGCACGGTTGTCTGATGAAAAATCTTTGTCGTTGAAATGCAGCGAGTTGATGTTTAATCCCACGCGCGGACCGATACGGAACTGGGCCGAGGCCTGAAATGAGCACATAGCTACAACAGCTATAATGGCGGCTGCTATGAATTTAATTTTTCTCATAAGTGTAAATTATTTTATTGTTATTACTATTGCAAAGTATTATTCTGTCTCATTGTTCGACAGCATCGCTAAAAATTGGTGCTCGTCTATGATGGGGATGCCGAGTTTTGTGGCTTTCTCAAGTTTGGCCGGACCCATATTGGCTCCCGCGAGCACATAGTCGGTCTTCTTTGATATTGACCCCACATTTTTGCCGCCGTTAAGTTCTATCATCTCCTTGTACTCGTCACGGGAATGTAGTGTGAAGGTTCCGCTTATCACTATGGTCTTTCCGGCAAGTATGTCGGTGCGGTTGGCGTTCGATTCCTCGCTCATGGCCATCTGTAGTCCGGCTTGGCGCAGCCGCTCCACTATGTTGCGGTTGCGCTCGTCGGCAAAATATTCCACAATGCTCTGTGCTATTCGCGGCCCTATATCCTCTATCGCGGTAAGCTGTTCTGCAGGCATCCTCATAAGAGTGTCTATGTCTCCTACTGCATGAGCCAACCGCTTTGCCACTGTTTCGCCTACATACGGTATCGACAGGGCATACACCACTCTTTCAAACGGCACTTTCTTGCTCTGTTCTATCCCCTGTATCACTCGCTCCGCGCTTTTCTCTCCCCACCCATCAAGGGTGTTGAGATCTTCGGCTTTGAGGTTGTACAGGCCTGCGATGTCGGTAATTAGCCCTTTATGATAGAGCAGTTCCACCGTTTCTTCGCCTATGCCGTCTATATTCATCATTTTGCGTCCCACGAAGTGTTCCACGCGTCCCGTAATCTGGGGAATGCAACCCCAGCGGTTGGGACACATCCACGCCGCTTCGCCTTCCACTCTCACAAGGGGTGTGCCGCATGCCGGGCAATGGCTCACAAATTTCACCCTTGCGGCATCGGGTTTGCGCTCTTCGGTGTCAACGCCTGTTATTTTCGGTATTATTTCGCCTCCCTTCTCCACATACAGCATGTCATGCTCATGTATGTCAAGGGCGCGTATTATATCTTCGTTATGCAGCGATGCACGTTTCACTATCGTGCCGCTAAGCAACACCGGCTCAAGGTTTGCCACAGGAGTTATTACACCCATGCGTCCAGTCTCAAACGACACGTATTTGAGTTGCGTCAATGCTCTCTCGGCCTGAAATTTGTACGCTATTGCCCATCGCGGTGATTTGGCGGTATATCCTAAATTCAGCTGCTGCCGTAGCGAATTTACCTTGAACACCAACCCGTCGGTAGCCACCGGAAGCTCTTTGCGTGCCGTGTCCCAGTGCGAGATGAACCGGTCCACATCCTCTATGCCGTGTAGCAGTGTCATGGCATCACTCACCTTGAACCCCCACTCTTTGGCCGCCATCATATTGTCATAATGGTTGTCGGCTGGCAGATTCTCTCCCAGCAGATAGTAGAAATATGCGTCAAGGCCGCGACGGGCCACCTCAGCCGAATTTTGCATCTTCAGCGTGCCCGATGCCGCATTGCGCGGATTGGCAAACAGCGGCTCCTCGTTAAACTCTCTTTCGGCATTGAGCCGGTCAAACTCTTTCCACGGCAGCACTATCTCGCCGCGAATCTCAAACTCTTCCGGCCATCCAGTTCCTTTTAGTTCCAATGGAATGGAACGTATCGTGATTACATTCTGTGTCACTATGTCACCTTTCTCGCCGTCTCCGCGCGTCACTGCGCGCACCAGTCGTCCGTGCTCATAATGCAGCGATATTGATGTGCCGTCAAATTTCATTTCGCCCACTATATCAAACTCCTCTCCTCCGAGTCCCTCGCGGCAGCGGCGCACAAAATCATCCACCTCTTCCACCGAATAGGTGTTGCCAAGCGACAGCATGCGGCGTTTGTGGGTCCATTGCTCAAACCCGTGAGTCAAGTCACTGCCCACGCGATGTGTCGGCGAATAGGGGTCGTCAAGTTCCGGATGTGCTCGTTCAAGGTCCTCCAGCTCGTGCATCAGCGAGTCAAACTCCTTGTCACTTATAGTAGGAGCATTGAGCACATAGTAATTGTGGTTATGTTGGTTCAGCTCGTCGCGAAGCTGCTTGATACGTTCCTTGGGGTCCATAGTTGGTCAATATATATCGCAAAAATACACATTAACCTCCAATTTCACACCAATCTCCCCCAAATTATTAATCCGACCCTCCCAAAGAGTGATGGTCATGAAGCATAATAGCTCAATAACCCGGGTTTTGCGTCCAGCTGTGAGCCATATTTAACTGGGATGTTGGTATTGGCCACAACTTTTGATATGATGTATAGGCACCGAGATTATTGCGTTTCTGGAATGCAAAATAGCGGGGCATAAACAGCTGTTTGCGAATATTGTTTATGTCTTTCACATTATCGCCGCTTACGGATATGCCTTTTGCTTTTGCTACCTGATTTATCAGTGACGAGGCTTTTTGTGCGTTACTCGTGGCGATATGGCATTCTGCCATTAGCAGCAGAACATCGGCATATGAATAATAGCTCATTGTGTGGCCTGACATAACTTCATCCGACACTTTTACATGTAGTATTGAGCCGCTGTTGGATTCGTATTCATTGCCGGCAGAAAGCGCATACCTGCGGCTGTCAATAATTTCTTGAAGATACGGCATGGCTTCCGACGGTTCGTTGAGTGCCATACGCACATTGGCTGAAGCTATGCGCCACACATCTTTTGACATGTTGAATGTTTCATTGGCGTTGGTTATCGCACCTAACTTTTTCTCTTTGAATTCATCAGCAATTCCGTCAAGACTGTATTTGACATACCGTAGCACTGTCTCTGCGCTTTCTTGGTGCGGTGCATCAAATTCATTTTGACTTAGCTCTGTTAATCCTATGCGTCCCCACTTGTCTACCATATCGGTGTATGTGATGGCATTGAGCAATATAAAGTAAGGGTTTACCTCCTGCAGATTGGCAGAGGTCGCTTCTTTGATTATGCGGGCATTGAAAGCTATGGAGGCGTAGGCAGCCTCAAATGCTCTTAGATTGTATATATCCGATGGGTCCATAGGGCACTTCACATCGTAATATTGGTATATACCCGTGTAACCGCGCTCCACATACCACATCCATGAGAGGGCCTTTACAAAGTTTTCAAAGCTTTGGTTTACAAGTGAAATGCCTCTTTCTCCGAGCACAAGCGTAATAGTCGGATCTCCGGCTTGTGTCACTTTGACTTCTGCACGAGCTTTACCCATAGCGTCATACAGATAAACTGTCTTCGACTGTGTGGAGCGACGCTGCGCTTTGTTTACGGTAATTGTCAAAACAGAGTTCTCATATTTGCTGACACAATTCATAGATGCAAGCGTGGATGCAAAGAAACCATTGAGGCTGGAACTTTCTGTAAAACTTGGAGACTCTTCTCCAAACGAATCGTTATATTGTTCTGTTGTCAGTGGTATATTTGATGTTACCTCTATTGTGGCCGTACCCCCATTTTTGTCAAATGTTACTTCGTTTTGCGAGAGAGTAATTTTTGCGTCATCGGCAATTTCATTACCTGCCACACCGTCATTGTTCCAATCATAGTAATATCGGAGATCTGGAACACTTACGCTTTGACCGAGGTCGTTGTAACGTGATATGACATTGGATGATATGTCAGAAATACGATTCCGCAGCTGATACCGGTTGCGCGAGATGGTCTGTTTGTTGTTATCAGTAAACAATCCGTCATCGGCAAGGTCCTCTCTCAGCACCGATAGATATTGGGTGATTTCAGCATCAGAGCGTTCGGCAAGCATAAGGGATGAAATGGCAATAAGCACGCCTGACCCATCTGTTCCGGATGAAATTGACATTGACTCAGCTGGAATCGTTTCATATGCTTGTAATCCAAATTGTTTTAACAATTCTGATTGGGCTTGCCTGTCAGCTTCTGCAAATGTTTTTCCTCCATGCATCAGTTTCTGAATGCGTCCCGATTTGAGGTGTGTGAGGATATTTACATTCACGGAGCTTTTCGCAGAAAGGTCTGCCAGCGCGGTCAGGTGCAATGTGCCTGTTGATAGGTTTCCGCTTACTTCATTGTAATAATATCCGTCTGCAGTAATACGCACAATCTGCGATTCAAGTTTCATCTCGCCAAGGTCAAAAGCACCTGCATCATCGCGTATTTCACCATTGAAAACTGTGCCGATAGCGTTCAGCGATTCGTTGAGCGGCTGAATACTTATGACTGAGCCTCTCACAAAAGGTCCTTTTTCTACCTTACCCGAAAGATGATATATGCCTGACTGTGGTTCGTCACCTTTGCCGGGCTCGTCATTTTTGTCTGTGCAGGCAGTAAAAATTGCTGCGGACATTATTGCTATATACACGTAATTCAATCGCATAATCTCTATTTATAAAAATTGGGGTATTATTTTTAGGTTAGTCTCCGCAAATATCCGAATACTTGCTGTGTCTGCGCAGATAATATTCCGTAATGATATTGGGCCTCTTGGGAACGGTATTGAGCAAATCCCTATTGGGGTGCGTGTCATACTCGCGGCTCATGCGGCGATAGTCGCGGTGCGCGCGCAATATGGCGTTAGCATTTCCCCAGTCTAATGTAAGCATGAATTTTGTCCACGCTATCGTGTCAAGCAACCGGCGTTTTAGCAGCATGGATTTGCGGCTGCTCTCCGGCAGATTTTTATGCAGCATGAGAAGCGAATTGCGGAAATTAAGATAAGTTTTGCGCGGATTGCTTGCCGGCAGGCTTCCTCCTCCCAAATGAAAAACTTCACTTTCGGGCACCACTGCAATCTTGTGTCCCTGTAACTGCATCCTCCAGCACAGGTCTATCTCTTCCATGTGGGCAAAAAACTTGGGGTCAAGTCCTCCTGCTGCCAAGTAAACCTCTGTGCGCACCATCAGGGCCGCCCCCGATGCCCAGAATATCTGCATTGGATTATCGTATTGCCCCGTATCGCGCTCAAGCGTCCCGAACACTCGCCCCCTGCAGTACGGGTACCCGTGCCTGTCAATCAGGCCGCCGCATGCGCCTGCATATTCAAAATATCCATCCTGCTGCAGCGACATGATTTTGGGCTGCACAGCCGCAACCTCGGCATGACTTTCCATATACCGGTAAAGCGGTGTCAACCAGTCGTTGCGCACTTCCACATCCGAATTCAGGAGCACCGTGTATTTGTATTTTGTAGCTTCTATGGCAAGATTGTACCCTTCCGCAAATCCATGGTTCTCGGCAAACCTTATCAGCTCCACGTGCGGAAACTCTCGCTCGAGCATCTCCACCGATCCGTCGGTGCTGCCGTTGTCTGCCACTATTACACGGCCTGTTTCCGCTGGCGTATGTTCTATCACGCTTGGCAGGAATCGGCGCATCAGTTCCTTGCCGTTCCAGTTGAGAATTATTACGGCCACATCCGGTGTGGCAATACTATTTTTTTGGGTGTGTGAGGTCATAATCATCAGGTAATGCTACAGGATATTTCCATCGTTTGTGGCTCCACAGCCATATTGCGGGATTGCGGCGTATGGTTTGTTCCAGCAAAGCTGCATAACGCTCGGTAAGCTCCATCGGTTCAAGATTTTCCGGCTTCTCTGCCACCATGCGCATACGCACTTTGTAATGTCCCCGTCGCAATTTGTACATATCCATATACACCGCGCTCATTTTCAGCTTTCGCGCAAGCGTCTCGGTACCGGTTATCATGGCCGTGGGCTGGTTCAGAAAACGCATCACGTGGGTAGGGTCGCCGTGACTCGGCTTCTGGTCCGACATAAATCCGCACACATTCATCTTCCCCGCACGGTTCACGCGGATAAGGTCGCGCAGCACATGACTCTTCGCAAACGATTCCGACCCGAAGCGCGACCGCAGGTGCAGATACAGCGCATCCACAGGCTTGTTGTTCAGTGGACGGTACACCTGACTGTAAACTGTGTCGCCGCCCGGTTTGTGGCTCGCCCACAGAGTGATGCTCGGTGCCCATTCCCAGTTGAAGCAGTGAGCGAAATAGCACACTATCGAGCGTCCCTGATTGAGAAGTTCGTCCACTATCTTTGTGTTTTCATACACCATCCGGCGCTTTATCTGCTCGTCGCTCACGTGGTGCAGTTTTATGGTCTCGGCAAAACTGTCGGCAAAGTTGCGATAAAACTGTCTTACTATCTCTTTGCGCTCTTTCTCGCTTTTTTCAGGAAATGAGCGGCTTATATTGTCTGCCACCACATGACGGCGGTAGCGCGCCACATAGTACAGCAGCACAAATACCACATCCGCTATCACATACAGCATCCAGAACGGCAGGTACGCCAATACCTTCTGGGTCCATACAAATACTTTTGAACCCCACACGCCCGGTATCTTCTTCCATTCCATCACTCAACCACTCCTTTCATCACTTCGCCTTGCCATTCCACAAGTCTCACCGGCACTACCTTATTGGCCAAAGCGTTGTTGGCATCAATTTCCACGCGCAGGTAGTTGTCGGTAAATCCGCTCATCATTTTTCCTTTTTCTCTGTGCTCTATCAGCACCGGACGCACGGTCCCGGTGAAACGGTTGGCAAATTCATCCAATTTCCGTTCCGATATATTTATCATCTCTCGGGAGCGCACATGCTTGTCATGCTGGTCCACAACATGATCTATGCCCAATGCGCGGGTTCCGGGACGCTCCGAGTAGGGGAATACATGCAGTCGCGATATGTCAAGGCTTTCCACAAACCTGCGCGATTCCTCATATCGTTCTATTGTCTCGCCCCTCGCACCGACTATCAGGTCCACACCTATAAAGGCATGCGGCATGGCCTCCCTTATCATCTCCACTTTGTGCCTGAACAGGTCTGTGCGGTAATGGCGTCTCATTAGCTCCAGCACGGCATCGCTGCCGCTTTGCAGCGGTATGTGAAAATGTGGCATAAAGCTTCTTGATTGCGCCACCCATTCTATCATTTCGTCGGTAAGAAGGTCCGGTTCTATTGAGGATATGCGATACCTTTCTACCCCTTCCACTTGGTCCAGTGCGCGTATCAGGTCAAAAAAATCATCCGACCTCCCTTTTCCGAAATCTCCTATGTTTACCCCGGTGATGACTATCTCTTTTCCGCCCTCTGCCGCTGCTTGTGCAGCCTGCGCTACGAGCTGGTCAATCGTGCCCGAGCGCGATCTTCCGCGCGCCATCGGTATGGTGCAGTAGGAGCAGTAGTAATCGCATCCGTCCTGCACTTTCAGAAAATATCGTGTGCGGTCGCCCCGCGAGCATGACGGAGTGAAATTGCGTATATCCTTGTGAGGCGTAACCATCTTCAATGACTCATGGGTCTTGAGCCAGTGCGATATGTATTCGGCAAGTTCCCCCTTGCGGTCGTTGCCGGCCACTACGGCCACCGATGGCAGCCCGGCCACTTCATCGCTTTTGAGTTGTGCGTAACACCCCGTCACCACTATGGCTGCGTTGGGATAGCGTCTGGCATACGACCTTATCGCTTGTCGGCATTTCTTGTCCGCAAGTTCCGTCACGCTGCAACTGTTCACCACCACTATGTCTGGCACGTCTCCGCGTTGGCAGCGCATTATGCCATAGTCGGCAAGCACACGCGCCACTGTTGATGTCTCAGCGAAATTGAGCTTGCAGCCAAATGTGTGAAACAATGCTTTATGCGTGCTGAAAGTGGTGTCGTCAATCATGAATGGCCTGAATTGTTAATATTGACGCAAAGTTACAAATTTTTCTCCTACGCTAATTATTTAATAGTTATATTTGCGGTTTGGTAATCATAAACATTCCTGCACCCGCGTATGTTTTGATTATTATAATATGTAAACTTCATAACCGATTATGCTTACCGAAGACCTGCTACAGATTTATGCCGACAGTTTCCGTATCAATTGGGATTTGCCGGCCTTGTCACAATATGGCGAAGGTACCACTCTCACCTATGGTGATCTTGCGCGGCGCATTGCCCGCACACATCTCTTTTTCAAAGAGTGTGGCATAAAACCCGGACAGAAGGTGGCTCTCCTCGGCAAGAATACTGTCCGGTGGATCGTTACATACATGGCCACTCTCACCTACGGGGCTGTTGTAGTGCCTATTCTTCCTGATTTCAACCCCATTGATGCCCAGCATATCATCAACCATAGTGATTCAGTAATACTTTTTGTTTCCGATCAGATTTGGGAAAATCTTGACTTTGAGAAAATGCCGGGTGTGAAATTCGCCATATCCATCGACACATCCGAGGTGCTCGCCGAGATGCCCGCCGTTGCCGGAAAGGCAAAAAAGGCTATGGGGTCTCTCAGCAAAAAGTTCAGCAAGCTCTATCCTTTGGGTTACACCGCTATTGATGTGCACTACAACTTCTTTCAGGCCGATTCTTTGGCCGAAATCAACTATACTTCCGGCACCACCGGATTCTCCAAAGGCGTTATGCTTACGCTCAACAATCTCTGTGGCAATGTAGTGTTCGGTGTTCGCTCGCAGTTGCACTTCCGTGGGTCAAGGGCGCTCTCTTTCCTCCCGCTGGCCCATGCCTATGGGTGCGCTTTTGACATGCTTGTGCCTCTCGCTGTAGGTACCCATGTCACCGTGTTTGGCAAGCTCCCTTCGCCGAAACTGTTGGTAAAAGCACTCGGTGAGGTACGCCCCAATTTGATTCTCTGTGTACCTCTGGTTCTTGAAAAAGTCTATCGTTCCCAGATTCTTCCCATAATCTCTAAACCTTCCATACGCCGCATGCTCGCCGTGCCGTTTTTGCGCAAAACTGTCTATAGCAAGATTTGTCGCAAACTCACTGAGGCTTTCGGCGGTGAATTTTCTCAGGTTATTGTGGGTGGCGCGCCGCTCAATCCCGAAGTGGAGCAGTTTCTCCACCGCATCAAGTTCCATTTCACTGTCGGATTCGGAATGACTGAATGTGGACCTCTCATCAGTTTCACCCCTTGGGATAAATTCATTGTCGGTTCCTCAGGACGCACTCTCCCCGGCATAATGTTCTCTAAGGTGGAAAGCGATAACGAGGCTTTCATCCCCGGCGAAATATGCGTCAAAGGTGAGAATGTGATGCGTGGATATTATAAAAATCCCGAGGCCACCGCTGCTGTATTGGATAGCGATGGTTGGCTGCACACCGGCGATATGGGCACTATTTCCGATGCCGGCACCATATTCATCAAGGGCCGTTGCAAGACCATGATTCTGAGTGCAAACGGCCAGAATATATATCCCGAGGAAATTGAGGCCAAGCTCAACAACATGCCCTATGTTGCCGAGAGTCTTGTAGTGCAGCGCGGTCACAAGCTGGTGGCTCTGATTTACCCCGATTATGAGGCTATGGACAAAGTGGGCTTGTCGCACGAAATGATGCCAAAAGTCATGGAGAAAGTGCGCGAGGAGGTCAACCGCGTTGTGGCTCCTTACGAAAAGATTGACGAAATTCAGCTCCGCGCCAGCGAGTTTGAAAAAACTCCTAAACGCTCCATCAAGCGTTTCCTCTACAACTGAGCGTAGAGCCGTTAACACATATTGTCGAATCGGCTCTTAAAACAGCAGCGCCGAGTTCCTGCTCCATCCTTGGGTGGGGTTGCGAAGCTGTAGGGTTGCCAGTCCGGCCACATTCCCTATTGATGTGCGCACTTCACGCACCACATCGCTGAAACTTGTCATGCCGTTCAGGGTGAGTGAGGCTAATGTTATGCCACGAAGTTTCACGGTGGCAAAAATTGTGTCGGTGCAGTTGATGGTTGCCATAGTATTGGGTATTTCATTGATTTCTATGGCAAAAGTATAACCCGCATGGGCAAATTGTTTGCCCATGCGGGTTAAAATATCTCAATTCTGAGCCGACATTACATCTCCGGCGCAAACATCGGGTCCCAGGCCGGCAGTAGTTCCGGCTTGGTGTCAAACAGTGGTTTCAGCTTTTCCGGCACATACTTCTTGTGTACCACTAAGCGAAACATATATTCGTCCATCCACTTGTCCGATATTATCAGGTGACCGTCATTGGCTCCCGGGCCCCAGCTGTTTTCCACCATCCATTTGATGGGCGTGCCGTTGGAGTCAAGATCCACGGCCACGAGTGTCATCGCGTGCGATGATGCGCTTGCATAAGTGCGTATCCTGTCGGCCTTGTTCATGCCGAATGTCGTGCCCAGCAGTGACTCGTAATCGTAATTGTTCACATCCAGCACTCCGTGCTCGCGGTCGATGAACTTGCCCACATCGCACGAAAAATACATCATTGCGCTGTCCTTCAGGCTCTCTATTGCCATCTTTTTTATATCTTCCACCGGCAGGTTGAGATATATCCAGTTACCTCCGTCATAGCTGTGACGGTCAAGGTCTATCTCATATAGCTTGTAATACTGGCGCGAAGGGTCGTTCATCAGCATCACGTAATCCCCATGAAGGTCGTTGCCGCAATATGTGTTGTAAAATTCCTGTGGCGTGTATTTCCGGGTGTCCAGAGCTTTGCCGGTGCTGTCGTGTCTTGTCCATGTAAACTCCGTCGGTGGCACTCCCAATGTCAGCGCAAGGATTCGGTACACCTCCTTGAGCATCTCCTCTTTGCGCTGCATTGCATTGGCAGTTTTGTTCATCCCTCTCAGTTCAAGGCCCCATTCGCGCAGTTTCAGTCCCAGCAGGCGGTTGAGTTGTCTGGTATTGTTGCTGCTGAATGTTTCGGCCATAACTTCCGTCGGCACCACGCCATATTTCATTATGTTGTCGCTGAGTCCCGTGTACTGTCCTCCGTCACTGAGCGGATTTTTGAACAGCCATTGCACCGTGGCATCCTCCATCGGTTTTTCCTTGGTGTCTATGATTGATTGCAGGAAGAGATTGCACTTCTCGAGTTGGTCGTAAAAGAAATTGTAGTTCTGCGACAACGTGAGTTTCGGCAGGTCATGTTGTGCCATCATTTGGGAGCGGAGCACATTCAGCCCCGTAAACAGCCAGCATCTCCCCGATGATTTTTGGTCGGTAATCCCCTTGGTCGGCACACGGTAGGTGAATTCCGTAGTTGGCAACGTGTTGAGCCTGTCTGCGTTCATGGCCAGTTTGTTGATGTCATTGGCGGCCATGGCGTTGCGTATAGCTTTGTTGGCTCCGGTTTCCTGATATGAGCTGCGCAGTTTTTCCAGCAGTTCAGGCGATATGCCGGCATTATCGGTGCGTGTGCTTCCAAGCGAGGCTCCCCACGCAAGCAGCATGCACGCTGCCGTTAGCAATGTTTTCTTGAGCATAAGCGGTGATTGATTGGTCGTTCCGCAAAAATACTCATAAATTCCGTATTTGGCCCAAGATTGGCCTATAAAACATTTCCGCCTTGCGCACTGCGTCTGGCAAACGGCGCTACTGCCATGTAACACAGCGATATGAGCAACGCTACAAGCATTGCATATACTATCACATTGTTCACCGTAATCACATTGCTTTTTATCGTATTCATCACGTATGTGACTGTATATGCGCACGTTACTATGATTCCTATTATATACAGTGCATACTCTATCAGCGATGCCACGCGGCGTTTGCGCTCCGGTAGCCGGTGTAGCACATTTTGGGTGAACCATGGCGATGGCGGTGCTTCCAAAGCTCCTGCATGAAACATTTTGCGCCACTTCGTGTCCGCTTCGTTCTCCTCTTTGTGTATTGGTCTGTTGTGTTTCATCTTTTCCTGTATGTTCTGCATGTTTTAATCCTCTCCCAGTGCTTTGGCCATCTTGGTTTTGGCGCGGGATAAGTATGATTTGATGGTGCCTTCCGGCATATTGGTGATACGCATTATATCTTTTATCGGCTTGTCTTCAAGGTAAAACAGCACTATCAGTGTGCGCTCCGCCGGCGTGAGTGCCCGGAGGCCCACCTCTATGTCGTGGCGCATCTCGGTCACATAGCTGTCGTTGGTGCTTTCTGCGGCGGTATAGGCAAGATGCTCTTCCATCGGCATCTCTTTGCGGCGTCGGAGAGTGTTGGCATACTCCCTGCAAGCTATCGAATAAAGCCACGTGCTGAATCGCGATGCCCCTCTGAACGATTTTAATGCCTCATAAGCCTTGATAAAGGTCTCTTGGGCTATATCGTCAGTCAATGAAGCATCTCCCATCGTGAGGTTGAACACAAATCGTCTCAACCCCGGGCTATACTCATCCACGAGCCGTCCGAATGCGCGGCGGTCGTCCACCGCCACACATTTGGTTATAAGTGATATTTCCTCGAGCTTGCTCAGCATCTGGCGGTATTACTCTTCGTCGGTAAAATCAGGAAACAGTGGTGTTGCCGTTTCTTCGCGTTTGCGCTGTTCTTTTACTTTGTTGTCATGTCGGTTTATAAGATATGTCACTCCGCGTGCTATACCTATGAATAATGGTATTATACCCAATGCCGTTAACTCTTCGGCTGATATGCCTAAGAAAAACACTATCAGTGCTATACCCCATCCTATCCACACTATCGCTGATCGCGGCGTATTGGTGTTTTTGTTGCTCTCGGCCATATAAAAGCTGTCCGGCAGCACAACGCCCTTGTCTATGCTGTGTTCTATCACATGGTAGCGGTCCAGACGGCGTTGGCGCAGATAGCGGAATATCAGGAAAAACACCATTACCGTCACTGCGCCCGGTATTATCACCCCCAAGGCTACGGCCACAAGCGGCACAATGTTGTCTCCGACTTCATCCCACAGCGTATTGTGCGAATTTTGGTCATTGTTATAGGTGCGCAGGAGCACTCTGTTGTTGAGCGAGTCGTAGCTCAGGCTCACGTCACTCCCTTCCTCATACGCTTCCCGCGCCAGTTCTTTGAACTCTTCTACGCTCACCCTTTCCACCACTTTCTGTCGCGCGGTGTCGGATTGAATTTGGCTGCACGACAGTACTGTTGTTCCTATCAGCAACACGGCCATCAGTGTCAGGATTGATAAATGCTTTTTCATATAATGCGTTTGTTTTTGTTCTGAATTTACCGTTGGACGCTCTTATGCATCAAAAAAGTTGCACCGCCCTTGCAAAGTTATTAAATTTGTGGGTATGAAACATTACCTGTTACTCCCTTTTGCTTTCGTTTTGTCCGCTGCCGCGCTCTCTTGCGCCCACAGCGATAAGCCTTGTGACATAGAGGTGGATATGAAAGTCGCGCCCGATAAAATGGGCGATTCCATTGCCGCTGCTTATGGATGTGAGCAGGCTGCGAACACTATTGTTGAATGGCTCGCCTCCGACAGCCCTGCCGAATTGTCCTATGCGCAGCAACTCACGCAGCGCATTGCATACGCTTATGGCGACTCTATGCCTCGCTTCCTCAACGCTATTGACTCCATCAGCACAACCCTCACTCCCGAGCGCCGCGTTCGTTTGTTGTTGCGCACATGCCCGCCTGAATACCTCGGGCATCTCGTCCGTCAGGACCCCAATGATTCAGTGCTCGTGCCCATCATTGAGCGCGTGCTTGCCCCCACTCCTGACAAGTTGGTGCAGTTCCGTCGCGGTTATCAGATTTCATCCTCTCAACACAATTAAGCCATGCTCACAGTTGCTCGCTATTCCGATATAGTCAACAGTCATATCGCCCGTATCGATTACCCGTCATCGCCTCGTGGCCTGTATGCCCCGGTGGAATACTCTCTTGAGGCCGGTGGCAAGCGCATCCGGCCTGTTCTGACACTCGCCGTGTGCGATGCTTTGTGCGGAAACCCTCTCAAGGCCATAAGTCAGGCCCTTGGAGTGGAGATGTTTCATAACTTCACTCTTCTTCATGACGATTTGATGGATCACTCCCCCTTGCGTCGGTCGCGCCCCACGGTATATGTCAAATGGGATGAGCGCACTGCCATTCTTTCCGGAGATGCCATGCTCACCATGGCCGGAATGTTGATGCGCGGTGGAAATGCACATGAGCTTGATGCCGCCTCTCTTTCCACTCTCCTTGACCTTTTTGACCGCACTGCCATGGAGGTGTATGAAGGACAGCAGTTTGACATGGAGTTTGAGTCACGCAAGGATGTCACCGTAAGCGAATACATGGAGATGATTCGCCTGAAAACATCTGTTCTTCTCGGTTGTGCCTGTCGTGTGGGTGCCATTATGGCCGGTGCTGATGAGGCTGTGCAGACAGCCATGTACCGCTATGGCGAGCAGCTTGGACTCGCTTTCCAAATGCAGGACGATTACCTTGACACTTTCGGCGATGAGGCCACTTTTGGCAAGCCTATAGGCGGCGACATTCTCAACGAAAAGAAAACATGGCTACTCATCTCCGCCATGCACAGGGCGCACGGCTATGCTTTGGCCGATGCACTTGCACTCTCTCAGGCCGCCAAAAAAATTGATACCGTGCGCAGCATCTACATCAGCCTCGGCCTTGACAAAGAGTGCCGTGAGCAAGTGACATTCTATTCCACTCAGGCCATAAATGCTTTGCCCGAATCGCTTTCGCCCGAGGCACGTGAATTCTTCACCGAGTTGGCACGTAACGCCGAAACACGAGCAAAATGATTATTGACACTCACACCCATCTCTATCTACCCGAGTTTGACAACGGTGGTGTGCCTGCCGTTCGCCGTGCAGTGGATGCCGGTGTAGCCGAGATGATATTTCCCAATGTGGACCTCACCACCATCGCTCCTATGAAAGCTCTTCATGAGCAATTCCCTTCCATCACCCACATGGCCATGGGACTGCACCCAACGGAGATAGGGGAGGACTGGCGCGAACAGCTTGCCGCTGTGCGTGAGCATTGGTTGGACGGCACGCAGCATGTGGCTGTAGGGGAGGTGGGCATTGACCTTTATTGGGATGCCACATTTGCCGAGCAGCAGATGATGGCTCTTGAGCAGCAGCTGCAATGGGCTGTTGATAGTGCCAAACCTGTTATAATACACTGTCGCAACGGACTTGATCAGACCCTTGAGGTTTTGCAGGGCTTTCACGACATAACCGGTGTCATGCACAGTTTCGGTGGCACCGACCGCGATGTTGACCGTGTTCGCAGTGTAGCCGACTTGTATTTCGGTATCAATGGCATAGTGACTTTCAAAAACTCCAAGCTCCGCCACACACTTCCGGCCATCACCACCTCCCGTTTGTTAGTTGAGACAGATGCGCCATATCTTGCCCCCGTTCCTTATCGCGGCAAGCAGTGCGAGAGTGCCATGCTCCCCGCCACCGTGGCGCACATTGCCGACACTCTCGGCCTTCCCGTCTCCGAAGTAGAGCGCGTCACCACAGCCAACGCCCGCACCCTCTTCTCCCTCCCGCATTAATGTTAAATATTCATATCACTGCGGCTCTAAATTAAACAGCTCTCTGCACAGTGTGCCGCCTTTTGCACAATGTGAAGTTCTACATTGGTATTAAAATATATCAGAATTTTTTTTGAAACGGCTGTTACGTTTCTTTGTTCGGATTGTATTATTGTCGTATGAGCAACAATTCGTTCACAGATACATTTGTCAGGCTTCAGCAAAAGTTGCATTGTGTGGCACTCCGGCTTCTTAAAGACGAGTATGAGGCTGAGGATGCCATGCAGGATACTTTCTGCAATTTATGGAACCCCGACCTGCCGATGACATCCGACGAAGCACGGTTTAAGTTGTTTGCCGTTCTCAGAAATGTCTGTCTGAATAAATTGAAGAAAAGGCAACAGGTGTCGCCGATTGACAACAGTGAAATCTTTCAGCGCGAGCAACCTTTAGACGAGTCCGAGCACATAAAGACGCTGTTGTTCCAATCCCTGACACCCCTTCAGTTAAAGATAATTGAGATGATGCTCTCCCAAGAAATGGAATATGCCGAAATCGCCCGTCAGCTTGACATATCGGTTGAAACTGTAAGAATGAATGTCTGCCGGGCACGAAAGAAAATGCGTGAACTATATAAAAGACTTTAACATGCCGAACCAAGAGAATTTGTCGAAAGAAGAACTGGAGATTCTTGCTCAGTCCTATCTTGACTGCAAACTCACAAGACTCCAGGAAAAAGAGTTGGAATGGGTGTTCCTTAACTCCCCGCTCAGCTCTCCGCTGATTGATGAGTGCCGCAAGGCCATGCGGGTGGAGAATCTCCTTGATTCACCCCAATCTTCAAAGTCCGCCTATGAGTGCCCGAAGCCGGCGCACTTCCGCATCAGGCCCATTGTTTACAAGCTAAGCGCCGCAGCATCTGTAGTGCTTATCATTGCCTGTTCAGTCATTTTATTCACCCGCGCATGGCTCAAAAATGACACATCTTCCGCTCTTTCCGACATTGATGTGTCGGTGTATGTTCGCGGTAAGGAGCTTAATCCAAACGATGCCCTGTCAAGAGCCATCGCCACGCAGCAGCAGAGCATGGCCATGCTCGCAGAGATTAAAAATCAGGCTCAAAACACCGAAATCAACGCCATTCAGGATATTAACGAAATAAGTAACGCAAAATGAAAAAATCGCTTCTGATCATATTCTTCATCTTTCTTTCGGCCGCATGCTGGGCCATACCTCCGCACCTTGCATGTGAAACCATCTTCTCACGCCCTGACATTAAAACACAAGGTCACGAGGTAGTGAGCTGTAAAAGCCGGGACAATTATTTCCGTAGTGTCATAGCCGACAATGACAAGAAACTTCTTAAGGAGATTAAGAAGCTCGTCCAGAAGGATAAATCCCGCGCTTCTAATGTCGTTGAGGGATATAAGGACGGAACCGAACACATCATCCTCAATATCCCTAACAACGGTCACATTATCAATGTCGGATTTTTTTGGACCGAGTCCGGCTATCTGCGTTTGTTTGTTCAATCTGAACTTGCTGCTTTTGAATAACCGTCTTTAAATTATGACTAAACTTGTTGTTTTGGCACTGGCCGTCTGGCTGGGTGTCGGGGTACTCATTGCCCAAAGTGAAGACTCCATTAAGGCCAAAAACCTTAAGGAAGTGATGGTTGATGCCACATATAATTCTGCTGATGCCAAGGGTTTGGAATTCATCCCTTCCGGCAAACAGAAAAATTCGGCACAAAATGGCATTGACCTCTTGCGCCGAATGGCCATCCCGCAGTTAAAAATTTCGCTTTCTGACGATAAGGTCACAACCCCTGCGGGTGAGCCCGTAGCAATATTCATAAATTATATCGCGGCTTCGGCCCAGGAACTTGAGGGCCTCAAAACCACCGATGTGCGCCGCGTTGATTATTTCTTTTCTCCCACCGACCAGCGTTTCATGGGCGAAAGAAATGTGGTTAACATCATTGTTCAGGCATACCAATATGGCGGATATACCAAGGCATCCTTTTATGAGAAATTCCTTACAGGCTTATCCAACAGTGCTTCCCTATATTCAAAATTCAGCTATAAGAAAATGACATACGACATGTATGTCGGAACCGCCAATGTCAACACCCGTCATCAGGGTACCTCCGTTGCTGATTATTTCCGCCTGCCTCAAACCGATGGTTCCGTCATGAACATTCAGAGGCTCCAGACCCTCCGGCAGTCAAAGTATGCCTATAATTCGCTGCCGGTTTCTTTCCGCGCCGCATACTCTGACGATAATTTCCAGACCAAAAATACTTTCGGTTTCGTCTTTCAGGAAACTCCCCACAACAATTCCACAGGCTCATTGACATTCCTCCCTTCAGCTGCAAACAAATACGAATACTCCACTCACGCCGACAGTCGCGTGAGAGCATGGTCCTACAACGGCTCGTTTAATTTCAGTTTCCCTAACCAATATACCCTGTTCTTCACCCCCGCGTTCCATTATTCCCGCATCAATCAGAACTCCGCTTACACCGCCTCTGCCATGCAGCAACCCGTTATTAACAATGCAAAAGAAACATCCTACGATGCATCCTTTTTTGCCATGGGGCGCAAGATTTTCTCTAATGTTCACTATCTGTTCCTAAGAGGATTCGGAGGATACGACCATCACAATGTCACGTATGGAGGCAATGTCCCGTCGCTTGATAAAATCATAGAAAGGTATTGCGGCATGTCGGTGCAATATGGATATTACTCAAATAAAATCAGCGCCAATCTTCTCTTCGGTGTCAGAAATGAGCATAACTCTGTCAACAATAACACTCTAAAAACATTCTATCCCTTCGTAAACGCCAATTTCGGATGGGCACCGGATTCCAAAAACATGCTCAACATATCATTCTCCTATTCAAAAGAGCCGATGAACGCCAACCTCAAAAGTCCCAATGTATTGCAGCAGAATGAGCTTATGTATTATACTGGCAATCCCATGCTTAAAAATGCACCCAATATCATGGCCAACATCAGTTACAACTGGACTCCTGTAGCATGGTTGCAGATTGCACCTTTCGCACAATACTACTCATGTTTCAACAGAGAAATACCTGTATATACGCCGTATATGGATGCCACCGCCGTTATTAGGAAATATGAGAACAATGGTGACCATTATCGCACACAGCTGGGCATATCGTTAACAGCATATCTTTTTAATAAGAATCTTCAGATACAGCTGGCCCCCGAGCAGATGTTTTATCGCAGCACAGGCTACTATGACCTGTCCTGTACCCCCTTCCTGTTTTCAGGCGCAGTAACGTATTATCTCAACGATTTCTACTTCTCCGGTTATTACGAAACGCGATCTCGTGCTTTGTGGACCAATTCCGGAACATTTTACACAGGCAAAAGCCAGTTGCAGATTATTGCAGGTTGGGCTAAATCCGATCTCAACATACGCATCGGCATTTCCAATCCTTTCCGTAAATCATGGATTTCGGCAACCTCCTCGTTTGATACCCCGGTATATTCTCAACGCAGCTTAAGATTTGACACCACATCCCATTGTAGCATAAGCCTTTCGGCCACATACACCTTTGGCTACGGTAAGAAACTGAGCCGGAACAACGAAGTCGGAGAGCAGGGCGGTGCCGCATCCTCCATCTTGAAATAACCCCGGCCGGTAAATCATCCCCACATTCAACATTTGTTAAGAACAAATTTCCGCACTGCGCAGTCAAGCAGCAGAGCGCACAGACTCTTTTCCGCTACCTCGCAAAGAGAGCGCAGGATGCGCGATTTCCAGCCTCTTTCCTACCAAGCAGACAGATGCGCAGCCGAGCCGCGGAGCGCGCGATTTTTCTCCATCGCGAAGCTGTTTCGCCCCTCGCAAAGCGAGCGCAGGATGCGCGATGTCTCTACAACCCCCTGCAGAGCGCGCAGCGCGGAGTTGGAGGACACCGACACTCCAAAGGAATCCGATACAAGCTGCGGAGCATGCGCGGTATCGGCACGGCGCGAGCCAAGGCCCGCAGCACCCCGCTCACCCCGCCGAAGTCAGCTATTTCATCACCTCTACCATTCCTCCCACCACTTCGCGCCCGCCATCTCAGCACTGTGCAGCCAAGCGCAGTACGCGCGATTTCCAGCCTCCTTACTGCGGAGCGCGCAGCGCGGAGTTGGCAGGCGGGACGCAAAAAAAAGAATCCGTGACAAGCTGCGGAGCGTGCGCAGTCACGGCCCGGCGCCAGCCAAGGCCACCCACAGCCCAATCATCCATTTTCAATTTCCCATCCCCACTCCCATTTCGGTGCTTTTCTCCTCCGTCCTCTTATTTTTGCGGCGGATGAAAAGCACCGGCGCCCATAAGCCGTTCTACTCAATCGAGTCTCGTACCCACCTCAAGTAGTGTCAACGCTCGCAGTATCAAAATAGTGCCAGTCACGCGAAAAACTATAGCGCAACCTCGTATCGGCTGTTGTTAACTATGAGGATATACACACCCCGTTTAGCCACTCTTATCACATTGTCAATGCCATTGTGAATCAGTCGGCCATTGATGTCATAAAGCCGTGCTTTAGCATTGTCAGCCTTACCGATGATAATTGCCTCATACGGGCGAGTGATAAGCGAAACACAGTCTGTGTGAACATTGGTGATTCCGGCTTTATCTTCAATCTTGACTTCAAACTCAGTATAGGCATCTTCATGATTGTGTGACCCTGAAGCATATAACCCAACTTTGCCCTCTCCGGGGTTTATAGGGATAAGCCGGTATTGAATGGCTTCTTCTCCGTTTGTCAGTGTTGACATTTTTTGTAGTTCAACAGATGCTGTAGTTTCACTGCCGAGACTCAACTCAGAATGTGGAGCATTGGAAATCCAGCATATAATTACGCCTTCGCCTGTCTTTAGGTTTGAAAGTTCATCTAAGTTTTGGATTTCAAGAGTGCTCTGAGCTTTGGTTATAGTAATTGTTCCGCTTATAACTTCGGGTTCATAATTTGCGGGTGTGAGAGTCGCTGAAATGGGATATGTTCCTACTGGAGATTGATAATTTGCTTCAGTAACATAGCTGAGATCCAATTTTACGGTAGATTCCGACTCTCCGTTTACAAACCCCTCAAACGAGCATGAATAGTTTTGATCAAATGAGCCATATACTCGTTCGCTATTATTCACAGTTACCTTTAATGGTGCCTTGACTATGTTAAAGGTGTATGGAATATTGAGCGATATGCTTGGGTTTTGAAAGGCAGCGGTTAAGGTTACATTGTGTTCTCCGGCTGTCTTTGGTAGGTTTGAAGTGTCCACGGTTATAGGCCACGGTGTGTTGTTTTTCCACGAAATCTCAGGTGATAAACCGGTATATGTTAGTGGTTTATCTTCAAAAGAAATCATTTCTATACCGTGTTCATATGTTTTGCGAGAAGGCACATACATTTTAGATTCAATGTCTGCATTGAAGCAATCTGTAAAGTTTGCTGCCTCACCTTTCCAATTAACGTATGCAGGTTCTGTAGCAGGTTTGAAGAGAATATATTCTGCTTTATCGCAGTGCTCAAAAGCACGTTTCCCAATAGAGATGACATTCTCAGGGATTACTATAGACTTAAGCCCTGTGCAATATAGAAAAGCCGATTCCCCGATGCTGACTAAGTTGGATGGCAAAGAGATGGATGTGAGTTTCGGGCAGTCTTGAAACGCACCTGTGCCTAAAGTTTTTGCCGAAGGCATAATTAAGGATTCTAAAGCGCTACAACTTACAAAAGCGTCATTGCCTATATCCTCAACACTGTAACTCAGTTCAACGGTTTTAAGTTTTTGACACATGAAGAAAGCTCCATCGCCGATTTTCTTAAGGTGGAAATTCCCTTTCACTGATTGCAGATTCGCGCAACTCTGAAAGCAAGAGCTTCCAAGAATGCGTAACTGCGAGGGTAGTGTAACTGAAGTAATGTCGTTACGATCTGCAAAATTTCGTGCTCCGATTTCTTCAATACACGGCGGAATGGTGTTGGGGTCTATCGCCGTGCCATTAAAAACATCATCGCCAATTTTTTTGATTTTATATGAGGATGGCGCATAATTTGTAAAATCAACATTCTTGAACGTATAGCTTGAGGAAAAGCTCTCTTTTCGGAGTTCTATAACGGTATATACCTTATTGTTGTGCTCTACGGTTGGATAAACCAATCCGGGTGTGGAAGCCGATCTTGCGCCAAGGTTGGCAACGGTCATATCAGTTTCGGAGAGAATTTCATAATACCAGTCTGCATAATAAAAATGGTCTCCGACAGCGGCATAGAGCGATAACGGCAGAATGGTTAACAAACAGAATAAAAATCTCATTACGTATGTGAACATATTATGGCTCATTTTTATGATAAACGGGAATTGTAATCTCTTATTCCGGATTTTGCCTGCATGATTTGACAAACTTGAAGCTACAAAGTTAGTGAATATTCCTGATGCGAGACGTATCTTGCCGCAATTGAAGTATAATGTTCCTACTTTCTTCCACATCAGCTAAATTAGCTATATGCGATTTATACGAATTATCCCCACCGCCTCAGCTAATTAGCTATTTCATCACCTCTACCATTCTTCCCATCACTTCTTGCAGCCAAGCACACTCTGAGCCAGTTGTTCTCCGCACCCGCCATCTCCGCATTGCGCACCCAAGTGCACGACGCACGGTTCCCCAACACGCCTTGCGAAGCCGACAGATGCCAAGTAAAACGCAGGATGCGCGATTCTCAGCCTCCCTCCTACCAAGCCGACAGATGCGTAGCCGAACCGCGGAGTGCGCTATTTTTCTAAACCGCTTGCGGAGCACCTGTGGCGCGGAGTTGGCGGACACAGACACTCAAAAGGAATACGATACAAACTGCGGAGTGCACAGACTCTTTTCCGCCCCCTCACAAAGAGAGCGCAGGATGTGCGATTTCTCTATAACTGCCTGCGGAGCGCCAACGGCGCGGAGTTGGCAGGCACAGACACCCAAAAGAACCCGTGACAAGCCGCGGAGCGTGCGCAGTCACGGCCCGGCGACAGCCAAGGCCCACGCACTCCTTTATCTCCACTAAGCATTCAACCATTTTTATTCCGTTCTCCGTCTATGTTTGTGTTTCTTTCCTTTAACATAACCGTAGCCGTAGCCATAGCCATAACCGTAGCCGTAACCGTAGCCATAGCCGTGTGAGCGCAGCGACACGCCGTTGAGCACTATACCCATATTGCCGAGCTTACGTTCATCATACAACGCCTGCAGGTCCGGCAGCTGCCGTTTGTCAAGTTTGCCGGCGCGCACCACAAACATTGTCAGGTCAGCAATCCTTGATGCTATGGAGGCATCGGCCACCACCCCTACGGGCACTGAGTCAACTATCACATAGTCATACCTTGACCGCAGCTCATTCATCAGCTCGTCAAGACGGCTGTCCATAAGCAGCTCCACAGGGTTCGGCGGCAGAGAGCCTGCAGGCACCACATCATGGCCTCCCGGAGTGGGCACTGTCACATCGTCCACACTTATGCCGGTGTCGGTTATGTAGTCGGTCACCCCCTTGTGGTGATGTTCTATGCTGAAGCGGGCTGTCAGTGTGGCCTTACGTATGTCAAGGTCCACAAGTGCCACCTTCTTGCCGCTGCTGCTCAGCACCTCGGCAAGATGGGTGGAGGTATAGGTCTTGCCCGCACCCTCATTAAACGAGGTCAGCATCAGTATTTGCGATGCCGCGCCTGCTTTGCGCGTCATGAAGTCAATGTTGGTGCGAAGCACTCTGAATGCCTCGCCCGCAAGCGATCCGGGCGTATGTATCCTGTTCTCGCCTTCATCCTTGCTGTGGCGTTTGTTCTTGGCGTTCTTGTCCATAGGTATCTCGCCGAGAAACGGCACCGTTACTGCATTTTTCACATCGCGGCGCCCCTGCACGCGGGTGTCAAGAAACCGCAGCATCAGCAGTATCACTGTCGGAATCATCAGACCCACCGCAAATCCGAGCAGCATCAGCCGCACCCTGTCCGGCGATATCAGCGTACCGCTGTCCTCGGGATCATCTATGATGCGGGCATTGTTGTCGGCCATGGCCTGCGCCAATGCGTTCTCCTCGCGGCGGTTAAGCAGGAACAGATACAGCTCCTCCTTGATTTTCTGCTGACGCTCTATCGACAGCATCTCGCGTTCTTTGCGCGGTATTGAGGCCACGCGGCTTTCGGCCTGCGCCTCATAACCCTTGGCATCCCTGCGCTTCACGTTGATTGACTGGATTATGTTGTCCACGGCACGCAGTATATTGGTGCGCAATGTGTTGAGGGTCGCGCTCATCTCTGCCACCACCGGGTTGGCTTCCGACGAGTCATCGGCCAGTTTGTCGCGTTGCAGTTTCAGGGCATTGTACTGCGATATCTGGCTCTCGATGGCGGCGTCGTTGATACCTATGTTCGACGGTATCAGATCCACGCTGCGCGACGGATCGGTAAGATACTCCTTGATGTACAAGGCTATGCGCATCTGGGTCTCGAACTGTAGAGCATCGGCGTTGTAGCGCGCGCTTTCACCCATATAGCGGCTGGCGGTTGACCCTATATCCACTATCTGGTTGCGGCTCTTGTAGCTCTCAAGGTCGTTTTCCACGCCACCAAGCTCTGCCTCGATTATACGCAGTCGCTCGTTTATGAAGTCGGCGGTGTTCACTGCCACACGGTTCTTGTCGTTGATTGACTCCTCGTTATACACATTGATGAGGGTCGTCAGCATTTCGGCTCCGAGTTCACGGCTGGGCGATTTTATGGCTATGTTCAGTATGGTGGCTTCTTCATCCTCCTGGCGTATTCCAAGATTCCCGAGCCAGTAACCCACCATGCTGTTGACGGTATATTTGTTCACCTTTATCAATGCGCCTTCCCATTTGCTGCTCCATTTGCCGGTGGGGGTGAACATCAGTTTCACTCCGTTCACGGTGTACGGCACTCCCGTGCGCATACGCATCGCTTTGGTACCTTTGCCGTTTATGCTCGTCAGCTCTACTTCATTGGCCGACACCGGCTCAAACTCCATTGCGAATCTGTCGTTGGGCTTCAGGTTCAGAAATGTGACGGTAAACGGGGTCTCGCCAAACACGTTCACATCTCGCAGCCCCTGACGGGTGGTATATACCACGTCGGCATGCACGCGGCTGACCACCTGCTGCATTAGCTGCTTTGACCGGAATTGCAATATCTCGTTGGCCACGTTGACTTTGTTGATGGAGCGGTCGTAACGGTCAAGGCCCGCCGAGGAGGTCTTGTTGCTCGGGTCCTTGATGATGACCTTCGCCGATGAGTAGTACACTAACGGAGCGGTCGCTCCCTTGTACCACGCAAAGGTGCAGCATACGGCCAGCGACACCACAAACCATGGCCACTTCGACAGCAGATACTTCAATAAGTCAAGGAGATTGAACTCCGACTCTGTACGCGCTGCTGCGCTTGTTGTTGTTGACATCTTTTGTTCTGTTTGGTTTATTATGTGTTTATAGTATATCCTGATGATTTATCGGGTAGCCCAGATCACTGAGCATGCTGCCGTTACTGCCGACAATGCCACTGTTATCCAGGTCAGCAGTTTGGCATCGTTGCTTGATTTCGGCTTCTTCGGGCGTGCATAGATTATATCGTTCTGGGCCAGATAAAAGGCCGGCGAATTGAATATGTCGGTGCTGCGCACATCTACTGTATAGATTTTGCGCTGTCCGTCAGCTTCGCGTATCACGGCCACTCGCTCCAGATCGGCATTGGGCAGCAGGTCCCCGGCATTCGCTATGGCCTCAAGTATGGTCACTTTGTCGCCGTCCACCCTCACGGTTCCGTTGCTTCCCACAGCTCCGAGCACTGTGTAATGGAAGTTCTTGAACTCTATCGACACTATCGGTTCTTTTATATAATTCCCCGCAATGATTTTATCGCGTATCAAGTCCGATGCGTCCGTCAGCGACAGTCCGCCCACATGCACCACGCCGAGCACCGGGAAATTGATGTCGCCGTCCGAATTCACGCGATACACATTGTCGGTTGAGGCATCGGTTGTCACCTGTCCGGTAGCTCCGACCCTCACTCCGCCCGAACCCACGTTGAACGGCACGGCAAGCTCCGGGTTTTTGCAACTAACTGTGATTTTAAGCATGTCATCATCCTGTATCCTCGTCTGATGACGGTTGGCTACCACATAGCCTGCTTCATCCTGCATGTCCGCAAGATAAAGATACTCTTTGCGCGAGCAGCCACTGCTCACCAGTGCTGCCGCAAGAATACCGAAAACTACTTTTTTCATATTTATTTACTGATCAGTTTAATTTATTTCGTTTTATACTTTTTCTCTAATCAATTCCGCAGCCACATAAACTCAAGGAATAACAACTATTTGATGCAAGCCTGCGGAGCGCGCAGCATCAAAGAATAGCGCAGGATGCGCGATTTTTCTACAACCGCCTGCGGAGCGCGTAAGCGCGGAGTTGGCGGATACAATGAATAATACATCTCCGATGCAAGCCGCGGAGCGTGCGCAGCATCGGAACGGCGACAGCCGAGGCCCACACACGCCTTTTCCTCCTCTCGTATGCAGCCGAGGCCCACGCTCTCCGTTCTCTCCACCCGTACGGAGCGGCGGGACACCATGGGATAGCGCAGGATACGCGATTTTCTCTCCCCTCGTACGCAGCTGCGCAGCTCACTTACTCCTTTCATCTCTTTTCTCCACTTATCCCTTTTTGGCACTCATACGCGGCGGAGGGTTCGGGGGTGCATTCCAGCTTCCCCACCTTCACACACTTCAGTGCCTCTACCACACTGCTGCATGCCTCGCCATACAGCTTGCGGCTGTGCGTTATCACCGACACACCGGGAAGCACCGCTACAAAGGCATCTATATTGCTCAGTTCGGTATAGCGGTTCACGGGAGCCTGTTCAAGCCTTACCATAGCCTCTACCGGTGCTTCCGCGTTGCGGTAGCACGGAGTTTTGCCGCTCCACGGACTGCCATATACCGTCACCGTGCCGTCTGCCGACACTCTCACCACCGGATTGTCATCGTTGAGCAGGCTCGTGCCGGCAAATTCGCGCAGCCACAGTTGCGCATGCGTACTCTTGCCGGTACCGCTTTTACCCATGAAAAGCACAGCTTTACCGTCACGCACCACTGCCGCGCTGTGAAGCATAAATCCGTGGTGAAGCACCACAGCCTGCGAATACAGTATTCTCAGCATTGAATCAACCGTGAACGCCGCATAGCGGTCTCCCGGCAGCTGCAATCTGCCGGTAGTGAAATCCTCACTTATATGCATGGTGCGAAAACTGCTTGACGGATGCGGAAGCAGATCCACCGCATATTCTCCGCCGTTATGGTACAGTCGGGCTTCGCCAAGATCGTTCATCCCGCTTGACACCGGGTTCATACCTTCTGCGGCGCGTTCATAGCCGCTCTTGACCGTCAGGGTCACATCCGGAGCGTCGTTTGTCGGCTCTGTCACAAACGGCATATATGATTCGGGCATTTTGAGTCCCTCATACTCGTCGTGAAGCTCTATGCGCACTCTCAGTCCGGCGATTTTCAGATCTGTCTGTTTCATCTCATCTGCCCTCCTGCAAGACGCATTATTATACCTACTGCTTCTGCGGGCGCTATACGCATCCACAGGCTGCTGTGCCGCAGAAACAATCTGAATGTTCCCATTTTTCTGAACCATTTTCTCCCCTCGGTGCGACGACGGTAAAGACCGAAGTTGCCGCCCTCGGTCACCATCCGGTGCATCGCTCTCAGGGCTGACCAGCTTTGGTAAGTGCCGGTGTACGGCAACCCTTCTTCACTGCTCGCCAAATAGCTGTTGATGAACCGGTGCAGAAGGTCGGTCCAGCGGCCGAGGCCGAGTATGCGGCACGCCTCGGCATATTTCTCTGCTCCGATTTCGGGTATCAGGCTCCGGTATGCCAAAGCGTAGTCACAGAAATGGCGCAGCCCTATCCCCACACCGAACGAATGCTTCATTATATGCACATTGATCATCAGCAGGTCTGACAGCGGATTGAGAACTCGCGCTTTCACGCCGGGAGACAAAGCCACCTCTTTTGTGCCGTGCGCGGCCACTATCCTGTCGAGCGCTTTACGGTGACGGAGCGAATACAGCTTAACGGCCGATACATGGTGCTCCACATCGCTGCCGCGCCACACATAGCAGCTGCTTCCGTCAGGTGCTGTGTGTATCTCGGCTCCGCTGTCGCGTATAATTTTGTCGGCGGCCTTCCGCTCCTCCTCACTGAAGCACAGGTCTATGTCGCCGCTCACTCGCAGCGATGGGGTGGGATAAAATCGTGCCACGCCATGCCCTTTCTGGAGCACCGGCGTTATACCATGCTGTCCAAACAGCTCTGTAAGATGGCCTATATTGCGGCTCATCTTGTTATACTCTTTCTCTATCCTGTGCACACGGGCCACCCACCGCAGCAACAGCCCGTATGGCGGTAACTTGCTGTCCGGAAGAAAGGTGAACGCATGGCACACCACGCCGCTCACTGTCTGCTTTTTCGATTCCTGATACACTGCTCCCCATTCCGCTTCGCTAAGCAAAGGGAAATCGCTCACTATTCGCGCATCGTCATATATCCCGGCACGCACAAGCTTAAGCAATGATTCATAAACCGACTGCCTCATTCTCTCTGTCTATTCGGTCAGGTGATAACGCTGCCACACTTCAAGCAGCGATGCCACATCTTCGGTGGCTCGCTCCATGCTCACTTCATAATTTTCACACAGCAGCTGCACCAGCTCGGCGGCGGTAAACTCCTTACCCTTCATGCTTTCCCACAGAAAGGCGGCGGTGGCATTCAGCACATACACGTTGGTGAGATTGGCTGTGTCCGAGCAAGAGTCAACTATCATGTAGTGACTCCCCAAATGGCGCAATATGAGTTCTCCGTTGAGTCGCATCAGAATGTCTTGCCTGAAATAATCGAGTATGTGGTTTTTGCTATGATCTTGATGTCGGTCAGCAATGAGCGGTTCTCAAGATATTCCAAATCCATCTTAAGGCGTATCAGCATCTTCTCCATGTTGTCAGTGTACCCGTTGTACAGCGTGGCATTTGAGAACAGACCCGGACGCAGCGCATACAGCCGAGGATACTCATTGGTGTGCTCGGCAATTTTGTCTATGAAATAACGGCGCTCCGGACGGTGACCTACAAAGCTCATGTCACCGCGAATCACGTTCCACAGCTGAGGCAGCTCGTCAAGATGATGATCTCTGAGGAACTTCCCTACTTTGGTCAGACGGCTGTCGTTCTCATGATACAGCTCCGGCGTGCCTTCCTCCTCGGCGTTGAGATGCATCGAGCGAAATTTATACAGCATGAATGGTCTCCCCTTGTAACCTATCCTCTCCTGTCGGAATAGCGGGGAATGTTTGTCCTCAAGCCAAATGCAGAATGCTATTATTAGACATGGCAATATAAATATGCACAACGCCAGCAGCGCAAACACAATGTCAAGAAATCTTTTCACTGCCAAGCCGCAATCTATGCTGAAACTTCTGGTGTTGCTTTCTATCCGTGAATATCCGGATACAAGTTCTGTGTCGTTCATCTGTTTCGTATTATTTTAGCAATGACCGGTATATATTTTCGCATCCGGTTATCATGCTGTCAAGTTTAAACAATCTGTTGAATCTGTTTTTGGCGCCGGCGCAATATCCGGCATATTTTACGGGATCTTCAGTTATCTCTTTTATAGCACGGGCAAGTGCTTCCGAATCACGCACCTTCACATTCAGGCCCGATTCTTTGTGCGCGTTGACCCATGCGGTACCCGAACCGGGTATGCGGGTGGCAACTACCGGTTTCCCCAGCGACATCGCTTCGATCTGCACTATTCCGAACGCTTCCGTCTGCATGACCGACGGCAGGCACAGCAAATCGCATGCTGTGTAATAGGCCGGCACATCGGCATCGGGAATACGGCCGCACATCTTCACTTTCTCTCCAAGGCCGAGTTTGGCTATCTGTTGTTTTAACACTTCTTCAAGTGCCCCCTCGCCACCTATCAGCACCACATAGTTGTCGGGAAGCTGCGCGGCGGCGGCCACCAGATGCTCCACTCCTTTGTAGGCTATGAGGCGTCCGAGAAAAAACACTATCTTTTTGCCGGGATATTGGGCGCGGATCTTCGCAGCCCCGGCCTCGTCAGGCTTTATCGGCGATATCCCTATAGGCACGCACACCGTTTTGTGTCTCACCTGCTCAAGATATGGCGACTGTTTGATATAATCCTCGGTCGTACCCACTATCGCGTCCGCACGTTTCAGCAGCCACGACTGTAGCGGCAGGTAAAAACGCAGCAGCTTTTTCTGCTTCACTATGTCGGCGTGCCAGTGAAGCACCACTTTCCCCTTGTAACCCGACACAAAAAGCGCTAATGCGGCCATCGGGTCCGGGTGATGCACGTGTATTATGTCATAATTCCCGGCTATTTTGCGCAGACTGACAGGCATCGACGGTGAAATAGTTGTTGCGGCAGCTTTTACCCATGTGCGGTAGGTGAGCAGACGCGAATGAGGCGACAATCTGTTTTTGTTGCCTCGCCCCGAAGATTCGGCGCACATCATGTCGCAGTCTATGCCTCGCGACGCAAGTCCTGTCATTAGATCATACATGACTTTCTCGACGCCTCCCCTCACCGGGTAAAATTTACCAAGTTGCAGTACTTTCATAGCATTGACTCATACAAATCGATATAATCCTTATATCGGTCGTTTTTTGAAAAATTACTCTGCGCGTGTTCCACGCATTTTTTTCTAATTTCTTCTCGGTTTTTCCGTGAAACATTGTGTGCCACGTGGAACATCCCCTCAAAATCGCCTTGTTCCACGATTGTTCCACACCCTTCAATTATTGATTCCGGACTTCCTCCGGTGCGGTAACTCACTACAGGACAGCCACATGCCATAGACTCAAGGTTCACTGTGGGATAATTGTCCTGCCAAGTGGGGTTGAGGAACACTGTCGCAGCCGAATATAGTTCCACGAGTTCGTTAACATCCTCTGTACGAGGTATATATGTAACTTTATCCGGCATTTTCACATTTTTGTCGGGTATAGCACCCACTATTATCATACGCTCCTCATCTCCAAGCATTTGCGCTATTTTAAGCAGGTCGTCCAGCCCCTTCTCCTTAAGCCAGATACTGGCTACTCCGAGATATATAATCAGCTCATTTATAGCATACTTAGCTCGCACTGCGGCATCGCTCAAGGGCCTGAATTTCTCCAAATCTATGCCGTTGTGTATCACCCTGAATTTGCAATCCCTTAAGAATGAGGCACTCATCTCTTTTCGCATCCATTCCGACACCGGCACTATCACGAAGTTATCCCTTGATAATGAGGTAAATGCAGCCTTCTTGTCCCGATAGTTCTTCGCCGACCGGTCAAAAAACCAGCTGGCCGGAAATTTTTTCCGCTGCCCACATTTTCCGCAGCCGGATTTCCACTTGGAGCAGTGGGCGGAGGAATAGTGGTAGCAATGGCCGGTGTAGAGCCAGCAATCGTGGACGGTCCAGACTACTTTTCGGTTTGTATCTCTCAGATAATCAAAGAGAACCTGATAGTTTAGGAAGTAGCCGTGGATGTTGTGTATATGGATGATGTCGGGGTTTATGGCCTCGATTTGTTCCACGAATTTTTTCGTGGAACGCGTGGAACATAATCCGTGACGGTCAAAGAAACGGGTGCCGCAGGCATGCATGAGCACATCAAGCTTGTTGCCTACGGGCACTATATGGGAGGTGCATGGCATGATGCCGTCACGCCCCTGGCTGTAAGCGATATAGCTCTCCCATCCGTGAGCCATTACGGTGTCACCGATCTCGCGCATGATGCGTCCTGTAGAGGTGGATTTCCTCAAAACGGGGTTAATCTGGAGGAGCTTACGCATGGAGTTTTTCAAATAAATTGTTCCACGACTTCATGACCGAATCCAGAGAGTACCTTTCAGTGACTCTAAGGGCTTCGCGCCCCATTCGGGAGCGCATTTCGGTATCTGTCATAACACGTGCCAAGGCATCGGCAAATGCCTGAATATCACCATTCGGCACTATGAGTCCATTGACTTCCGGGGTTATAATATCGCGTGGACCGCATTTGTAATCGAATGTCACCACAGGCAGTCCGCAGCTCATGGCCTCGATCATCACCATCGGAAAACCTTCGTAATTGGAGCTCATGGCGAGGAGCGAACTTGAGGTGTACTGCGCGGCTATGTCGCTGACGGGAGCGTTGACGGTCACGTAGTTACCCTGATTATTCTCATGGATTATATTGTTAAGATAATCTTTCCACTCGCCTTGGCCGAAAATATCCAGATGCCAGTCGGTCAGCCCTTTATCCATCACAAGCCGCCAAGCCTTTATCAACCGGTCAAAACCTTTCTGATAGTCAAGGCGACCCACTGCTATCACCCTGCGTGACAGGCAATCAGAGTGCTCGCTGCTGAGAGGGATTGCAGCATTGGGGATGACGCTCATGTTGGGAATATTGCCCCAGTCGCGGGCATCCTGATTGGTGAGCACCACAAAACGGTCAAAGCGGCGAACGAGTTTTTCATCGGCCTTGGTGCGCCATTTGTCGGCCAATCCGAGCAATCCTTTACGATTGTATTGTAAACGGAAGTTCTTGCTGTAGTGGAACTCAAGGATTTTTTTGCTGCCGTCCTTAATGTCAGGCACAAACGATGCCTCGCTGGGATAGAGAGTTATGGTTAGGTCTGGACGCTCCTGCATTAGGAAATCGGTGAGGCGGCGGCGATGCAATTTGCGGCGATGGAAATAGTCAGTGATTTTTCCGAAAGGAGACAGAGAATTTCCCCGGGAATAATTTATGCCGAGGTCCACTATGCGCACACCCTCCGGGAAATCGTAGAACGGTTTCCTCCCCTCCTGATCAGTGGTGACAATAATCACCTGCCAAGGAGTGTTTTCCCTAATCCAGCGGACCTTGTTGAGCAGAACGCGCTCCATACCGCCGGGGCAATACACAGAGTGAGTGCAATATACAATCTTCATGACTGCGAGTCAATGAGAGCGGGTGAATCGTCGTAACCGCGTATGAACGAAGGCGGCACGGCCAAGAACAGCGCAAAGAACTGGAAAATATCGGTTGACACTTTCAACCACACTATAAAGTTGAGCATCAACAACATAAAGAATAGCATTTTATGCTTCGGGAATCGGTCCATACAACTTTTTGCCGCATAGATGAAAAAGCCGATGAAGCAGAACAATCCCACCAATCCGAAATAGAAGATGAAGCGTAGGTAACCGATATCAGTGGCCTTGTAGTAACCGTTGTAGATTTCCCCGACATAGAACGGATCACGACCAAAAGAAGGATTCTCAATATAACCGTCGCCTATAATCCAAGTCTTGGCATTGTCGGGAAAGACCACCATAGATTTCAAAATTTCATTGGAGTTAACCTCCCAAGTGCCTTTTTCGGCCAAAGAAAAGAACCCCTCAAAACCGAATCGTATATTTTCATGAGTCTGATAGTCTGTATTGTACTTGTACGTGATGAACGGGATGGTAATAAACATAATGAGACCAAGGATGCCCCAAATCTTAACCAATTGTCTTCTGGAAGCGGAAGGACCTGCAAAAGATTTGTATATCCAATATGCCAACGCGAGAACGGCACCTACCGCAGTGGTACGCGAGATCATATCACCCACAACCGTTATGAGAATGAATGCAGAGAGGTAAATAATGGTGTCGCGCAAGAAATTTTTGTCATACTCACGATCAAAAAGAATGTAGCCTAACAACACCAAGGAAGCTGCAAAACGGATACCGGCAGGATCAAGCGCGGCAGCAAGGCCCTGCATACGGCCTTTTGTTTCATAAACGAGCCGCAATCCTATATGCAAATCATCAATAGATTCTCGGAAAGAGAGGCTGTATTCATAAAGAAGCGCAAATAAGCATTGAAATGCGCAAACGGCAACGACATAATTGATAATGATGTGGACAGTGAGTCCGTTGTGAATCTCCTTAAGACAAAGCATAAGGAAATAAGCAGCCATAATCCATACCCACATAGAAACGATGTAGGTGGCGTAGGTATAGTCGTTTGTGGCGTTTATAACCACAGCCATATATCCGGCCAAAGAGACAGCGGCAGCCCAAAAAGACAGAGTCAAGAAAGAACGGTTGATGAAATCGGCTTTCTGCTTTGACATATTGACAAATAGGCACACCAACCCCAAAGCAGCCATCAACATCTTGGTGTTAGCACTTTCGGAGACAGTAAGGCATACAGGAAAGATATAAAAATCAGCCAGAATAAAACCGATGAAAATCGCTATATATTTCAGTGAACCAGTCATTTGAAAATCTTACCGTAGAATACGTTGAAAACGAGATTATAATAAAGTCGGTTAACTAAGCCGAGGTGATGAGCAGCACACAATTGCAAAAAACGAGTGCGGAGAGACTGACTCTTGTTGGAGAGAATATGGCGGTTAGCCTGCGGATACCATTGCAGCCAAAGAGAGATGTCGTGTTTAGAGCCGGTGAAGAGAAAGGGAAGCTTGGTGTTGAGGAGGAACCATGATATTTCTTTCTCAATAGAAGCATCATGAATATTATCATGCAAGAAATCAACAGTCAGCTGCACATTGTGACGCAAAGCATCCAACCGCGCCGGAGTATATTGCTGAGTCATGGCACCAGTATTGACCCTGATGTAATGATAGAGTGGTCTTGGCACATAAGCCACCTTGCGAGCTTTGGCAGCGATACGAATCATGGTCATATCCTCGCCCATGGCATAACCTGAAGGGAAATGAATGTTGTGGTCGATGAAGAGAGAGCGACGGACAAGCTTATTCCAGACATTATATTTCATGGAGCCGTTGAGCATATCGGCAAGAGCCTGCCGGGGAGTAGAAGCAGCAGGCTGACTCATAGTGCGCTCATTGGAGCCAAAAGTAAGAAACCAATCGCACCACACCAAATCGGCATCGGTGCGTACAGCCTCATCCAACATAAGACGGAGCATGTCGGGCTCAAGGAAATCGTCGCTATCGCAGTTGAAGAGATAATCACCTGAAGCAAGAGCGATACCGGTGTTTCGCGCAGCCGGAAGACCTTTGTTAACATCATGCTCAACGATGCGCACCTGATGTTTACGATGGGGAATCTCATCAAGCACCGAACGGAGAATGTCAATTGAATTATCGGTAGTTGCGTCATTAACAAATATATATTCAATATTGTCAAGCGACTGAGAGAACAGAGAACGGGCACAGCGCTCAATGTAGCCACTTACATTATATATAGGGATGACTGCTGAAACCGTCATGAGAGCTTGTTAACGAGAGATGAGAAATCAACTTTAACGGGCATGATACCGGAAAACCACCCGCAAAAACACTTGAAAATATAAGCCGCAGGAATCAAGCATATAAGATAGACAAGCAACACAACAGGCAACTCAATAGAGAGGACAACATGCAGGAAATGGCGGCACAGAGCGACGAGAGAAGCATGGAGCACAAAGATGGAGAACGAGAGGTTACCGAGCCATATCCATATTTTACCTTTAAAAACCTTACTCATCCATGAACCGGGAGTAAGAGCATCAATCAGAATAATCGGAATAAAGATGAATACATAGGATGCATTGATGCCGCTTTTAACCACAATGATACAATAGAATACCAATGAGACGAACGACAGCAGGTCAAGCAGATGCAGATTATTGATGAAAAATTGCTTGTAGTTAAAAAAGATATAACCGACCAAAACGCCAAATGAAATTTCAATCATGCCTCGAAACATCGAATATGGTATAACCCCTCCTATCACACCCCACTGTTCAAGTGACATATCGTTGCCATTATTAAAACAAAAAGCTGTGAATAGGATAAAAAGTAGAGGAAAAATTATTCGGATAGATATATTTGTGTAATATCTTACGGCAGCGTAAACAATAGCACCTCCATATACGAGAACAGAGAAGAACCAAGTAGGATAATTCAGAGGACCTGAAAATCCACCAGTGGACTGAAGCATAAGAAGTTCGGAGATTATATTAAGAATAGATTTTACCCAATCCTTACTAAATGAGTTAAATATTCCCTCGTGCAAGCAAACCATCAAAAACAGGAAAGCCACTAAATATTCAAAATAAAACTTTCGTGCCTTGTTGACAGTATAAACAATGACACCGGGCGCAGTGGGCTTAGTGGCATTTTTATATTGAAAAACGCCGGCAATGATAAAAAAAAACTCAACGCCCAAAAATCCGGCATTCATAAAATACTTACCTAAATGCCATACTGCAATCTGCAAAATGGAGAAGAAGCGAAGAGCCTCAATTGCCGCATTTCTGTTTGTGTTATTGACGGATGTCATTTACAGATAGTTTTGAAACAGTTGTAATACTGAGGGAAATCGGAAGGAGAGAATTTTCTGGCAAACCAAAAATCAGGGTGCTGCATGAGCGTGAAATCATGGTCGGTGAACGGCATCAGAGAGCCATTGCGCCAAGGGATATAGCGTTTGCAACCATGAAATTCATCAGTGACAGAACATATATTGTGACGGAACGGAGAATTCCAGCAGAGAGTCTGCACCACCATTTCATCAGGGCAATATGTGCCTTGAAAATAGTGACGAATCTGCTGCTCATTACCCAAGAGGTATTTAGCAAAATCGGAAGTAATGGACCACCATTGCGACCCTTTTTTCACTGTCAAGGGGTAGCGGGTATATTTAACAAGCGACTGAATACGGGCTACGAGTGCGCGAGTGATTTTTTTGATAGCAGAACCGCTCTTAAAACTGCGAGAGAAGAGAAAGCGGTGCTGACTGCGCCATGAAAGCTCATGGTCAGTGACATTTTGTGCATAGCCGATGAAGAGAGTGTTAGGGTTAGCCTTGCAATATTCATGAATGAAGTCCTGAGACTTAACCGGGAGATCAACACCGGAGAGGAGATGAAAATGAGAGTATTGACCGAGCCGGACAGCAGCGCGAATCAGGGCAAACTCAATTTCAACGAGAGAGAAATCACCCCAACGACCGTCAATACGATTTGCAATATAATGGATTTTAGAGAAGTGGGGCTTATAGGAAGCGTAATCAAATCCGGCCTTGGCATCGATGTGGATAAAGATGTCGTTTCGCTTGTCGTCCAAAGCTTTGAGCAGAGCATCAAGCAATTGCGGCTCATTGTGGGCCATAACTAGATAAGCGTGGCGCGTCATATGATTATCTACCAATTAATCGGCGAACAGCAAAAAGAGTACCAAGCATTATGTCACCAATAACAAAAGGCATAAACACACCCGTCATCAAAAGTTTATTGAAGATGCCTTTCGCTGCTTTTCTATACTTATAGCCAGCATCAGTTACATGACGGCGATAGGAATTTATGATTTCAAAACGCTCTTTGCGACTAAGATTATTGTATAAGTAAGTGTTTCGCACCACTGTGTCACTGAAATAGGCATGGTAGGAGAATAATATATATTCCAAATAACCAGTGTCTCTAATTGGCTGCAAAGTGCTAACGAGGTTGCCGAATAATGATAAGCGCCGAGCAATATATTCTTTAGTAGCGTCCGAAGCCATCTTATGAGTGAGAGAAGATGGATTCTCGATATAATTATAGGAGCGATTGTCAATGTTGCGGTAAGAACGACAGTGCAATAAATACGACCATACAAATATATGATCTTCGCCTACATCAGATTGATGCGTCAGGAATCGCAACGAATAGTTGTCTATTATATCTTTATGAAACAACTTATTACATGAAGATCCACATGCCAACGGATCCAATGCTCCATAATATTCCAAGACCGCTTCACGGCCATATCCATAGGATTCTCTATCAGAATACACATTGATTTCATTTGCCCAATTCTGAACGAAACTTGTAGAAACTATATCCTCTTGCGCATAATCCATCAACGCCTCAATATGAGTGGGCGATATAGTGTCATCGGAATCAACAAAAAGCACGCAATCACCTACAGTCTCATCAAGTCCTTTATTACGAGCAGATGCCGCGCCGGAGTTAGGCTGGTCAAAAACTTTAATGCGCTTATCACACTTTGCAAGAGAATGACATAATGCCAAACTATTATCAACGGAACCGTCATCAACCAAAAGAATTTCAAGATTGCGGTATGATTGACTGCAAATACTATTCACACAGTTTTTGAGATGCTTTTCAGCATTGAAAACCGGGACAACAACAGATACTAACGGTTGATTTTCCATTGACAACCAATCTGATTAATAAGAGACAACTGAGAGTCGTCGAATTTGCGAGCAAACAGACATTCGGAAGAGATGATTTCGGAATAATCCTGTTGCTGCAAGAATACGGGCGATGCAGCTTTGAATTTTTGAAACAGCAACTTAGTGTTACTTTCAAAATCAACTTTGTTTTCTCCAAAAATAACTGGAATAAAGAGTTCATCAGCGCACAAGGTGAATCGGAACGATTTCAACATTTCACCTTTATAAGAGAGAATCAAATCAATATCCTTAGCATTAATTGAAACCCAATTTGAATACTTACCTGAAAATAAGGATTTGTTTCTAAGCCTTGCATGCCCCTGCAATTTCAGGGCAGCACGCCATAAGAAACCACACAGTTTACCCCATATAAGATTAGTGCTCTGACTGTGGTAATGACAGAGATGGTATCGGCAAATCTTGTCGTTTATTTCTGATTCCCTCCAAGGAAGCGGAGATAAAACAGATTTTGGAGCTACCGAGTCAAAATAGGAGAACAAATTATCCAAAGAGACAAGAGGGTAATGCGTTCCGGATATTATATGATAATAATCATACCTTGCAACAGAATGAGCTTTCTCCAACAAGAGATACTCAGCCTTGACTTGCTCCAAGTCACCCCACCGCACATCGCAAGGATTGTCTATAATATACAGATTGCTTGAATGCACGGATGGAGCGATAAAACCTACCGCCTTTTTGTCAATGTGCAAATAAATGTCATTACGCACATCATCCAATGCACCGACAAGAGCCTGCAACACATGGAAATTGTTATGAGCAAGAATCAGAAATGCGTGTTTCATTTATAACTACAAAACAATCCATGAACAGAAGCCTGAAGAATTTTATACAACTTGCGGCACTTATTTTTTTCGCCCAATAAGATTCCCCGCAGATTGTACATATATGTGTAAGCCAAACATTTATAGCTCACAGCCTTAGGCCCATATTGCCTATGCTCCCAAATCATATTGCGAAATATAAAATAATAGATTTGAGGAGAATAGTTGGAAGTGGTAAAGCCAAACAAAGTTTTTGTAGGGTTGCCGAGGTTATGCTTCAATGAAAAATCAGAGAACTGCATGATTTTATAACCGTTTGCCCTGACCTTATAACAAAACTCACTGTCAACCCAGTATATGCGGTATTTGGTATTAAACCCGCCGATTTTTTGAGCAACGGCAACATTGACCAACGAACCGGAAGTAATTACAAAATCGACATTGGACATTGAAGTGTCGCCACTACCGTTATGGTTAATAACAGGTGCATAGATGGCGATGCTGTTATCGCGATTAAGCTCCACACATTTTTTGAATGCCGCAAAATCAGACCAAGTGCTATCCTGATCCATAGTAAGCAGAAAATCACAGTCATGTGAAGAGCACCACTGCAAGGCCCGATTCAAGGGGTAAGCAATGAATCGGTTTTCTCCATCGCCCAATAAAATAACTTTATCAGATAGAGAAGCAAGCGGTGAATAATCGGCAACAGAATTTCTCCATACCAATACGTATTCCACAGAATCAATCACAGCAGCCACATTATTGAGAAGCTGCTCTATATCGGGATGGTATGCTACAAAGAGTGCCGCAATTTTCATGTCCTATAATAACGGATTTATGACCGGAACATTTTACGGGTGTAATAGTATGCTACAAGAATGATAAAGTTTGCCCAATCAAAATGATTAGACAGAATAAGATGTTTCAGGCGCGGATTCATTGGGTGATACTGCTTATTATCATACAATAATTCTTTAATATACTGAAGATAATGACGCCAATTATTTCTGTCTTCTTTTACCATCTTAACGATATGAGCATCGGACAAAAATCCTAACGGAGCCTGATAAAAGCGGTATTCTTGAATGCCTTCAAAATAGTTATGCTTACTATTAAGAATCTTGTTAAGATAAATAATACTGTCATTGGACATGCTGTATTTTTTATCAAAATCAGGAACAAAATAATAATAGCCTATATCAGAAATCGCTTTTACTCTACGCGCAAATCGCATATAATCAAGCACAAAGACCTCATCTTCTCTGAGTTTTAATTTCGTATCAAACCTGATTTGGTATTTTTTGATGATATCTGACCTAAATGCCTTAACAACTGTATATCCTACAATATTATCTTGATAAAGTTTTATCAAAGCATTGCGATTATCCAACTCAAAATCACAAGCAAGTTTATGTGTAGTCCGAGAATCGTCCAAAAATTTGTCTGTTTCAAATCCTTGAATCAAAAGATCGTAATTGTCATAAAAACATTTGACAAAATTCTGAAGCCAGTTAGGATAAACAAAATCATCGGCATCACAAAAAGTAATCCAAGGAGCAGAAGCATGCTCCATGCCAATGTTACGAGCGGCAGAAGCTCCTGCATTTGATTGACTAACAAACCTTATGCGGGAATCCTTAGCAATATACTCTTTGCAGATGCCAGCAGAAGAATCAGTGCTGCCATCATTGACAAGAATCAATTCAAAATCGGTGAATGACTGGGACAAAATGGAATCAACGCAACGGCGAAGATACTTCTCCACATTGTACACCGGCACTATTACCGAGAATAGGGGAACGCTCATTAATACGAGAGGTGATAAAATGCCACAAACAACGTCGCGGCTGATCAAACAGCACAGCCAAAACGAATACAGCGAGGATGAACAAAGCTATATAAACCACGCAGAAGATGCCGTGGGATGAGGCGTAGATGCGTGCAACGGTGGCGCAATAAACAGGGACAAAAAGCCATGAACTGCAATGCAACAAGTAAACGGCGAAGCATGAACCGGAGATATAATTGATGACTTTATTTGTGCCAAGATCAAGACGCGAGAACAGAATGGTGATGCTCATGGCACCGATAATAATGAGAGGGTTGGCATAGTTCATGCATATGCCGGTAGCAAAATCGGTCCGGAAATATACATCGGCTGAAAATACAGCAGCATTTGCCAGAACTGAACCGATGAAAATACCCACGAGATGAGGTGTAGGGATGTTATGGCGATAGATGCGCATGTAACGCGCGAGCAGATAGAGACCAATGAATGAGAATGTGGAGTAACCGGCTTGTATAAACTCCGCCGCACCGCGAAAAGAGAAGATAGTCTGAAAGATGAAGAATGCGATGAGCACTGTTTCCATCTGCTTGCGCGATGCGCGGTCAACAAATGCATTGAGCACGGGTGCGAGAATCATCAAAGCGAGGTAGGCTTTGACAAACCATACGCCTTTGTCAAGATAGAAAATACCAAGAATGCCTCCTGGGGACAAAGACACGATGCCACAAAGCAACATCACTGCATATATTCCAGCCGAGAAATAGAGGCATTGCCAAAGATAGTTGCAACAGCCACGCACCGAAAGGCGAATGGAGAACCATCCGGAGATGACAACGAATATATCAACGCAAAGTATGGACAGAAACTCCACGAGCACCCGGAAAGTAAACTGACCGGGAGAGGCGAGCATTAAATCATGTGAAGGAATACCGAGAGAGAAAAAATCGGCATGCACCATAAGCACAAGCAACATAGAGATAATTCGCAACAATTCAATATTTGACTGACGGAGCTTTTTCATTAAGAGAGAGCTTTTTTCAGGAAATCCAACGAGTTGGCACGCTTGCCAGCAAGAGCGGACTCCTTGTACTTGAGTTCGGAATCAGTTAAGTATGTGCAGGGGGATGCGCAATAATCAAGAGAAAGGTTGGAGAGGAGTGTGGCTACACGGCTATCATTCATACCATTAAGTGCATAGAACGGTTTGGATAAGAGTATGGAAAATGCCACGGCATGGAATGAGCTACAGACCACGAAGCGCGAAAATTTAATTAGATTTAGGAACTCAATGGGGCCGACGGCGGTGTAGAACCGGAAATAGGGGCGGTAGTGCCATTGGCGATAGAAGTTAGCGGAACTGCAAACCACCTTCATACCTTTTTTTTGTGCGACGACTTCGGCTTGCGCATAAAGCAACTGATGCTCCCGAGGAGTATATGCAAAAATATAATCACCTGAGATGATTGGGGTGTCACCGGCCAAACGGCTCCAGTGAGAAGCAGGGAGGAGCAGAGTGGGGTCAAGGACAGTGGGGGGCGTGGTACCATCGGCCAAAATACGCGATACGATGGAAGCCGTGCGCTGCTCGCGGACTGCGATAGCATCATAGCGGCGAAGATGCGCAGCCAGCTGGGGGTAAAGGTGCGGCTCAACTTCTATTTCGGGGATAGGACCCATGCTCGGGGCATAGGCCACCCGACGGGCATCGTTGCAGAAATCAAGGAAAAAAGCCGATTCGTGATCCGAACAGTAAGTGTTCCAAATCTGATCGCTACCGGAGATTACGATGTCAAAATCAAGTGAAGCATGGCGCAACTGCTCGGATGAGGAGTATTCGGCGCGGGTGAGGAGAAGATGGGTGCGGAGGAATTTCTCAAACAGACGGTGTTTTCGCCAGTCGTTGAGGGCAACTGCGGGATAGGCAAGGGCCTTGAGTTTAGAGCGAAGTCCGGGGTAAAGAAAGAATGGTGAGTAGATTTTTTTTTGCCGAGGGGTGCGGAGATTGATTATGCGGCAGTCGTGGCCGAGGGATGTCACCACCTGCTGCAATGCGTAAGCCTGTAGCATTGAGCCGTAGTTGTGGGAAGCGTGGAAAGTGATAATGCCAACTTTCATGAACGTGATGGGATGAGGCGCACGATGCGCGGCTTGATGAGTGAGAAGACGAAGGTACGCTCGGAAGCGGTGAGGCCGACGGTGAAAACGGCAGCAGTTACCGCGATAACCGACATGAATGTGCAAGCCACGACACGAAGCCACCCGGAGGGGAGCACAAAGTGGACGCCAAGGGTGAGGAGGACGGAGATGGCGACGACCATGAGGATGGGGAGGATGACCTGACGCAGATAAGCGGAGAGGGAGAGACCAATCATGTTACGGCAAAAGAGGAGACGGGCGGCGTTGCCCAATATCATGAAGAGGACGGAGAGCAGGAGCGGGGTGACAATGGGGAGTCCGAGCTTGAGAAGAATATAGGCGACGGGGATGTTGAGGATGAGTACGGAGCTGACCACAATCTGATACCACTTGATGCGACCGGTGGCCATGAGGGATGTGATCATGGGACCTGCGAGGGTGTCAACGAGTGATTCACAAATGATGATGCATGTGAAGAGAGGTGCGAATGGCGGAACTTCAACGAGCCAAACATTGAGTATGAAATCGGCCTCAAAGATGACAGGGAGGGCGACGACAAACATGAGGTAGAAAGAGATTTTGGAGCTTTTGCAGAGGAGGCTGCAAGTGGCCTGCCGGTCGTTGGCGGCGTAGGTTTTGGTGAGCTGGGGATTGACAGCAGACTGGAAGCCGCCGAAAAGGTTGCGGACAGCGGCGGAGACCTGAAAGGCTATGCCCTGAGCGGCATTGACTACGGGGCCGCCGAAGATGTTGAGCAGCACATTGGTGCCTTGTCCCTTGAGGGTCCATGCGACGGTGCCGAACATGTTCCACCCGGTGAACCCGAGCATGGAACGGAAGAGGGAAGGATTCCAACCATGGCGGACGATGCGGCAGTGGGAGAAGTGGCGGATGCAGTAGATGCGGTAGATTATGGCCACCACGAGCTGAAGCGCGAAGAAGGCAAAGCCCCAGAGGGCGAGGCGGTCGTAGGGGTAAAGGAGGAGGGCGAGGACGATGGCAAGACGCACAAATGTTTCTCCCAGACCAACATAGGCGTAGATGTGCATGTGCTCATGGGAGATGATGGATGCGTTGTAGGGGGTCTGCAATATGCCGAGAAGACAACTGAGGATGGATGCCTGATAGATCCAGTTGGCGGCGACCAGGCGGGGGGCGGGGATGGTAAGGTGGGTGTTGACGAACCAAAGACCGACAGTTTCAGCGGCGACAAGGACAATGAGAGCGAGGAGAATATGGATATAGACGGCCATGTTGAATACCTTGCTGTAGTCGCCTTGGTCGCCTTTGCCAAGCTCGTAGGTGAGGTAGCGCTGGGTGGCGACGGACATGGAGCCGTTGATAATGGCCATAAGGGATATTACGCCTCCGACCACGTTCATGATGCCAAAGTCCTCAACGCCAAGGGCCTCAAGGATCTTGCGAGAGGTGTACAGGCTGACCACCATCGACACGAAAGTGCGGATGTAGAGGTAGATGGTGTTGCGGGCTATGCGCTTGCTATCGGTGTTGGCCATTAAGAATTTTTTTGAGGGGGGAGAGGGCACGGCGGACGCGCTTGTCAAGGTAAACCAGATTGACGGCGAGGCCAAACGGGAGTGCGGGGTAAAGGGCACGGAAAAGTTGGCCCCGGCGGGTGAAGGGCATGGGGTGACGCAACTGCGTGTTGCCATTTACGGCCTCTTTTACAGGGGCTTGCGCGAGATGCATGGATTGGGAGAGATGAGCGACTATCTGTTGGCCTTTGGGGGTTACGGGCATTATGAGTGAGATGCCGTCGCGGTGGGTTTCAGAGAACTTTTTGGCGGATTGAAGGCCCCAAAAATCGCCGACGGTGATGTCGCTGACGCGCTCGGGACGAGCGTAGGCGCAATTGTAGCAGCTCGGACGATAGGAGATGCCATCAAAGAATGCGCGATAGTAGGGGTCGCGGAACGGCTGGGCGAACACGTCGGAGCTAAAGATTTCGCGGCCACGGGAGCTGAGAGTGAGGATAAAGGAGTTGCCTTGACGGAAAGAGATTTTATCAACAGGCTGACCGTGGGCGACGGAGCGGACATCGGCCTCAAGCATCTGCGGCGAGGGGGTGCCGTGGCAGATTATATCAACGAGGAGGAGGTTGGTGCGGGATGGTTTGGGGATGAATTTTTTGACGGCTGCGACTTGGCACGGGGTGCCGAAGAAGGCTACCAGCAGGCCGGCGGCGAGGTCGGAGCGGATGCTTCGGCAACAGCCCTGAATGGTGCTCTGCACGTATTTGGAGCCTTGCAAGAGGGGCAGTTGCGCGAGGTCGTTGACGCGTATGTGCTTTATTTCCAAGCCGGAGGCCGCGCAGCCATAGACTGCCCCACCCTGCTCAATGATTTGGCGGGCAATTTCGTAGGCGGCTCCTCCGGAAGAGCTTGTGCGGTAGATGCGGGGGTCGGAGGCGCAGGCGGCATAGGCGCCGAGTGGCTCGGAAAGATTGTCGGAGGGGGATATGAAGGGACAAACTCTCTCGCATGCCCCGCACTCGGTGCACAGGGAGGCATCGACCGAGGGGTAGAGGAAGCCGTATTTGTCACGCTTCATGGTGATGCAATGGCGAGGGCATATTTCGGCACAGGCATTGCAACCGCAGCAATCTTTTGGGGCGTTTTTGGCTATGGACATCAGAAGATTTTTTGCCACCAGTGCTTTTGAGGCTCCGGCTCGGGGCGGCGGGTAGTTTCGGCGATGAGGCGGCGCATGGACCAGCCTCGGGTGACCATGACATAGATGGAGCTCCAATCGGGGAGGCCGCCGAGGTTGCGGTCGTCGATGTAGATGTCGGCGGTGACCTTGCGGCCAGTGATTACGCCTCCGAGGGGGGATTCGTCGGTGTAGTTGGTGTTGACGGTATAGAACTCAAGGCCGCGTTCGCGACACCAATTCACGGCCTGATCGAGGAGGTCGCCTTCGCGCACGGTCCAAAGGATGAGCTTTAGGTCGGGGATTTCGTCCTGAAGGCGCTTGAGTGTACGGACGGCGTTGGGGATTTCGCGTCCGATTTCGGGGTAGCGATGTTCAACGATTGTGCCGTCGAAATCTACAGCTATGGTCATGCTTTTTTGTATATTTTGTTGGCAGGGATGTGAAGAGAGAGACTTTGCGAACAGTCGTGGTAACCGTCGTGCTCAAAAAATATGGAATTTTGGGGGTCAGGAGCAGGCGCAGTTCGGCCAAGGACCAGCAAAAGTTCCTAATCCTGCCTTATTAGCTAAACGCGTGTTTATAAGGCAGTTACGCACAATAGATTAGAAAGATACCCTGCGAAAATTGCTATTGCTTCACCATCTCTTACCAAGAGTTAATTTACAAAAACTGGCAGGAGGGCTTGATGGGGAATAAAGTCAGAATACGTATAAATACAGAATATTCATACACGGAAATTGCAAGCTAATCGAATTGGGCTGGACTAATTGGAGGACGGACCAATCGCAAGGACAAATTGCAATTAGCCCGGAGAGAAAAAAGTTCGCGCGGAATGTCTCTACGACAGTCCGCGCGATAGTTATTGGTCTCTTAATTACTATGCTGCAAAAATGTTTGGTTTTTTCAATTGGTAAGACTTATATCTTAAGGCTTATTATCTAAACGAGAATGAATACAATTTTCCTTTCGCTTGCAAAGATATGCCCGAGAGATTACAGTTATATCACATCGTTGTTACAATTCAGTCACAATAGCACAAATGGCGGTTTGTTTAGCATTTATTAACACCTCACTTTCCATTTTTCAAGAGTAAACACAAATTCCAACCCACCGGAAGCTCTGTTTCGGACATTGATTGTTCCACCGAGTGCCTCAACTGTATTTTTGACGATTGGCAGCCCCAGGCCAGTACCTCCTATGCGGCGCGATCTGCCGGCATCAATGCGATAGAAACGCTCAAACAAATGCGGGAGATGTTCATCCGCTACACCGGTGCCATTGTCATATAACACGAATGAGTAGTATTTGTCGGTTTCGGAGACAGTTTTGAACACCACCTCAGTGCCGTGGGAATGCAGTCCGGCGTTTTTGATAAGGTTGGAAATCATACCCAACAAAAGGGAAGCATTGCCTTTTACCACACAGTCAAGGGGCACATCGTACTTGAACTCAAGGTTTCCGACAAGATTTGACACAGCCAAGTCGTTGGCGATGGTATATACGAGATCGTGCATGTTGACATCAGTGACGGGGATATTTCCAGAGCCTTCTTCAAGCCTTGTCATGGTGGAAACATCGTTGAGCAACGAGCACAAACGGTCAACATTTTTTTGCGCGCGCAGAAGAAAATGTGTGCGTGTAGCCTCGTCCATGTCATCGGAGGAGAGAATGGTGTCAATATAACCTCGTATCACGCCTATGGGGGTCTTGAGCTCGTGATTGATGTTGTTGGTCAGCTGACGCTTGATGCGTGATTTCTCCTCAACGGCATGAATGGCGATCTTATGTTCGCGTTCGCTTTTGGCAAGTGCATCAACTTTTTCGGTATATAGCTGGACCAGTTTGCGTGAGACATCTCCCAGCTCGTCATCGGGGAATTTGAGGTCATCAAAGGTGACTTTTTCTCCATTTTCAGGATCACGCACACGAATTGCCCTGTTGGCAAATTCGGTGAGAGTGTTTACATTTCGCGTCAATATACCAGTGGAATAGTACGCAATCACGGATACCACCACAAACAAAATTGCCACAATGCCCCAGAATTCGCCATCAGTCTGGAGCGTGGAGGCAATCACCGCACTTGGCACCGCGACAAGAACACGTACATTACCGTCGTTGCTTTTGCGGAGGGAGACAAAAAAGTCACGATAGTTTTTTTTGTTTTCACCGTCACCGGCCTGATCGGGTATCTGCTCCGGAGAAAACTCTTCGGTATAGGCAGGGTTCATCTCCATGGGAGTGCCAATGCTGTACAACAGGATGTCGTTTGCGTCATAGACACTCACGCGCATGTCTTTGTAAACGGAGTTCCGGAAGTATTTTACAAAAAAATCCCCGAGCGGGAGAAAGTCCTCATCATACTCGTATGACGCAAGAATGCGGTCAGAGACACGCATAAGCTGGTCGCGCACAGCCTCAACACGAATGTCTTCTTCACGCTTATGCTGATACACCATACATACGCCGATAATGAGCCATGACAGGCCCACCATGACGACAAGCAACCTCCACCGGTAACTAAACCGTTTCCTTGAAGCCATAACCAAATCCGAGTCTGGTTACAATATTGTTTCCATACTCGCCGATTTTTTTGCGCAGGCGAGCGATATTGGTGTCAATGGTGCGATTTGTGACTACGACATCGTTAGACCATACCTGACGGATGATTTCGTCACGGGAATAGATGCGATTGCGATGCGTAAGGAGGAAAAGCAGAATGTCAAATTCTGTTTTAGTAAGGCTAATCTCCTCGCCATCAAGGAAACATAGCTTTTCATTACGATCTACCCGGAGGGTTTTGAAGGTAATGTCGGGTTCATAAATGCTTTTGGACACGTTGTATTCCCACTGCTTAGTGGCCTGAGAACGCCGCAGGACGGCCCTTACACGAGAAAGGACTACACTGATGACAAATGGCTTGGTGATGTAGTCATCAGCTCCGATGTTAAGACCCATGACGGTATCATCCTCGCCATTGAGGGCAGAACAAAAGATGATAGGGGTGTTTTCAGTAGCAGTAGTATTACGCACTTGTTTAGCGAAATCAAATCCGCTCAACCGCTCCATCATAATATCCACAATGAACAGCGAATAGCTGCTCAAGTCCATCTCCAATGCCTCTTCAGCACTGTAGGCACAATCAACCTCATAACCTTCTTTCTCAAGATTGAATTTCAAAATTTCACACAACGATTCCTCATCGTCGATTACAAGAATTTTTATTCTCATCTCAAATATATAAGTGCTATAGCGTTTGTAATTTCAAGCGTAAAGATAATGAAACAAAACGGATGAATAATGTTAAAAAGAGTTAATTCATAAGCCGGAGGTGAACCCCGAGCGGGCAGGAATGTTTAAGTGGTATAATTGCTATATTTGCACTGTGTTTTTTCATGGTATTAGATTTAAGGTTAAAGAATCATCGGCTGTCGTGAGACAGC
>HF985646.1:139140-169001 GCA_000431155.1 Bacteroides sp. CAG:927
GACAGCCGTTTTTCGTATGTATAGCGGATTGTTGAGATCCATGAACCAAAAAGCCAAAAGAATGGTTGTAATAAGGTAAACGAGAATATTATGAGTCCGATAGTTGATACACTTACACAAAATCTGATTAATGAGTGGCAGGATTACTTTGAGTACTGGAGCGCCACCCACGGCACAGACAGCGAGCAGGATTACCGTGCCTTTACCCATGACGAGATCACTCAGGCACAAAGGATCTGCAACAGATTACAAAAACTTGACGACTGCTTCAACAGCGAGAGCAGTGAATACAGCGATGTGCTGAACAGGATGGGAAGTTTGATGCGATAATATATATAATCCAACATAAAAATCGAGCGCCCCGCACAGCTTCTCAGCCTGTCGGAGCGCTCTCCCTTCTTTCAAACTAACTACTATGATAATTGTATGATATTTGCTAAAAAGATCCTCTGTTTTCTCCTGATTGAATAAAATCTATCAACATTCCCAATCTTATTAACTCTCAATGAAAAAACAGGAAAAAACAGAGGAGAAGTTTTTCATGAGTGACTTAATCAGTAATGGTATTTTATAAGGTAAGAATTATCGGCTGTGTATGTTGGGAAATCAATAGAATCGAGAATTTATGCTGTAGGAGCATCAGGAAGCACCCGTTTAGCTCCTATATAGTTACGACTGTAATAACCACCGTCGGGGAATTTTTGATAAGAGACACCTTTACTGCTTGACGCATGAATAAAGGTCAGTGAGTTATCCTTTTCATTCACATCCACAACCATAGCTACATGCCCTACACGGCCTTTTCCGCTACGAGGACTGCTGAAAAAGAGGAGATCTCCGGGACGCAGCTGATCGCGGCTAACTTTTTCGCCCTCGCGATACTGCATACGCGATGTGCGCGGCAAGTTAATGTCTTCCTGACGAAACACGTATCTGATGAACCCGGAACAGTCAAAGGTTTTCGGACCGGTGGATCCGTAGCGATAACGTGTGCCGAGGTATTTGGCAGCGTTATCGGCAAGACGCTCTGCCTGCTGAGTGAACTTATCAAGCTGAATTTTCTGAGCCAGAGAGCGAAGAGCACTGTCGGCAGCCTCAGTCAGCGACTGAAAGTAACCGTAAGATACAGTTTCGCTTTCATTGGCAGAATTATTGGAGCCGGAGAGAGAACGAGTGGCATTCACTCCAAAAGTCACCACGAAGATTGCTATGATTACAGATATTATGTACTTGATTTTTTTGGTCATGATTGCTTAATATGCGTACGGTGGTTGGCCGGTAAGAAAGTTTTGAGGTTGATTAGTTGTGTTTAGATAATGATAGCGAATTGCGTATTTGCTAACTGTGTTTTTTCGGATTCGCAATGCAAAGATAATACCTTTTGAAGCGTTGTGCAATAGGGAGTTATGGCACTTAAACACTTTTAGTTAAGTATCGTAAACGTGATTTGCAGCCATTAACACTTGTATTGAATATGTTTTTGAATGTCAGCAGATTGTAAACACAAGCATGAAAAACGGCCAACTGAGGTTTACTGATTTTAACTTGATTATTCATATATTTTAACACTTATGCGAGAAACTATTATTCCGGCAGATTGTTATAATATATTGAGAAACATCAATCACGACTATTATGGATACAAACAGCAACAAAAACCAAGCGTTGGCAGAAGCCGCAGCGGGTGTGAGTAAGGCAGCAGCGCAAGTGAGCGCTGAAGCGGCCGGAGTGGCAGCAAAAGCTGAAACAGCCAGTATGAAAGAAAAAGCAGCGGAATATGCAGCCCAAGCCAAAGAGAAGGCAGCAGACATGGCGGCAGCAGCAAAAGAAAAAGCTAATGATGTGAGCGACAACATTAAAGACAAGGCAGCTGACGCACTTGAGGCAGCCGCCGACAAAGCAAAAGAGTGGGCATCAAAGCTGAAAGAATAACATATCATTATCTATATACACAACAACTATTATGTCCGAGGCAGTCCACAATGGACTGCCTCATTTTTTTTGCCATAAACGGTGGAGTGTCAGGAAGATTTGTCATCCTTATGCCAGCGGTCGTACTGCAACGCAGCAGAACGCTGTTCGGCAGGATTGTCAGCAGGATGCCAGAGAACAGGATGGCCCAAAGCATCAGGCATGAACTGCTGACGCACGAAATGCGAGGGATAGTCATGACTGTATTTATAATCGGCACCATAGCCCATTTTTTTCATCAAAGCCGTGGGAGCGTTGCGCAAATGCAATGGCACGGGCAGGTTGCCTGTGTTACGCACCAGTTCAAGAGCATTGTTAATGGCCATGTATGCAGAGTTGCTTTTGGGTGATGTGGCCAGATATACGGTACATTCAGCCAACGGGATACGCCCTTCAGGCCACCCGATTTTGTGAATAATATCAAAAGTGGCATTGGCGAGCAGAAGAGCATTGGGATTTGCAAGGCCAATATCTTCGGCAGCAAGAATACACAACCGCCGGGCAATAAACTCAGGCTCTTCCCCACCTTCGATCATCCGTGCAAGCCAATATACGGCGGCATCGGGATCGCTTCCACGCACACTTTTAATAAAGGCCGAAATTATGTCGTAGTGCATTTCGCCATTCTTGTCGTAAGCGGCAGGATTTTTCTGGAGTCTGTCAGTAACCACCGCGTCATCAATGACAATTTCGTCAGTTTCGGGAGTTGACTGCAACAGAAGATCAAGAATATTAAGCAGCTTACGCGCATCCCCACCGGCAAAACGGAAAAGAGCCACAGTGCTCTCCACCCGCACCTTACGCTCCTTAAGCACAGGGTCGTGAGTCAGGGCTCGGTCCAAAAGCTGCTGAAGTTCCTCCTCGGTGAGCGGATTGAGCACATAAACCTGCGCACGACTGAGCAGAGGGCGTATGACCTCAAAAGAGGGGTTCTCGGTAGTGGCGCCAATGAGAGTAACCACACCTGTTTCCACCGCAGCGAGCAAACTATCCTGCTGGGATTTGTTGAAACGATGAATTTCATCAATAAACAGAATAGGACGACGCGAGGTAAACATGCTGGCAGCATCATGCCGACATTTATCCAGAACATCGCGCACATCCTTCACTCCCGAATGTACGGCACTAAGGGTGTAAAACGGGGCATCCACACTATTGGCGATGATTTTTGCCAAAGTGGTTTTACCCACACCGGGAGGTCCCCAGAGAATAAATGAAGATATATTGCCCGTAGCAATCATGCCCCGTAAAATAGTGCCGGGGCCGACAAGGTGTGTTTGTCCTATGTAATCGTCAAGAGAGCGCGGACGCAGCCTCTCAGCAAGCGGTAAATTCATATTCAGATTGTGATTTAGGACAAAAGTAGCAAAAAACGGGCCAATAAAAATGCCCGGCAAACAAAATTAATGTTAACTCAATCCGTTCTAAGAACAACAAATCATACGATTTGAATTATAGGATACGCATAGCCATACAAAATGAAGGTAATACGCAACAAAATCATTCCCATAGGACGAGGCTTCGGCGCAATTAACCTGTTTGGAGTTCTCTTTGCCAAACAAAAAATGAAGCTCACGCCGGAAGTACTGAACCATGAGATGATTCATACCTGCCAAATGCGTGAGCTTGGTTATGTGCCATTCTACATAGTCTATGTAGTGGAATGGCTTATACGAATGGTACAACACAGAGGCAAACTATATGATGCCTATTATGCCATATCATTTGAGCGAGAAGCGTATGCCAATGGGAGCAATCCTGATTATATCACCCACAGGCGGCACTTTGCCCAATGGCGATAATCAGCCGAGAGGCCCGATCTTGCTCTGCGATGTGATTATGGAATACAATTTCTGTACGCGCTTTGCCAAAGCCGGCTGAAGCAGTGCAGCGGCCTTGGGGTCAATCATGCGCAAATCGGCATAACGGTCCTCACCGTTGATAAACTGCACCAAAGAGTTATCAGGCTGCGGATAATCCACTATAAGCGGTTCCTTGCCCTGCCGTGCCAAATCAGGATTATAGCGATAGAGCCGCCAATAACCGGACTTCACTGCAAGTTTCTCCTCAACTATGGTGTGGCTCATGCCGGAACGGATGCCATGATTAATGCACGGGCAATATGCAATCACTATTGACGGTCCGGGGTAAGCCTCCGCTTCCATCAAAGCCGAGATAGTCTGCTGGTAATTGGCACCAAGAGCCACAGAGGCCACATATACGTGACCGTAGGACATCATCATACGCCCGAGATCCTTCTTAACGGTACGTTTGCCGTCGGCAGCGTATTTCATCACCGCACCGAGAGGAGTGGCCTTAGAGGTCTGTCCGCCTGTATTGGAATAACACTCAGTGTCCATAACCAGAATATTGATATTGGCATTCTGGGCAAGAACATGATCAAGACCGGCAAAACCGATATCGTAGGCCCAACCGTCACCGCCAATAGCCCAGATGCTCTTGGATGCGAGCCTGTCGGCATGATGCAGAATCTTGGCAGCATCGGGGTTGGCGGGTGCAGAACCAATGGCATCCACAAGAGCCTTAGCCGTGCGAGCCGAATCATCAGGCGAATCGAACGCCTCAATCCAAGCATCAGCAGCATCACGCACCGCCTGCGAACAAGAAGCATCGGCAGCCAAACGTGAGGCAGCCTGCCGTAATGCCTCGCGACGGTGACTTACTGCGCAAGCCATTCCGTAGCCATATTCAGCATTATCCTCAAACAACGAATTGCCCCATGCGGGACCATGACCGTTGCGGTCAGTGCAATAAGCATTGCTGGGGAAATTTGCGCCCCAGATGGAAGAACAGCCGGTGGCGTTGGCAATCAACATGCGCGAGCCAAAGAGCTGAGTGAGCAACTTGACATAGGGAGTTTCTCCACACCCCGCACAAGCACCCGAGAACTCCAGACAAGGCTCGCAAAGCTGCGTGCCCGGTATGGTGTTTTTAGGCAACAAATTATCCTTGATGCTCACATGAGCACGCACGAAATCAAGAGCCTCTACCTGCTGAGGAATCTGAGAGGCCAAAGGCACCATTTCCAACGCATGTCCGGGACAGATAGTGGCACAAGAAGCACACCCGGTGCAATCCTGCGCATAGACCTGAATACGGAAATTCAATCCTGCCAAAGCCTTGGCACGCGCCGGCTTGACATCAAATCCCTCAGGAGCGGAGGCAAGTTCAGTATCGGTAAGCAGGTAAGGACGAATGGCAGCATGAGGACAGACGAGTGAACATTCGGTACATTCCACACATTTGTCGAAATGCCATTCAGGTACCTTAAGAGCGATACTACGCTTTTCATAGGCAGTAGTGCCCATAGGCATGGCGCCGGAGGGCGAGAATGCCGACACCGGAAGGTCGTTGCCCAACAGATCAAGACATGGACGCGCCACATTTTTCACGAATTCGGGCACAGATACAGCCGCAGCTTCATCAACATCAGTAGCATCGGCCCATGAAGCAGGATAAGCTATCTCCCTGACGGCAGCAATAGCCATGTCCACCGCAGCAATATTCTGATTAACCACTTCCCCACCCTCATGAGTATAGCTGGCGGTTATAGCCTTTTTCAGCAACGGAATGCTCTCAGATTCGGGCATTACCGGCTTGAGATGGAGGAAAACGGCTTCCATAATGGTATTGATGCGCACTCCAAGATTGCATTTCTCGGCTATAGCGGCGGCATCAATATTATAGAACCGGACTTTGGCAGCTGCTATTCTCCGCTTAAGCCTTGGCGGGAACTCGCGCTCCATATCCTCAAGAGTCCACGGAGAATTCAGCACAAAAATGCCACCCTGCTTAATGTTTGACAACAGGGTAAAACGGTGCACGTAGTTGGATTTGTTGCAACAGATATAATCTGCGTTCTTGATACGGTAAGCCGAGGTGACAGGACGCGGACCAAACCGGAGCTGGCTAATGGTATAGCCACCGGATTTCTTGGCTGAATACTGGAAATAAGCCTGAGCATACATGCCGGTGGCGTTTCCGATGATAGAAGCCGCCTGACGGGTGGCACCCACCGTTCCATCGGAACCCATGCCATAAAACTCGCACTGCACAACATCGGGAGGTGTGATGATAAAATGCGTCTTGTCGTAATCAAGCGAGAGATGGGTGACATCATCATCAATACCGACGGTAAACTGCTGCTTGGGAGAGGGCTTCATGGCTTCATCGCAAACAGCCTTGACCATAGCCGGGTCAAACTCCTTGCTCGACAACCCATAACGGCCACCTATGACCTTGATGTTCAAGCCGGCAGTGTGCACGGCGGTAACAACATCCTGATAAAGAGGCTCACCCTGTGCCCCGGGCTCTTTGGTGCGGTCAAGCACCGCGATGGTCTTAACTGAGGCAGGAAGCGCATCAATCATGGCCTTGGCATCAAACGGACGATACAGACGCACCTTTATAACGCCGGCCTTATAGCCATGAGCATTGAGGAAACTGAGAGTCTCATCAATAACCTCACACGAGGAAGCCATACTTACGAGCACTATCTCGGCATCAGGAACACCCACGTAATCAAAAAGATGATACTGACGGCCAGTGACTGCGGCATAACGGTCCATCACATTCTGAACCACAGCGGGGAATGCATCATAAAACCGGTTGGCAGCCTCACGATTCTGGAAATATACATCAGCATTCTGTGCTGAACCGCGAAGATCGGGATGCTCCGGATTCATGGCCTGCGCACGAAACGCATTAACCTTGTCCCAATTGACCAGCGGAGATATTTTATCATAATCCACAAGGTCAATGGTGCTCATTTCATTGCTCGTGCGCCAACCATCAAAGAAATGCAACACCGGCACCGAGCCGTCAATAGCAGCAATATGAGCCACAAAGCCAAGATCCTCCGCCTCCTGCACAGATGCCGAAGCAAGCATGGCAAAACCGGTGGCACGGCAAGCCATGACATCCTGATGATCGCCGAAAATAGACAATGCATGTGTGGCTATGGAACGAGCGCCGACATGAAAAACAGCGGGAAGCAGCTCACCCGAAATCTTGTACATGTTAGGAATCATGAGGAGAAGCCCCTGCGATGCCGTGAAAGTGGTGGCCAAAGCACCGGCAGCCAAAGCGCCATGAGTGGCACCTGCAGCACCCAGCTCACTCTCCATTTCCTTAACCTGCATGGTGTTGCCCATAAGATTAAGCCGCCCTGCGAGGCCCCATTTGTCGGCAGTTTCACCCATTGAAGCAACCGGAGTTATGGGATAGATGGTAGCAATTTCGCTCAACGCATAAGCAGCATATGTGGCAGCGGTGCAACCATCAATAATCTGTTTTGCCATAAGAGATTGTTTTGATGTATATGACAGACTCCGTCGCGAACCTGTCAGGGAAATAGATAAGTGCCGCGACGGAGTGAAATTATAAAGAATTAAGATTGCGGATACCCGTCATATCAGAAGGCTTTGAGAGCCAAATCGGTAAGCCATATCCAAAGAGGACAGAATGCCACGAAAAGAATCACACTCAAAGTAAGTGACGAAGTTCCGGTGGCGACATAAACATCGTACTCATCGGAGATAATAATACCAGAGAATGCAGGGGGCAGAGCACAGGCCACAACAAGCATCTTGAGGTTAAGCGGATCCATATGGAACAACAGACCAACTATCAGAGCAGCAGCGGGCATAAGGATGAGCTTGAGGATAGAACCGAGAATAGCCTGCCAATTGAGCTTGAACTCAACTGCGCTAAGGGTGATACCGGCAGAGAATACGGCCATAGAGGCATTGGCTTTTGCCATCAGGTCAAAAGAAGGGGAAGCCCAATCCGGCCATTTAAGACCGCAAAGCACGAGAATGACGGCGAGAATAGGCGCCCATGCCACCGGTTGCTCCAATGCATGAATAACAGGTGCCCATGCGCTTTCCTTTTTCTGACCGGGGACACGGCCTTGCTTGTCAAGAGAAGCATTGAGCAGAGAGAGGCCCACAGGTATGCCTACGGCGTTGACCACTATACCTACGATAGCTACAACGAGGGCGACAGCAGGAGTGGTACCGAAGATCGGCTCAAGCACCGCAAAACCAAGGAATCCGATTGTGGGAGAACCGTTGATAAGAGCGGCAATGGCACCGTCGGCACCGGTATTGCCCTTGAAGCAGTAGGCGAAAATGAAGTAAACGAGCATGAAGCATGCCATGATGACAACAAGCGAAATGATTGAGAGCTTGAGGTCGGCATAAAGCATCTCGCGGCTTGACTGCACAATAGACACGAACAATGCGGCAGGAAGTGCATAGTCGAGCACCACTTTATTGAACTTTTTAGCATCGTCACCACTGAAAATGCCTTTTTTACCGGAAATGAAACCGGCCAGCATAATCACCACGATAGGCACGATGGCATACAGAAGAATATGACTAATACCCATAATCAATAATTTTTAACGGATGAAAAATATTACAAATCGCCAAATCAAACCGTGTACTCAATAAGAGGAGTGGGGTTGAGGTATCCGATATGTCCTGACTCTTTGCCTGAATCGGCACCGAGCTGCACATCAATCAAGCAAGGCTGCTTAGATGCAATGGCTTTCTCAAGCGCATTCTTAAGGTCGGCAGGATTGTCAACACGGTAACCCTTGGCACCGAAAGCCTCACCAATAAGATTGTACTGCGCGTTGATGTCAAGCGTTGTGGGTGCAGGAGCATCGCCACCGCCGGGGTTAACACCGATGCCATTGTAGATACCACCGTTGTTGAATACGACAACAGTTACAGGGAGTTTGTAGCGACAAATAGTGGCGAAATCCATTCCGGAGAAACCGAAAGCGGAATCACCCTCAACAGCAACCACGCTCTTTCCGGTGGCAACGGCAGCACCGATGCAGGAGCCCATGCCCATGCCCATAATGGACCAAGAAGCGCAATCGACACGATGACGCGGAAGAGCCATATCAACGGCATCGCGAGTGTCGTCAAGAGTATTAGCGCCCTCGTTAACCAAAATAATATCGGGGTTGGCCTCAAGAATGGGTTTCACAACTGAAAGCGCAGTCCAATGGTTCATAGGCATGGCTGTGGCAGCTGTGGTAAGCCTGTCATGGAATTTGGCATTCTTGACTTTGCTTTCAGCCTGCAGAGCCTCCAGCCAAGCGGGATCAGCGGCCATGGTCTTGCCTTTAAGACCATTCAAAATCATGTCAAGAGACTGACCCATATCACCTACCACCGGAGCGGCAACGGGCACGTTGCGGTCCATTTCACGCGGCTCAACATCAAGCTGGATGAACTTCATGTCGGGATTCCATTTGCCACGGCCAAACGACAGCATCCAATTGATGCGCGCACCGATAACCATGACCACATCGGCCTTTTCCATAATGGTGGAACGGCAGCTCAATGCGCTGTACTCACCGGCATCAGGCATAAGGCCCTTGGCCATAGACATTGACAGATAAGGAATCTTGTAAGTTTCAACAAGAGTTTTGATTTTATCGTCAACCTGGGCGTAAGCGGCACCTTTACCCAAAAGTATGGCAGGACGCTTGGCAGAAGCGAGGATTTCAACGGCGCGGTCAACGGCCTGCTGCGTGGGAGCCACTGAGGCATATACATCAACCGGAGTGAAGTATAGTTTCTCGGCATCTTCGGCATTCATTATCTCAGCGAGAGCGGGGGTGGTCATGTCAATATACACGCCACCGGGACGGCCACTGACGGCAGCACGGTAAGCACGGGCCACGGCCGAAGGAATATCCTTGGCATGCGAGCAACGGAAAGCGGCTTTCACCAAAGGACGGGCGGTGTTGAGCTGGTCGAGCTGCTCGTAGGTGCCCATGTCCATATCCACCATCTGCGGGTCGGAAGCACCGGAAATCTGAATCATAGGATAGCAGTTGACAGTGGCATTAACAGTTGCGGTAAGGCCATTCATCATGCCAAGAGAGGAAACTGTGAGGAGCACACCGGGTTTCTTGGTAAGGAAACCGTGAGTGGCAGCCGCCATACCGGCCTGCTGCTCAAAACGGAAGCCATAATAGTTGATTCCTATTTTCTGCATTGCATAAGCAGCCTCGGTAACAGGAATACCCACGAGGCCATAAACATCCACAAGACCGAGACGCTTGAGGGACTCGGCAAGAATATACATACCTGTCACCTGCTCGGGAAATTTGGGAGCGTTGGCGGCGGGAGTGTTGTTGGTAACTGACATAGTATTAAAAATTATAATTGTGGGAGAATGTAATAGAGGCGGCCTGAGAATGAGCCATGAAGCATATCCTCAAGCCACCTCAATAATATTACACAGTATAGAGATTACATCTGACCGTCGGGCAGAGGAGCAGTGGTGCCGTTCTTGGCAAATGAGTCAATCTGCTCGGCAGTGTATCCAAGTGCGGAAAGGACCTCGTTGGTGTTGCCGCCAAGAGTCGGGCAAGGGCCGTAGGTGGGCTGATAGTTGGAGATGGTGAAAGGTACACCGACAGTCACAAATTCACCAATCTTGCCACCCTGATTGATTTTAACAAGAGTGTTGCCGTCGTAAAGGGTCTCATCTTCCATGATTTCCTTGGTGTTAAGTACCGGGGCAACAGGCACGCCAGCTTTGGCGAGAATAGCAGTCACCTCATATTTGTCCTTAGTGATGCACCATTCCTGGATACGTGCCCAAACTTCCTGTTTGTGCTTGTCGCGAGCATCGGCGGTGTTGAAATCGGGGTTGGTCAACCAATCCTCAAAGCCGAATGCCTCACATGCGAGCTTGAAGTCCTTGGCTCCACGCTGGAGAATCACATAAACATAATCGTTGGGGTCAGTTTCCCAATTCTTACACTTGTAAGTCCATCCGAGAACACCTGAACCTTCCTGATTGCCGGAACGGGGTACGTAATCGGGGAATTTCTCGTTGGGGTACTGCGGGAACTGAGTGAGGTAACCGATGCGGTCAAGTGTGAGCTGGTCACGTGTCTTGATACGGCAGAGGTTGAGGCAAGCATTGTGCATGCTCTGGTAAACGAAGGAACCTTCACCGGTTTTTTCACGCTGCATAAGAGCTGCAAGAAGACCGATGGTCATGTGCATACCAGTGTTAGAGTCGCCGAGTGCAGCACCGCTCTGGGTAGGAATGTTGTCGGAACCGGAATACCAACCGGTGGTGGAAGCAGCACCGGCAGTTACCTGAGCAACAGGCTCATACGCTTTAAGGTTTTTGTACTTGGATGATACAGGGAAACCTTTGATGGTACCGTAGATACAGCGAGGATTCAACTGATGAACGACTTCCCAACTGAAGCCAAGTTTGTCCATGGCTCCGGGGTGGAGGTTTTCAATAAAAATATCGGCCTGCTTGATAAGTTTGGTAAGTATGTCCTTGCCGTCGGGAGTTGCAGCATCAAGAGTAAGTGATTTTTTGTCACTGTTAAGCTGCAAGAAATAGTAGCTGGGTTCGTCGGGCAGGAACTGCAGCTCGTTACGAGTGGCGTCACCTGTGCCGGGACGCTCGATTTTAATTACATCCGCGCCAAGCCACGCGAGCAGCTGGGTACATGAAGGACCGGATTGTACATTTGTGAAATCCACTACTTTAATACCTTGTAAAGGGGCAGTGTTCATAATACTTGAATTTTGAGAGTTAATTATTTTTTTAATTGTGTAATCTCTATCGGATATGCTGAATTGAATTACATATTTTCAACATTCAAGTACAACAAAAAGTTGCGGATTTCCCCAAAAATCGGATAAATTAATTAACTTTGTAAAACAAAAACGCTCTATATGAACCGAAGAATATTCTGCAAACTCGCTGCCGGCTCGGCCTTAGCGGCCGCGTTGATGCCACAACGCCTATTTGGAGCGGTGAGAGGGGGACGAAGCTGCACGGTGAGTGTGGTGAGATGCGAGTGCTTCGGGGATTTGCAGTCAAAATTCGCATCGGACCCTGATGGCGGCGCTTGCCCAATGCTGCGCCCGGGGATGAGCTGGGATCTGTCGGGCACATACCTGTCGATGCCCGAAGGGATGTGCAGCAAAGCCTGGGAGATGATACGCGCTCATATATCTGAAGAAAAGGCCACATGCTCGGGAGGCAATGAAAGTTTTGTGTGCTGTCCTGACGGCATAAGGCCGGTAATCTTCAAAATCACGTACAACAAATACTAAATCAAATAATGCGACAAGATCAGATTGACCTGTTCATGGCCACGAATGCCAATAATTTTCCTGATTGTTCAAAGGGATCCATAAGGAAAGCTCTTGCTGAGTGCCCGGAACACCGCTGGCAGATAATTGCGGACATGAGTTTCAAGAATCCTGTTGTGGCTCTGATACTCTCAATATTTTTGGGCGAGCTGGGGATTGACCGTTTTTATATTGGCAACATAGGGCTGGGGATTCTCAAACTGATAACGGGCGGGGGCTGCGGAGTGTGGTGGTTCATAGACCTGTTTCTGATAATGGGGTCAACGCGCCGCGTAAACTATAACAAACTGGCTCAAGTGTTGTGATATGGCACGGAGCATAGAACTTCTGGCTCCGGCACGCAATGCCGATATAGCGTTGGAAGCAATAAAACACGGTGCAGACGCCGTGTATATGGGAGCCTCATCGCACGGGGCAAGAGCTGCTGCCGGCAATTCTTTGGAGGATATAGAGCGCGTGGTGAATGCGGCCCATATTTTCGGGGCCAGAGTATATGTGACGGTAAACACCATTGTTTACGACAATGAGATTGAGGATGTAAGGCATCTTGTCAATTCTTTATATAATATAGGTGTTGATGCATTGATAGTGCAGGATATGGGGCTGCTTGAGATGGATTTGCCCCCTATAGCGCTTCACGCCAGCACCCAATGCGACATACGCACCCCGGAGAAAGCGGAGCTTATGCAGACTGCGGGATTCTCGCAAATAGTGCTCGCACGGGAGCTGTCGCTTGAGGAAACGGCCGCGATCCATTCGCGGGTTGATGTGCCGCTTGAAGCTTTTGTGCATGGAGCCTTGTGCGTAAGCTACAGCGGTGACTGCCAAGCGGGATGGGCGCTGCAACGGCGGAGTGCCAACCGAGGGGAATGTCCTCAAATATGCCGACTGCGCTATGACCTTGAAGATGCAGAGGGAAAGATACTGGTCAAGGGGAAACATCTGCTGTCGTTGCGTGACCTTGACCGCACCCTTTATCTGGAGGGGATGCTCCAGGCCGGTGTGTCGTCATTCAAAATAGAGGGAAGGCTAAAAGATGCCGAATATGTGAAGAATATAACGGCTCATTACCGTCAGTCACTTAACAAAATCATAGCTGCCAACCCGGACAAATATATGCGTTCGTCATGGGGAAGCTCACGATTTTCATTTACGCCTGATGTGAACCAGAGCTTCAACAGAGGATTCACTTCATACTTTACCACCAAGCCGACTGCCAAGTACAAAATGGCATCGCTTGACACACCGAAATGGAGCGGCACAGTGGTGGGAAAGGTCAAAACAGTGTCACCCAAATTCATTACAGCCTCATTATCAACCGAACTTGCAAACGGAGACGGGCTGGGTTATTTTGCTCCCAACGGTGAATTTGTAGGGTTCAGACTCAACCGCGTAGAAGGCAACCGGCTATTTCCCGCAACCGCCGTAAATCCACCATCAGGCACGACACTTTACCGAAACCGTAACAAGATGCGTACCGACATGATGGCCGGGAATACTGCGGACCGCACTCTGAAAGTTGACTTCACGCTGCGCACAACGGAGTGGGGAGTAGTGCTCAAAGCCGAAGATGAAACCGGAGCGTATGTGGAAACGAGTGCGCCATTGGAACTTGTTCCCGCATCAAAGCCACAAACCGAAGTTCGTGCCAACACCCTGCGCAAACTCGGAGGAACACATTACACCCCGGGGGAAATATCGGATGAATCCGGAGACTGGTTCATACCGGTGTCTTTACTTGCCACTATGCGCCGCGATACACTTGAACGACTTGATGCAGCCCGGCTTGCCACCCATAAATATGACTACAGGCGAAAATCCGATGAATCGGCACTCGCATCCCTTCTTGAAGGGAAGACCATAAACCGCCATGACAATGTATCAAACAAGCTTGCGAAACTGTTTTACAGTTCACACGGCGCAAAGGTGGAGGAATGCGCCATAGAGGTGCAACCGACAATAACCGGGCGCAAACAAGTCATGGAAACCAGATACTGCATACGCCGCGAAATGGGGCGGTGCCTAAAGACGGCAGAAGGCAAAGAATGGCGAGGTCCACTGACACTGCGCGGCGGCTATGGCAATCTTGAACTGGAGTTTGACTGCAAGAAATGCCGTATGCATGTGTATCATGCGACCAAATGAAAAAATGATGACGGCAATGGTTGGAAAATCAAATAAATAGATTAAATTTGCAGTCGGTTTTGCCTCCGGTCGCATGATCGGGTGGCTATGTACACGCAATAACATTTTGAGAATCAACATGATAAACATCACTTTTCCTGACAAATCAGTTAAGCAGTTTGAGAGCGGTATTACTCCGCTTCAGATTGCCGAAAGCATAAGCCCTCGTCTGGCGCAGGATGTGCTTGCCGCATCTGTCAACGATCAGGAGTGGGACCTCACCCGCCCCATAACCGAGGATGCAAGTGTGTGCCTGTTCAAGTGGGATGATCCGGAGGGCAAACATGCATTCTGGCACAGCTCTGCCCACCTTTTGGCAGAAGCATTGCAAGAGCTGTATCCCGGGGTGAAATTCGGTATCGGACCGGCCATTGAAAACGGGTTTTACTATGATATTGACCCGGGTCAGAACGAAATTACAGCTGCAGATTTTCCGAAAATTGAGAAAAAGATGCTGGAACTTGCCCGTCAAAAACAGGCAATAGTGCGTCAGGACATCTCTAAAGAGGATGCACTGAAGATGTTTGGAGAGCGTGGTGAAGAGTACAAATGTGAGCTTATCAGCGAACTTGAGGACGGACATATCACCACCTATACCCAAGGGAACTTCACAGACCTGTGCCGTGGCCCGCATATCCCCAACACTGCGCCCATCAAAGCAGTGAAAGTGATGTCGCTTGCCGGTGCCTACTGGCGTGGTGACGAAAAGCGCAACCAGCTTGTGCGCGTATATGGCATCACATTCCCCAAGCAGAAGATGCTTAACGAATATCTGGCACTGCTGGAAGAGGCCAAGAAACGCGACCACCGCAAGTTGGGCAAAGAGATGGAATTGTTTGCATTTTCGCAGAATGTGGGTGCAGGCCTGCCATTGTGGTTGCCAAAGGGCGCCGCTTTGCGCGACCGTCTGGAACAATTCCTGCGCAAGATACAGAAAAGATACGGTTATTTACAGGTAATTACCCCGCATATCGGCAACAAAAACCTGTATGTAACTTCGGGACACTATGCCAAGTACGGTAAAGATTCGTTCCAACCCATACATACGCCCGAGGAAGGTGAGGAATACCTGCTCAAACCGATGAACTGCCCTCACCACTGCGAAATATTCAAAGCTGCTCCCCGCAGCTATCGCGACCTGCCTATGCGTCTTGCCGAATTCGGCACCGTGTATCGCTATGAGCAGAGCGGTGAGCTTCATGGACTGACCCGAGTACGCGGCTTTACGCAGGATGACGCACATATATTCTGTGCTCCCGAGCAGATAAAAGATGAGTTCCTGAAGGTGATGGATATTATATTCTATATCTTCAAGGCACTGAAATTTGACAACTACGAGGCTCAGATTTCGCTCCGTGACCCCAACAACAAGGAGAAATACATAGGTTCTGACGAGAACTGGCACCTTGCCGAACAAGCTATCATAGAAGCTTGTGAAGAAAAAGGCCTCAAAGCCCGTACAGAGCTTGGAGAAGCCGCATTCTACGGCCCGAAACTTGACTTCATGGTCAAAGATGCCATAGGACGCCGCTGGCAGTTGGGGACAATTCAGGTTGACTACAACCTGCCTGAACGCTTCCAGCTTGAATACACCGGAGCCGACAACCAGAAGCACCGTCCGGTGATGATACACCGTGCACCGTTCGGCTCAATGGAACGCTTTGTAGCCGTGTTGCTTGAACACACCGCCGGCCGCTTCCCGCTGTGGCTTGCACCCGACCAGTGTGTGGTTCTTCCCATCAGTGAGAAATATAATGATTACGCCCGCAGCGTAGTTGCCGAACTTGACAAGTACGATATCCGCGCCACAGTGGATGACCGCAACGAGAAAATAGGCAAGAAAATCCGTGACAACGAACTGCGCCGCATACCGTATATGCTCATTGTTGGAGAAAAAGAAGCAGAAAATGAAGAAATTTCTGTAAGAAAACAGGGCGAAGGTGATAAAGGTACGATGAAAATTACTACCTTTGCACAAAATTTGGCTAAAGAAGTCAATGAAATGATTAATCAATAACCCCACTGAATGGAGAAAAAACCTTTTGTGCCAGCCGGGCCACGGCGTAATAACGGCCCACAGCGTAGAGGCGAACGAGTGACAACTAAAGACCTTTATGCAATCAATGACCGCATCCGTGCCCGTGAAGTACGCTTGGTGGGTGACAATGTGGAACAAGGCATCTATTCCATTCAGGAGGCATTGCATATTGCTGACGAGCAGGGTCTGGACCTGATAGAAATATCGCCCAACGCTGCGCCTCCGGTGTGCAAGATATTGGACTATCAAAAGTTTCTCTATCAGCAGAAGAAGCACCAGAAAGAGCAGAAAGCCAAGGCTTCAAAAGTAGTAGTTAAGGAGATAAGATTCGGTCCACAGACTGATGACCATGACTACAACTTCAAACTGAAGCACGCCATGGGATTCCTGCAAGAAGGAGCCAAAGTGAAAGCCTACGTGTTTTTCCGCGGACGCTCCATCCTGTTCAAGGAACAAGGCGAAGTGCTTTTGCTCAGATTTGCCAACGACCTTGAGGAGTATGGCAAGGTAGAGCAGATGCCGGTGCTTGAAGGGAAACGCATGATACTCATGATATCGCCCAAAAAGAAGTAAACAGAGTAAAAACTCGAATTAATATTTTCATTAAAAGTAAAACAAATGCCTAAGATTAAAACTAATTCCGGTGCCAAAAAGAGGTTCACCCTTACCGGATCAGGAAAAATCAAAAGAAAACACGCTTTCAAGAGTCACATTCTGACCAAGAAGACCAAAAAGCAGAAACGTAACCTTACCCACTTTTCACTCGTGGCTAAAGCAAACGAAAAGTCTGTTAAGGAACTTCTCGCAATGAAGTAAAGCACAGGTTTTCTCATCACTATTTAATTCGTGATTTTTATATTATCATTAACCGAATGTTTAGCACTCAAGAGCATTAGCCGCTAACTTTCAAAATCATTTTTAGAAATGCCAAGATCAGTAAATCATGTAGCTTCAAGAGCTCGCCGCAAGAAAATCCTGAAACTTACCCGTGGTTATTATGGTTGCCGCCGCAATGTGTGGACCGTAGCCAAGAACACATGGGAAAAAGGTCTCACATACGCATATCGTGACCGCAAGGACAAAAAAGGCAACTTCCGCGCACTTTGGATTCAGCGTATCAATGCTGCAGCCCGCATGGAAAACCTTTCATACTCCAAACTTATGGGTCTTATCCATAAGAGCGGCATCGAAATCAACCGCAAGGTTCTTGCCGATTTAGCTCTCAACAATCCCGCCGCATTCAAGGCAATTGTAGAGAAGGTAAAACAGGCTTAATAAGGCTTTAATACCACCAACAACACAATAGAGGCTTGTCAAATTGACAAGCCCCTATATTTTTGTAGCCTTATGCCAACGAGTCATTAAAATTTCAGCATTTGCTCCATAGCGGTTTTCGTGACCCGGCCGGAGGGAAATGCGGCATCTACAGCAAACGACAAAAACTATTTAAATAAAACAGATTAATTTGACCAATAATTTATAAATTTGTGGCGCAGACCGTTCAGAAGCCCGGTCACGGGAGTGTGGGCGGGAAGCAGACATAATGAAAAGCGTTTATCCGCGCTGGTTCTTGACCACTTGAAATTCTCGCAAAATTTCTATTACAGTCAAGGATCGAGCAACGGTAGATGCCCGTTGATATGTGATTATCTTGCATTCGGCATAGTATTCCGCGAGGAATGCACCCGAACGCACTGATTGCATATACAAGCGTAGGGCTTCTTCGTTGCCGTCCAACTGTAATAGGGCAATGCGAGAAGCCTCAAGTGGTAGGACGGCAACAGATACAGATTCCTACGCTTTTCCGTGTATATAAACCAATTTAACGCCAACGAGGGGATGACGGCGGCAAAAACACATCACTGTCATGAAATTTTTGACTTTGTTATTGCTTTGCACATTCTCCGTGATGGCAAATGCACAAATCGGGTACCAGGTAACTTTACTCAACTTCGCTACCGGAGAACCACGTGCCAATGAGACAGTAAACGTAACTGTAACTATCTCCAATTCGGCAAATGCCATCGTTTGCTCGGAAACAAAATCGGCAACCACCAATGAGTTTGGCATCCTCTCTGTTTCTGTCGGCTCCGAAGGCTCTTTTGCAAAAACAGATTGGACCAAGCTTCCTTTCTACATTTCTGCTACTGTGGACGGTGTAATGATCGGTAAATCCCAATTGCTTTCAGTCCCTGTTGCCGAACATGCCAAACATACAGGAGATATATCTTATGAGTTTCTTAACGGCAAATCGTTTAGCTATAAGTATAACAATTACACTGCTCTTGTTTCATTTTCAAGTACAACATTTTCTTATCGTGGATATATAGACTCGTATAGTGGCACCTATTACATAGTAGGCAATATAATTTTATGCAAACACGGTAGCGAATGTATAATCTTTGTGTATTGTGATGGCAAGTTATATAACACTGATGATAGGGTTGTCTTTTCTTGAAACTTTAAAACTATATATCTCATCTTTTTCTGCATTCTCTGCATTTACTCCGATGCAGTTATCAGCCCATAAATCATTTGAATATGAAACATTTTAATATTCATATTTCTATAATATTATTGTCTATGCTTTTTGTCCCGCTGTCATCATGGGCAGACGAGACAAATGCTGTCGTGCTATATATGACCGCAAACAGGACAAAAGTAATTCCCCTTGAAGATGCACATGAGATAACATTCTCAGGCTCGCAAATTAATATAGGTCTTTTGTCATTTTCGCTCAATGAAATAGTCCGTTATGAGTTTGGTACATCTTCATACATAAAAGATATTGAAGGTGATGTAAAGGGTATATCAATTGACCCACAAGGCTTCATCGACATCTCAAAACTTAATGAGCAGAGTCCCGTATCGGTTTACGGCATTGATGGTGCAGAACATCCTTTCATCTTAAGAGACAAGGTGATAGACATATCGGGCCTGATGCCGGGAATATACGTAATCAGAATTGGCAACACTTCATTCAGAATGCTAAAACAATGAAAAGGCGTTTATTATCTTCGGTCATAATATTTGTGTTTGTTGCCGTTTCGCTATTTGCACAAAGCAATGAGCACAAACAGATTCTTGTGTTCCGCAAATCCGGAATAACCAATATTTTTTATTCTGACAAACTTTCAAAGATTGAATTAAGCAAGTTTGATTCTGACAGCGTAGAGCACAATGAGATTGTATCTCAGGTGTTTTTCCGCAATGATGACACATCAGTTGTGATTCCGATAGCCGACATAGATTCTGTGGCGTTCGGCTCCCGCAATACTGTGCGAGCAAAAAACAATGTGAGACGCTTAACAGACAGTGAAGCAGATGCCATAGAAATGTTTGACGACACAAAATTGCAGTATAAAGAAGGTACGGCATCATCGCTGATTGTAAAGGCAGGAGAAAAAGTGTACTACGACAAAATTACAGATGTGTTGCCCTACGGTCTATGCGCATCAGTAAAAAGTGTAGGAACAGAGGATGGGGTCACAGTGGCAACTATTGATTATATTGAGCCAGAAGATATGTTTGACAAATATTTTCTGAGCGGCGATGACATTCCAATCAAGAGCCGAGCATTGGTGGAAGACGATGATTTCGACTTTAAGATGGCTAATTTTGATTTGCCAGAGATAGAACTTGATGGTATAAAAGCAACCGGCAATGTAAAACTTACATCGGGCATCAAAGCGTCCGATGTCGTATTTGATCTCCAAAATCATTATTATCATGCCGTCATCACCGTATTTATATCGCCAGAACTCAAATTCTCGTGTGAGACGGCGGAAGGGACTGACAAGAGCTTTGTCACCAATCCGATGCCATTGAGATTCCGCTTGCCAGCAGCAATGGGCGCTATCGCCTTAACAACCGAGATAGGCGGTTTTATTGATTTCAAGGTTGAGGCGGGTGTGAGCTACGAATATAAGAGCGAGTATAAGGCAGTGTTTGAATGGGAAAGGAGGAACGGCCAAAACACCTTTACAAAACCAGTCTTTACTCAGAACCCTATCGGGGATATGGAGCAGAAAACAGAATGCTATCTTGACGGTGAACTCTTTTTGGGGGCACTTGCCGACATAGGTATCGGGGTGCTATTTGACCGAATAGGAGCCGGCGCTCAAATAAAGGTGGGGCCATCGCTACAAGCCGAATTCAATCTCGGGGTTCTTAATGAGCTGTCCGCCACATACTCTGAGGAATTATTTGGGAAAGCGTCACTTTCCTTATCGGCGAAACTGGCAATGGAAACATATACATACCGCCTGACAAACTGGCTATTTGGGAGGCCCGATCGTACCAAGTTGCCATTTGAGGTTGAAATACCTGTAGAAATCGGCACACTTGATTTATTCCCTGAATTTCATTCACGTTCAACGGTTGGAAGAGAACGCCAGTCCTTCATACACTCTGCAAACAGGGCGAGGGCCATAGATGTAGCCACATATTCCGAAAAGTCAGTTCAAACGCCTGTTGAAATAGGATTTGAAATGGCCAATTCTAAAACGGACGAAACAATCAAACAGCTTTGGGATGCGCAAAACAGCGATATACTACAACCTAAAAGTACGGAAACACAAAGCTTTAACGCAGAATTTCTTCTCCGTAACGAGCTGAACAATATTAATCCCGATGAAGTTGTTGTGCGTCCGGTTTTCAAATATCGTGATAAAGTTATCAAGGCGGCCCCGGTCAGTCCTATTACAGGGATGTTTGTCTCTCCAATTATCTATCACGGGAATAGGAATCAGAAATATGTGGTTTCGGGTCAGTCTGTAGTCAACCAGATTAACATAGATCAGACTACATTTATTGAGGGAAATATCCTACCTGTTGTAGAACTCAACAACAAATATGGAGGGAAACAGACGGTTAAAACCATTGAATTTTATGAAGATGATGTTCCAAGTTCGTCCGGCATCCCGAAGACCTCACTCATCGGCACATGGACAGGAAACGTAATGGGCGAAAACATAGTTCTGACATTTACTGATGACACTACAGGAACCTGCGGTAGCGTGCCTTTTACCTATAAGGTCAATACTCCGCAAAAAGGAGGGGTGTCAATCAAGATGGAGGATGGTGCAACCATAACTTTCTATGTGCTGGCTTTAGATTCATCAACAATGACGATTATTCCTCAGGCTTCAAAAAAACAATATACGCTTACTCGCTAATCTGATAATATTATCATTTGAGAAGAGAGGCTGTGTCAAAATATGCGAATTATGACACAGCCCCTCTTTGATATTTTTATGTCGGAGATGAGGATGGGATAATGTTTCAAATATTTCAGAGACGGAAAGGGATGGGGAGGATGCATAGAACCGGGACGGGAGAGCCGTCAACCTTGCCGGCTTTCCAACGGGGCATGCTGCGAATGACTCGCACAGCCTCCTGATTAAGGCCTTCGGTGCATCCGCGCACCACTTCCACATTATGGACCCTGCCATCGGCTCCAACGATGAAAGAGCAGAGCACCCTGCCCTGCACTCCGGCATTGTATTCGGCGGCAGGATATGTGCGCTCACGATTTATAAACTGAAGCATGGCACTATCACCACCGGGAAACTGCGGCTGCTCATCAACATCATCGCTGAGATATGCGTGCATTTCGGCAACAGCGCCCCCATGAATCTGCACGGAATGATATGTTACTATACGACGGGACTGTGCATAAGCATCAAAAGCGGTTGCCAAACATAATGCGTAGCCAATTGCTTGATAAATATATGAGTATTTGTGTATCAAATTAAATTACTATGAGAGATTAAGCATTAATGCGTGAAAAATAATACTATGCAAAAATAGTGTGCGGACAGCAATACGCCAAAGTGAGACGGGGGATTTTGAGAATGATTATTATTGTTTTGATTTTGTTTACATTTCGCACCAATAAAGTGGAAGATAGGCTTTGAGTTGCTTGCCGATTGCTTTTTGATTGACGGGGATATAATATTGAGGGGCGTGAAGCGTTAAATATTTGATGGCTTCGTGCTTAAAAAGCCACAAAATGTATCAATATGACACGATGACTCAAATCAAAAGAACCGCATATATCACACTCCTTGTCATACTTGCAGCCTTTGGCACCGAGAGTAAGGCATCGGACACCACGCCAAGCTACAGCTTCCTGAACATACCGGCATCGGCTCAGGTGTATGGCCTTGGGGGAATCAATGTGTCAAACATATCGGACGACATAAATTCCATAGACCAAAACCCGGCACTTATGGGCCCTGAATTTGAGAAACAGCTTGGCATCAGCTATATGAGATATGTGGCAGGCAGCAATTTTGCCGGGGTGACTTATGGCAACGGCATTAACGACCGCAGCGCATGGGGCGTGGCAGCGCGCTATTTCGGCTACGGCTCAATGAAAGAGACTGATGCCGCCGGTAATGTGACAGGCAATTTCTCTCCCCTTGATTTCCTTATGTCGGGAACCTACTCGCACGACATAAACGACCGATGGCGCGGAGGCATAACGCTAAAAATGATATACAGCGGATATGCCGACTATACGGCATTTGCTGTGGCAACGGACCTTGGCGTGAACTATTACGATGCAGACCGGGATCTGTCGTTTTCTGTAGTAGTGGCCAATCTCGGAGGACAAGTAAAACGATTTACAGACAATTACGAGAGACTGCCGATAGATATACGAGTGGGATGGTCTCAATCATTCGGCACAGTGCCCATACGCTTCTCCATCAATGCGTGGAATCTAACAAAATGGCATCTGCCCTACTACGAGACGGGTGACGGGTCCACCGACCAGCAACCGGAACTTAAAGACGGATTTATGTCAAATCTGTTCCGCCATCTGATATTCTCGGCAAACTATGTGCCCTCAGAAAAGTTTTTTGTAAGTCTGGCCTACAACTACAAAACGCGTACTGACATGAGCACCTATTCAAGAAGCATTCTTTCCGGCTTCAGCCTGGGAGCGGGAATACGCGTAAAGGCTTTTGGCGTGGGACTGGGATTTGCACAACCACACAAGGGCGCTACAACATTCATGGTAAACTTCACCACAAACTTCAATGACCTCATCAACTAACCGCAACATTATAGTAGCCATTGACGGTTACTCATCTTCGGGCAAAAGCAGCATGGCCCGTCATCTTGCCAAAACCATCGGATACCGTTATATCGACTCGGGCGCGATGTACCGAGCTGTGGCCTTATATGCCATGCGTCATGGCATGATACCTGCCGGCGGCGCTCTTGACACGGAAGCACTTACAGCCGCGTTGCCAAGCATAAAGATAGATTTTGAAGTGCAAGGCGACAAGCAATACACACTGCTCAACGGCGAGAATGTGGAAACCCAGATACGCTCGCTTGAAGTAAGCAACAATGTGTCGGAAGTGGCCGCAGTGCCTCAAGTGCGCCATGCTCTTACCGCAATGCAACAAGAATACGGCAAACAACGCGGCATAGTCATGGACGGCCGCGACATAGGTACCACAGTGTTTCCGGATGCGGAGATGAAAGTGTTTGTGAACGCTTCGGCCCAAACACGCGCACAACGGCGGTTGGCCGAGCTTGCCGAAAAAGGCGTGGCCACCAATTACGAAGAGGTGCTTGCCAATGTGGTACACCGCGACCATATTGACGAAACCCGCGCCGAGAGTCCTCTGCGCAAAGCCGATGATGCAGTGTGTCTTGACAACGGTCTAATGACTATTGACGAGCAAAACGAATGGCTGCTGTCGTTGTTCAACAAAATCAGCAGAACCGAATAATGGACTTACCCAACATAGAGATAGACCCACGGTCGGGATTCTGTCCCGGGGTGGTGACTGCGATAAGGCAGGCAGAGGCGGAACTTGAACAGTCAAGCCCGCTGTATTGTCTGGGCGACATTGTACACAACAGTGCGGAAGTGAAGCGCCTCGGTCAGAAGGGTCTCGTGACTGTGACCCATGACGACCTGCCGGGGCTGCAAGGCGTTAAAATGCTGTTACGCGCCCACGGTGAACCGCCATCAACATACGAGCTTGCCAAGCGCAACGACATCACTCTGGTGGATGCCACCTGTCCGGTGGTACTCGCCTTGCAACGCCGCGTAAAAGCAGCGTACGAACAGCCGGGTGACTGCCAAGTGGTGATATACGGCAAAGCCGGACACGCCGAGGTAAACGGGCTTGTGGGGCAAACCAAGGGGGAGGCCATAGTAGTGCAATATCCCGAGGATCTTGACAAGATAGATTACTCACGTCCTGTGATGCTTTTTTCACAGACCACAATGTCAATATCGGGATTCAACGATATGGCAGATGCCATACGCGCCCGCATGAAGGAAGGTGTGCAGATGGAGTATGCCGACACCATTTGCCGTCAGGTAAGCAACAGGGTGACCCATCTGCGCAATTTTGCCACGGCCCACGATGTGATCCTGTTTGTTACGGGAGCAAAAAGCAGCAACGGCAAGGTGCTGTTTGACGAGTGCAGGAGTGTTAATCCACACACTTATTCAGTACTTGATCCGGCCGATGTCGCTCCCCTGCCCATCACAAACGCCCGCTCAATAGGTGTGTGCGGAGCCACCTCCACCCCCCGCTGGCTGATGGAGCGTGTGAAGGAAGCAGCCGAAAAACTGTTTGCCAAATGACGGACTTCGTTGCCATTGATTTTGAAACAGCCAACACCAACCTTACGAGCATATGCGCAGTGGGATGCGTGAAAGTGGAAAACGGCGTAATCACCGACCGCTTCTACAGTCTTGTAAAACCGGTACCGAACTATTTTATAAGCCGATTCACCGAGATTCACGGTTTATCGGACAAAGATGTGAAAGGAGCACCCACTTTTGATGCCCTATGGCCAAAGCTGAAGGAGTTTATAGGCGAACTGCCGTTGGTGGCACACAACGCACCGTTTGACGGAGGTTGTCTAAGATCAACCCTGAAATATTACGGCATCACACAACCGGAGAATCCGTTTTTTTTGCACCCTTGATAAAGCAAGACGCACCATACCGCGCACATTATGCGCATCATTTACATTGCCAGCATTGGCGTCATTTCTCGGCATTCCGGCCGGCGATCATCACTATGCGCTTTCGGATGCTGAAATATGTGCGAAAATAGCCCAAACATTGTTATGAAACCATTACTACCCATCATCGCCGCCCTCGGCATTTTAACCACGACCGCATGTGGCTCGTCCAGCGACAAGACCGACACAACAACCGAAGATATAGAAATAGAGAAACGCGACAGTGCTATATACAGGCTTGGGCGCGCACATGCGCAAAGGATGCTCGAACAATGCACCACTACCGACATGATACGCAGTGAACTGCTTGATATACGCGCCCGCGAGGCATTGATACGCAGCAGGATGTATCCCGAAGCTGCCCAAGCATACATACAAGGGTTTCGCCATTATATTCAGGAAAGCGGAGACACGCTTGCAAACACGCTTTTTGGCTCTCAAGCGCAGAAAAAGTAGTACGATATTGTTATGCTGGTCTTCCCCAAAAAGGATTTCGCCATAAAAAAACGACAAAAAACAGTTTAGAATTTGCAGTATTAAAAAATAATAGTAACTTTGCACTCGCAAATGTGCAAATGGTGCCATGGCCGAGAGGTTAGGCAACGGTCTGCAAAACCGTGTACAGCAGTTCAAATCTGCTTGGCACCTCTATCAGGCAACGGAAAAATCCGCTGCCTGATTTTTTTGTTGCCTTTAAATGGGTCGGTGGACGGACTAATTGCAAAAATCAAGGAGGGGTGTAAAGATATTGATTTTTATATGACGAAAGAAACTGCTATTTTTGTGTTCAATAATTTAGACCTTAACAACACTTATAAAAACACATATTCCATAATGTCATGATAGCCCTAATGGATTGCAACAATTTTTTTGTGTCGTGTGAACTTACCCTCAAGCCAGAGCTTCGCGGCAAACCGGTGGTGGTGTGCGGACCCAACGGAGGATGCGCAGTGGCAATGAGCAACGAGGCCAAGGCCATTGGGATAACCCGTGGAGTGCCAATGTTCAAAGTGCGGTATCTCGTGGAGCGTTACGGGGTGGTTATGCTGCCGGCCACACATGGGTTGTACAGCGAAATATCAGCAAAAATCATGCATATTGCAGGCTCGATAGTGGATGACATAGAGGTTTATTCGATAGATGAAGCCTTTCTGCACATTCCGTTCACCGGTAATGAGGCAGTGGATTTTTGCAAATACGTGAGGCAGGAGTTGCTGGAACGCACAGGCATTCCGGTGTCTATAGGTGTTTCAAAGACAAAAACGCTTGCCAAAATAGCGGCGCGATTTGCCAAGAAGCACAAAGGGTATGAAGGGGTATGCCTGATGGACACACCTGAAAAAATACGGCGCGGGCTGGAGCTTACCGATGTGAAAGATGTGTGGGGCCTCGGCCGAAGGCTGAACCGGCGGATAAGAGCGGCGGGAATAGTCACGGCGGCAAATTTTGCCGATGTGCCGGAGGATTATATCGCCCGAGACTTTTCAACAAGTGTGGTACGCACTCACCGCGAGCTGCACGGCGTGGAATGTTTTGACCGCGAAAGCCATAAATCGGTACATCACACAGTAAGCCACACGCGCACCTTTGCCCGCGATGTTTATGATTTCGGAGATTTGTCGGCGCGGGTGGCGGAGTATGCGGCCTCGGTAGCATCACATCTGCGCCGCTACAACCGCCTTGCCTTAAGCATAGAGGTATTCATCACCACCAATCCGTATCATGAGCAACAGCCACAATATACAGGTATGTACACAGTGACGCTGCATGAGCCCACAAACGACACAATGGAGATAGCCATGGTATCGGCTGAAGCGCTGGCAAAAGCATGGAAACCGGGCTACGGCTACAAACGCGCAGGGGTAACAGCCGTAAAAACCGTGAGCGAAAACCAACGGCAGCTGTCACTATTTACCGACCGTGACAAGGAGGAAAAACGCTCGCGCCTGATGCACACGATAGACAAGCTAAACAAATCCGGAGCGAAAGTGAAGCTTGCATCAATGCAACGACACCCGGAAACTGACGAGCAAAAGCGTCGCGACGACACGGAATGGAAATGAGCCTGAATTTTGTGAATTGAAAGGGATATAAATTGTGAATTATGAATTAATTCAGTACCTTTGTGTATTCAAAAAACAACCAACGCTTACCATTATGGAAAAACCCCGCATCCTCGTAACCGGCGGCACCGGCTACATTGGCTCCCACACAGTAGTTGAGCTTCAAAACGCCGGCTATCCGGTGGTGATTATTGACAATCTCTCCAACAGCAACAAAGATGTGCTCAACGGCATAGAACGCATCACCGGCATCCGCCCTGATTTTGTGGAAGCCGACTGCACCGACATAGCTGCCTTGCGCAAACTGATGAAAGATTATCCCGGAATCAAAGGTATAATCAACTTTGCCGCCAGCAAGGCAGTGGGCGAATCCATGCACAAGCCCATTCTGTACTACCGCAACAATCTGGGCACCCTGCTCAATCTGCTTGAGATCATGCCGGAGTATGATGTGAAGGGCATAGTGTTCTCATCGTCATGCACAGTGTACGGCGAACCTGACCACAATCCGGTAACCGAGAATACTCCTATCAAACCTGCCACCTCACCTTATGGCAACACCAAGCAGATCAGCGAGGAGATAATCACTGATGTTGTGCGTTCCGGCGCTCCGATAAAGAGCGTGCTTCTGCGCTATTTCAACCCGGTGGGTGCACATCCGAGTGCAGAGATTGGCGAACTGCCCAACGGTGTGCCACAGAATCTCGTACCGTATCTGACACAGACAGCTATGGGCATACGCAAGGAACTGAGCGTGTTCGGCAACGATTACAACACACCCGACGGCTCATGCATACGTGACTACATCAATGTAGTGGACCTTGCCAAAGCTCACGTTATAGCAATCGAACGCATGCTCAACGACAAGAGCGAAGAGCAGATAGAGATTTTCAACCTCGGAACCGGTCTCGGCACCTCAGTGCTTGAGCTTATAGCAGCATTTGAACGCTCCACAGGCGTAAAGGTACCTCACAAGATTGTGGGCCGCAGAGAAGGCGATATTGAAAAAGTATGGGCCGACCCGACACGCGCCAACAAGGTGCTGGGATGGGTTGCCAAAGAAAGTATAGATGACACCATGCGTTCAGCTTGGGCGTGGCAGTGCAAGCTTCGTGAGCGCGGAGTGATGTAATACTTTCACAGGCGTACAGGCCAACGATTAATATTCTTGAAACAGTTTTTACTGACAATACTACTGCTGTGTGCGGCTTCTGTTTTCGGACAGAAGCCGGACTCAGTATTGTCGGAACCCACTGTGTCGTTGCTCACATGCGCTCCCGGGTGCGAGATTTATGAACTTGAAGGGCACACCGGGCTAAGATTGCGCACTGACAGCATTGATATAGTGGCAAACTGGGGACTGTTTGATTTCGCTTCACCCAACTTTGTGTACAGGTTTGTAAAGGGTGAAACGGATTATATGGCAGGGATATGCCCTACGGAACTGTTTCTGGCACAATATATCTATGAGAAGCGCCGCGTGACAGAGCAAGTGCTGAATCTGACACCCACACAGGCCAATCGCGTAATGGAGCTTGTGATGGAGAACTGTGCTCCCCAAAACCGTGTTTACAGATACAATTACGTGCGCAACAACTGCGCCACGAAGCCTGTGGCAGTGATAGAAGCCGTAGTTGGTGAACCGATAGAGTTCGGAGTACCGGCACAAGCCTGCGAGAATGACACATGGCGCACAGTGATGCGCAGGTATCACAAAAACTATCCATGGTATCAGTTTGGCATAGACCTCGCTCTTGGAAACGGAATAGATTTTCCGATAACCAACCGCGAGCAGATGTTTGCACCGCAAAGTCTCATGGAGATGATGGCGAATGCCACCATTACCGATTCCAGCGGCACACGCAAGCCATTGGTGATGTGCACCAACATACTCACACCCGGAGATGCATGCGGAACCGTGCGGGCTGCCACTCCGTGGTATATGACCCCGCTGTTCTGGGGATGTGTGCTGCTTATAATAACAGCAATAGCGTCATGGCGCAACATAACTTCATTGAAGTTCGGGAAATGGTTTGACAGCATATTCTACAGTGTGCTGGGACTGGACGGACTGATTATAGCCTTTCTGGTGTTTGTATCGGTTCATGAGGCCACTACCCCCAATTATCTTATTCTTTGGATAAATCCATTGTGCCTGCTTGTGCCCATACTCATGTGGAACAAAAAAGGCAGAAGCACATTATATATATATCAGTGGCTCAATCTGTGTGCAATCATATCGTTTGCAGCCACATGGATGTTTGGCATACAAAGCGGCAATGCGGCATTTGCCCCAATAATGTTAGCTGATGCCATAAGAGCGGTAACATATATTTATATCTACAAGAGATTTGGCACAAAAGCATAACATATCACGCCTTACAGCCCTGCTACTCACGGCTATGATAGCGGCAGCCG
>HF985646.1:169039-178038 GCA_000431155.1 Bacteroides sp. CAG:927
CACTGCACAGCAACCATTGCCGCGCCCACGCCTCGTGGTTGGGATAACCGTGGAGGGCCTTGACTACAATATGCTGCAACTGCTACGCAGCTATTTCGGCAACGGCGGCTTGAAAAAGTTGATGGATGAGGGCCTGAATGTAGCCAGTCTTGATTACGGGCCAAACATAGATGCAGCTGCCGCCACGGCCATGCTTTACACCGGCGCGGCCCCCGGGGTCAACGGGATAAGCGGCAGCCAAGTGTATGATCCGGCCACAAAAAGAGGGCGCCACATACTGTTTGACGCATCAAAAATAGGAAATTTCACTGATGAGACCCTTTCTCCAAAAGGGTTAAAAGTGAGTACGATTGCTGATGAAATACGCATTGATGCCCAAGGAGTTGTAACTTCCATAGCTCCCAACAGCCATGAAGCAATCATAGCGTCAGGACATGCCGGGAATTCCGCATTCTGGATAAATGATGCCAACGGACATTGGGCTACAACGACATACTATACGGATGTGCCACGTGCGGTAACGGCGCGTAATTACAAGACTCCACTATCGGGCCGTATAGACACGATGTCGTGGAGCGCATCCCTGCCGTCAGCAGCATACACGCCGGCTATGGGATGTGTGGAACCGACATTCAAATACACATTCAGGCGCAGTGATCCTAAAGCATATAAGAAACTAAAACTCAGTCCAAAAGGGAACAATGAAGTAACCACAATGGCCACAGACCTGCTGACTACGCTCAACATGGGGCGCAATGCAGGAATGGACATGCTGAACGTGGTTTATACAGTGGCCCCATACGTGTATGCCAACACTTCCGACACCCGCATGGAGCTGATGGACAGCTACCTGCGACTGGACAGAGAGATAGCAAAACTACTGAATCTGGTAGAAAGCACCGCCGGAAGACAAAACAGCGTGGTGTGGGTGGCAGGCGTTCCGGCCTCTCCATCATCGCGTCGCGACGATGAAAAGTGGGGAATACCATTCGGCCAGTTCTCAGCCCGCAGAGCCGTGTCGCTGCTCAACATGTATCTCATGGCTGTGCATGGCAACGGAGAATGGGTGACAGGGTATTTCAACAATCATTTCTACCTCAATCATAATCTGATAAAAGAAAAAGAGCTGGACCTGTCGGGAATTCGTTCAGAGGCAGCTGATTTTCTTGGACGCATGGAAGGAGTAAGCACCACTTACTCCATTGACGATATAAACGCCGCCCGTGTCGGCGACCGTCCCGAGGCACTTAAGCGCAACACAGTGCTGGCACATTCGGGCGATGTGATAATAGAAATCAATCCGGGATGGGAGGTGATAGAGGACGCAAGCGGCTCCATAGCCCCTGATGTCGTGAAGCGGGCGAGTACTGCAAGCCATCCGCTCCTGCTCATGGCTCCGGGTGTGGCCTCCAAACTTATGTCGGAGCCTGTGGATGCACGCGCGGTTTGTCCTTCGATATGCCGCCTCATAAGAGTGCGGTCGCCCAATGCTGCCACCCAAACGCCAATCTTTTGAGGCCTAACGGGCGTGTAATCAACCAAAAAATCGTATATTTGCATTTGATTTAAGGTGGCCTCAATATGGGGTTATCCCTTATCATGTCATTAAGAAATTAAAACTCAACAACATACATGTCTTTCAACAGTTTTTTAAGCAAAATATTCGGCAACAAGTCGCAGCGCGACCTGAAAGAAATACAGCCAATAGTTAACAAAATCAAGGCACTCGGTCCCCAAATGAAGGAGCTGAGCAACGATCAGCTCCGCGATGCCATCAGTGCCGTGCGCGCAGACATAAAAAGCGCGATAAATGAGGATGAGCAGGCCATAGCCACAACAAAAGAAAAAATTGAAACGCTGCCGTTTGACAAACGCCAGGAGCTATGGGATGAAATAGACCGCCACGAAAAGAATATCCTTGACACGATAGAAAACAAGCTCAACGAGCATCTGCCGACAGTGTTTGCAGCATTGCGCGAGACAGCAGCCCGTTTTGCGGCAAATGAAACAGTAGAAGTGACCGCCACACAGATGGACCGCGATCTGGCTGCCGCCGGCAAGGATTTTGTAAGCATAGAAGGAGACAAAGCCATTTACAAGAACCACTGGATGGCCGGTGGCAATGAGATAAAATGGGACATGGTGCACTATGATGTGCAGCTGATAGGCGGCGTGGTCCTGCACCAAGGCAAAATTGCAGAAATGGCAACCGGTGAAGGTAAAACCCTTGTGGCTACCCTGCCGGTGTTCCTGCGCTCACTGTCAGGACGCGGAGTACATGTAGTGACAGTCAATGACTATCTGTCAAAACGAGACTCGGAATGGATGGGCCCGCTGTACATGTTCCACGGATCAAGCGTGGATTGCATAGACAAGCACCAGCCCAACACTCCCGAACGCCGCAAAGCCTACAACTGCGACATAACATTCGGTACCAACAATGAATTCGGTTTTGACTATCTGCGCGACAACATGGCAATGTCGCCATCGGACATGGTTCAGCGCAAGCATTACTACGCAATCGTGGACGAGGTTGACTCAGTGCTCATTGATGACGCCCGTACCCCTCTTATCATATCAGGACCTGTGCCTCATGGCGATGACCAGCTTTTTGACCAGTACAAGGCAAATGTGCAGAATGTGGTCAACCAACAGCGCCGTCTGGTGACCCAACTGCTTACAGAGGCGAAAACAAAACTTGCCAGCGAGGATAAGAACGTGAGGAAAGAGGGTGCGCTGGCTTTGTTCCGTGCATATAAGGGACTACCAAAAAACAGTGCTCTCATACGTTTCCTCTCGCAGGAGGGCATGAAAAATATCATGCTTGAAACCGAAGCATACTATCTGCAAGACAATGCCCGCGAAATGCCAAAAGCCACCGAGCCGCTGTATTTTGTAATTGATGAAAAGAACCGCTCCGTGGATTTGACCGACAAGGGTATAGATGCTCTTACGGGCCACACTGAAGATCCTCAGTTCTTCGTGCTTCCCGACATAGCCACATTGATGAGCGAGACCGAGCATATCACTGATCCCGAAGCACGCAGACAGCGCAAGGATGAGCTTATGCAGGACTATGCCATCAAGGCAGAGCGAGTACATACCGTGTCACAACTTCTCAAAGCCTACACACTTTTTGAGAAAGATGTGGAGTATGTAATCGACGACAATAAAATCAAAATCGTGGATGAGCAGACGGGCCGTATCATGGAGGGCCGCCGCTATTCTGACGGACTGCACCAAGCCATAGAAGCGAAAGAGGGTGTGAAAGTGGAAGCAGCCACACAAACTTTTGCCACAATTACATTGCAGAACTACTTCCGCATGTATCACAAGCTGGCCGGTATGACCGGTACAGCGGAAACAGAGGCCGGAGAATTGTGGGACATCTACAAACTTGATGTTGTGACTATCCCCACCAACCGACCGGTGGCTCGTATAGACATGCCCGACCGCGTTTACAAAACCAAGAAAGAAAAGTATGCTGCTGTGATAGATGAGATTCAGGATCTCGTGTCAAAAGGGCGTCCGGTGCTTGTAGGTACTACCTCAGTGGAAATATCCGAGCTGTTAAGCCGCATGCTGACAATGCGTCATATACCCCACAATGTGCTCAATGCCAAGCTACACCAAAAAGAGGCAGAGATTGTGGCACTTGCAGGCCGTCCGGGCACAGTGACCATAGCCACCAACATGGCGGGCCGCGGTACCGACATAAAACTGCCGGAAGATGTGAAGAAAGCAGGCGGTCTGGCAATCATAGGCACAGAGCGTCATGAAAGCCGTCGTGTTGACCGTCAGCTGCGCGGTCGTTCCGGTCGTCAGGGCGATCCGGGTTCGTCAGTGTTCTATGTGTCGTTTGAGGACCAGCTGATGCGTATCTTCGCCAGCGACCGTGTAATGAAGATGCTTGACTCCCTCGGTCTTAAAGAAGGAGAAGTCATAGAATCAAAAATGGTGACAAGAGCCATTGAGAACGCACAGAAGCGAGTGGAAGAGAACAACTTCGGCATCCGCAAACGCCTGCTTGAGTATGATGACGTGATGAACAAACAACGTACATATATCTATGCACGACGTCATCACGCACTGGTGGGAGAACGCATAGGCATAGACATTGCCAATATGTTCTATGATTATGTGGAAAATCTGGTCAACACCTATTCCGCGCCCGCCGATTATGATGACATGTGCATGGAGATGATGAGAGTGCTCACCATTGAGGCCCCGTTCACCGAAACCGAATGGCGCAACATGGATAAAGAGGATGTAATCGATGCCATCCACACTGCCGCCATGGAGTCGTTTGAGCGCAAGAGCCAGCGCATAGTGGATGTAACATTCCCTGTAATAGAGCGTTGCCTGCTTCAGGAGAATTTCCCGCCCCTGATAATCGTACCTATCACCGACGGCAAGCGAGTGTTCCAGCTCCGCATAAATCTGCAAGAGGCATACGACAGCCACAGCCGCAACATTGTGAAGGAGTGGCATAAAGGAATAATGCTTGTTACTATTGACGAACTGTGGAAAGAGCATCTGCGTGAACTTGACCAGCTGCGTCAATCGGTACAAAACGCGTCGTACGAGCAGAAGGATCCGCTGGTAATATACAAGGTTGAGTCATTTCATTTGTTTGAGAACATGCTCAACAATCTCAATACCAAAGTTGTGTCGGCACTTATGCGCGGTCAGGTTTACATACCGCAGCGTCCTGACAACCAGGATGCGCCCAAACAGCCGGAAGTGCAGCGTGCGATGCCGGAGCGCAAGAACGATTACTCAAAGTATCGCGAATCAAAAGAAGCATTGCCTGGCGAAAACGCCACACGTGCGGCAGCGAGCGCACCCCAGGGTGAAAAGCAACGCCCGATGCCTGTTGTAAATGGACCCAAAGTGGGCCGCAATGACCCATGCCCATGCGGCAGCGGCAAGAAATTCAAGAACTGCCATGGCCGTGGTCTGTAATTGATTAACATAGTAACAGCAAAGCAATGAAAGACAAAAACAAATTATTTTTGTGGATTACGATAGCAGCTGTGGCACTGCTTGTTATAGCCATAGCATTCAGCGTGGTACAGGTAACATCGCTCAAGAAACAAGTAGATGTGGCTCAAGCCGAGAACGAACAGCTGCAACTTACCAACGAACAGTTGTCGCTCAGCAATGAGTTCGCAGCCATCAACAATCAGTTTGCCCAATACGAGAATCAGGCCACCCAAATTGCCAATGACACCATCATGGCAAAATACACGGCAGCCAAACAGAAAGTGGAGGAACTGATAAAAGAGCTGAACTCGGAGAAGAAAAAGAGCCGCGAGCGCGTGCGCGAACTTGAGGGCCAAATAGCCACCCTGCGCGGATTGCTCAAACATTACATAGCACAGGTGGATTCTCTGAGCAAAGAGAATGCCGGACTGCGTTCGGAAAATGCGGAAATACGCACCCAGAACGAGGCATTGTCAAGCCGCGTACAGGAAGTCAACCGTCAAAACGAGCATCTGAGCGAGCGAATGACACTTGCCGAGAAACTTAATGTGACCGGTGTGTCTCTTACCGCCCTAAACAAAAAGGGCAAAACAGAAAAGAAAGTGTCAAAAGCACGCCAGCTCATGGTGACCTTCACCATACCTCAAAACAACAGCACCCCTGTAGGAGCCAAGACAATATATCTGCGTATAGTGTCACCGGAAGGCTCACTGTTGGGAAATGCCGGAAGCTTCAAATTTGAGGGGGGCTCATTGCCGTGCACAGCCAAAAAAGTGATAGAATACTCAGGGGAGGAGATTTCAGGCATACATATGTACTGGGATGTGAACACAGCCCTGACACCCGGTGATTACACCGTGGAACTGTTTGCAGACAATTTCCGTCTTGCATCACGCCATTTCACACTTAAATAAGTGATGTTGGAAGAGTTTCTTACCGCAATCAACGGCGTAGAAGTCACCACGGCCTCATCAGTGTTCAAACTGTTTCTGAGCATGGTGCTCGGAAGCATGGTAGGATGGGAGCGCAAACGCAAAGGGCAGATAGCCGGTATACGCACGTTCGCGCTCATATCCATGGGGGCCACGCTGGCCATGATTCTGAGCATTTATGTGCCGCAGGAGTATTTAGGGCTCAAAAACGGCGACCCAGGCCGAATAGCGGCGCAAGTAGTAACCGGCATAGGTTTCCTTGGCGCCGGGGCCATTATCCAGATGAAGGGATCGGTGCGCGGCCTCACAACTGCGGCCGGAATATGGATAGTGGCGGCGATAGGAATGGCTGTTGGCGTGGGAATGTACGCAGTGTCGTTCGTGTCCACAGCCCTGATACTTGTGGTGCTTTTGCTGCTGGAACAGATCGAACACCGGATACATGCCGGCGTAGAGACCCGCATCATACGCATAAAAGTGAATGCCGTGGTGAGCGACATTAACGGCTATCGCCAAGTGCTAGATAAATTCCGCGTACACCTTACAAATGTGTATGTTGAGTATGAGTTCAAGGAACCGACCACGCGGCTTAACCTCGTGGTGCTCGTGAAAGAAAGCACAGACTACATCCAGCTGTTCTCATCCTTGAGGAAACTTAATCCGACAGAATCCATTTCTCTTGCCACCCAAGTCTCAATATGATACTTGCCACCGCTACTACAGCCCTCAGTATTGAGAGCCTTATATCAGACCTCGCGTTCATACTGATACTCGGGGCTTTTACCACCATATTTTTCAAATGGATAAAACAGCCGGTGGTGTTAGGATATATAGTAGCGGGGTTCCTTGCCAGCCCAAATTTCACCTATCTGCCATCAGTGACAACTGAAAGCAATATAGATTTCTGGGCACAGATAGGCATAATAGCACTGTTGTTTTCGCTCGGCCTTGAGTTTTCATTCAAAAAGCTGATGAATGCAGGCGGCTCGGCTGTTGTGACTGCCCTTATAATAATGGGCGGAATGATGTGTGCGGGATTTGCCATCGGGCATGTACTCGGGTTCAGCAATATCAACTGCCTGTTTCTTGGAGGAATGCTGAGTATGTCGTCCACCACAATAATCATAAAAGCATTCAACGACCTTGGAATACAGCACAAAAAATTTGCCTCACTGGTGTTTGCAGTACTCATTGTTGAGGATCTGTTTGCCGTTGTGATGATGGTAATCCTATCTTCAATAGCAGTAAACAACAGTGTGGCCGGAGGAGAAATGCTGTACAGCATCAGCAAGCTTGTGTTCTTTCTTGTAATGTGGTTCCTCGTGGGGGTGATAGTACTTCCAAGCCTACTGAACAGGATAAGAGCCTATCTCAACTCCGAGACTCTGGTGCTTGTGTCAATGGGATTGTGTCTCGGTATGGCAGTGGTGTCGGTGATGTGCGGCTTCTCACTGGCGTTGGGAGCTTTCGTGATGGGTTCCATACTTGCCGGCACGAGCTTTGCGGAACGTATAGAACGTGTCATCATGCCGATAAAGGATTTATTCGGTTCTGTGTTCTTCATTTCAGTGGGGATGATGGTCAATCCTGATGTGATAGTGACCTATGCCGGTCCTATATTGGCACTATCGGCAGTCGTGATAGTGGGTATGATAGTATTCGGAACCTCGGGAATGCTCATTACCGGCCAATCGCTGAAAGTGGCCATGGAGTCAGGATTTTCGCTGACACAAATCGGAGAATTTGCCTTTATCATAGCTACCTTAGGCATGAGTCTCGGAGTGCTTGACTCCACGATATATCCTATAGTAGTGGCAGTGTCGGTGCTGACTACTTTCACCACCCCCTATTTTATACGCATGGCCGACCCTGCATATAATATTGTGGCAAAAATGCTTCCCCGCAATCTGCGTTTCCTCATCAACAGATACACTACCGATGCCGGCACTGATGCCGCCACCAATACCTTATGGCAATCCGTGCTACGCAGATATGTGTGGCGCATACTTATCTATGCCGCCATACTCATCACCATAGTACTGCTGAGCAAAGGGTGGTTACTGCCAATGCTTACACATTTCAATGAAAAGTGGGGACGGCTGATATGTGCTCTGGTGACACTTACCGCCATGTCGCCATTCCTGTTCGCGCTTGCCATCCCGGCATCAAAATCATCGGAACGGCGCCAACTGAAAAATGCCAACTCACACTCAAAAGTACCTCTGGTGGTAATGACATTGTTCAGACTCATCTTAGCGCTCGGATTTATAGTATATGAGCTTAAGAGTCTGTATTCGTGGAGTACGGCGGTGGTGTGCGGCATAGCTGTATTTATCCTCATAGCCCTACTGCTGAGCAACCGCATAAGGATGCATCTGCACAACATAGAGCAGCGATTTATGGATAATCTCAATGAGCGTGAACTGCGCCGATCAGGGAAGAACAACAATGTGATTGCTGACCTTCACCTCGCATTCATGACTGTGGGATTCGGATGTCCGTTCGTCGGCGAAAGGTTGCGCGACTCGGGATTGCGACAGCAATACGGAGTAAACGTGGCATCAATACAACGCGGCACAAGCGCTATCCCGGTGCCCGGAGGAGATGTGCGCATATTTCCCGGAGACACACTTGGAGTAATAGGAACGGATGAACAGATTCAAAATCTGCTGAAAGTGGTTGAAGCACCGGAAAATGAGAACAGTGTCACAGTGTCGCCACACGATATAAAGCTTACATCACTTCAATTGACAAGCGGCTCTCCCCTGCTGCACAAATCAGTGGCGGAATCGGGATTACGCAATGATTATCACTCATTATTGGTGAGCATAGCGCGCGACGGAGAGTTTTTCACCCCTGATGCATCAACAAGGTTTGCTGAGGGAGATGTGCTGTGGATAGTAGGGAATCCGCGTCAGCTTGCCAATCTCGCATAATTATTCACAAAAAAACAACACAATTAAAAAAACAGATGACTATTGCCAATAATAGAGGACTCGGCATTATTTACGGGATGATGAAAGATTTAATACGAGTTTCTTTTATCAATAGTTCGTTAAAAATTTGATTATAGGCTAAGCG
>HF985647.1 GCA_000431155.1 Bacteroides sp. CAG:927
TTAGCCTATAATCAAATTTTTAACGAACTATTGTTAGAAGTGTAATGCGAATAATTCCCGTAGCCATAACCATAGCCATAGCCGTACTTGTAACCTCTGCGGGAACCTTCGGCCATTGTGGCATTGAGCACAATTGACATGTTGCGATATTTCTTTTCATCATACAAGTTCTGTAGCTCGGGAAGCATTGAGCGCTCAAACAGACCTGCCCTTATTACAAATATTGTCCTGTCAACTGAAGTTTCAATAATCTGAGCATCGGCCATCATCTCTACAGGAGGACAGTCAATCAATATATAATCATACTCATCTTTTACTTTTTCAATCAGCTCGGCAAAACGCTTGGTTTCCAACAGTTCTGTGGGATTGGGAGGTATGGTTCCAACGGGAATCACACAGAGACCCTTTATCAAAGTATCGCATACGGTGATATCCTTGATATTGTTCACCTCTCCATTGAGATAATTACTCAATCCCGTTTCAGGAGAATCAATATACGCTGAAGTTGAACTTCTGCGCAAGTCACCGTCAATCACAAGCACACGTTTACCCTTTATCGCAAGGCTCACAGCCATGTTCATTGATATGAAAGTTTTACCGGAACCGGGATTGAATGATGTAACCATCAACACGTTTCCCTTATCCTTTTGAGAGAGGAACCCAAGATTGGTACGCAATACGCGAAACGCCTCGTTGATCACGTTTCTCTTACCCGGCTTCACCACAATACGACTATTGGATTTTGAACCCTTAGCCGGCTTGTCATTAGGAATTTCGCCCATGAACGGGATGTTTAGGCTCTCAATATCTTTACGCCCGCGCACACGGGTGTCAAGACTCTCCATAACAAACGTAACCCCAAACGGGAGTGCCAGACCAAGAACAAACGCTATCATCAAAATTCGTGATCTCACAAGAGTGGTAGGAGAAGGCGAACCGGTGGGTCGCTGGATAATTTCGGTATTGTATGCTGTAAATGCTTGTGACAATTCATTTTCCTCACGTTTTTGGAGAAGGAACAGATACAATGACTCCTTAACTTTCTGCTGACGCTCAACCGACAGCAAATAATTGGCCTGCGTGGGATTGGCTGCGATACGGGCGGTGGTTCCGGCCTTGCTTGACTGGAGGTTACGCATCTGTGTTTCAAGTGTCGTGATTTGGTTGTCAAGTGACGACAAGATGGTAGAGCGCATGCTCGCCAAGCGGTTATCCATGTCCACAACCATGGGATGAGTGTGTGAGCTGTTTGCCGCCAACTGATTACGTTCCAGCATCGCGTCATTATACTGGGCAATCTGTGATTCGATAGCAGGGCTACCGGAACCAACATTAACGGGCAACGGCTGATTTCTTGAGGACTCGCTTCCAAGATAATTACGCAGATAACGAGTCATTTGCAATTGATTGTTAAGCTCAAGCATTTGGGTGGACACAACCTGACTCTCTGTCATGTACATGCTTGCAGCCTGCTGCACATTTGGAATAAGGTGTTCGCTTTGATATGAAGCTATGTCACTGTCCACATGTCCGAGCTCATTTTCAATCACAGCAAGACGCTCGTTGATAAAACTGGCGGTAGAAACTGACACCTGGTTTTTGTCTGCAAGCCACTTTTCATTGTACACGGCGATGACTCCGTTCAACAAATCCACAGCTCTTTCAGGAGAATAATCCATAACAGACAGGTTGATTGTATTTCCAAGTTTCTCCTTCAAGGCAACAGTCAGCCGTCCGGAGAATATTGAGGCCGCTGTCTGTAAAGGCATTTTTGTCACATAAATAGTCATACCGGAAGGATTTCCGCGTCCGGTAAGACTTACAACAAGATTGCCCGATTGTGTGCGTATGGTGTCACCCGGAATCGCCACACCACTATTGGGCAAATCAACAGGTATATTATTGAGCACCAGGTCACTCAACACTATCACACCCTTTTTATTGATTTTCACAATAACGGAGCCACTCTCTCCATCGGCAAGAGTTGAGAAATCCACATCGATAGGCAATGAGGATCCGTACAGCAAATCCTTGTGAAAACGTCCGTCAATATTATAAGTCTCATCCAGACTCAATCTCTTGGCAACCTCAAGCATTATGTCTGGTGACTGGAGCTTGCTGATTTCATCATTCACATTAGAATTTGTCTGGACAAGCCCCATCTCGGCAAATGTATCGGATATTGAGGCACCTTGAGAACTGCTTTTAATGACAATAGAAGCAGAACGAGTGTACATAGACGGCGTACGAAGCACGTACAGTACTGCGCAACCGACACATATGGCCAACGACAATAAAATCCACGGCCATCTTTTGAGTGTTATGAATATAACATCACTGATCTTGACTTGAGTCGTTGACAACTGCTGGGGTGTGTGTTCTGTGGGCTCTTCCATATTTATAATTAACGTGCGATTTACTTACTTGGTTATCAAAACAGCTATAGTTGACAAGAATGATGCAATTGAAATCCAGAAACTCGGAGTAAGAATACTGTTACCGTTAACAACTGATTGACGCTTCGCATAGTCGTTGGGCTCCACATACACAACATCATTCTGCTGTAGATGATAGGCCGGAGACTCCATGAGAGATTTTGCATCTGTCAAATCCAATCGGTAAGCCACATCCTTGCCGTTCTCTTCACGGACCACAAGCACATTTTTACGCATTCCGGTAATCTTCAGGTCGCCGGCTTTGCCCAAAGCCTGCAACAAAGTCATATTGTCGCGTGAAATGGGATATTCACCCGGGGAATTAACCTCTCCAAGTACTGATATTGTAGCATTAAGAAACTCTACGGTTACGACCGGATCTTTCAGATAACCATCTTTCAACAACTTGGCCTCTATCATTTTGGCAACTTCCATGCGAGACATTCCAGCGACATGCAGCGAACCCAATAAGGGATAATCTATATTACCATCCGGAGACACGGTATAGGCCGATACCTGAGAATTACTTGTAAGCGAGCTTGCGTTGTCCTGCCCGACTCTTACTTGAGCAACACTTAAATTGAATACTCGCGCAAGCTCCGGATCTTTGGAACTGACAACGATAGACACTTTGTCATCAGGCTGCAGCGTAATACGGCGTTGCGACACAACGGCCTGAACATCTCCCTGGTCAAATCCCTGCATATATGCAATATCCTTCGGGGTTTTGCATGACGACAAGAGCATGACGGCAATCAACACGAACACACTGCATAAATTCCTAAAAAGCATAATATCTATTTATTAATTCCTATTATAAATACGTCCCTAATATTGCATTATTTAACCCCGCGAAAGCCTGTGGAGTCAATTGCACAATTTGCCAATGAAGAAAATACTATCCACGCACTCATCTGCGGGGGATAAGAAAAAAGTTATATCTTTTTCAGCAAATTCGCCACAAAAATATATAATTAAGCTAAAATATACAAATTATATCCCTCTTTCTATCACAATTACTGCAAAATGCAACATTTCACAGACTAATTACAACATATAACATTTCCTTGCATAAACCTTTAAATAAAAAAATTGATTGTCTCACGACAACCAATCTTGTTAACCTTAAATCTAATACCATGAAAAACACGTTACAAAGGTAAAGCATTCTCAAAATCAGCACAAGCAAATCATATAGAAATCTCATTTGATTTAACTTTATTTTACATTATATTCACGGTTTAAACAGCAAATCTTTGGCATTATGCCATAAATAACAGTTTTTTGTAGCAAAATGACACTTTTATGTTATTCAACATATAGTATGCAAAAATAAGCCCCGTTAACATTTATTCACGCGCGTATATATCCCTAAACACCAGGCATTTACATCACAAAAAAAGTCCTGCACCAAGCGAAAAAGCTGATGCAGGACATATGATTTAGGTTTGCTGAAATTAATCAATCAAAGAATGGCCCGTCATTTCGACCGGTTTTTCAAGGCCCATGATGCTAAGAATTGTAGGAGCGACATCGGCAAGCTTGCCATTTTCCACATGCGCATTCTTGTTTTCCGTAACATAAACGCAGGGGACCGGGTTAAGAGAGTGCGCGGTATTGGGAGTACCGTCAGGGTTAACGGCATTATCGGCATTGCCATGGTCGGCAATAATGATAACCTCATAATCGGAAGCTTTAGCAGCCTCAACGGTTTTCTCCACACATGCATCAACAGCTTTCACTGCCTTTTCTATGGCCTCATACACGCCGGTATGGCCTACCATATCGCCGTTGGCATAGTTGACCACAATGAAATCATATTCCTGTGAACGGATAGCCTCTGTAAGTTTGTCACATACCTCATATGCACTCATTTCAGGCTTGAGGTCGTAGGTAGCAACTTTAGGCGATGCCACCAAAATACGCTCCTCGCCCTCATACGGAGCCTCGCGACCACCGTTGAAGAAGAATGTTACGTGAGCATATTTTTCAGTTTCAGCGATGTGAAGCTGTTTTTTATTAAGCCCTGACAGATATTCACCAAGAGTGTTTTCCACATTTTCTTTATCAAACAGGATATGCACGCCGGTGAACGAAGCATCATAAGGAGTCATGCAATAGTATTCCAACCCGGGGATAGTGTGCATGCCGGCTTCGGGCATGTCATGCTGGGTAAGAACAGTGGTAAGCTCTTTTGCACGGTCGTTGCGATAGTTGAAAAATATCACGGTATCACCTTCGCTTATGGTGCTGTTCTGTAATGATGCATTGTGGATGGGTTTGATGAATTCATCGGTCACATCGGCATCATAGCTCTTCTGCATGGCGGCGACAAGGTCGGTAGCCTGTTCTCCCTCACCGTTTACAAGCAGGTCATAGGCCACTTTCACGCGTTCCCAGCGTTTGTCACGGTCCATGGCATAATAACGACCAATAATGGAAGCTATCTGACCGGCACTCTTTGCACAATGTTCCTGCAGCTCTTTTATGAAACCTATGCCGCTGTGGGGATCGGTATCACGGCCGTCCATGAAACAGTGGATATAAACTTTTTCAAGACCGTAATGCTTTGCAATATCACAAAGGGCGAAAAGATGATCAAGCGAAGAGTGTACACCGCCATTGGAAGTCAAGCCCATGAAATGTATGGCATGCCCTGTGTTCTTGGCATGCTCAAAAGCAGACTTGATTTCGGGATTTTCAAGTATTGAGCCATCGGCACAAGCCTTGTTGATTTTCACAAGGTCCTGATACACTACGCGGCCGGCACCTATGTTCAGGTGTCCTACCTCGGAGTTACCCATCTGCCCGTCAGGCAATCCGACATTCTCACCGCTCGCCTGCAACTGAGAGTGAGGATAAGTTTTCAAAAGATAGTCCCAGTAAGGAGTGGGAGTACTGTAAATCACGTCGCTGTGCGAATGGTTGCCAATGCCCCATCCGTCGAGGATCATAAGTAAAGCCTTTTTTGCCATTATATATGTGATTAATAGTTTTGTTATTCCAAGCGCAAAATTACTTATTTTTCATGGCTTAAAGAATTAAAAAATGTGATTTTATATTCCAATCAGAAGTGTGTTCGGAATATTTGTGTAATTTTGCCCCAAATTACAATCACGTCATGAAGAAATTTCTTGTAGCTATAGCAGCAGTCATGAGCCTTATGGCACCGTCAGCCGCCTCGGCTCAATTCAGATACGGACCCACAGCGGGAGTCACATTCACAAACCTGCATTTCAAACAAGATTTAATGAATGTGGACCAATCAGTAGGATTTGGAGCCGGCATAACAGGCGAAATGATGTTTCCCGGAATAGGATTTGGAGTGGATTTCGGACTTGCCTATGAGCAACGCGGCGCAAAACTCCACATGGGCGAAAAACCTATGTGGCGGTATCAGGGATACGGCACCGAACGCGCATATCTGCATTACATCACCATACCTTTGCATCTGAGATTCAAATACACCAAACTCGGAGGTTTTGAAGACAAGATAGCACCGTTGGCCTATGTAGGCCCGACTTTTGGATTTCTTGTCGGACACAACAAAAACGATGCCATGAAGTACAGCACAGGCACTGTGTCAATGGAATTTGGCCTTGGTGCTGAGATACTGCGCCACTGGCAGGTGTCGGCAAGCTATACTTTGGGTGTGACTTATGCGCTTAAAGCCAAAATATTAACTGACTACAGCGCTCAAAACCGTGTATGGGCAGTAAGAGTAGCATATTTATTCTAAGAGCCGGTTCGACAATATCCGACACGCATAAAAAAACAGGCATCCCGATTAAGGTTGCCTGTTTTTTATGCTGACTGCCAGTCACATTACTTTGTGAGCGGAGAATAATTACGGGAATAACGGAGATGCTGTGGAATATAATCCTCATCATAGCTCACCGTTATATCGGTAATATTGCCATCGGCATCAGTAACAGGTGTATAAACAGGATTTACAAAACCTTTGTATGGTGCAATATTGAGGTGTGCATAACGGTCAAGTATCTGAGCATGCAGCTTCGGATCAACTTTCACGCCATATTTCTCCACCAAGTCACGGCCGGCCTCATAGTCGCCCTCACTCTTTATACGCTGGATTTCTCCAAGCAACTTACCAAAAAGATCGCGAAGAGCCTCATAATCATTTATGCGCAGATATGTTTTGCCATTCATGTCATACAGCTCTATCACCTTTGCATCTTTGCCTTTGTCCATACACCATTCGGATATGAGCTTGCGGTTACGCATGTGAGCTTCTTCCACATCCTTACCCGGCTCAATACGCATTAGCTGGGTCATAAGGCCGTTGAGTATATATTTATAATATTGTGCCTTGTAGGCATCAGGATTGTCAATAAGGCCAAGCTCCATAAGCTCGGAATCAGCCAGATAATAAAGAGCAAACAGGTCCGCACGCGCTTCCTCCAGCGTAGAGCCATGGGCTTTCAATGCATCTGGATCAACACCGGGCAATAAACGACCGGACGCATGTCCGAGACATTCATGAAGATCCGTATGCAGATTATCGGTAATGAAGAGGTATTTGTCCATAAGCTCACGCATCTCGGCATCAGGCACAAACTCTTCATTGAATCCGTTGCCATGAGAGGCCTCATCATATGCTTGAGTTATATTTTCAATGGTAACAGACTTGGAACCATGAGCGGCACGTATCCAGTTGGCGTTGGGCAAATTGATGCCGATAGGAGTTGAAGGATAAGAATCGCCGGCAAGAATAGCCGCTGTAATCACCTTGGCCGTAACTCCCTTCACCTTATCCTTGCGGAAACGTGGATCAACCGGAGAATTGTTCTCAAACCATTGTGCATTGCCGCTTATCACCTCAGTGCGGTGTGACGCGGGAATATTTTTGAAGTTCACAATTGATTCATAGGAGCCTGTCATACCGAGAGGGTCTCCATAGCTTTCAATAAACCCGTTGATAAAATCCACCTGTGAATCAGTGTCCTCAACCCAGAGTATGGAATAATCATCAAAAGTTTTAAGCGAACCGGTGGTATAGAATTCAATAAGCTTGTCTATAACAGCAGCCTGCTTGGGTGTTTCAGCATACGGTCTTGCCTTTCCCAGCAGCTCAACTATACGCTCTATAGCGGGGCTATACATCCCACCTATTTTATATACCTGTTCCACAACATTGCCGTTGGCATCTTTTGTCACCTTGGCATTAAGGCCATAGGAAACCGGAGTCATGTCGGTAGTGTCTTTCAGTGCGGCATAATATGCCTCTACTTCCGGCTGTGTAACGCCCTCGTACATATTGTTGGCGGAAGTCAAAATCAAATCAGCGCCCTCAGCCTGATTGACACGCTTGGCCATAAAATTTGGATCAAATATCACGCGCATGAGTGTGTCAAGATTAGATGGAACCTTGTCGGCCGGCAATGCTGATATTTGTGCCTGAAGCCATTCTTTGGAAAATTCGGGTACGAACTTATCCATTGAATAGTGGTGGTGAACGCCATTACCAAACCACAATTGCTTCATATACTTTTCAAATGCTTTGAATTCATTGCTGTTTTTGTCTCCGGAGTAGTTTGTGTAAACCCCTTCAAGAAGCTGTCGGATAGGAAGATTGTATTTGCCGTTCTGATCCCATAATATATCACGGCCCATAATTCCGGCCTCGGTCAGATAATAGATGAGTTTTTTCTGGTTGAGGCTCAACTCCTCAAATCCGGGCACTTTGTAGCGGAGCACTTCAATATCGGCAAAACGGTCCACTACATAATTGAAATCCGATTTCGTAGCTGCCATAACAGTTGGTGCGGCGACACAAACCATGAATGTGCCTATAGCCGCGTTTCGAAAAATTGACATATTTATTAAATAATTTATTCTACATACAACACAAGTCCCTTAAGATATTCTCCTTCGGGATGATATATGCTGACCGGATGGTCTGCAGGCTGGGTGAGCTGATGCAATATGCGCACTCTGCGTTTGGTCTGTGCGGCTGCTGAAAATACTGCAAGCCTGAACTGCTCCCTGCTTACGGCCTGAGAGCACGAGAATGTAAAGAGGACGCTGCCTGACGGCATTTTCTCCATGGCACGCGCATTCAACCGCTGATACCCGCGAAGAGCATTTTTCAACGCACTGCGGTGCTTGGCAAACGCAGGAGGGTCAAGAATCACAAGGTCATAAGCTCCGGACTCCATATCAGCAAGAAACTTGAATGCGTCCTCAGCAAACGACTTATGACGGTCATCGCCCTTGAAATTCAACTCAATATTGGCATCCGTAAGGCTCACAGCCTTTGCAGAACTATCCACTGAATGAACAAGAGAGGCCCCACCGCGCATAGCATATACAGAAAAGCCTCCTGTGTAACAGAACATATTGAGCACTCTGCGTCCCTGTGCAAACTTTTCAAGCAATGCACGATTGTCACGCTGATCCACAAAAAATCCTGTTTTTTGGCCTCGCAGCCAGTCAACGTGAAATTTCAAACCGTTTTCAATGGCCTCATCTGTTTCATAGCCACCTATAATATATTGGTTGACCGGATCAAGCCTTGCCTTATAAGGCAATGTGGTTTCTGATTTATAATACACGTTGCGAATACCTGCATCCTTCAGTTCCACAAGACACTGCGCAATCACGTGACGGGCATAGTGCATGCCCGGTGAATGAGCCTGCACCACCGCTGTGGGACCATAAAGATCCACCACAAGCCCGGGCAGAAAATCGCCTTCACCGTGCACAAGCCTACAAGCATTGTTGTCGCTGCGGATGAGTCCGAGTGTACGCCGCAGCTCGTATGCGCTTTCAAGTCTGCGCGCATAAAAGGAAGCATCTATAGGTTCATTTGCTGTACTGAGCATCCTCACAGCTATGCTGCCTATCTGATAATGCCCTACACCAAGCAAACTGCCGTCAGAAGCCAGCACACTCACAAGATCGCCCTCCTCTATATCGGTCGGCATTGAATCAATAGCTCCGGAAAACACCCACGGGTGAAATCTGAGCAGCGACTCTTCTTTGCCGCGTTTTAATTTGATTGTCTTATACATATTTTATTATAAGCCTATTTCAACCAACCCTGAATACCTCGCCAAAGATCGTTACCATTGGCATATACAAGCAACAGCAGCAAGAAGCACATACCGGCTATCTGCGCATATTCCAACACCTTTTCGCTCGGTTTGCGACGGCTGACAATTTCCCACAGCAAAAACAGTACATGACCGCCGTCAAGAGCCGGTATCGGCAGTATGTTCATGAACGCAAGCACAACTGACAAAAATGCCGTAATCTGCCAGAAAGAATACCAGCTCCATTTTGCTGGAAACATATCACCGATCGCGCCAAAACCGCCAATGGACTTGGCACCGTCCTTAGTGAATATGAACTTCATGGAACTTACGTAGTTGCCAAGGGTAGAGGTTCCGATTTCCCATCCTTTGGGCACCGATGCAAAAAACGAGTAGTGCTCCGTTACAGTAGGATATATATCGGTGATACTCTTAAGCTGGAACCCGAGCTTGCCGCTGTCAGTAGGTTTGGCTGTCACCGTCATTGCTTTTCCATTACGCTCTAAGGTAACTTTCACAGACTTGCCCGCATAGGTTTTGAGTGCTGCTGTAAGGTCTGTAAAACCCGGGGTAGCTACAGTATCTATAGCCACGATATGGTCACCTGCCATAATACCGGCTTTTTCGGCTGCTTCACCGGTAATCACCTTATCAACAAATACAGGCAAGCGAAATTGCATGAACCCTTTGTCTTTCTGCAACTTAAAAACAAAATCGCCGGGTATGGCAATATCCACACTGTCGGTATGATTGCGAAGCACTGTCACTGTTTTGGCATCAATCATATTGTACACAAAACTGTTGTCGGCACTTGACAATGGTTTCCCGTCGGCCATAAGTGGGATATCTCCGTTACGGAACCCTATAGCCTGAGCTTCCGGAGCAAATTCCATACCCTCATAAGCCTTGTCAAGCGGCACATATTTATTGCCCCAGTAGAACGCTATACCGGCATATATGATTATAGCAAGCAAGAAATTGAATATCACTCCACCAAGCATCACAAGCAGTCGCTGATAAGCCGGCTTGGAGCGGAACTCCCACGGCTCGGCGGGCTTGGCCATCTGCTCCTTGTCCATTGATTCGTCAATCATGCCGGCTATCTTTACATAGCCACCGAGGGGCACCCAACCGATACCGTATTCGGTATCACGCCAAGAAGCCTTTGGATTGCCGTTCTTGTCAAGCTTAGGCTCTTTTTTCTTGGGATGCCATTTGGCTATGGAAAACCAAGGGTTGAAAAACAGATAAAATTTCTCAACCTTTATGCCAAAGGCACGCGCTATTATATAATGTCCGAACTCATGTATGATCACCAGCAGAGCCAATGCCACTATGAGCTGAAACGCTTTCATCAAAAATGCTTCCATAAATAAAACGATACTTGAATTTATAGTGTGTTGATATAATCGGCAGCCACACGGCGAGCCTCAGTGTTATAATTTACATAATCCTCATAGACAGGCGACGACATAAACGGCATGTGAGCGAGCGTGTGTTCAATGGTGTCATAAATCTGCCTGAATTTGATTTTCTCGCCAAGAAATGCAGCCACAGCCACTTCATTGGCAGCATTTACCACGCAAGCGGTAGTACCTCCATCGGAAAGAGCTCTATGCGCAAATCCGAGACAGGGGAACCGGTCATAATCAGGTTTCTCAAATGTCAGCTGGGCATAGTCGCTCAATGTCATGGCCCGTTCCGACGCACGGAGTCTTACCGTTTCTCCAAGAGCATACCGGATAGGCAAATGCATGTCGGGAAGTCCAAGCTGCGCTTTCACCGCACCGTCATGGAACTGCACCATAGAATGTACAATAGATTGCGGATGCACCACGGCTTCAATCCTGTCGGCTGGAATATCAAACAGCCATCTTGCCTCAATTATCTCAAAAGCCTTATTGAGCATAGTGGCGCTGTCAATCGTGATTTTTGCGCCCATATTCCAGTTGGGATGACGAAGCGCATCACGCACAGTCACATTCTGCAACTCGGCTGCCGAACTGGTTCGGAACGGCCCTCCTGAAGCAGTAATGATAAGTTTTGAAACAGTAGCCGGATCCTCGCCCACCATGCATTGGTATATGGCAGAATGTTCCGAATCTACAGGCAACATTTTCACCCCGTACTCATGCACCATGCGCGACACAAGCTCACCGGCCACTACAAGTGTTTCTTTGTTGGCAAGCGCAATATCTTTTCCGCTTTTTATGGCCCTGAGAGTGGGTGCGAGGCCGCTGTATCCCACCGTAGCGGTGAGAACGGTTGAAAAATCATCACTCTCCATGGCATCGGCAAGAGCTTGGGCACCGCAAGCTGTTGCTATGCCCAAAGGTTGCACGGCTTCGCGCAAGCGCGAATATTTGCCTTCATCAGCTATTATAGCCATAGCCGGCCGGAATTTGCGGCACTGCTCTATGAGTCTGTCCACATTGCTCCCGGCTGCCAAAAGCCTCGCCTGAAACAAATGCGGATATTCGGCTATTATATCCAATGCCTGAGTACCGATACTGCCGGTACTGCCGAGCACTGCTATGTTTTTAGGTGACATATGAATGGTCTATAATTAATTATAGGTGCAAAGATACGGCTTTTTAATGATAATGGGCAATCACACCATTCCTCGCCATAAAAAATATCGGCTTTTTTGGGCTTTTCAGATAGTTTTTTTGAAACATTTTATCCTCACGATATGTTATAAAATCAAAAAATAAGCCATATGAGATAATTCATTTCGGCATCAAAGCATAAAATATTATCAAAATACTTAAATACAATTTTCACTAAAAATTACAAGAGAATGAAGACTACACGATTTTTAGCACTCATCGGCTGCGGAAGCATGCTTCTTGCCGCCTGTCCTGCGCAAGCACAGGAGACAGTAGTGGTTGAAGAAACTACTGTGGAAACAGTCCAGGCTGTAGAATGTAAGGACCACTACAGCACCTCATGGCGTGACAACTGGTTTATTCAGGCCGGTGCCGGAGTATCTGTGCCATTTGTTGAAAATTATCTTGAGCACGGCGACGCGCACCGTCATGTGACAGCCGTATATAATCTCGGCTTCGGCCATTGGTTCAGCCCGTATCTCGGTTTCCGTTTCAGCGGTTACTACGGTAAGCTCCATTATAACTACGGGAAAATGAACTCTGCTCAGATGGGCAACCTCAACTTTGACCTCATGTGGGATATGACCACCTCATGCTGCGGAGTCAATCCAGATCGTGTGTTCTCCTTCATTCCCTTTGTTGGTGTGGGCGGCACATATACATGGGACTTCAAAGGATCCAAGCCCGAAATTCGCGCACACGACCAACGCTATTACAAGCATCATGAATGGACACTTCCCGTGTCTGTGGGCTTCCAGATCCGTCTGCGCCTTTGCAAATATGTTGATTTCTTCGCAGAAGCCCGCGCTCAATTCTACGGTGACAACTTCAACAATATCGTCAATGGTGATCCTATCGAATCCAACATCATGGCCACCGGTGGTTTGAGCTTCAATATCGGTGAACGCAAATTCACAAAATACAATCCTTGCGACTATCTGGCATACGTGAACAGCCTTAACAATCAGGTCAATGACCTTCGCGGTCAGCTCGCCACCACCGCCGCTGCCCTTGCAGCTGCCGAAGCACAGCTCCCCTGCCCCGAAACCGTTCAGCAGGAAGTAGCACAAGGTCAGGTACCGATGCTCTCAACCGTTCGTTTCAAAATCAACTCAGCTGAGATTTCCAACGAAGAGATGGTGAACGTATATAACGTGGCACAATACATGAAAGCAAATCCTGAAGTTAAGGTGCTCGTTGACGGTTATGCCGACAAAGATACCGGTACATCAGAATACAACATGAAACTTTCTGAACGCCGTGCCAACGCCGTTGTTGACCTCCTTACCAAGACCTACGGCATCAATCCCGACCGCGTTAAAGCCAAAGCATTCGGTAGCGACGCACAGCCTTATGAAACCAACAACTGGAACCGCATCGTAATCTTCTCACAGCAGTAAGCCTACGATACAACAGAAGCCATAACATGAACTATCAGCTCTCGGCGCCAAGCGTCGGGAGCTGTTTTTTAACAAGATTTATGGTAGCCGACAAATAAAATGCTACGGAAGTTTTGTTTATCGCGATATTGGCACTATATTTGTGTGGCTCAAACTAAAATTCATTTACCAATAAATACATCTCATCATGGAAAATAACGATGAACTGATCAAATCAGTAACCGAGAAAGCCCAAGTATGGCTCTCTGACGCTTACGACGATGAAACTCGTGCCGAAGTGCGCCGCATGCTTGACAATCCCGACAAAACCGAACTTATCGACGCATTCTACAAAGATCTTGAATTTGGCACCGGCGGTCTTCGCGGCATAATGGGCGCAGGATCCAACCGCATGAATATATACACAGTGGGCGCAGCCACACAGGGTCTGGCAAACTACCTCAAAGAGGCGTTCGCTTCACTGCCCCAGATATCAGTTGTCGTAGGCCACGATGTGCGCAACAACAGCCGCAAATTTGCTGAAATCGTTGCCGATGTATTCTCGGCCAATGGCATCAAGGTATATCTATTTGATTCCTTCCGTCCCACTCCAGAACTTTCATTTGCCATCCGTCATCTTGGATGCCAGAGCGGTGTCAACATCACAGCATCCCACAATCCCAAAGAGTACAACGGCTACAAAGCTTACTGGGAAGACGGTGCACAGATCATCGCTCCGCATGATGTAAACATCATTAACCATGTCAACCAGATAAAGGGTGCCGAAGCCATCAAATTCAAGGGCAACAAAGACCTCATCAACATAATCGGTAGCGACATTGACAATGCGTTCCTTACCGCCATCAAAGGTCTTTCACTCAGCCCCGAATCAATAGCACGCCACAAAGACCTCAAAATCGTTTACACCCCTATTCACGGTACCGGCGTTTACCTGATTCCGCAATCGCTCAAGAACTACGGCTTTGAGAACATAATCCACGTTCCCGAACAGGATGTTACATCCGGCAACTTCCCCACCGTAGTGTCACCCAACCCCGAAGTTCCCTCTGCCATGGCAATGGCAATAGCCAAAGCTAAAGAAACCGGTGCCGACCTCGTCATGGCTTCTGACCCCGATGCCGACCGTATAGGTTGCGTGCTCCGCGATGCCAAAGGCGAATACGTGCTCCTCAACGGCAATCAGATCGTGATGATTCTCCTTTATTACATCATGACCCGCAATGCCGAGCTTGGCAAACTCACCGGCAAAGAATACATAGTGAAAACTATTGTCACAACCGAAACCATCAAATCGATTGCCGACAAAAACAACATTCGCATGTATGACTGCTACACCGGATTCAAATGGATTGCAGCTGTAATCCGCGACAACGAAGGCACAGCCCGTTATCTTGGCGGCGGCGAAGAAAGCTACGGATTCCTTGCCGAAGATTTTGCACGCGACAAAGACGCCGTTTCAGCCATCTCTCTCATGGCAGAAGCAGCAGCATGGGCCAAAGATCAAGGCCTTGACTTCCTCCACCTGTTGCAGGACATCTATATCAAATATGGTTTCTCTCGCGAATGCGGTGTATCGGTAGTGCGTCAAGGCAAAGCCGGCGCAGAAGAAATCCAGGCCATCATGCGTCAGTTCCGCACCAATCCTCCCAAGGAAATCGGCGGCAGCCCGGTAGTAACCATCAAGGACTATGATTCACTCACATTGACTGATGTTGCAGCCGGCACAACCTCCAAACTTGACATGCCTATCACTTCCAATGTGCTCCAGTACTTTACAGCCGACGGCACTAAGATTTCCGTTCGTCCTTCAGGCACAGAGCCCAAAATCAAATTCTACATTGAGGTGAAAGGACACATGGACACCCCCGCCGACTACGACAAGGCAATTGCCGCAGCTGACGCAAAAATTGAAACAGTCAAGAAAGACCTCGGCATAGCATAACCAATGCCACACCAACACAAAGAGGGAGCGCAATTGCGCTCCCTCTTTGTGTTTACACTATATTTCAGCCATTTAAGCCGGACCGCTAAAAAAACACGAGAAATTATTTGCTCATGTCAATATAATCACCTACCTTTGTACTCGCTTTAAGGCTCAAGCCACATAAGCGGTCCCATAGCTCAGTTGGTTAGAGCACCTGACTCATAATCAGGGAGTCCTAGGTTCAAGCCCTAGTGGGACCACTTCTTGAAAATCAAGCAGTTACGAAACGAATCGTAGCTGCTTTTTCTTTTGCTTTGAACACAAATCTGAACACAACTCCGCGTCAACTCATTTCGGGCCGCTTTGGCATACACCATGTTCATGCCCTTGTGTTCAAATTCTGTGTTCAAACTTTGGCTGAGGATAAGAAAATAAGGGTCAGTAGCAAAAGCCGGTTGAATTGTTAAAAAATAATAAGGGGGAACCTCTCTTTTTGCCCAGCGTAGACTCTCCTTATATATTAGTTTAGGTTTAGTCGGGCATATATAAGGCCCGAACCAAACCAAATTGAATCATCCACTATTCCACGGTCTGTCAGTTTAAGAATTATTCTTCTTCCATTCCTTTGCTGCCTGGGTCAAACGGTATTTCTGTGTAGAATGCTTGGGCAGCTCTGGATAGAGTCGCTCAATATAGCCATCCGAGAGTGCAGGATTAAGATAAATTTCTCTAAACGTTGGACGGTGTTTTATTCCCATCTTAGCTTTAGAGCCATATATTTCAGTCATTGACTGTATGATAATTTGTCCTTGAACGGTCCTTGAGCGATGCTTGATCAGTCCTTGTACAGAACCAGTTCCCAACTGGTTTCCTGCTTGGGTCGTTTGAAGATAGTTCGAAGGTAACGATTACGAAGCCGCCGCCTCAATATAATCAAGTCCTTCTACATCAATTTCGATAGCAAGATACCGGCACTCGTCGAGGACTTTTGCCGCTATTACGTAGCGCACCGCAACAAGACCGTGGTCTATTATTACGATGCTACCGCCCTCGGCTCGAACTATGCCGTCAACGAGTAGGATTTCCGGTGGGTAGTAGTCCACGAGTTCGAACGTCAGGTCTAGCGCGTGGAGGCCGAGTACCTCGGCAACCTCATGCGCTACGATGAAAAGTACCAGCTCATCAACTAGGGTTTCGCAGGTAAGCAACGCCTGATGCCGTTATTCAACCGCTTAAACAACGAAGACCTAATACTCGCCGTCCAATCAGCAGTTGTAAGCCGAGGACGCAACGGCTTCCACAAAGACAAGTACTGTGAGAAACTTGCAGAGTCCGAAGAAGACCTCCTCGAACACCGTTCCGACCGCACCGACGGCACCGACGCCTTCGATACCCTCTACATCAGCTGCGAGAAATTCCCGTACCACGACTCTTTCTCGCTGTCAGCAAGTGGCGTTGTATAATACAATATTATGATTTATCCTATTTTCTCTTGACTTTCCGAAAAATTCTTTATAACTTTGTACTTCATGGAATTAAAACCCTCCATGTCGATTTAATGAAGCAAAGTTTTATTGATTTACCTCTATCGGTACTTGACTTCGTTAAATTTACCGAAGGAATGACTAAAGTTGAGCTGATCAATTTTGGCGAAAGCTTGAAGCTCAAACTCAAAGATGAGTCAACAACAAAAGGTAGCGAATTATATCCTATTGGCTACGAAATCGAGCACCTGATACATTTTATTAGGCAGATTAGCTGGTACCTGCAAACGAACGTATATCCAGGAGCATTACGTGACTATGACGAAGTACTATTTCGCGAAGTGACATCCCGCTATCAATAACAGTATACTAATTCGGGCCTAACCTGTGAAATCGCCATGATACAAGCAAATAATTTGCCTTACATAGTGATTTTATCATAGTTTTGTAACATGCATGTAGAAAACAACATCAAAATCTGCTCCTTATGTCAGTAAAAATCTACATCGTTGACGACCCCATTCTTATAAGTTTTATCGAGGACAACGACCTCGACGGATTCAAGGAATACCTTGACTCCGTCGATACTCTCCTATTCGGCGAACCCGAAACATTCGAGACCGAGGCCGAAGCCCTCGCGTTCTGCTCCGGCATCGGCCACGGCGTTGATGAACGCGCCCCGGTTGAGCGTTTTCCGCTCTGTTCTTCCGAACCCGAAGACCTTCCGTTCATCGAGGCCATCGAGAACTATTGATACCTCTCCAAACGTTTTTTAACCTCGGTGTGCGAATATCGAGCACACCGAGGTTATTATCTTTGTCCAGGATTGCAATAGTTTCAATTATTTTCGCTAACTTTGCAATCTAAACGCGCCCGTGCAGACAAAGACTACCGATGTAAGTAAAAACTTATAATCAACATATTAAGAAACTTCCTTGTAGTCGCAAAAGGTTTGGTCGCCTGTCTGCCTACTCGGAAGTTCTCTTGCATATATGAAGGAGCTAAAGAATAACAACGAAATCCTTGGCTTTGCACGCCCAAAAGATTTGCCTGATGATGTTCAAATTATCATCAGACAAATAATTGATTACGCATGCTCCAATTCTTTTAGTCAATCCTTAGGAATAAGGTTGGCCGCGTTGTTCGATTTATTTGTTTCTTGCCAGTATTACAATGGTTTGGCAAATAAGGGTTGGACTTATTGCCCCCATGACCCACAGATGCTCTTATATGCATATACAAATATTTGTCCCCGATGTCTTGGACACCATGATTATGTTTTTACAAAAGCAAATAAGCCTGAATCAGGGCAAATTGGGATGGCTACTACAGAAATACTCTGTGAAATGCTCATCTCATATTTTAAATTAAAAGGGCGGGATATTGAAATACATAAGGCTTCCGAGCCTATCGATGTAATCATTTATGAACGAGCAACCCAACTAATGATTATTTCAGAAGTAAAGGCTGCTCCTCTTTTGACAATTCCACTTTCAATACCATGCGAAAAAATCACTGAGGAGATTGATGGCGAATTAGTTAATGTGAATCACAACTTATGCGATAATCCGTTTTTACATAACTCACAACCATTATTGTTTTTCCCGGCAACTGATTGCAATGTGGAAAGATTGTTCCAGCTTAGAATAGACTGGAACTATTCATACCCTTTCTTCTTTGCGATTAAAGAACTATGCTTGGCCAACAAGGATTTCCTAACTTTCTATTTCAATTTTTGGGAAGAAGCATATAAGGCATATCGAGATAAAGAAAAATCAAATCCTATATTTTGGCTCACTAATGCTTGTGGTCTACCCACTCCACGACCGGATAATTGGCCCAAACGTAGGAGCGGCGGTTATGAGACAGTCTCAGACGCCAAAACAAGCGTCGGCATGGATAGGACAGATGATATAAAGAAAGGAATTTATCAAGTTCTCAAACTTGGAGCTGAGTATAAGCCAAAATATCTCAATATCAAGACTGCCTTAATTTCGAATATTCATGCAGTCCGACACCATGATGAGTATTTGAAATGTATTAAGGATATTATATGGACTATTGATGAGTCTCGAAAAATAAGGTCTTGGTCGGAAATAAATCCTGACGCACCGTTATATAATCTCTTTGATGGAATAATCTCTTTTACAGAATCTGATATAAGAGATGATGAAGTTACACGACTATTCAATTTCTAATTGCTTATGATCAGTAACCATATAGCTCGTAAGGTCGGAGAGATTGTCCAAAAAAGAATAGACCATCTTGGCATAGGACAAAAAATGCAGGATTTACCAGAGGAACTTTGGCATGAAAGTTTTAGATTTTATGTCAAAGAAGATTCAACTCGTAGAGGTGGGCCTAATATGCGTATGATACGTTTAGACCCGAAGAAACCATCTTTGACAGTAACGGGCTTTATTTTCAATAAATTTGTTCATCCTTTTGAAAATCGTTTTGTTACAGTTAGAGAAGCTGCAAGATTACAAGGTTTCCCTGATGATTTTTCGTTTTGGGGTTCTTTAACAAGTACTCAGCAACAAGTCGGGAATGCAGTTCCTATTCCATTGGGTAAAGCTCTTTTTGTACAAATAAGAGATTTTGCGCTGCGCAATGGATATGTACGTGATAACTCGTTAACTGCACTGTCTTTATTTTGTGGGGCGGGTGGCCTTGATTTAAGTGCTCATTTCGCTTCTACAGAACTGTGTAAGATTGATGTGCGAGTAGCTATGGATTGTTGGGAGGATGCCTGCAATTCTCTAAAAGGATATTCTCGTATAGACACCAATGTTCAGCAAGCAGACATTTCGTCCATCATAGACCCGGTTTGCTTTTGGCAAGAATATTCTAATATTACAGAGAACCCTGATATTATATTTGGAGGGCCTCCTTGCCAGGCCTTTTCTCAAGCAGGAAAGCAAAAGGCTCTTGATGATGAAAGAGGTGTCTTGGTTTTTCAATTCATTAGATTTATTGAAAAACTGCGACCTAAATTTTTCATCATGGAAAATGTTGCCAATCTTCAAGCTATTAATAAAGGGCAATTGTATCAAGAAATTTTAAATCAGATGACAAAACTTGGATACAATGTTACATCAGGCGTTCTTTGTGCTGCTGACTATGGTGCACCACAGTTAAGGAGAAGAATGATATTTATAGGGTGTAGAACTGAATATGGCGTAATTCATTTACCCGAACCAACTCATTCAGAAGGGCCTTCGCTTTTAGGGCTACCCTTATATAGAACAGTTGCTGATGCGTTTGCCGGATTACCTATATTAGAAAATCAATCTCATATCTGAACCAATTGAATAAGGAAAGAGAGTCAACTAACAAACAGTGGCTCATTAATCACAACATACACCAAGCAAGGATGAAAAAGCGTTTCCGCGAAATTAAAAAGAGGAAACGCAAACTTCTTATAGGTAAGAATAAGGCTGAAATTAAAATGATGCGTTTAATGGACCAGTTTCATGACTATTCCAAATTACACGCACCTAAAATATTCAGTTTAATAAAAAATCCCTCAGAAACCATTGAATTTATTTCAAAATTAGAAGAACACTTTTCTGCTAAACGTAAAGTGTTCGTTCGCTTGAATAGAGTTGAATATCTTGGAGAAGGAGCGTTAGCAGTTCTCCTTTCATCATTAATAAATTTCAGGTCTAATCAAATAGAATTCAACGGGGACTTCCCGAAAAACAGGAGTGCTCATAAAAAATTATTGGATTCGGGGTTCTTTAATCAATTATATCACAATACCCGTCCTGTTATAGAAGAGTCCTATGATTTATCTTCAGGTAAAATCTATACGCATGCAAGCAAAATTGTTGACGCAAGACTATCATCACAATTAATTTCTTCAATTAGCAAACGTATATGGGGAACTGAACAGAGATGCTTAGGCGTACAACGAGCATATATAGAATTGATGCAGAATACGAATAATCATGCATCTATTACACGAAAAGGGGAACACCATTGGTGGACTACTGTAAATTATGATGTTGAGAGAGGTGTTGCATGCTTCGCATTCCTTGACTACGGTGTTGGGATTATAAAAAGCATAACAACAGACCCCAAAAGCAAACTTAATAAAGTTATCAATCTGTTTAAGAATATTTTTTATTCAAAAAATCAGTCAGAGTTGCTTGAGTTGCTTTTAAAGGGAGAAATTCATAAAGCAGGTCGGAACCATTCTTCGACGAAGAAGTATTTCAGAGGCAAAGGATTGCCAGGTATATATGAGGCTTGCAAGATGAACCATATTTCTAATTTAGTTGTTATTACGAATAAAGCGATGGCAAAAGTTTCTGAGAATGAGTATGTTCTTTTGGATAGAAATTTTTCAGGTACTTTTGTCTATTGGGAAGTTAAACAAGACAATATACATCTATCGATATGCAGTTAACAATTAACATCGCAAGAGATTTCAGCCCTATACCCGGGGCAAGATATCCTATAGAAGGCGATTTCTCTGGTCAGGAATTCCGCCAAACCTTACTTGCGCCTAAACTCAAGGAAGCGATTAAATCAGGAACAGTTTTGCTCGTCGATTTGGATGGCACCTTAGGTTATGGAACTTCTTTCCTTGAAGAAGCTTTTGGTGGTCTTATTCGTTCTGATAAATTTTCTTTTGAAGATATAGCGAAACATCTTGATTATTCATGCTATGATGACCCTGGCTATATTCAGGAAATAAAATCTTATATCGCAGAAGCTAATGTCAAAGAACATAATTAAACCGATTTTATATTCAATACTTGGAATCATATCGGGATTTTTTATTGCTAAAATTCCCCAGATGGAGGGCGTGACTATCTCTCCTCAAATTCCTGTTTTCGATATAATATCACTTTTAATAACCGTTGTATTAGCTATCTACGTTGCTAAAATTTTAGAGAAAGATGTCCAAAACTCTCAAGTTGGCAAACAGATGTTTCTAACTAAAATTGAGCAAAATGAAAGTTTACTTTCTTCTTTAAACGAATACATTGGTCAGGAAATCATATTATTGTCTAAAATTAACAATATATTACATCGATATCGCACGATACAAAACACCATTCATTCTGCGCTAAAAAATAAAAAGAAAAACGGGGAATTTAGTTCTGATTGTGAATCCATTGAAAATGAAGCTAAAGAGTTAAACCGGCTTTTAACTATGACTCCAATTGATAGTTCTGATCAATCTAATATTACAATAAGAGATGGTAAAATTACATATTCGAATAACCGAATTACAGAAATTACAACATGCCTTCTTCGAATTGACAACATGCTCTTTAATTTAAAACATAAGATTAATAATTCATTATAATTATCTTTCTTATGGAGTTACGGCATCGCCGCCGGGCTATTGCGGCAAGCCGTCAAGCCTAAGGTCTTGACCCATTAGGGCTATCTATCCCTAACTCATACGCGAGCTTCGGCACCACCTTGTGGATCCGAAGCTCGCTTCCTTTTATAGACCGTCGTTCCGCGATGGCTTCTTTTGCACTATAAGGACTTCAACCGTTCATTATGCCCTTTGAGGGTGAGTTTTACCAACTTGTACCCCGACCATTTGAAATTCAGTATGAAAGCCTTATTTTTTTAGCCAGTTTAGACTATAAAAAGAGACTGTCCAAAACCTGTTAGACAGCCTCGTTGGAGTTAGTGTAGTTTGGGCCCCTGTCGGCGTCGCTTGGCTTTTTGTTCTTCACGATAGCGGTGAAGGGCTTCTTCTATGGTAAGTCCGGGATGGCGGCTCAGCCACAATTTGAAATCATCGGGTAAAGCGCCTCCACTGGCAAAACCTTCTTGCGTCTGCGAAGTTCCTGAGGATGAAACTTGTGATAACCGAGTGCCATGGTTTTGCGATTGGGATGCTGCTTGCCCGGCTAAGTCCGGATTCAATGAATAGACTCCCGGAGTCATGCGCTGTGGGTTGAATTTTATCCACACAGTAGACATAGCTCCCTGACACCCGTCAACTCGGATAGCTTTCCCCGCAACGTAATCATTAATCTGTTGTGTCGAAATCCGCACACCTTTGTATGATGCGATAGGCACGATGGAGCCATCTACATACATCCATTGAGACTGAGGATGTAACGGTTTGTTATTGGCAAGATGCTTGGATATATTGCCCAGACTGAATCGCCGGTCAATCTTTGATGCGGCGAAACGCTTGCCTTTTCGGATATACCATAGACCCTGCAATTCGCTGGTGCCACGCTTATATTTGTATTCTATGCCGACACCAGCCGCCTTTAAGCGGGTCTCGAATTGCTCGAAAGTATGGACGGATTTATCATTCCATACCGAGTCAACGGCGTTGAAAATCTCATACCGAATCTTTTCCGTGCCACGCAGTTTATTGACATTGGTCTGTCGCTTGCCCTCGGAAATATGCAACCCATATTCCTTTGTCAAGCCAAGACAGACTGCCCTGTTTCGGCTGAAATCATTTTTATCCGAAATGGTTTCGGCATGGTTGTCTATTCGACTGAACACGATATGACAGTGTGGATAATCCTTGTCGAGATGACGGACAATGATGTATGGAGTATCTACGATGCCCATTTTATCCATATATTTCTGGGCAATCTCTACCATTATTAAGTCATCAACCTTATCCTTATCGTTTGCATGGAAGTTCAGAGAAATATGCCCTACCGGATTTTTCAAATCCGGATTCAAGGCGAGATTATCCTCAAAAGAAGCGATAATTCCACTCCGTCCCTCGATAGTAGATACATCCTTATAGTTGATGAGTCGCCATTCTTTGCACGGCGAACCGTCGGGATTATCCTTCTTTCGGCGAGTGACGTAATCGACACAACCGCCGAAACTGCCGCCTTTTGTTATCTTGCCCATCATACGCTGTCGGGTGTATTTCGATAGATTTTTATCAGTGAAAGAACAAAATCCTTGCACTGAATTATCTCTCTGTATGTACGGACAATCTGGTCATCTGAGGTACCACCCTTTAGAATGGCACCAACAAATTTTGCCGTGCGGTTGAGATTTTCGGCGATTCCCTGAAGGTCGCGGATTGCCTTGACATCTCTTGGCGTGAGTCTTTCCACGACCTTATAATGCAGTGCCGACTGCCGGATATATTCCGAGCGGTTGAGTCCTGCCGTGAGAGCTTTGTCCATCATTGTCTGATACTGGTCTATGTCGAATTTCACCGGCACCATGATGGACTTTCGTTCTTCAGCCGGGAGCTTGGGACGTCCTTTTGAGGGACGTAAATTGGATTTCTTCATTGGAAATTCAGTTTGTGGTTTGTGACCATCGGGAGCGGAGGGGAGCGAGTCGTTTGAGGATTACTTGTAATACGAAAACATAAACTCGCTCCCTCCAATTCCGAACCCCTGCGATAGTTTCGAGGTGCACGAAACTACGAGGACTATTTAGCGGTCAAAATGTAGTTGCAATCACGCACTCAGAGTTTGCGCCAGATTTCGATGTCGTCGGCATACAGTTTCAGATGCTCGGCGAGGATGGAGTTGGCGTAACTGCTGACGGTAGTGCCACGGTCGCCGAGAATTCTGGAAACGCGCTCAAGCTGTTCCCAGATGTCGTCCTCGATGTTGACCGGATGACGGTTCACCACCTTTGCAGGAGTGAGGAACGTAGCCTTGAACTCGGCGAAATCCGATTTGCGCTGCTGCTTGCCGATGCGCTGTTGTTTCGGCGGTTCGGTTATTGCTGTTGCCTCTGTTACCGTCTGTCCGTTGCCGAACAGATTTTCATCGGCAACGGCGTTGACAGTGGTGGTGCAGTTAACAGCATTGTCGCTATTGACTGCGGGGTTGGAGTTGGTAGAGTTATCGGGTTGCATAATAATTGGGGGGGGTAGAAGTTGATACTTTAGGTTCGGGTGCATCGGTCAACTCGGTTGACTTGGATGCGGTGGATTTATTTGTTTTCATTGGAAATTTTGTTTTTGATGAAACTTCGATTTGTAAGATACTCGTTGAGGTCATTGAACTCGGAGTAGAGTGTTGAGCGGTCAATCACGATTGAGCCATATATGGCTGTCAACTCGGATAATGCGTTTCGTCCGGCAGTGTCGTTGTCAAGATAGCAGTTGATTGTTATGTAATTTTTGAGATAAGGCATAACCTTGTTGACATTGACAACCGAGTTGAGTATGATTGCGTCGGCTCCGCTGATGATGCCGAGTGTGAGTGCGGAGAGATAATCTATGAATCCCTCGAACACGGCACACTCTGTTGCCGGGCCATCTCTCGCCCACGGCAGATATGAGATGTCCTTGCGTCCTCGGCAACCTTTGAAATACCTGTTGCGCAGTTCCCAGCCATTGTTGACATTCTCAAATGCCACGGCAAAATATGGTTTATCGTTGAAACTGTAATGAGCCTCCTTGCAGTTCGCCTTGGCGATGTGCGCCGGAATACCACGCTCTTGGAGGTATGCGACAAGTGCGCGGTGTTTCAGTGGCACGACCTCAAACTGTTCCATACTCGGTGCAGAGTGTCGCGGAGCAAAATAGGAAGCGACTGTCGGCACCGATGGCACCGGGTAGCTGTCAGCGATGCAACGCATGAGATAGCACAAGTCGTTTGACTGGTACAGCTCTGCTGCAAGGTCGATGATGTTGCCGCCTTTGCCAAGTCCGAAATCATACCAGCAGTTGAGCGCGGTTTCGACCTTGAATGACGGCGTATGTTCATGTCGCAATGGCGACTTATACCAGAGCCTTGTTCCCTTCCTCGCCGCCGGTTCATGTCCGAGTCGGGACATGAAGGAGGCTAAAGGGATTGATTTAATCTCTTTTATCATGGGTGCTAAAATGTTTAGGTGAGATGGTTCTTGGTTTAGCTCCTATTATATATGCCCTTTTCTAAACCAAACCAATTTGGTGTTTCTCAATAGTAGAAATCCGGATTGTAGATATACTCTCGGTTCTCGTAGCGAATCATTCCTTTGTTGTCAAGAAAGGTCTTTAAGCCCTTGACCTTGTTGTTGGAATACGAGTGTCCACAGGCGGCATATCCGGCCTTCAATGCCGCCTCGAAGTTGCGACATCCTTTTATCGGCCCGTTGGCGAACACAACACCTAATGCCTCGCGGTGCTGTTCCTCGGACAACTCCTTGTAAGGATAAGGGTCTTTGGTTTTCTTGCCCGGCTCGGTGAACACATATCCGCTTGCTATCTCCGGCAGTCCGTAGTCATTGACACGGAAGGCAAACGGGTCGAACTCGGCGGCCCGTATCATGGCGGCACATACCTCCGACACGGTATCATCGGTTTTACTGCGACTCACCTGAAGAACGGTTTCAGCCTTGTTGTTCAGCTCGGTGCCTACATGACCACGGGCATTGTCGTCGCTTTTGTTGAGATGCAGAACCGTGTGGATATGTATCTGGAACTTGTCCGTCCATTCCATCAGCTTGCCGATAAGGTCGGTTGACTCCTTGGCGCAATTGATGTCATACATCAGGTCACGCACACCGTCGATTACGACAAGACCAACGCCGGGTGTATTTATTATCGCCTGTTCGATGACTTCAAGGCGCAAGGAGGGTGTAAGCTGGCGCAGTGCCGCGAATTTCAGATGCTCCGGGTGGGTGTCGGTCGGCAGTTTTGCTAGGCGCAACGCTCGCTCCATAACCTTCTGACAATGATACGGGCTTTGTTCGGTGTCGAAATAAAGGATTGTGCGTTTGTCATCGGGGAACTCTGCGGTGTAGCCCAATACTTTACCATTGACGAGCGATGCCCCGACAATGGCGGCGACATTGAAGGTCTTTTTGCTCTTTGCTTTGCCGGTCGAAGCCGAGAAATTGCCTAGCGTTCCGATAACGCTGCCGTTGGCATACAGCACTTCCGGCGCAGTCTGAATCTCATCAGTGATTCTCAACTGCTTTTCCTCCCAAAGTCGGAGGATGTCTTGCTTCACTTCGCTCACGCCTCACCTCCTTCCTTTGAGGCGTGAATAAGGTCGAGTGCTTTCTGGGCGTCGATGACGATTTTTCTGCCATTTTGAGTAATGGCATCTTTGATTACGCCACTGTTCTTGATACGGTGTGCAGTAGCCTTGCTGCACTGGAGAAGGTCGCATAGTCCTTTGATTCCATAAACGAGCCAACGCTTTGCTGTGGTGGCAACATTTTCGTCAGAGGTTACGCTTGTGGGTGCGGGTGGAGTCTTGACAAAATGAGAGTCAAGTAATTCTAAAAATTGTTCTCCGGTGTACTGCCAGAGAGGAAGTTTGAGTAACTGGTCTTTTGTCATTCGCAGTGTGGATTTGAGTTAAACTGACGCCCTCTGAGAGAGCGTATCCGAGTATCTCCCGGACACTGCAAAATTACAACCGGTTATGAGTGGGGTGTATGTGGTTTCATCTTATCCACTTAATATAACTACCCATCAGAGTATCAGACTCTAACGGGTAGTTTCATAAGATCTCTAAAGTGGAATTTTGAGTGGTGAAAGTGGTGTGTGAGTGGTATCACAAAGTCACACAGAGTATCATGCTCGTTTTTTATGGTTTTTGAAGATTTCATCCACCTCGTCAGCGTAAGCCCGACTCGATGCGCTGGCATCGCTTCCACGGGGGTGACAATACTTCTTTTCGTAATAACTCCATTCGATACCGAGGTGGTTGAGAATGTCCTCGCGCCATGCGGTTTTGTGTTTAGCCGGAACAATCTCATACAGCTTCGATATGAGATAACAAGCCTTGATGGTCTGTTTGGGTCGTATCTTTATAGGCTCATGCTTGCCGTGGAGATTGAGCGATGAGTGGAACTGGGTTTCTGTCGGATTGTCGAATACGTCGTTGCACACCTCATATAACTCGGAAATGAGTATCATCGGGAATAATTCGCCTTCCCAGCATTTGTTATCCTGTTTGTCAAGATTTGTCTGTTCATTTTTTTCTTGCAGAGGCGTCAAAAAACTTCCACTACGGAGCATCATGTTTTTCTCGAATGTTTGTCCTAATTTATTATGGAGCTTTATTTCGCATGGTGGGAAGTAACGCTCGACCTTATTGAATAATTTTATGCATACATCACGGAGACGACTGTAGAGTGGCGGCATCTCCTCATTGAGAAACTCGTCAAACTCGATGCTTTTCTGAAGACTTTCAAGGAATTTCCGTTTACGCTTGAGCCAACGCTCCCTGTGTTCATCAAGATGGTATGCGAAAAGCTCGCGGTTGACATCGTTCATTGTGCAATCGGGAGGCATTGGCATCTTTCCTCTTGCAATCAATGAACCTTGATATAGTTGTGCATCAATTTTCAGAAGTTCAAATTCATTGAAAAGACGCTTGATCTCATACTCATCAAAATCGTCTCTTTTTGACCGCTCCTTTCTATCGAGTTCCCGGTATGTATCATAGAAGGTGTGAATTCTACACACTATCTCTGCACAAAGATTTCTGGCGGTATCGGCAAGTATTCTGCCAACTTCGCCAAGTGCGTGGGTCTCTATAACGACCGATTCAAGGTCAAAGGAATACAATTTCTTGAAAATCTCCGCTATTTCCTTTCGACAGAATAAGTCTGATTTTGCAATCTGGGGAAACTTTATTTCCTGTCTCAGTTTTTCCAAGACAGGCACAACATCGCGGAATGTCATTGGTGGTGGCATAGGGTGGTGTTGAGTTTTGAGCGTTAATAAATCGTGAGAGCCAATCAATCTTAACAATACATGTTGAAATGTTATGAAATTTTAGCACTCAGTAACTCAAACAACCGTCAGCCGCCAAGTGTTCACTACCTTGCTTTAATATGCATTAGACTCTCTAAGAATAGAAAGCCTTGACATCATTACCTATCTTGAGCTTGTCTCCTTCATTTATTAATAACCCAATATCCCTCTTTACGACCGCCCTCACGAGATACAATTCCAATCTTTTGAAGATAATCTATATCCCTACGAACTGAGCGATATGTAATGGTCAAAGATTCAGCTATCTGTGGCATCGTAGCAGAGGGAGTTTCCTCCAAGAGATGGATTATATCCAGTTGGCGTGAAGTCAATTCTTTCTGCTCTTTCTGCCCCTCTTTCTGCCCTCCTTGTAAGACAGTTGAATTATTGGATTTAACTATCTTCAATTCGAGCTTTACCTGCATCAGCTCATGTTGCTCAATGAGCTGCGGCTCTAACCAGTGCTTTTCCTGCCAGGCATTGAGAATGAGCGGGAACCCGGAACCGAGGTTCTCGCCGTAGCCAATGTTGAGACTCAGAATCCACTTCTGTTCATTATCTCTCTTATATTGTCAAGGGCTTTCTTTTGCACCTCATCTTGTAAGACTTTATCCGTCAGTTGCACTATGCGATTATTACATTCGGATAGGGCGGACGAAATGCCTTCAAGATAGCGGGTGTGATTGTTATTTGGAGAGTATAATTGGGCAAAGGCGGCTAACCTATATTCCGATTCAAGACGATCCTTGACAAAAAGGAGCGAGGTGAGCTTTTCAATGCTATTTCCTTTTGATACAAAATCGGCGAACTCTCTCAAAGGATTTCCTTTTGGAAAAAGAAGCTGTATTGCTTTTATGAAGTCTGATTCTGTCATATTTTACGTTCTAAAGATTGTTATTCTATGCTGTTTAAAGCAGGATTGGGGGAGTTAAAAACGAGCGATGTGGTTATATTAGAAGCCATTTGTAAGCAGCACAGACATCAATGACTTGTCCCTGAACATCCAATACACGCTCCTCAAAGGCGGTGACCAAAGTCAATTTATCACATTTTAGTGATGTCCCGGCTTTCACCAAAGCAGAAGTTTCGCGATTGAGAGTTTTTTCCGAGGATATGTCATAGGAGACCTGTACAAGTTCAACAACCGTTGCTCGATGGCAGACTACGAAATCAACTTCGTAAGACTCCGTTTTGTGATAATAGACATCGTATCCGACTCCATATTTTCTGCATAACGCCAAATAAACCAGAGATTCAAGCCTCCATCCAAAATTATCTTTTGCAAAAGCATCCTTTCTGGCGTTCATAAGCGATACATCTATGGGGTAGCATTTCGCATTACGAATCCGCTCGCTGCTTTTGGTAGAATATTTGCGTAACTGTTTCAGGAGATAAGCCTGATAAAGGTATCCGACATAATTCTCAACGGTTTTGTCATTTTTGAAATTAAAAGTCTTCTGCAAAGCTGTATATATAACTTCGCATGGAGCATTATTCATAAGATGATGAGACAGTGACTTAAAGGCATCTTTGTATCTTACCTTAAAACGCTGCACGATGTCTCTTTCCAGAATATTTGAAACCAGTGTATCTATATATTCCTCGGCAGTTTCTTCTCCACTGATTATCTCCGGAAAACCACCTGTCTCCATGTACTTGTCAAATGCTCTGCGAAGTAAGGCGTCAGTTTTTGTAGAAAGATTCGTTGTTTCCACTTTCTTCATTTCGCAAAATTCACGGAACGAGAAAGGAAATAATTCGATTTCATTGTAGCGTCCGGTGAGATATGTGGAAAGCTCGCTACCAAGTAGTTTCGCGTTGCTGCCGGTTATAATCAACTTCATCCCGTGCCGGAGCAGTCTGTTGACAAAGAGATGCCAGCCCTCTATATTCTGTGCTTCGTCAAGAAATAGGTGGGTGAAGTCACCATAAATCTGGTATAGGCATTTTAATACATCGTTCAGATCATCAGCAGACAAACGAACTAAACGCTCATCGTCAAAATTCACATAAGCAAATTTTGCCTGAGCCTTATTCAATACATTGAAACACAATGTTGATTTTCCACTACGGCGCACTCCTATTACTACCTGAGCCTTTTTACTCTCAAGTTTAACCATATCTTCTTCCTTTCGTTTGCAAAAGCAATGGGAACGAAGTGAGTCAAGCTCTTCTCGTTGGTCACGTAATATTTCAAGCAGTACTGAAGTCTCCATTAAAGTCTTGTATTTATGGCGCAAAGATAATAAAACTTCGGTAAATCGTCAAATTCTTACATTACAAACTACGATAATTAGATGTATTTGGGATGTGCGAACTACGATAAACCGACATTTCTGTTGTAAAAGTTGGTCTATATCAACTTCATCATATCGGAGGCACGATGAAGATTTTTTCATTAAATGCCTGCATCATCGCCGGAGTCACATTGGAAATGTAACCGGCGAGAAGCGCCGATACTTCCGATGTGGCGTGTCCGACGGCATAGTCTATGTACGCTGTCATGACTCCATGATGCGCCAATGCCGAAATAAAAGAGTTGCGGGCATACTGCGGCGTAACGGGCTGGATGCCGAGAGATTCGCAAACATCTTTTATGTTTTTTGAGATCCGGCGATTGAAGTCGTGGACGCGGATAGACTTCTGTTCATCAGTGACAGCATTGAGGAAGATGTCAGGGAAAACAAGTTCACCGGGGTTATATGGCGAGGCATACGCATCGAGCAACAGCCGTAACTGTGGAATAATCGGCACAAAGGTTTCATCAAGCTGCTTGCCCACCGGTTTGTTCGCCCGGTCAATCTTGGAACGGATGAAAACAAATTGCGGAAATCTCTGCGAGACTGCCGCTTTTTCAGTCCAAACAAGTTTTGCCATATCTATGGTGTTCATACCGTTGAGACAATAAAGGAGCAGCCAGCGTCCTACGGCACGGGCATATTTTGACTGTTTATCAGGAGCAGCAAGCCAATATTCCCATAACTTCAATATTTCTTCCACAGTCAAGGCGTTCAAGCGGCGACGGTTGCCGGCATGGATAAGACCTTTGAAATTGGGTACCATAGTGGTGTGTCCGTCTTTATAAGCCTGATTGAATACTGCACGAGTGGCGCGGAGAATTACCATTCGCGTGTCCAAAGAGAGGGGCTGATCCGTGCCGTTTCGTGCTTTCTGTTCATCAAGCCATTTGGCGAAGCGTGTAATTATGGCGGTATCGACAGCACCGAGAGGAATGGGTTTATCCTTACGGAATAGCTTGAACCAGTCAAGGGCAGAAGAATACATCGCGCGAGTCTTTACTTTTTCTTTAGATGCGCCGAGTGCCGCCCAATAAGAAAATGTATCGTCCACCCTCATCGTTTTTTCGGTCACTTTCCCCTCAGACTTTTCAACATGGCTTTTGAGGTCGGCAACCGAGAAGCGGTTGAGTAAAATAAGTTCGTCTGTTTTGGCACATATCTGGTCAAACACCTTCCGGAGTTCCTTTCTGGTTTCAATGGCGGCATTTGATTTTGAGAACAACGCCTCATACTCTTTCGTTGACGATACCTTAAATCCGGTTGTGAAATATCGCCGTAACCGCTGATGAGTGACGCAGACTGTCAACGGCACAGATTTGCCTGTGTCGAATTTATATCTATTGTCCGGGCCGAGAACGATATATATCGTTGCCCCTGCGAACCGTCGGGATTCGTCACTGAAAAGAGCCTTGTTCATATCTGTGTGTTCAAAGTTGTGTTCAAGTTTTAATCAGACCTGCCAGACCCAAGAAAACAATCAGGGAGCGTGTTCAGTAAATGGGATTTGAACACATTTTGAACACAACCCGCAAGTTTCAAGAGGTCTCATACAAAATTACAAACTTCTTTTGATACCCGCAAATATCTGATAATCAAATTACATCTTATTAACGAAGTTTCATACGGTTTCGTTCAAAATCATGCCGTCCACCTACTCATAATCAGGGAGTCCTAGGTTCAAGCCCTAGTGGGACCACCTCTATAAATCTATATTTATCTGATAGATAGATGAATAGAGATTTTTCATTTCTGTTTTTGTCCGCAAATTGTCCACGAATTTTCATTTTAGCGAGCCGTAGACAAAATTTTTCTCTTAAAAATTCATAATATTCGGGCTGCCACCCTCCAAAGCGGAGTACATCACTCTTACCGAACATTTGAGTGCATGGGCGTGTTTTCTTAATTGATGTAAAAACATGTTCAACATATAATGCCCCCTGAATGAAGAAAGAGGACAAGAAAAGACTTACCAAAGAGCTGCTGAAAGAATGGCAGCGCACCCACTATCAGGAATATTGTGATTTCTCCGACATGATGCACGACCGCAACGGCATGGGCTTTGATAAAGTATATGCCGAGGCTGTCATGATGGTGCCCAAATTTGAAAAGGCTCTATTCCTATACCTGAAGAATGACAGATCCGAAGGAATCGACGATTTGGAGATCCTTCTGAAGAATGAAGGGATAATCTCGCAGCTATCGCTTCATTTTTTCGCACAGCTTCCGGATAGTTATACCCCCGCCATGCTGTGCTGGCTATTTTTCGGCCGGAGTTTCGAGTGCATGGTGGAATATGGTGAGGAAATGATACGCAATCCGAAATTGAATTTTCTTCTACGTCGCCTCGCGCGTGTAAACATCAAGGTTATCATCAACCGTAGCATTTCGATAAAAGCAAGAACGGAGGCAGACTGGGTCAAGTTTGTGGAAGAACTTGATGAAATCGGAGAGACCCCGACAGTCACTGCAAGTGTAGTATCTAAATTCAAATCATTGCCGACAGATACGAAAGCGACAATGAAAGAAACCTCCGAGAAGAAACCTATCACCGGCAAACAGAAGAAACGCCGGACGCTTGAAGAACTGCTGCCCAACGGTGATGAGTATCTTTTCGATTCTATCGACGAACATGTAAACCTCCGTCAGAGTGGGCGCGATCTGGCGATGCTGTATCTCGTTCTTGACAAAGGTCGGGCTATGGTGAGGACAACCGTCACTGAATTTCATGCCGCACTCGTTGTGAGATATAAGGACAAGAAGAATATAGAGATTCCGGGACACCGATGGATTCAGGGTGCATTGAAAGATTATCTTGAACCTACGGAATATCGGCAGAAATCTATTCTTACTTTCGAGCGACCCGAACACATTGTTGATTACAACGAGTTGCGGGAACGCCTCAATGTCGCCGACTATATGTATTCATACTGACAGCACACATTATATTATAATATTATAACCGGGAGTCATCCGACATAACGTCGAGTGGCTCCCCGTTTCTTTTTTCATGCTCTGACGCTATTTCGACAGCCTTCTATCCAGCATAAAATCCACAAAATTCTTCGTTTTACTTCGCAACGAATTAAAGCGAACTTAACACGCTGTATATCAGTGTTATAAATTTGGAGAAAGCAAACAAATATGCTTACTTCGCACCGTCAAAACGCAAAAGCGAATGTCGGAATTGATATTGCTAAGGGTAAAGACCGGTCACCCGATGCCATCAGTTCCATTCATTATTTCGCTTTCCGCGCGGCGACCGTCGGGCATTTAATTGTTGTCGGTGTCCGATGAAAAAATAACACAGACGACGCGAGGAATAAAAGATGATTGATTTTTCAAATCTCTCGCCGGAGCAGCTGACCGGACTCTCTATCACGCTGCCACTGGCACACCTCTTTGAAATTGTCGAGCACACGGCAGAGCGTGTCGTGGATAAATTCAAAGAGGAGATTCTGCCGGCACATAAGCCGGTGGATCAAGACCCTCTCATTCCCCGCTTGGAGGTGATGAGAATCCTTGGAGTCTGCTCCAATACTCTCCGAAATTGGCGCAGGAGTAAATATCTTGAAGCTACCCTTGTCGGCGGCAAAGTCTTTTACAGGACTTCAGCCATTAACACTATTCTCGAAAAGTATGGAAAAGAACACATCTAACCAGAAATCAGTTGACCCGATGCTCGTTCTCGGCAAGGCAGTTGATATGAGCGTAAAAGTCAGGGGCGGGGATTTTCCTCTAGGCGCATTGCCGATGAAGATTCAGAGAATCGTCAGGGAGGCTAACGACTGTTACGGCTATCCGGTGGATTACCTTGCAGGGGCTATGCTTGTTGCTGTCGGTCTCGGTATAGGCAACACCCATTTCGCAAGGCTCAAAGGGAAATGGGATGAGAGTGCCATACTTTTCATGGCTCTTGTCGGAAGACCGGGAGCCTGCAAGTCTCATCCGCTGAATTTCGCCATCAGACCGTTCACCGAGATGGACGGTGTGGCAACACGCGCCTATGTCAAGGCGTGTGAGGAATACGAGCGCCAGCGCGAGTTGCCGATAAAGGAACGCTCAGAGCCACACCCTGTCGTCCCTGTCTGCAAAAGGTTCCTGATTTCAGATGCGACACCCGAAGCTATGCTGCTTATCCACTCGCAGAATCTGCGCGGCATCTGTATGTGGAACGACGAACTTGCGGGCTGGTTCAAGAATTTCAACCGACACAACAAAGGTTCCGATGAGGAATACTGGCTAAAGCTGTTCAACGCAAATCCGTCGTTCTCCGACCGCAAGGGAATGAAGAACTCGGTCTATATCAGCCGCCCTTTTATCTCGGTGGTAGGAACTATCCAGAACGGCATACTCAACGAATTGGCACAGGGCAGCCGCTCGTCAAACGGATTTATCGACCGCTTGTTGTTCGTCATGCCCAATAATCAGGACAAACAGCCGTGGAGCGACAAGGAGCCTACCTTCGACATCGAGGCGGCATGGGCTGACATTATCGGCAGACTTGTGAAGCTTCCATACGAAACGGATTCAGACGGCAATATCATAGCCAATATTCTACACTTTGCACAGGATGCGAAAGCGAGGCTCTATGAATGGCAGCGTCAGAACACCGAGGAATGTAACCGGGAAGAATGTGACGCACTGAAAGGCGTTTACAACAAGTTCGATTTCCATGCCATACGGTTCTGCCTGATATTGCAGATGGCGAGATGGGCCTGCGGCGAAGTTGACAGAAAGGAAATAGACCTTGTATCGGTAGAGAACGCCATATCGCTCGTGGATTATTTCAAGTCCACCGCCACAAGGGTGCAGGGAATTATCCGCGATCTGTCGCTGTCGGAACTGCAAAGGGCTGTCATCATGGCTCTGCCCGATGAGTTCACCACAGAGCAGGGAGTGGAGATTGCATCAGCCAACTCCATGCCGGAGCGCACATTCAAGGATTTTATCCGGAGATTTACCGGGATTCACTTTCAGAAAGTCCGTCATGGCGTTTATTCCAAACTGTGACCGTAACCCCGCATTTTCTGCACTTTCTGCATTTCCCCCACCAAAAGGCGGATAATGCGGAAAATGCAACCCTAATCCCGGATGATCTATGAACGCACACCGATTCATTCTCCAGCCCTATAAGGGAGTTGGTAGCCGACATTGTTGCCCTGCCTGTCATAAAAAGCGTTGCTTTAGCCGATATATCGATACCGAGAAACAAATCTCGTTTCCTGATGATGTTGGCAGATGCGACCATGAGCAGAGCTGCGGCTACCACCTGACACCGAAGGAATATTTTGAGCGTGATCCTGAGGCTAAGCCATTACACTCCGATTTCACAGCTCCGTTAGCATGGCGAGCCAAGCCGACCGAGCCGCGAAAGCCACTCTCCTTCATCGCGGCAGAGACTGTTTCACAGACTCTGCACGGCTATGAGAAAAACAATCTCTATCTGTTCCTCCGCTCCAAGTTCGGAACCGAGGAAACCCTACGACTGATGAAAGACTATCGTGTAGGCACCTCAAAGCACTGGCCGGGGTCATGCGTATTCTGGCAGACCGACATCAACGGCTGTGTACGCACCGGGAAAGTCATGCTCTACGATGCCGACAACGGCAAACGTGTAAAGGAGCCGTTCAACCATGTTACATGGGTTCACTCGCTTTTGAAGTTGCCCGACTTCAATCTGCGTCAGTACTTTTTCGGTGAACACTTGTTGCCGATGAACAGAGGCAAACCGGTTGCCATTGTCGAGAGCGAAAAGACGGCACTTGTGGCAGCTTACTATCTGCCCGAATATGTGTGGCTCGCTTCCGGCGGTAAAAATGGTTGCTTCAATACTGATGCAATCCGTGTTCTCCGAGGCCGTCAGGTAATCCTGTATCCCGACATCGGCGCAACCGAGCAGTGGCGGCAGAAACTCACACAGCTCCGCAACATCGGTATCGAGGCAAGCATCTTCAACTATCTTGAAGAAGTTGCCACTGATGACGAGCGAACAGCCGGACTTGACATAGCAGACT
>HF985648.1:0-38535 GCA_000431155.1 Bacteroides sp. CAG:927
CGGTGACAATACCCAACTCCGTCAACTCAATCGGCGTAGGTGCTTTCTAGAGATGCTCAGGTCTGGGGACATTTACAATCGAAGATGGCCAGAGTTTGATTGCTTTTGGCGGTGCGCTTTATAATGCCAATATTGAACACTTATATATTGGAAGAAACTGGTCATATTTCAATAGATATGGGGGGAGTGCTTTTCCATCAAATACTACAACTGTCGAGATCGGCAATTCTGTAACTGAACTGCCTGCTTATGCTTTCTCTAAATGCTCCGGCCTGACCTCAGTGACCATCCCCAACTCCGTCAACACAATCGGCGCCTATGCCTTCGAAGAATGCTCCGGCCTTACTTCGGTAATCATACCTAACTCCGTCAACTCAATTGGCAACAAAGCCTTCTACGACTGCTATGGCCTGAAGAAATCGGCATATCCTTCCGGATTATCCAATCCTTTTTGCTATATCGACGACTATTACGTGCAAACCAATTATGGGATTTTTATTCAATATCCAAGGGAAGACGTAATAATTGAGGATGGTTTTGTTTACGGACCTGAGAAGAATGCCATATATTTTGCACCTTATTATCTCGAGGGCGAGTATGTCATCCCTGAGTATGTTACCAAAATCGGCAACTCTGCCTTCAAAAACTGCTCCTCCCTTACATCGGTGACAATACCCAACTCCGTCAACTCAATCGGCGAATATGCTTTCTCCCGCTGCTCCGGCATAACTTCGGTTAAAGCTACGGCTATGATCCCGCCCTTGATGGGCGACGACTCATTCTACGGGCTATATGCCACAGCAGCGTTGTCAGTGCCAGTAGAGGCTACTACTGACTATCTTGCCACCAATTGGTCTCTTTTCAAGAATCTTCGAATGGGCGATTCCGAGGCCGCATGTCAAACATATGAGACGGGCAATCTGAAATACATGCTTATCCCCGGCAAGACAGATGCTGATAAGAAATTAGCAGTTGTGATTCCCGGTGATTATTCATCGTTGACTGAAGTCACAATTCCTGAGCGTGTCACCGTATCGGAAAACGGCAAAAATGTCCGCTATTATGTTGACGGCATAGGCTTCAAAGCTTTCAACGGATGCTCAGATCTCGCAACTATCACTTTCAATAGCCGCAATGCTTCCAGAATAATAGGAGAATATGCATTTGCGGGCACAAAGATTGCTGCGCTCTCTATTCCTGCGACAGCAGAGACTATCGGAAATCATGCTTTTGATGGCTGTAAGTCTCTTACGGGCATCGTGATTCCCGGCAGTGTCGAGTCTATCGGCGACTACGCTTTCAACAGCTGCACAGCCCTGACTGAAATAACAGTTCCGGGCAGTGTCGAGTCTATCGGAGACTACGCTTTCAACAGCTGCACAGCCCTGACCAATGCCAATCTGGAAGCCGGTGTCAAGACTATCGGAGACTATGCATTTTACAATACGCACCTGAATGAAATAACTCTCAATGAGGGGCTTGAAACAATCGGGGAAAAATGCTTTTCTGCATCAAGAGACGGAGATATAGAGCCTGTTTATATTCCTTCTACTCTTAAATCGGTCGGCGCAGATGCTTTCATGAATTTCAATTGCCGGTATGTAAATATCTCGGACCTGGCACCCTGGTGTAATATTGATTTTGGCAACGAGAACTCAAACCCTGCGGCTCATAGCCAAGGTCTTTACCTGAATGGTGAGAAAATTGAGGATCTTGTCATCCCCGAGTCTGTCAATGCAATCAAGGATTTCGCATTCTGTTATAATTCAGGATTAAAATCCGTCAAATTCAACGACGCTTTGCAAAGCATCGGTGAATCTGCTTTCAAATATTGCGGCGGACTTACTGCTGCCGTCATACCGGGCAATGTAACCGCAATCAGCAGTCAGGCTTTCGCTACAACAGGCATAAAAGACATCACTTTCGCATACAGTGCCAATCTTATAGAGATTGACACGGATGCTTTTCCCGGCTCCAACATCTCTTTCATGCGACCGTCCTCTTGAAAGCCTGACTCTTGATGTCAGCAGTCTCGAAAGCCTTACGATAGGTAATTCTGTGAAGGAAATACCATCGGCCAAGTTCAAGGGTGTCACCGGTCTCAGCAACCTGACTCTCGGAAACAGCCTGACCGCCATCGGCGACGAGGCATTCGGTGGTTGCACGGCTCTGACCGAGGTTATCCTCCCACCGTCGGTAAAGACAATCGGTGCATCGGCATTCGCCGGCAACAACAAGCTGGCCTCGATCATCATGGGTCATAGTGTCACGACTATCGGCGAAAAGGCTTTCGACCTCTGTCCGGCACAGACTGTCAGCATCACGGCGCAGACTCCTCCCACCGCTCCCGACAACACCTTCAGCAACTATACAGGCAAGCTGTATGTGCAGGGTCAGGAAGCCGCAGATGCATACTATGATGCCGACTACTGCTGGTACCAGTTCGAGGGTCATGTGATGATTGAGCCGACCGAAATGAAAGTGGAAGGCAACAAGACGCTCAACGGCAAACCAGGCGACACTTTCCAGCTCACAGCCACTCTCTATCCTACAGATGTAACGCTGCCGCAGGTGTTCTGGCGCTCCACCAATCCCGACATCGCCATAGTCGACGCAAACGGACTTGTGACCCTCCTTGCCGATATGAGCGAAATTATGACCCTTGCCGAGGGTGATGACGACAACTATACCCGCTCATGCAAAATCATCGCCGAGTCGCTCTACGCCAACGGACCCGTTGCCGAGTTCACAATCAACGACGTCACGACAGGCATCGAGGATGTGACCGTAGACGGCGGCAACGAATCCGGTGACATCGACTTCTCCGCTCCCGTCGAGTTTTACAACCTTCAGGGTGTAAGAGTGTCAGACTCCATGGAGAATCTCTCCAACGGCATCTACATTGTCCGTCAGGGCAATAATGTCAGGAAGATCGCCGTAAAATAATCCGCACAGAAGCTCCCGTCGGCTCCGTGCCGGCAATCCCGAAATAAAATCGGCTGCGCCCCAAGCGAGGGTAGCAGCCGATTTTTAATTCTCCGTATTTATCTATTATTCCGGTTCGTAGCCTTCGTAGTAGTAAGATTGGTCTATGCCGTGGAAGATTACGTCGCGGTCATCTGTTTCTGAAGTCAGTGCGTTCTGAAACAGGACGCGAAGTTCAAGGTCATTGATTGGCGAGCGTTCCATAGCCTGCATATAGGCTTCGCGTGTTATTTTGCGCCAATCGATGACCTTGCCTAATGAACGTCGAAACATCATATCGAGCCCGATGCGTGTGGTACGTCCATTCCCTTCCATGAACGGGTGGGCTATATTCATTTCGACATATTTGGCAACGATTTCCTCAAACGTCGTTTCGGGCATTTGCTCGATAGCCTCAAGAGCCGGAATGAGATAAAGCGAATTGGCAAATCGAAATCCGCCTTTAGAGATATTCAATTTGCGAATTTTCCCGGCAAAAGGATAAAGTCCATCGAACAATGCACGATGAATTGCTTGGAGGCCAGCCGTTGTACCCACTTCAATATCATATACTTTCTTGGAGGCAAACAATTCCTTAGCCTTTTCGATGCTTAGACAATCAATCTCGTTCTGTGTCATTTCTTTGTAAAGTAAAGGCAGGGATTTCAGTAGTTGAAATCCCTGCCTTGTTAAACTCTTTATTCCAGACTAAGGGATTAGTCTTCGATTGCAGCCTGCGCCGCAGCTACGCGTGCAATGGGCACACGGAAGGGTGAGCAGCTTACATAGTTCATGCCGAGTTTGGCGCAGAACTTAACGCTTGAGGGTTCACCACCGTGCTCACCGCAGATACCTACTTTGAGCTCGGGCTTAGTGGCACGACCTTTTTCTACACCCATGCGAACGAGCTGGCCAACGCCTTCCTGATCAAGAACTTCAAAGGGATCGGTCTTGATGATACCGTGCTCTTTGTAGAATTTGAGGAATTTGGGCGCATCGTCACGAGAGAATCCAAATGTCATCTGAGTGAGGTCATTGGTACCGAATGAGAAGAAGTCTGCTACAGTTGCTATCTGATCTGCTGTAAGAGCTGCGCGGGGCACCTCAATCATTGTACCGATCATGTAAGGAACAGAAGTGCCTTTTTCTTCAAATACCTTTGCTGCTGTTATGTTGATTACATCAGCCTGATTCTGAATTTCTTTCAAAGAACCAACCAGAGGAATCATGATTTCGGGATGAACATCAATACCGCGTGCTTTCACTGCAAGAGCAGCTTCAATGATGGCACGAGTCTGCATCTCGGTAATTTCGGGGTAGGTGATACCAAGACGACAACCACGGTGTCCGAGCATGGGGTTGAATTCTTCAAGTGAATCAACTTTTGCTTTAACTTCCTCAAGTGTGAGGCCGATTTCAGCTGCCAGCTCTTTTTGTGTAGCGGTCTGGTGAGGTACAAATTCGTGCAATGGAGGATCGAGAAGACGGATAGTAACGCCAAAACCGTCCATGGCTTCAAAGATGCCTTCAAAGTCACCACGCTGCATGGGAAGCAGTTTGGCAAGAGCCACGCGGCGGCCTTCCTCATCACTGGCAAGAATCATTTCGCGAACAGACTTGATACGGTCGCCTTCAAAGAACATGTGCTCTGTGCGGCAAAGACCGATACCTTGTGCTCCGAAGTGGCGTGCCTGTTTTGCATCGCGAGGAGTGTCGGCGTTGGTGCGAACAAGTGTTTTGGTGAATTTGGCAGCAAGATTCATGATTGCGCCGAAGTCGCCACCAAGTTCGGGTTCGGTTGTGGGAACCTGTCCGTCATAAACTTCACCAGTGCTACCGTTAAGAGAAATCCAATCACCTTCTTTAAAGGTCTTACCGCCCATAGCAACGGTCTTGGCCTTGTAGTCAACGCGAATTTCGCCGGCACCTGATACGCAGCATTTACCCATACCGCGAGCCACAACGGCTGCGTGAGAAGTCATACCGCCGCGCATAGTGAGAATACCCTGTGCAACAGCCATACCGCGCAGGTCTTCGGGTGAAGTTTCAATGCGCACGAGCACGACTTTCTTTTTCTTTTCGGCCCATGCTTCGGCGTCTTCAGCTGTGAACACAATCTGACCTGCAGCTGCACCGGGAGATGCGGGAAGACCCTTGGCCACAACTTTGGCACGTTTCAGAGCGGCTTTATCAAATACGGGGTGAAGGAGTTCATCAAGTTTCTGAGGCTCCATGCGAAGCAGAGTGGTTTTTTCATCGATTTCGCCGGCGCGAAGAAGGTCCATGGCGATTTTTACCATAGCAGCACCGGTGCGTTTGCCGTTACGAGTCTGAAGCATCCACAGCTTGCCATCCTGGATAGTGAATTCCATATCCTGCATGTCTTTGTAGTAGTCTTCCAGACGGCCTGCAATTGCAATAAGCTCTGCTGCGCATACGGGCATTGACTCTTCAAGAGAAGGATATTTAGCGGCACGCTCTTCTTCAGAAATACCCTGCAAGGCAGCCCAACGACGAGAGCCCTCAACAGTGATTTGCTGGGGGGTGCGGATACCGGCCACAACATCTTCGCCCTGAGCATTGATAAGATATTCGCCATTGAATATGTTTTCACCGGTTGCTGCATCACGACTGAAAGCAACGCCAGTAGCGGAATTGTTGCCCATGTTGCCGTAAACCATAGCCTGTACGTTAACGGCAGTACCCCATTCTTCAGGAATCTGGTTCATGCGGCGATAGATGATAGCACGCTCGTTCATCCAGCTGTCAAATACAGCGCAGATGCCACCCCAAAGCTGTTCCCATGCGCTGTCGGGGAAGTCTTTGCCGGTGTAATCTTTAACGGCGGCCTTGAACAGGCGCACGAGGTTCTGCAGATCTTCTACATCAAGTTCGGTGTCAAGCTTCACGCCTTTTTCGGCTTTCACTTTCTCCATGATTTCCTCGAAAGGATCTATATCAGCCTTGCTCTTGGGTTTCATGCCGAGTACAACATCACCGTACATCTGAACGAAACGACGGTAGCTATCCCATGCAAAACGGGGGTTGCCACTCTTTTCAGCGAGTGATGCCACAGTTGCGTCATTCATACCAAGGTTGAGCACGGTGTCCATCATGCCGGGCATAGAAGCGCGTGCACCGGAACGAACAGATACGAGCAGAGGGTTAGCAGGATCGTTGAATTTCTTGCCTGTGAGCTGCTCAACATGAGCTATCGCAGCCTCTACATCTTTCTGGATGCGATTCACAACTTCATCGCGACCATATTGAGTGTACTCAGTACAAACTTCGGTAGTGATTGTAAAACCGGGAGGCACAGGCATTCCAAGGAGATTCATCTCGGCAAGGTTCGCACCTTTACCACCGAGCAGGTTACGCATCGAGGCATTACCCTCGGCTTTACCGTCTCCAAATGTGTAAACTCTTTTCATTAGATGGTTACTGTTAAATTAAAAATGATATTTATGTTGGATTTTAATGTTCCTATAATGGTATTATCTCAATAACGTATCGTGTTGTTCATGGAGAGTATGCAAATTTAACACATAAATCTTATTCATGAAATAATTTTTGAAACATTTTTGTAGATTACACATATATTAATGCTAAAATTGTGTAGCTTTGCATTGCGAAATTATTCACTTACAGCATACAACCATGAAAAAGAGACTATCCATGGCATGTGCCATGTTGATGACAATCAGTTCAGTATTGCATGCCACCACACGTACGGAAACTCTTCTGGAAAAAGGATGGCAATTCACGCGCACTGACAATCCGGAGTATTCAGCCAAAGATGTTGATACCAAGACCTGGCAAAATGTTACCGTGCCCCATGACTGGGCCATATACGGGCCTTTTAGCTGGGACAATGACCGCCAGAATGTGGCTATTGTTCAGGATGGACAAAAAGAAGCGATGGAGCATGCCGGCCGCACGGGTGGCTTGCCATTCGTTGGTACCGGATGGTACCGCACCGAGTTTGTCACTCCTGATTCCATAGACCAGAAGCGTGTGACTTTGTTGTTTGACGGAGCCATGAGCCATGCCAAAGTATTTGTCAACGGCAAAGAGGCGGGTTACTGGCCGTATGGGTACAATTCATTCTATTTTGATGTGACTGATCTGCTCAATCCCACAGGTAAAAACACTCTTGCCGTAAGGCTTGAAAATCTGCCGGAATCATCTCGTTGGTATCCGGGTGCCGGGTTGTACAGGAATGTACATCTTATCACCACATCCCGTGACCATATCCCGATGTGGGGAACTTTTGTCACGACTCCTGAAGTAAATGATGAGTGGGCGCGAATAGAGATGCACACGCAATTGGCTCTGGGCAACCTACCTGAAGATTACATCGTTAAAACTGTAATAACCGATCCGGACAATAAGGAAGTTGCCTCGGTTTCCCAAAGTGCAGCCGGCAGCGAGTACAACAAAGACGGTTTGTCAACTACATTGATTGTTGACAAGCCCCGTTTATGGTCCACAGAAACGCCTAATCTTTATACAGCACATACCTATTTGTATGATAAGAACAGTGGAAAATTGCTTGACAATTACGATACCACTTTCGGAATACGCACTATTGAAATCAAACCCAACGATGGCTTTTATCTCAACGGCAAAAGAACTCAGTTTAAGGGTGTCTGCAACCATCATGACCTTGGCCCGTTAGGGGCTGCTGTTAATGATGCGGCAATTCGTCGTCAGATACGCATTCTAAAAGATATGGGATGTAATGCCATCCGCACTTCACATAACATGCCGGCTCCTGAACTGGTAAAAGCTTGCAACGAGATGGGCATGATGCTTATGTCGGAAAGTTTTGACGAATGGAAGCGCCCGAAGGTGAAAAACGGGTACAACCTGTTGTTTGATGATTGGGCTGAAAAGGATCTTGTCAACCTTATTCACCATTATCGCAATGACCCGTCTATCGTGATGTGGTGTATAGGCAATGAAGTCAGCGAGCAGTGGCACGAAGGAGATTGCAAAACTGCACTCTTCCTCCAGAATATTGCTCATCGCGAGGATCCGACCCGACCTGTAACTCAGGGTATGGATGCTCCTGATGCAGTGGTTAACAATAACTTTGCCGCAGTAATGGATGTGGCCGGATTCAACTATCGCCCATTCAAATATCAGGAAAATTATCGTAAATTACCCCAACAGAATATTCTCGGCACCGAAACAGCCTCTACTCTCAGTTCCCGTGGCGTTTACAAATTTCCTGTAGAGCGCAAATCCATGGCAATTTATGATGATCACCAAAGTTCAAGCTACGATGTGGAGCACTGCGGATGGTCCGATCTTCCTGAAGACAATTTCATAATGCATGATGACCTGAAATATTGTATGGGCGAATTTGTATGGACAGGCTTTGATTATCTTGGCGAGCCCACACCTTATTATACAAACTGGCCCAGTCACAGCTCCTTGTTCGGCATTATTGACCTCGGTGGCATACCCAAGGACAGATATTATCTTTATCGCAGCCATTGGAATCCTGAGGCCGAGACGCTGCACATTCTTCCTCATTGGACATGGCCCGGCCGTGAAGGCGAGGTGACTCCGGTATTTGTTTACACGAATTATCCCGAAGCAGAGCTTTTCATTAATGGCATAAGCAAGGGACGCCGCAAAAAGGACATGAGCATTGGCATTGACAGTACCTATACCGATGCGGCCAGAGCATCCTTTGAACGCCAAAAACGATACAGGCTTATGTGGATGGATACCAAGTACGAGCCTGGAACAGTGAAGGTTGTGGCCTATGACTCCAATGGCAATGCAGTAGCTGAGAAAGAAATCAGTACCGCCGGCAAGCCTTATACTATCCGACTTATCCCCGACAGGTCAGAAATTTCAGCCGATGGTAAGGATATGGCATTCATTACGGCTCAGATTGTTGACAAAGAAGGCCGTTTGGTGCCGGATGCTGAACACAAAATACGCTTTAAGGTTAGTGGTGCCGGTTCGCATCATGCCGTAGCCAATGGTGATCCATCATCACTTGAATCTTTCCAGGGCAAGGAGATGAAAGCGTTCCACGGACAGCTGACCCAAGTGGTGAAATCCGCTGAGAAGCCCGGTAAAATAATTGTTGAAGCATCGGCTCCCGGACTTAAGAAAACCACCATAGAACTTTCAGCAAAATAACTTCTCCATACACAGAACAAACATCAGCACCGCAGCAGGCAAATCTTGTTGCGGTGCTACTTTATTATTACCTTTGCATAAAATTTTAATGCATGGCACGAAAACGTAAGGAGCTTCCATTGCTCAAAGATGTTACAATAACAGATGTTGCAGCCGAAGGCAAGAGCTTAGCCAGAGTGAACGAAATGGTAGTTTTTATTCCATTTGGTGCACCCGGTGATGTTGCCGATATCAAAATTGACCGCAAAAAGCATTCATATGCCGAAGGCCATATTGACAAACTCACAACGCCGTCTTCTATAAGAATCAATCCCGTTTGTGAACATTTTGAAGTGTGCGGTGGCTGCCGATGGCAACATTTGCCTTATGAGTTCCAGCTTCAATGCAAGCAAAAGCAGGTAAAAGATGCTCTTGAGCGCATTGCAAAAGTGGAGCTGCCGGAAATATCCGATATTCTCGGCTCAAAAAAAATATGGGAATACCGGAATAAAATGGAATATACATTTTCCAATAAAAGTTGGCTTACGTTTGAGCAATTGCGGAGTGGTCAGGATTTTCCTGACAGAAACGCGGCAGGATTTCATATTCCCGGTGCATTTGACAAAGTTCTTGACATAAATAAATGTCATCTGCAGGATGATCTTGGCAACAGAATACGCAATTTCATTAAGAATCAAGCAAAAAGCTGTGGCTATTCTTTTTATGACCTGAAAGAACAACACGGACTCTTACGGACAATCATGATAAGGATAACCTCCACAGGTCAAGTGATGTTGCTTGTATGCTTCGGCGAGGACAACAAGGAAGCAATTAATGAATTGATGAAAGCCATTAGCGAACAATTCCCCGAAATTACATCGTTGCTATATACTGTAAATACCAAGGCCAACGACACGTTCTCCGACCTTGACATCATCACTTATTCAGGTCTTCCTTACATTGAAGAAGAGATGGAGGGGTTAAAATTTCGTATTGGTCCCAAATCATTTTATCAGACGAATTCATTGCAGGCGTATGAGCTATACAAGGTGGCACGGAAATTCGCTGATCTTCATGGTAATGAGCTTGTGTATGACCTTTATACCGGCACCGGTACAATCGCAAACTTTGTGTCGCGCAGTTGCCGTAAAGTAATCGGAATTGAATATGTGCCGGAAGCGATTGAGGATGCAAAAATCAATTCCGAGTTAAATGGAATTGACAATACATTGTTTTTTGCCGGCGATATGAAGGATGTTTTGACTGCTGACTTTATTGACCGCTATGGGCATCCTGATGTGATGATAATTGACCCTCCTCGTGCAGGCATGCATACCGATGTTGTCAATGTGATTCTTAAGGCACTCCCTAAAAGAATCGTGTATGTAAGCTGCAATCCTGCCACACAGGCTCGTGATATCCAGCTGCTGGACGAACGGTATAAGGTTGAAGCTGTACAGCCAGTTGACATGTTCCCCCACACACACCATGTTGAGAATGTGGTGAGCATGACACTTCGCGATTAGGGTTATTCTACAGGAGGTATTTCAGGACAGGTGGCAAGCATGGAATTGTAGTATCGCTTATCACCTGTCACTTCTTTTCCTATCCAGCCGGGCATATCAAAATCTTCGTTTTCATCGTGAAGTTCTATCTCGGCAACGGTCAAACCTGTTAAATGCCCCGAAAAACAATCTACCTCCCATCGTCCGCACACATATCGTGTTTTGTCTATCAGCGGAGTAATGGCACAATTTTCAAGCATCTGTTTAGCATCAACAACCGGAATTTTATACTCCCATTCATGGCGTTTAGCTCCATGATTCTTGCTTTTGATAGTTATAGAAGCCGCACATTCATCAATTATCCGTATTCTAACTGTGCTGTCAGGGTTTATGCTGAGATACGCCTGAAGTATGTGAGTGGATTTTTGACATTCTCCAAGGTATCCATTCCCTTTAACGAGAAATTTACGCTCGATTTCTAATGCCATGTCTATCGGTTTTGTTATTGATATTTGATTTTGAAGAATTATTTTCCCGTATCCCCATGTTGATGTGAGAGCCAGCGACTTGACAAGTAACGCCGCACCGGTTCATCATAGAATTTCAGAGCAACCCAGGCTATAATCGGGATAGCTAAAAATATGACTATCATGGTAGGAATAGCTTCGTCAAATGATATTTTATTGCTCCATACCCAGTTGTAAAACAGGTACATAATAGGGTAGTGGACTATGTAAACAGGATAAGAAAGTTTCCCCATCCATTCGCATACCGATGTGGAAAAACGGTCGGTCGTTATGCCGTGGGCACCGAGCCAAACCAAAGTAGGCAGAATAATGATTGTGCAAAAAAGGTCGTAAATACCATTAAGGCGTGAAACGCCCCCCTCAATACTTATGTAAGGCGCGCTGCAAATCAGCACAAGGGCGCCCGCGCAAAGCCAGAAAGCGCCACGTATGTGTCGTCCGGTTTTGAATCCGCGAGTCATGAGCAGACCCAATCCAAAACAAAAACTCATCTGCATGAAGCCACCTACAAAACCGCCGCAAGGAATTATATCCCACCCGAGAATGCTCCATCCATAGCCCATGGTGTAGCCCCCTGAGAAATTGGCCATTGTGCAAGCTATGACGCCTATTCCCGAGATTATGACCCAAATGCGTAACCAGCGTGTTGACAACCTGTGGAGTAATATTGCGTATAATAAACTTCCGATGTATTCAAAGAAAAGAGACCATTGAGGTCCGTTGAGCGGAAACATTTCTGCATTGCCGCGCACATCAATAATGGTATTGGGTACTGCAGGTATCATGAGTAATCCGAGTAACAATGCTATGACTGTTGCACCGGGCGCAGCAGGTGTACCATCCCATCTGACGCTGCCTTGTAGCAAATATGCGGCTACACCCAACACGGCAGCCAAAATGACCATGGGATGCAGGCGTATTAAGCGACGCAGCATAAAGCGTCCGGCAGTCATGCCGTTGCTCCAACGCGAGTCATAGGCATAACCGATGACAAAACCTGATAGAATAAAGAAAAAATCAACAGCGAGATAGCCATGATTAATCATCTGCGTTGTCCAGTCAGATGCGAATGCTTCACCGAAATGAAAGAGTATGACTAACATTGCGCCTACACCTCGTAGTCCGTCAAGGAGGTCGTATCGCGGTTTGTTTATGGCAGGTGGTACAAGTGGTGCCGTCATCAATGCATTTTTTGACATGTTAACAGAAATACAATCCTTGTCATATTTCCGTCAGCAAATTTATGAAATAAATATCAAATAACACATCTCTATTTGCGTACTTGATTTCAAACCATTAATTTTGTAACTTATTTAATTTGACTTGATGATAGAAAGGATTGTAATCATAGACCACGCGGATCCGGTTAGCTTTTATGGAGTGAATAACAGCAATATGCAGCTTATTCGCAATTTATTTCCAAAGCTACGTATGGCTGCAAGAGGTTCTGTAATCAAGGTTATTGGCGAAGAAGCTGAAACCCTTGAGTTTGAAAAGAAAATTCATGAGCTTGAAGATTACTGCGTGAAGTACAACAAGCTTACCGAGGAGGCTATAATAGATATAATTCATGGTGCGCAGCCCAAAGAACTTCGTACTGATGGAGTAATTGTGTTTGGTGTAAATGGCAAGCCTATTTCAGCGCGTACCCCAAACCAACAGCGGCTTGTTGATGCATACTCCAAAAATGATTTGATATTTGCGCTCGGTCCCGCCGGTACCGGTAAGACTTATATAGCTATAGCCTTAGCTGTAAGAGCATTGAAAAATAAGGAAGTAAGAAAAATCATACTTTCGCGTCCGGCAGTTGAAGCCGGCGAAAAACTTGGTTTTCTGCCGGGTGACATGAAAGATAAGATTGATCCTTATCTCCAGCCCCTTTATGATGCGCTTGAAGACATGGTTCCTGCTGCGAAGCTTAAGGAATATATGGAGTCAAATGCAATACAGATTGCGCCTCTTGCTTTCATGCGCGGGCGAACACTGAATGATGCGATCGTGGTTCTTGACGAAGCGCAGAACACAACCACACATCAAATCAAGATGTTTCTTACCCGTCTCGGCATGAACAGTAAAATGATTGTGACAGGTGATGCCACTCAGATAGATTTGCCTAAGACCACAACATCGGGACTAATACAGGCGCTTAAAATTCTTGACGGTGTCAATGGCATCGGAAAAGTGGAGTTTTGCAAGAAGGATATTGTGCGACATGCATTGGTACAACGTATTGTTGAAGCCTATGAGCGGTTTGACAACCTTCGCAAAGCTGAAAATGAAACAAATATCGCGAGTGAGTCTGTTCAATCATAGCCGTAAATTATTAAAGCTATTGGGCATAACAGTATGGTTGTGTCTGATAAGTTTGTGTGCATTTACGGTCTCAGCTCAAGAGACAATCATGAAAGTAAGAGGAGAGGTGCGTGATTCACTCACGCATACTCCTATACCATATTCGGCCGTATTTCTGACCGGAACACAACGTGGTATTCTGACCGATGAGAATGGTAAGTTTGAGATCATAACAGCTAAACCATTCACTGCAATACAGGTTTCAGTTATGGGTTATGATACCAAAACCATACCGGTAAGCAAGTGGCACAATGGCAAAAAAATCACCATTGATTTAGTGCCTACAGGTGTTAAACTCAAAGAAATAGTCATAAAACCGGGTAAGGAGAAATATAGCAAAAAGAATAATCCCGCAGTTGATTTTGCGACTCGTATCCGTAAACTTGGCGACAGTACTGATCCTAAGCGCAATGATTATTACAGCTATGATAAATATGAGCGCATCACTTTGGCATTAAACAATTTTGATCCGCGAAGCGATAAGAATCTCATTTTGAAAAACATGAAATTTTTAAAAGATTATGTTGACACATCTGAGGTTTCAGGCCGACCGATATTAAACATAAGTACACGTGAAAAATCCTCTACGGTATATTACAGAAAGAATCCTCAAAATGAGAAAGAATACATAGAGGGATTGGAAATGAAAGGCCTTGATGATTTCATGGACAATGATAATATGCTCACTCTTTTTGAGGATGTTCTTCGTGAGATAGATCTCTATCAGGGACAAATACCACTGTTCAGGAATCATTTCGTCAGTCCGTTGTCAAGTATAGCACCTGATTTCTATAAATTCTATCTCACTGATACAATTGAAGTTGACAGCATTACGTGTGTTGAACTTAGCTTTGTACCGAGAAATTCCGAGTCAATGGGATTCGTTGGACGAGTTTATGTGCCCGTAGGTGATACCACAATGTTTGTGAAAAAAGTGATTATGAACGTGCCTCATGACATTAATCTCAATTTTATTGAAAAGATGTATATTGAGCAGGTTTTTGATAAAGCACCTGACGGTTCAAGATTAAAGCTCAGGGATGATCTTGTCGCTGAGATAAGTATAATGCGAGGGGTTCAAGGATTGTATATGCGCAGAAACACTGCTTATGCCAATCATACATTTAATGAGCCTCAAAACAGTGAATCTTTGTTCTCGCCTCTCGGCCGAACAGTAGAATTAGATTCAGCTTATATGCGTAGTTCGGATTATTGGGCTGAGCACAGAATTATTCCAATTTCTCATACCGAGAATCATGTTGACGATCTGGCACAGCGTATTCGTTCATTCAAATTTTACCGTATAGCCGAAGGATTTGTCAGATACATGGTAACGGGTTATATACCTACCGGTAAAAACAGTAAATTTGATATCGGTCCCTTAAACTCTGTCATCAGTCATAATTTCGTAGAAGGGTGGCGACCCAAAATTGGCGGTATAACAACGGCGAATTTAAGTAAAAGGATTTTCGCAAGAGGTTATGTGGCTTATGGTACTAAGGATAAAGTGTGGAAATACAGTGGCGAAGTGGAATATTCCTTTCATGACAAAAAATATCATTCTCGCGAGTTCCCGGTACATGCTTTGCGTCTGAGCCATCTTTATGATGTGGACATGATAGGACAGCATTTTGCTTTCGCTCAAGCCGACAATATGTTTCTGTCCTTCAAACGCCACGATGACAAACAAATTACATATCATCGCCAAACCAAGCTTGATTACATACTTGAGTTACGAAATAATTTTTCCGTGACCGCATCGCTGATTCACGAGCGTCAGGAGGCAACCCAATACATGCCGTTTATCGATGGCCGTGGTAAAAATTTCGGGCATTATCAGGAAGCCATGTTGAAACTCCAGTTAAGGTATGCTCCCGGCGAGAAGTTCTATCAGCACAAATCCACACGCAAAAACATAAATCACGATGCCCCGATATTCATGCTTACGCATACTTATGCTCCAAAGGGAATTCTGGGTAACAATTTTGGCGTGAATGTTACTGAAGTGAGTGTGCAGAAACGATTCTGGTTATCATTTATGGGATATGCCGATCTCATAGTGAAAGGCGGACACGTTTGGAGCAAATCAGCTTATCCAAATCTTCTCATTCCAACAGCAAACTTGTCCTATACTATTCAGCCCGAAGCATTTTCATTGATGAATCCTATGGAGTTTGTAAACGATACCTATGCCTCATGGGATTTGACATACAATGCCAATGGCGCTCTTCTTAATCGCTTGCCGCTCATTAAAAAACTTCAGCTCAGAGAGGTCTTCGCTTTTCGCGGTCTCTGGGGACATTTGAGCAAACGCAATAACCCTGAATATAACATGGATTTGTTCCGTTTTCCTGCCGATGCATACACTGTGCCTATGACAAATATGCCTTATATGGAGGTTAGTGTGGGGGTAGAAAATATTTTCAAGGTTCTGCGTGTGGATTACGTGTGGCGCTTGAGTTATCGGAGTAATTTTAATGCTGACAGATCAGGTCCCCGAATTGCCCTTCATTTCACATTTTAATGTTTGAAGTGTGGCACCAATTCATTACTTTTGTAATATAATAACTCCAGCTCAAATGAAAACCGTTGTTGAACAATATAATCTCCGAAACCAAAACACATTCGGTATTAATGCTTTTTGCGATTACTGGATAGAGTTTACCGAGGCTGAGGACATTCCAAATGTCATGGCAACTCTTCCCGCTCCTAAATATAGATGTATAGGGCAGGGGAGCAATATGCTTTTTGTCAACGATTTTAGGGGTGCTCTTCTCCATTCAAGAATTTTGGATATGGAGATGAGCACTGACGATAATGATGTTCTTATACGCATCGGTTCCGGAATATCATTCGATGAAGTGGTTGAGCGCACTTGTATGGCCGGACTATGGGGCGTGGAAAATCTTTCCGGAATTCCCGGGGATGCGGGTGCGGCCGCTGTCCAGAATATAGGTGCCTATGGCGTAGAGATCAAGGATGTCATTGAAAAAGTTGAAGCCTACGATGCTGTCCTTCATAAATTCGTAGAGTTCTCCAATAGTGAATGCGCCTATGATTATCGGTATTCGTTATTTAAGTCTCCTGAAAATATTGGGCGTTATATTATATCCCACATCACGATACGAGTTTCAAGTCTTGGCTCACCACGACTTGATTATGGCAATCTGAGAAACAAGTTTGACGGAGTTGCTGAGATAACGCCTATGGATGTCAGAAAATGTGTGCTGGATACACGTGACGCAAAATTGCCTAATCCACTGAAAATCGGTAGCGCGGGAAGTTTCTTCAAAAATCCGATTGTCGATCCTGAGGTATATCGCCGGATTGCAAATAACTATCCGGAATGTAATGTGCCGCATTATCAGCATAATGATAAAATTAAGATACCGGCTGCATGGCTCATAGAGCAATGCGGATGGAAAGGGAAGCAGATGGGCAATGCAGGCGTGTGGCATTTGCAACCTTTGGTCCTAATTAATGCAACCGGACTTGCAACGGGTAAAGAAATTGAATCTCTGGAACAAGCTATAATTCAAGATGTCAAGCAGAAATTTGACATTACGCTTCATCCTGAGGCAGACCATATTTACTAAAAAACATGAATAACATTTCTCTATGAGTAGCTTTATAATAGAAGGTGGGCACAAACTTAGTGGTGAAATTGAGCCTCAAGGTGCTAAGAATGAAACTTTACAGATTATTGCAGCCACACTGCTGACATCTGAACCTGTGACAATAACCAATGTGCCTGAAATTCTGGATGTGTGCAATCTCATAGAATTGTTAAAGGGCCTTGGCGTAAAAGTTACCCGACACAGCAAGGGTAATTATACTTTTCAGGCTGATAATGTCGATATAAACTTTGCTTCAAGCAGAGAGTTTGTCAAGAAATCTGCCGGACTGCGTGGTTCTGTACTTGTGGTAGGTCCACTATTGGGCAGATTCGGATCTGCATATTTTGCCAAACCCGGCGGAGATAAAATAGGTCGTAGAAAAATTGACACCCATATACTGGGCTTTGAGAAATTGGGAGCAACTGTTGTATATGATGAAGCAAAGAAAGCATATCATATCACCGCACCTGCGTCCGGATTAAAAGGCACATTCATGTTGCTTGACGAGGCTTCTATCACGGGCACGGCAAATATTATTATGGCAGCCGTGCTTGCCAAAGGTACTACCACTATATACAATGCGGCCTGCGAGCCTTATATTCAGCAACTTTGCAAGATGCTCGTAAGGATGGGAGCTAAAATTGATGGCATAATGTCTAATCTCCTGACAATTCACGGATGTGGACAGTTGCGTGGAACCGAGCATAAGATTCTTCCTGATATGATTGAGGTTGGCAGTTTTATTGGTATGGCCGCCATGAATAGAAGCTCAATAACTATTAAAAACGTATCTTACGAAAACCTTGGCATAATCCCTGATGCTTTTCGCCGTCTTGGAATAACTATAGAACGCCAAGGAGACGATATATTTATTCCTGAAAAAGATTGCTACGAAATTGAAACAGCCATGGATGGTTCAATCTTAAATGTAGCAGATGCTCCGTGGCCCGGGCTGACTCCCGACTTGCTAAGTGTTATGCTTGTTGTGGCGACGCAGTGCAAAGGCAGTGTGCTTATTCACCAAAAGATGTTTGAAAGCCGCCTGTTTTTTGTTGACAGACTGATAGACATGGGCGCTCAGATTATGCTTTGTGATCCGCACCGTGCTGTTGTAATTGGCCTTGACCATAAATTTTCGCTTCGTGCCAATACGATGGCATCTCCCGACATCCGCGCAGGTATAGCCATGCTTATAGCTGCTATGTCAGCAAAAGGGGTAAGCGAAATTGGTAACATCAATCAAATAGATCGCGGTTACGAGAGTATTGACAAGCGATTAAATGCTTTGGGAGCTAAAATAACGCGACAGGATTAAGAGCCTGCTCTAAGTATATCAAACCGGTATTACCATCATCGGCATATCGGAATGAAATAACAATCTATGCGCTATGCCCGGATTAAAAATTCGAGCGAGCGCATTTTTCTTTTTATTGGGCACGGCAATGAAATCAATGTTTTTTGTGCCGGTTATTCGTGCGTAATCCTCAGAAATGCTGCCCGGATTGATGCTGTCAACATCAAAAGTGTATTGAGGATATTTATCCATGCAGTATTTTACTACTCCGTCTATTGCGGATGCTGAGGCTGCCGATACTTTCTTTGATGGAATTGGAACCCAAGTGATGTTAAGGCTTTTTCGGGGCATCAGTTGGTGCAAAGCATCAATGGCAAGGAGGTCCTCCTGATCGAAATTACTGAAGAACATCACATTCTTCATTGATTCAAAATCTCGGGTGTTCCCTTCCGGCACGGTGAATACGGGCACACGGCAAGTATCAAGTACCTCAGCCGTGACACTGCCCACAAGTTCACGCTCCTTTGTGTCTGCGCCTCGCGTTCCCATCACAATTAGTTTGGGATAATGCTCCTTGACATACTGGCGAATCACATCCTCAGGCACACCTTCTTCCACAAGCTCATGGAATTTTACCGGAGGAAGATCCCCATTTTTAATCATTGCTCTCAGAATAGAAGCATAGGAATGTAAGTTTTTGCGTGCGTTCCTGTCCAATGCATCACTCTCAATATCCCCATCTATGTCATATGAAAAAGTGTCGGTAAGCTGGAGCGAACCGGTAAATTTCGGAGACAGAAAAGAATGTAAGAGTGTTATTTCGGCATCAAGAGCATTTGCAAAACCAAATGCAAGCATACATGCAGCTTTGGAATGTGCAGAAAAATCTATCGGCACAAGAACTTCGCAGGCTTTTTCAAGTTCAGGATCATTATGTGCACATTGAAATATTTCAATGTTTTCAATAATTCTGAGAGCCTGCGGCAGATCCTTTTCATATATCCTTACCCTGACACCCGACGACACTGTAGGGTGTTCAAGATTGACATTTTGCAATGTGCATTTTACCCCCTCGCGTTCAAGCAATGAAGCAAGTGCCAAAGCTCGCTCATAGGTGTGTATGGCCACAGTAATCAAGCGGTCGGAACTCATAATTGCATCGGGGGTATATTAAACAAAGAAAAAGAGAGAGGAGAATGTATATCGTATTATCTTAAAAAGTTAGTCTTTGTCTTGCTCCTGAAGAATCTGAAGAGCCATATCATATATAGTAGTGTCATCAAGTACAACAATTCCCCCATCAGGACCCGGCTCAATATGTACACCTACATTTTTGCCAAATTCATAGTTGCTGCCGCCAAAATAGTTGCGTACAGTCTGAACGGTTATATTTAACTTGTCAGCGATCTGATGGGTAGCACCATCAGGCAAGCTGTCTTTGATTCGACGCAGTTCGTTGAAAGTGATAGTCTTAGCCATGATAAAATATTTTTATTTGTTAAGAATTATTGTTATATTTTGTTGTTTGACACCTTAAATTTATGATAATCTTTTAGTATAGCCAAAAAAATTAAGCATAAATTAAATGTGTTTTATAACATAAACATTCAAATTATCTCAATATCAGTGCTCTTGATCCACGCTCTGTGGGCATTATCAACCTGTACCTCACACCATTTCACGGCATTGTCACCTGTGCCGGATGTTACAGAATCCAGTATCTTCACAATAGTACCCTCATGCAGCAGCATTGCTTCTTCATTTCTGTCTTTTGGCTGTCGGGGAGAGGTGCTTAGGATAGTAGAAGGGGCAATGATAACCGCTTCATCTTTGGCTACGGATAATGAGTGTGCATGCACCGAAAATGATATGCTCACAAGCATCAGAACGATGCACAATATGCCACCAAAAAATCCAAATTTTCTCACAAGCACGATATTGCTGAACAAATATAATATCACGCCGGTTACAACCAATACAAATAATCCGAAGCTTATCCAGGCCCACATATTGGATGAAGCTATATTTGAAATTGCATCAAATGAATTGCCAAAGAAAGAACCTGAATCACCAACTCTGTCAATTAGCTTGGTTTTAAGAAATTGCACATTTTGCTTGGCATCATCATTTGTCGGATCAAGGCGCAGACTTCTTTTAAAACATACCATGGCTTTACCTAAATTGCCATTTCTATAGTATGCGTCTCCAAGATTGTAATACAAATCGGAAGATGTGCCGTACTTTTTTATGGCCTTGGAATATAGGGCTACAGCCTCGGAATATTTTTCAGCAGAATATGCACTGTCAGCTTGAGCTATAATATTCACTTCCTCACCTCTGGCAACAAACGCAGATGAAAGGAATAAGGCGGAGATTAATATAATCAGTTTATAGGTTTTCATAAACAAAATCAATTTAACGCTTGGACGATTTAGCCGTGTTTTCAAGTTCATTGATGGCAGAAGTGGCCTGGGCATACACTGACGAAGGCTGAGAAGATGCAGTGGCATAACGTGCCATTTCGCAGTCATCAAGCACAGCAATAAATTTATTGCACAGCTCTTCGCTTGCGCCAAATTTACTCAGTTCAGAGGCAACATTGTCACGTGACAATTGCGATACCGGTATTCCGAGTTTATCGCTGAGATATCCCCACACAGCTCGAAGAATCTCATCATAGAACTTGTCATCCTGTTTTTTATCCATATACATTTTGGCAAGTTTCAACCGTTTTTTAGCCTCCTTATTAGCTTTGGCAAGTTTCATGCCTTTTACATCAGCCATGCGCTTGATGTTTCGCCGGTTGACGGCAATTACTGAAACAAGGGCTGCAATAATGGCTGCGTAAAGTCCCCAATACCACCATTGAGAAATTACGAAAGAATGAATATGAGAAGGTTTTTTGTCACCCAACTTGATATGTCTAATATCAGTGTTCTTAAGCTCAATGTCTTGTTGCTCAACATCTGATGCCACACTCAAACCTTTAGCCACCTTTATATTATAGCCTTGGGTGTCAATAGTTACATATTCTTTGGTGGATGGATTGAAATAGACAAATTTATCTCCTCCTATTCTGAATTCTCCAACGCTTTGGGGCACAAAAGTATATTCAATTGTCATTTTTCCAGTGACATTATTGCCGGAAACAGATGCCTGAATGTCACTTTTGGGCGAATACTGCTCAAATTCCGACGGAAAATCAATCTTGGGCTCTTGCAAATATTTGATATTACCTGTTCCGGAAATAGTATAAATAAGAGTTGCCGAGTCATTAGTGCGGAAACTGTTACCTATAAGGCGGCTTTCAACAGTAAATTTACCAACAGCACCACTGAATCCGTCCGGCTGGGGCTGAGGCAATGGCAAAACATTTACAGACACCGAATTGCTGCTGACCTTAATGCTGCGCTCCTGTGGACTTTGAACTGTAAAGAAGCCCATATTTACATTGTCGTATTGCACAACATTTATGTCGTAGTTGCCGGAATTAATGGTAAGTTTTCCGGATTTCTGCGGGAAAATAATGCACTTTTTCAGCACAGCAGTCATGTACCGCTGTCCATTATAAGTCTCGACTTCGTTAAGTGAGGGCTGAACATTCATCTCCTCTATCAGGAATCCATCATAGCTCGGCATTTTTGTGGGCATGAAGGATGATATGGTGTACTTTGTATATAACTTCATGGTATATTCAATAGCCTCTTGCTCGTAAGCTGTAGGTTTCGAAAGTATGATTCTTACAAATACATCGTTAGCCGACACGGATCTGTCTGCTGTCTGCGTGCTTGCATCATCAAATTCAACTTGAGGGCGACCGCCTGATTTGCTTCCGCCACTTTGCTGCGCAGGATTCCCGGGAACTACCGTAATACTGAAAGATTTTGAGGTGAGTTTCTTGCCATCCACAATAATGGATGCTTCTCCTACATTATAAGAGCCTTCTTTTTCCGCTCTATAAATATATGTGTAATCAACAGTTGATGATGACGACATTGAGCCGTTGATTATATGGTAGCTCTGGCTTGTGGAGGTTGAAGGTCCGTATAAAAGTTTACATCCGTTGATTTGCGGAACCTTTAGGGAAGAACCCTCGCCGTTTTTCAGGCGGTAGGTTATAGAAAACTTTTGCCCTACAGCAACTCTGCCGGGAGGATTGACCACATTAAATGAAGCAGCGAAAGCAGCATCTGCCACAATGGCTATAAACAAAAATATGAGAATTAAACGCTTCATCAATAAGTTAGTTTGAATTATTAAAACAGAAGTAGAGCTATATTACCAAGGATTTGTGATGCGTTTCTTGCGTGCTTGAGCCTCTTTTTTCTTTTGCATCTCAACGCGCTTACGTGTTGCAGCTTCTTCATTTTCCATCGCTTTCAGAATTTGCTGTGCATTAGCATCACTGATGCCGGATTGCTCCTGAGGTTGCTGCTGGGGTTTATTCTTATCCTGTTGTTGGTTTTGATCTTGTTGATCCTTGTTCTGTTGATCCTTGTTTTGGTCTTGATTTTTATTCTGATTTTGCTGATCTTGATTCTTGTCTTGATTTTTGTCCTGGTTTTTATCTTGGTTTTGTTGCTGCTCTTTTAGCTTAAGTTGAGCAAGACGCAAGTTTTGTCGGGTAAGATCATTATCAGGATTTCTTCGCAAAGCATTTTTATACATGTCAATACTTTGCTGATAATTCTGCTGATTGAAAGCCATATTACCAAGATTGTAATAGCTCCGCTCAACAATTGTTTTGTCAACTGCCGACTGGGTAAGATGCTGAAACATTGCCGATGCTTCAGTCATCGGATTGTTGCCCGCATTAGGATCTGCAGACCCGGCCTGACGAAGAAGAGAAGAAGCAAGATTAAAAGTTGCAGTTTCGGAAGTTGGGGCTACTTCAAGAGCCTTACGGTACATAACTTCTGCCTCAGAAAATCTTTTTTCGCGGTACAACACATTACCCTCATGGATATAGTTGCGCTCCTGCTTTATTGTTTCGCGTGGTTGCGCCGAAATCATTGCAGGAAACATCATGAAGCAGACAATAATATATATATGCGTAGATAACTTCATTATTTGCTTGTTTTAGAGAAGAATGTGAATTTTTTAAGCCATTCGATTTTGCTGTAAGGAAGCATTATGTCTATCAGAATCAATATCAATGCTATCGTTATGGCTATAGGGAACAACTCACTTGCCGGATTCGGAGCTGTGAATCGTTTGTATTCTGTGGTTGAGAGTTTTTTAAGCTGGTCGTTGAGCTCAGAAGCAGCTGAAGAGGCGGCGCCGGAAATATATATGCCGTTACCGGCTTGGGCAATAGCCTTGGCATCTTCAACATTCAGTTTGGTTATTACCTGATTACCCTGTGCATCAAACATATATTCGTTACTTTTACCGACAACGGGGATTGGTGCACCTGATGCAGTGCCAAGACCGATAACATCCACCTGAATACCTGCTTCAGCTGCTTTTTTAGCTGCTTCCACAGCATTATCTTCAAAGTTCTCACCATCTGTTAGCAGCACAATAGCTTTTTGAAAGTCGCTTTCGGGAGTAAATGAATTCACGGCCATGTCAATAGCGGTGCCTATTGCGGTGCCTTGTGTCGGCACCATATCGGTGCTGAGATCATTGACAAACATTCTGGCTGATATATAATCAGATGTAATGGGAAGTTGGGTATAGGAGTCTCCGGCAAATACTATAAGCCCGACTTTATCATTGCTCATGTTCCCAATCATTTTTTCAAGCAGGAACTTGGCACGCTGCAATCTGCTTACGCCATTTGGGTCATCGGTTGATGAGGCCAGCATTGAGTTGGATACATCACAGCATATCATGACTTCAATACCGCTCACATTTTCTTCATCGCCACCTTCGCCCTCGGACAACGGCATATAGGGGCGTGCATAAGCCAAAATTATAAGAGCAAGAGCTGTAAGCTCTACAATAATTTTTATACCACCCATATATCGTGAAGCGTCAGGCATTAAGCGACTTATGACATTGAGCTTCCCGAACGTACGAAGCTTGCGTTTGCGGGCCATTCTTGCCCACAAATATAATGCTGCTATAATCGGTATAAGAAGTAGCAGATACAAGCCATTGGGATTAGCAAAACTTATCATGAACTAAAAGTTTTTCAAATTAGGGAATTGGACGTAACCATAAATGCCGGATTATAAGCTCTACTGCAAGCAAGCAAATGGCAAGTAATGCCCATGGAAGATAGTTGTCTTCAGTATGCGAGAAATTGCGCACATCAATTTGGGTTTTCTCCAGTTGGTCAATCTCATCAAATATATGCTGAAGCACTCGTTTATCCGTAGCTCGGAAATATTTTCCTCCGGTTGTTTTAGCTATTGTCTGTAACGTGACCTCATCAATTACCACAGGCATATTCATGTATTCTATACGCCCAAAAGCATTCTCATAAGGATAGGGGGCCATACCGTTTCGGCCAATACCTATGGTATAAACCTTGATGCCGTATTTTTTTGCAATTTCGGCAGCGGTGATGGGCGCTACATTGCCAGTATTGTTAGAGCCGTCAGTCAGAAGGATAATGCTCTTTGACTTGGCTTTACCCTCTTTTATGCGGTTGATTGAGGTCGCAAGACCGTCACCTATTGCTGTGTTGTCCTGAAGCATGCCCATTTTTACATCATTGATGTAATTGGCAAGCATTGCACGGTCGTTGGTAAGCGGAACGGCAGTAAAGCTTTCTCCGGCAAATATCACAAGTCCCATGTTGTCGCTCTCGCGTCCGTTGACAAACTGCGAAGCAACCGATTTTGCAGCCTCAAACCTGTCGGGCTTGAAATCTCTGGCAAGCATACTTGTGGATATATCCAATGCAATAACTATATCAGTGCCCTCAGTAGTGGAAGTGCTCCACTTATCTCTGGTTTGAAGACGCGCAAGTATAACTATCAGAGTGGCTATCAATGCAAGACGAAACGCAAACATGCCATGCAAAACATAAACCTTATAGCTTGTCGGGAGCGACGATAATGCATTAAGCGTTGACACAGACATTGAGGCATGCTGTCGCTTCTGTTTCCATATATACCACGCTATGCATGGTATAAGCAAAAGCAGCAACCACAATATTGATGGATTGGCAAACATCATGACTCTTTTGATTTAATGGATTTGGATTCCTTACTATCTTCTGTTGTTTCAGCAACCGGGGCGGGCTTGGTGTCCTCCACAAATTGCAAAGCTGATTTGTAAGCAGATGCATTATCTTCCGGCAGAGGACGGATTTTGGCGAATTTCACAAAATCAGCAATCTCAAGAATACGCGACATGTATTTTTCCGACATCTTTGTATCGGCATTTTCGCGTAGGCTTCTGCGAATTTGAGTTGAAGTCATCTCCATGGCATTGATACCGAAACGGGCATCAAGATATGTACGCAGAATATCGGTGAGGCGAGTATAGAACTCTTTTTCCTCTCCTTTTTCGCATAAATGCTCGTCATGAAGAGTTTGGAGCTGTTGCATGGCAAGCTGATAGGGCGGCACAGGTTTTTTGACCGGCATGAGAGGCAACTTGCCTTTGCGTAGCCATTTGAAATACACAAACCCCGCACCACCTATTATGACAAGTGCCAGCAATATCCAGATACCGTAGTCCGATAACCAATCAGGGAGATAATCCAAGAAATGACGCTTGATATCCACCACATCAGCATAATCATGAACGGTAATCATTGAATCTACAGCTACAGGAAGCACCTTAAGAACCGGACGGTTTGATGCGATTGTTTCTCCCCCGTCAATAAAATATATAGGAGGAAGAGTGTACATGCCGCTGTCAAAAGACTGTACTATTACATCTTGTAGCAATTCCTTACGGTTATTGCCAAGATCCTTGTATGTAGGCTCTGAAATACCTATAATTTCCACATCGCGCCATGCGGTGTCAACTACCTGCACATTACAGCTGTCAGGCAAGTTGCCGACTACCGACACATGCAGCAAGGTCTGTTTGCCCATAAGCAAATAAGCGGAATCAAGTGATGCTTTTATCACAGTATTCGCGCCGTTTGCACATAGACCTGCAAACAAAGCCACAGCCAGAAGCAAAGTATGCAATCTAAATTTTATGATCATCTTACTCCTCGGTTTTTAAACAATGCCATTAATGCTTTTACATAATCTTCATCAGTAGCCACAGATACGTAATCCACTCCGGCATGGCGCATGGAATCTACCATATTTTGTTGACGGTTGTACCACCATTTGCCATAAGCCTGACGCACTTTTGAAGACGAAGTGTTAACCCATTTTTCAAATCCGGATTCAAGATCCTGCATTTTCATTAGACCTACATCAGGCATATTGCTGTCACGCTTATCATAAACCTGAATACCGATTACATCATGTTTGCTTGAAGCAATTGTGAGTGCCTTTTCGTAAGAATGATTGTCAATAAAATCCGAAATCAAAAATGTGGTACACCGCTTTTTCAATGCATCTGTAAAATATTGGAGTGCAAAAGCTATGTCTGTACCGTTGTTTTCAGGTTTGAAATCCAGAAGTTGGCTAATTATGAAGAGAATATGTTTTCTGCCTTTCTTGGGTGGTATGAACTTCTCAATCTTGTCAGTAAAGAAAATCACACCAATCTTATCATTGTTCTGGATGGCGGAGAAAGCAATCGTAGCGGCAATTTCAGCCATGATTTCGCGTTTCTCATCTCCCACGGCACCAAACGAACCGCTATGCGAAGCATCAACGAGAAGCATCACCGTAAGTTCACGTTCTTCCTCATACACCTTAACATAAGGATGATTGTGTCTTGCAGTAACATTCCAGTCAATATCGCGCACATCGTCGCCATACTGATACTCACGGACCTCAGCAAATGTCATGCCTCGTCCCTTGAAGGCAGTATGGTATTCGCCTGCGAAAATGTTTTGCGACAATCCGCGGGTTTTGATTTCTATTTTTCTAACTTTTTTAAGAAGTTCGTTAGCTTCCATATCAGGGCACTTCTACCTTATCAAGAATATCAGTGATTATTTCGTCTGCGGTAATGTTATTGGCCTCAGCCTCGTAAGAGAGTCCAATTCTGTGGCGCAATACATCATGACATACGGCACGTACATCTTCGGGAATTACATAACCACGCTGACGCAGGAATGCATAAGCTCTTGCGGCACGTGCCATGCCAATGGATGCACGAGGAGATGCACCGAACGATATTATGCCCTCAAGGTCTTTCAGACCATATTGTTCGGGATAACGTGTGGCAAATACAATATCTACGATATATCGTTCAATTTTTTCATCAAGATATATCTGCTCGACGACTTTTTGTGCATCCAGAATTTCCTCGGGACGCACGAGAGCCTTTACATCATGTTTAACCGGAGATATATTCTGCCGTATGATGAGCTTTTCCTCTTCTTTGTTGGGATATCCTATCACTACCTTAAGGAGGAAACGGTCAACTTGTGCCTCGGGGAGGGGATAGGTGCCTTCCTGCTCTATGGGGTTTTGAGTAGCCATGACAAGGAAAGGTTCATCAAGTTTGAAAGTGGTTTCACCTATAGTTACCTGACGCTCCTGCATCGCTTCAAGAAGGGCGCTCTGCACTTTAGCCGGGGCGCGGTTAATCTCATCGGCAAGAACGAAGTTGGCAAAAATCGGGCCACGCTTTATTTGAAATTGCTCTTTCTGCACACTATACACCATGGTTCCCAATACATCGGCAGGAAGTAAATCCGGAGTAAATTGGATACGGCTGTATTTGGCATCAATAACCTGAGCAAGAGTCTTGATAGCAAGAGTCTTAGCAAGACCGGGCACACCTTCAAGCAGTACATGGCCATTTGCAAGCAATGCTATAAGCAATGAATCCACCAGATGTTTTTGCCCTACAATGGTTTGATCCATGCCTTTTGTAATCAAACTCACAAATCCGCTTTTTGATGCAACCAAATCATTGAGCTCGCGGATATTCACGTTGTCACTCATAATGCGTTATATATTGTTGTTATTTTTTTTAGTAATGTAATCAGCATATTTATAATCAATAGCATGCAATAAGCTCTTGCATCCTTTTAGGACACAAAATTATAATATTATAACAACCGAAATGTGAATAAGGATGTTAATTTTAGCTATATATACTTTATCAAGTTAAATGATTAACCTTTTTTATGCCTACTCTCCAACTATGGGCGTGTTCACATAGCACATAACATAGACATAAAGCACAACAGCTCCAATTATAAGGCCGGTGAGAATTCCGATAAGGAATCCCAATCCAAAAGAAGAGCCTTTTTTATTGCTTTGAGTATGCTGCACATACTCTTCTTCATCTTCAGGTATATAAGCTGAATATTTATCATCTTCCGTTTCTTCAGCCTTGATTTCAGCAGGTTCGGTAAGCTCGGGACTTTCTACGGCGACTGTTGATTCAGTCATGACCGAACATTCATCATGCTCCTCCTCAGTAATTTGTTCCGGTTCCGGCGCAGTCTCGACTATAGGTTCAACAGTGGGTTCAGGCTCATGCAGCTCCTCAGCATCTGTACTTTCCTCTTCATGAATAGGAGTAGAAATTTCCGGTTCTTCAGCAACATCACCGGTATCTGCCGAGGATGAAACTGAAGTAATTGACGGCTCGGCATCCCGAATAAAACTCTCCGTCAAATCATCCTCACTAATTCCTTCTGCAAGTTCTGTAGGCTCAAACATCTCAAATGGCGAATTGATTTCCGCTGCTGCATCTGGATTGGGCTCAAATACAACCGGACAATCCGTTTGACGCGTCAGTGAAAATTTGCCAAGACCGGGAAGCTCAACATTTTCACCGGAACGAAGACATTCAATTACTTTATCAAAATATAGTTTGACATATTGTTGCGCATCTTCCGGAGAAATACCACATTCCGATGCAAGCTTTTCGGCAAATTGCCGTACAGAAATCTTATTGTTCATGACACAAAATGTTTACGCAACATTACACTTGGACGCCACTTTAATTCTATTGATGGTGGCAAAAGAAACGACTTGCCGTCTGCGTCCTTTACTATGCGTTCATCAGATTTAATGGGAGTAAATGTTCCGAAGCCGGGAATGGCTACCGACTCAAGATTACTACAGTAATTAAGGAGTGTAGCAATCATTGTTGCCTCAATTTGCTTGCCCGCATTCTGGTCGAGCCCCATGGCCGCAGCCACGCTTGTTGATATGCTTTTGTGTGTCATGTATCAATCAATCAGATATTCGCTTATATAATAGCGCGGACGGTGCTTGACCTCCACAAAAATCTTTCCAATATATTCACCTACTACGCCAAGCGCTATCAGGATAATACTGCCGAGAAACCAAACCGATAGCATTAACGATGTCCAGCCCGGAATGGCAGCATGTCCGAAATATGAGATGAAGACATATATGCTCATAGCCACATCAAGTATCAGCAATAAAACGCCAAGTGCCAGAATCATTCTGATAGGACGCGAAGAAAAAGATGTGATACCATCTATAGAAAAGCTCAACATCTTTTTTAAGGGGTATTTGCTTTCTCCGGCCACACGTTCGTGTCTGTCATATGTCACTATAGCGGTGCTCAATCCTATTTGAGGGATTATGCCTCGCAGAAACAAGTTGCTTTCGCCATACTCGCTCAGGGCATCAAGTGCTCTGTTGCTCATGAGCCTGTAGTCTGCATGATCATATATCGTGTCAAGCCCCATTTTTTTCTGAAGGGAATAAAAGGCTCGGGCTGTTGTGCGTTTGAACCAGCTGTCCGTGGCGCGACTCGCTCTGACACCATACACTATTTCATATCCTTGCAGATATTTTTTTATCATCTCAGGTATGGCATTAATGTCATCCTGCAAATCGGCATCAATAGAGATGGCGGCATCGCAATGACCACGCACGGCCATTAATCCGGCAAGCAAAGCATACTGATGGCCGCGATTGTGAGCGAGAGAAACCCCTTTAACGCGCTTGTTCTCACTATGGAGCTGTTGTATTACCTGCCATGTGCGATCAGTGCTTCCGTCATTGCAGCAAAGCAAATAACTGTCGCGCGATATAAGTCCGTTTTCGCACATCCCATCAATAACCCCGAAGAGCTGCTTCACAGTTATTGGTAAAGCAGCTTCTTCGTTGAAGCATGGTATAACTACTGCTATGATGGGGCGCGATGTCATAATATGTGCAGAATACTGATCAATAGTTACGGGCGAAAATCACACGCTGTTTTGAGGGACGACCGGTCACCATGCACACACCGGGAGTGGTATCGCCATTCAAGGGTATGCATCGGATTGTTGCCTTTGTCTCAGCCTTGATTTTCTCTTCGGTTTCAGTGGTTCCGTCCCAATGTGCAAGAATAAAGCCGCCTTTTTCTATCTGTTCCTTGAACTCATCGTAAGTGTCAACGGTATAGGTCATTTCCTCGCGATGCTTCAAGGCCTTGTTGTATATGTTCTGCTGAATTTCCTCAAGCAAGTCACGGCAATAATCTGCTATGCCGGCAAGTGGTTTCTCAAATTTTTCAAGAGTGTCGCGGCGCATTACTTCTATGGTGCCGTTTTCGAGGTCTCGTGCACCCAGAGCCAAGCGAACAGGCACACCTTTTAGTTCATAGTCAGCAAACTTGAAACCCGGACGACGGTTGTCGGCATCATCATATTTCACGCTTATGCCCATTTCTTTCAGCTGCAAAACTATAGGTTCAACGGCCTTTGAGATTTCGGCAAGCTGTTCGGCATTTTTATATATCGGAACAATCACGACTTGTATGGGTGCCAGATGCGGCGGCAATACAAGGCCATTATCATCACTATGGGTCATAATGAGAGCACCCATCAGTCGTGTGGATACGCCCCATGAATTTGCCCAAACATACTCAGGCTGATTGTCCTTATTGACGAAAGTAACATCAAAGGCCTTGGCAAAATTCTGCCCGAGGTTGTGGGAAGTGCCGCATTGAAGTGCCTTACCATCCTGCATCATACCTTCAATAGTATAGGTGTTTACGGCTCCGGCAAAACGCTCATTTGCAGATTTCACGCCTTTTATAACAGGCATTGCCATATATTTTTCAGCAAAGTCGGCATACAGATTTATCATCTGCACTGTTCTTGCTTCTGACTCTTCGGCTGTGGCATGAGCGCAATGTCCCTCCTGCCATAGGAACTCAGCAGTGCGGAGAAACATTCTTGTGCGCATTTCCCAACGCATTACATTGGCCCATTGATTACATAAAATTGGAAGGTCCCTGTAACTATGAATCCAATTGCGATATGTACCCCAGATTATGGTTTCAGAGGTAGGACGTACTATAAGTTCTTCTTCAAGTCGCGCTTCGGGATCAACAACCACGCCATTGCCATTAGGGTCATTTTTCAATCTGTAGTGAGTTACTACAGCGCACTCTTTGGCAAAACCTTCCACGTGCTCGGCCTCTCTACATAAGAATGACTTCGGGATAAGGAGGGGGAAATATGCATTTTGTACGCCGGTTTCCTTGAACATTTTATCAAGCTGCTGCTGCATTTTTTCCCATATGGCGTAGCCGTATGGCTTGATAACCATGCAACCACGCACAGCCGATTGCTCTGCCAAATCAGCCTTTACCACTAAATCATTGTACCACTGCGAGTAATTATCAGCTCGTTTTGTTAGGTCTTTAAGTTCCTTTGCCATTGCTGTATAGTTAGTAGAGAGTGGCGATTACACGCCGACTCATAATTTCACGTAGGTTAATTTTTCAAATTGCAAATTTAGTAATTTTACATTACATGCCATAAGCTGTGACATTATTTTAGTACACCTTGATGTGCCATTTCTATCATTTTAGGACCGGGTATAAAAACAACATCAAGTCTGCGGTTCTCAGCTCTATGTTTCATGGTGTCATTGGGCTGCAAGGGATCGTCCGAACCGAATGCATATGGTATTATGATTTGATCTTCGCTGATTACTCCATTATCTATCTGATCCATAAGCCAGTCGTAAACCGAATTACTTCTTGCGTGAGACAAATCTTCCTGATACTGAGTTGATCCTGTATCATCGGTATGCACGCTATATACTATTTTATACATATTCGGATCCTGACTACTCATGAATTTCAGCAGAGGATCAAGTCTTTTCTGTGCATAAGGAGACAGCAGTGTGTCGTTGGGCAGAAATAAGTCATCTGTGGGTATCGACACAACAAAAACCTCGTCACTCCGCATTAAATCAATTATATAATGGCGCATCATATCGCTCGCCACTTTCTTCACATAATTGCGAACGGCCTGCTTGTCGGATTTTGGCACAACCGGTGTGGCCAGATTAGGCTCATAATCCATATCCATAAACACCTCTTCAAGATAGCCGGTGTAAGGATCGGAATATTCCTGGGCTTTTGCAGTAATCCCTGCCAAAGCGATTAGCAATACGGATATGACTCTATACCATTTCATTGTATCAATCCAGAATTGAAAGCTCGTATTCAAGCTCCGCATTCACTATTTTGTCAATATGTTCCGGTTGTACGTTGCATCCTTTGTCCTTACGCATCATGCGGCTTACATAGGTGCATATTTCGTCCGATGGCATAACATCATCATCGTCGTCGGCATCTATTTCCAGCAACCCGTTTTCCTCATAACAGTCCCAGATTGCATCTATGATGTTGAGAATGTCGTCATCGGAATACATTCCGGAAATCTCATCGCCAAGTTTCTTGCGTATAAACTCTATTGCATCATTTTCATCAAACATAACAACTACAAATCTGACAACCCTTCAGGAAGGTCAAGTTTCACAATATTTTTATCACTATCAATATCGCTAATGAACTCCATGGCAACCGGAACAAGAATAGAATCGCCTGTCGGTGTCTCTATAATAAACAACGTATTTTCAGTATCGTCATTCACATCTTCTATAGTTCCGAGTAAATTGCCATTAGAATCAAAAGCAGAGTAACCTATTAAATCACTTGCATAAAATCCCTCGTCCTCTCCTTGTCCCTCAAATTCCACATCATCTTTCAAAGCATACAGCTCCTTGAGCGACAGCATGGTCACCTGCTCATCAGAGTCAAGATTATCAAATTTGACCAAACAGGTGTCGGAAGTCTTGGGGCGAACAGACTCCACAAAAAATGGCACGAAAATACCGTCAATATTCACCACTACACATTTGAGCGCGCGCATATCAATGTCACCGAATAATTCCACAGTTATCTCACCTTTTATACCATGTGGCTTAAGCAATCGGCCTATTTCCAGTATTTCGCTGCGGTGTATCATTTTTTCTTTTTCTTTTTGCCCGTTGCAGGTACAGGAGCCTCTTTAAACTCATGCAGTTGGATGCTCTCAGGTGATAGACGGATTGAGCCATGCGAAAGTTCAGCCAAATCGTTGAAAATTTTCGCATCATCCACGCCATCTTTATTGACAGATAGCATAAGTTTCTTCATGTGGTTGGCTATGTATCGCACGAGAGCATCGCGTTCCTCGCCTTCTTCCATTGCCGAAGCCTTGTCAATCATCTGCACAATTGACTTGCCATAATGTCGGTATTTAACATTGCCGGATGTATATGTAACCTTTTCCGGTTTAGAAGTAAGGTTATCCGGCTGAATCACCTCACAAGGATAATCTATATCCAGCTTGAAGTCGCTCATTATGGCCAGATGGTCCCAAAGCTTGTGGTCGTAACTGTTGCCGTTCTTTAGCTCCGGGAACAGATTTGCCATGGATGCTATTATGGAATATGCACAACGGGTGCGCTCGTCACGGTCCTCTATGGTAAGGCAATAGTCAACCATACGCTGTATATTACGACCGTATTCCGGCAATGCGAGGTGCTTAAGCTGAGTATTGTAACTGAGCATACTGATTTTAATTTTTTTCAAAGGTAAGATTTTTTTCTCAAACAGCAAAAACTCCCGGAGCGGATAAATATCCACGCCAGGAGCTATCAAGTTATGCTTGTTATTAATTACATGTTCATGCCACCATCAACCTGAATAACCTGACCGGTTACATAGCTTGACATATCTGAAGCAAGGAATGTGGCTACATCTGCAATATCCTCGGGCTTACCGCCACGGCGCAAAGGAATCTTGTTTACCCATTCTTCGCGCACATTATCAGGAAGAGCAGCGGTCATGGCTGTTTCAATAAAGCCGGGAGCGATAGCATTTGCGCGTATTCCGCGTGAACCGACTTCCTGTGCAATGCTCTTGGCCAGTGCGATCAGACCGGCTTTGGATGCTGCATAATTGCTTTGGCCTGCATTACCGTGTACGCCTACAACCGATGCCATGTTGATGATGCTGCCGCCACGTTGACGAAGCATGATGGGCAGACATGCGTGGATGAAATTGAATGCGCTTTTTAAGTTCACATTAATTACGGCATCCCACTGACCTTCCGACATACGCATCATGAGTCCGTCTTTGGTTATACCTGCATTGTTGACAAGGATGTCTATAGACCCGAAATCTTCTTTCACCTGCTTTACCACCTCTTCGGTCTGAGCAAAGTCAGCAGCGTTTGAAGCATATCCTTTCACTTTCACGCCATAAGCTGCAATTTCCTCTTCGGTTGCTTTGCCGTTCTCATCTATAACCAGATCGGTAAATGCTATGTTGGCGCCTTCCTGCGCAAAACGCAGGGCAAGAGCTTTACCTATACCACGGGCGGCACCGGTAATCAATGCTGTTTTTCCTTCAAGTAATTTCATCGTAAAAACTGATGTTAATAATTAATTAGTTCAATTGTTGGTCGTATTATTGGTCGCTATACCGGCCACGAGAAATTTCACAACAGCTTCTCGTGAGTCCAATACGGAGATTCCACTTGTATCAGTGCTATCGCGCATTACACAAAAGTCCACCCCCTGAAATAATATAGGATGAACTTTCAATAGGCGCTCTGCCTGTACCGGGTCAAAAGCACCTTTTGCTATTCCTTCATCAAGCAGTTTGCGAAACATTTCCGATTCCTTTATGGCTGCAAGTTTATGCACTCGCTCCATTCTGCGCAAGTCTCTGTCAAAAATATGCCTGAGCACCATGTCATGACGAGGGGCATAGTCAACCACCAGCTGAAAACGCTGATTGAGATATTGCTCAAGCTTCTGGACCGGTTCAAGAGTGCTGGAGGCGATGTTGCGGAGATTTTCCACCATTCGTTCGCTTTGCCTTTCCACTACGGCATTGTATATCTCGCGCTTGTTTTTAAAATATGTGTAAATAGTGCGGCGACCTTTTTCACTTGCCGCTGCAATATCATTCATAGTAGTATTCTCAACGCCTTTATTGGCAAAAAGCTGACGGGCTACCTCTATGAGTTTATCTCTGGTTTTACTTACCATTCACACTGATATTTGACCGCGAAATTAGCTAAAATTTTTGTAATATGGTATGCTACCGGATAAAATTTACTAATTTCGCACAAAACCATATTTCAAAATAATGCAAAAATTTTTAGTCTCAATTATATCCTCAGTTCTGATTGCATTTGGCTGTAAAGCACAGCCTGAGCCGTTCCCATTTGAAATTGATGGTGCTCAAAATGCACTTGGGAGTGTATATATTGAAAACTTGCTGACAGGAGATGTTATAGCTGATGTTAACGGAGATCTCCCGCTAATACCCGCAAGCGTAACCAAACTTGTCACAGCTGCAACAGTGCTGGAGAAAGCGCCTAAAGACTTTAGGTACAGCACCAAGGTTTACACTACCGGTCATATATCCGACAGTTTGCTTTCGGGCAATATTTTAATTAAATTCACCGGTGATCCAACTCTTGAATCCGCACACTTTCCCCAACAGCAAGGATTTGTTGATTCATTAGTGTCAGCAGTTAAACAGGCCGGAATAAAGACAATAAAAGGAAGAATAATATTTGAATACGACAAGAGCCTTGAAGAAATCACCCCTTCAGGCTGGATGCAATCGGATTTGCCATGGATGTATGGCACCGGTTTTCATGCCGTGAACTACAAAGATAACGCTTTTGTGTTATCTTTACCGGACAAATCATCAGTGCCGTATGTCCCTGATTTGAATGTGGTTATAAATAAGCGCCGTGGTGCGCTTGATTATTCCCGCAAACGTGGAAGCAAAACTATCACTGTGACCGGACGCATACCGAAAAGAGGGGTTAGGGAAAAACTTGCCAATCCTGATCCGGAAGGGTCATTGAAATCGGACATTGAACGTCAGCTGATGGGCGAGGGGATAGCTATTGAGAATGCTTCATTGCGTAATCGCCATGAGAATCTCATTTATGAGCATATGAGTGCCCCGTTGATTGACATACTCAGAAGCACCATGTTCCGAAGCGACAATATGATGGCCGAAGCAATGCTAAAACTTTCTGCGCCGGGCCAAAGCCGAGACAAGGCCGCAGAAAAAGAAATCAAGCTGTGGCAAAAGAGAGATGTGGATTGCTATGGGTTGGTAATAAAGGATGGAAGCGGTTTGTCGCGAGAAAACCGGCTGTCAGCTTATTTTCTTGCCGATATATTGGTTTGGAAAGGATGCGATAATATTGATTTTGACTTCATAGAGCTGTTTCCGCGTTGCGGTGAACAGGGTACGGTCAGAAATTTGCTTAAGGATACCTCGTTGCAAGGTAAAATTGCCTTGAAAAGCGGTTCTATGCGTGGAGTGAAATGTTATGCCGGATATGCATTGAACGATGACGGACTGCCCACGCATGTCATAGTTGTTATGGTAAATGAATACAATGGAAACATTGCAAAACTAAAAAAGGCTATAGAGTCGTTCTTATTAAATAATATTTCGTAATTTTGTACTGATTTTTCAGTACATATCTTTAATACCTCATAATATGACAGACAACAAGGAGCATATGCTTGATTTGTGCTTTGAGATTGAAGGTTTACTTGCTTTGATGCTTAAGCGGGAGAACGATGTGCCCGAAACCGTTGAGAGTCTTCTCAAACAAAAAATTGCCGAATTGTCCCGGCTAAGTGGGCTATGTCAATGTGTGTCTGAGAATGATGCAAGCAGCGCAATAGCTCAAAGTGCCGAATTTGAGGAAAAAGAATATTCGGAAGGCAGCGATGAGATAGCAGAGCCCGATTCCGAAGGTGTGACCCAACATGCTGAGGATATAGAGGAGACCGAACAACCCATAGAGGAAGAAACTCCGGCTTCAAACGGAATTGTACCCATTTCACTGACGCTTAATGATAAATTCCGATTCCGTAGGGAATTATTCGGCAATAACGCTGCTGAATTATCAGATGCACTTGATGTGGTAAATGCTGTGAGCAGTCAGGCAGAACTGGATGATTATTTCTACAATGATTTGTGCTGGGATCCGGAGAATCCGGATGTCAAGGATTTCATGGCGTTGGCATCTGCCCGATTTAACAAATAATCAAGAATCCGTTATAAAATGAGTGGAAAGCTTTTCATGGTACCTACTCCGGTCGGCAATTTGTCTGACATGACGCCGAGAGCCATTGAGGTGCTGAATTCCTGCGCTCTTGTTCTGGCAGAGGACACGCGCACATCGGGAGTGATAATGAAGCATTTTGGTATTACTACTCCACTTGTCAGCCACCATAAATTCAACGAGCACGATACTCTTGAGCCAATTATTTCGCGCCTCTTATCGGGGGAGAAAATTGCATTAATCACAGATGCGGGAACACCCGGCATCAGCGATCCGGGATTTCTGCTATCTCGAGAATGCAGAAGGCATGATATAGGAGTAGAAACACTGCCCGGAGCAACTGCTTTTGTGCCTGCATTGGTCAATTCGGGACTGCCGTGCGACAGATTTTGTTTTGAAGGATTTTTGCCTCCTAAAAAAGGTAGGGTCTCAAGGATTTCAGAAATTGCCGCGCGCAACATAACATCCATCATCTATGAGTCTCCATTGCGTCTCGTCAAAACACTTACCCAGTTGGCTGAGGCATGTGGTTACACACGAGAAGCCTCTGTGTCGCGCGAAATATCCAAGTTGCATGATACAACAGTTCGCGGAACGCTGAAGCTACTCATTGATTATTTTGAAGCGAACAATCCCAAAGGTGAAATAGTTATAGTCTTATCAGGGTTATCTTCCGAAGAGGAGAAACCGCGTCATAAAAACAAATATAAACAAAGTAGCT